>JAJPGY010000042.1 GCA_021325555.1 Pseudomonadota bacterium | reverse complement strand
GACAGATGAAACCACGCGGCCAGCGTGCGTCAAAAACAGCTTGCGGGCAGGCTTCCTCCCTTGCGAACTTTTTCTGGAGTTGCGGCAAAGTTAAATCGACGCAGGCCGTAAACATCTCCAATTTTGGGGTATAACACTATAAAACCCAGTACAACAAGAACCAAGAAATAGCCAAATGATGCAATATCCAAACAGGCGTGGGTCAAAGGAGAGAAGGACTGAAGAAGCGTAGAGCACAATGACAGCCGCTGGCGGCAAAAACGGGCGATGCGGCAGCCCGGCTCCGGCACGTGCCGGATGACCAGGCTGCCGCCCCCGTAGAGGGCTGGGCTCAGCAATTGGCTATTGCTGCCCGACCTCTTGTTCCTGGTCGGCCCCGCACTGCTTGCAGTAGGCGGGGCTTTCCGCGGGCAGAAGCTGCCGGCAGTTCCAGCAGCGCTTTTCCGCCTCCGGCTGCCAGTCGACGACCAGCGCGCGCTGGCTGAGCGGTCGGCAGCACTCGGAGACATGTTCCTGGTAGGCCCGGTCGTATTCGGCCGGCGCCAGAAGGCGGAAGTCGAAAGTGGCTGCCACCGGGGCTGAAGGCCTGTCGCTGCGTTTGACGACGACCTTGAAATCCCGGATCGGCTGCCTGCCGACAATCGAGTTGGCGAAGACGGAGAGGATCGACCGCGCGTCCCGGCGAACGGCCGGATTGAGCACCGGGGAAAGCGGGAACAGGCGCGTGCCCGGATCTACCGGGCAAGAGTAGAGCTCGGCTCCGTCCGCCTCGATGACCAGCTGGCCGGGCTCGTCGACCTGGATATAGAGCTGGCAGTTGCTGCCCTGAGGCAGGCGGACGCAGGTTGTGGTTCGGTCGCAGAAGCAGTGGAATGGCTCCTCGGCTTCCGGATTGCAGACCCTGGCTATGTTCATAGGCGCTCCACGAGTTTCATGTGGTGCGTTTTCGGGCTGTTCGCTGTGCCGCCGCCCGGCGGGCAGCCCGAAAAACGCGTGAATTACTGCTTAGAGCCCTCGACCGGCTGCTGTCCCTGCCCGGCAGGAGCAGGCGATTCCGGTGTCTGCGGCGATGGGGGCTCGACGGGGGAGGTGGCTGCCGGACCGGTCGCCGCCGGGCTGGAGGCACCAAGGGTGGTGTGGCACGGGCAGTTCGCCGCCGTGTGGAGAACGGGCTCGACCGTCTCCGCCGGCGGGCAGACCTTGAGCCTGGAAATCCGCTCGGTCAGCTGTGAGCCCACCTTGTCCGGCACGGGGATGGGATTCAGGTCCACATGCATCCGCACCCAGTACATGTTCGTGTGGGTCACGGGCCAGCGTGCCGGCAGTTTGAGATCGGCGGGAAGGTAGCTCTCCGGCACGTTCTGCAGCGCCACCAGCCATGACTGCTGGGAGTGGTCGAGGGAGGGGAAGCCCTTGAACCCCCGCACGATCGCGTCGTACGCCTGCTCGTGCTCGCCGTAGGTGAACTTGAACCCGAGCTTCTTCAGGAAGCGGGCCACGTTGAACCAGCTCGGCACGGCATCCAGGCGGTGGTAGCCCAGCCCCTTCAAGAAAGAGATGGACTGCTTGACGAAGTAGGTGGCCACGCCGCTCATCGGACGCGCGGTCTGCCATGGTGCCCGGCCGACGAAGAAGACCTGCTCCCAGAGCTTGAAGAACGTGTCCGGGTCGAAGTTCTTCCAGATGTAGTGGTCAGGGTCGGCGATGAAGTGCCCGACCGTTCCCTCGACATCCAGACCGGCCAGGTAGGTGTTGGGGTCCCAGGAGTAGATTGAAAGCTCGGCAGCCAGCGTGCCGGGGGCCGGCAGGCGATTGCACGCCGGGTCGGTGTTGGGGAAGAAGGTCAGCGCGGAGCCGGCCTCCGTTCCATCGAGCTGGCGGTCGCGCAGGGCGCAGCGAAGAACCGGCACCGCGCCGAGGAAGGCCTCGATGAGGAGGCGGATGCCGTCGTTGCGCACAACGATGTTGCCGTTGCTGCCCCGGTAAGTGAGCGTGAGCACATCCGGGGTCTCGTTGTTCTCCGGAGCCGGTAGCGGTGTGGAAAGCCCCAGCAGGGAGAAGACGGACGGGTGGATGAGCTGAGAAAGCAGTTGGCCTGAATCGGCCTGGCAAAGCTTGCTTGCGTATTGCATGGGCAACTCCAAGAGAAGCCGGATATTGCCGGCATCAGTTGACGGCGCTGGCTGAGGTGGCCCAGGGGCCGAACCAGCGCTGATACCAACCCGGGTGGCACGCAATCTGCTATGCCATCCAGGTGAGGTTGAAGAAAATCAGCATCGTTTGGTGCTTATGCCGTGTGAACCGTTTGAGAGAATTGTTGTGAGGAACTCGGCATTGTAACTATCACAGTGCATGCGGCTGGATCAATTACGGGAAGCCATGCTTAGCCTCGCTGCGCTATACCTGGACAGCTGGTAGCCATGTTGCAAACCTTTGCGCAACCTGCGGTCCAGCGCCTGTTTCTGGTTGGGCCAGCCGCGCTAGCCATCAGATAATTTTTATGGCGCCGTAAATCCAGGCCGGGGCGAGCTTTGAGGGCGCCCGTAATTTGGCAGGCTGACCATCTGCTGGCAACTGATCGCAGCGGCGTAAGCGGCGTGGCCAGGGTTTCTGAGCTGGCTCTAAGTGGGCCCTATTGTTTGGATCCGGGTGAATTGCCTAGTCTCTGAATGCATTTCTTGCTTTCTTTCTCAACCGAAAGGTTCGCAATACCTTCAGTCAACCGTTGTCCCGGACTAGGAATGCCTTCTAGTCAGCCCTTCGAGTTTCTTGCGGGGCGCGGGGATGTTTACCGGGAGGTAGAGACATGACGGAGCAGGAGGCTCGGGCGCTTCTGTCCGACCTCTCAAGCAAGGATGCTCAGCAGCGCAAGAATGCCGCATTCCGGCTGGCTTATCCGGGCTTGACCCTGGCGGTCGACGACCTGATTGAGCTTGCCGCCGCCGACCCCGATGACGGCGTTCGCAAGGCGGCAATCTACGCGCTGGGTGAGATCGGTGACCCCATCGCCTATCCGACCCTGCAGTCCATCTGGCAAGACACATCGGAGCCGGCGGCGATTGCCGACGCGGCTTTCGATGCTTGCGACAAGCTGGATGGGCTCAGCGATTCGGACTGCGGCGCTGACACCGGCGGCGATGGCCATGGCCGGCCCGCCTCGGAGTTCTAGCCGGAGATCCCGGCATCTTTTCAAAGTAATTCCCAATGACCACAGCCAGACAGGCCGACTGTTGTGGCAGAAGGAGTATTCGCGCATGACACCCAAATTCACCATCGATGCCCGCATGGGCACATCGGCCAGCCCGGGTGTGGAAGACATCCGGACTGACCTGCTTCTGTTGACCAAGCCCGCCGGCACAACCCTCGGGCCAGGTCCGCAGGTTCTGGACAACAGGCTTGGTGGGCTGCTCTCTCGCAAGGTGAAGCAGCACAGGTTCGGTGGGCGGCTCGGACAGCGCATCCACCTCGACCTCAAGCCGGAGATCCACGACAACCCGCAGCGCCACGTGCTGCTGGTCGGACTGGGGTCCAGCGAGCAGTTCGACTGCAAGGCAGCCTGCAAGGTCTTCGCCCAGCTCATCGACAAGGCGCTGGAACTCGGGGTCGAACACGTGACGATCCCGTTCCCGGCCAACCGCATGACCGGCTCGAGCCTGAACCTCAAGGGGACGGCTCACCTCCTGCGGGAGATTGTCGAGCGCAAGCTGGCGGAGCTGGACGGGGAGCCGAAGCTCAAGGAGATCGTGATCTTCTGCACCCCGCAGGCCAAGCAGCATGTGCAGAAGGGCTTGCGGGCGCCGGTTCGGCACGCCAGCCAGTCCTGCTGCTGCCAGCACGAGGACTGAGGATCAAAGCACCGGGGGTGGGATTCCTTCACCGGATTCTGCCCCCGGCCTTTTTCCTTGCTCGCACGCCTGTTTGGATATTGCGTCATTTGGCTATTTCTTGGTTCTTGTTGTACTGGGTTTTATAGTGTTATACCCCAAAATTGGAGATGTTTATGGCCTGCGTCGATTTAACTTTGCCGCAACTCCAGAAAAAGTTCGCAAGGGAGGAAGCCTGCCCGCAAGCTGTTTTTGACGCACGCTGGCCGCGTGGTTTCATCTGTC
>JAJPGY010000010.1 GCA_021325555.1 Pseudomonadota bacterium | reverse complement strand
GATGACGGCGAGCGCGGCGCCGAATACTATTGCGCTTCCTTTCAGCCTGTTGCGCGGCTTTATCATCGGATGAGGTCTCCTAGTTGGAAACGACCGGCTCGACGTCCTGGGCCACGAAGGTGAGCTGCCCGAATCCGGGGAAGGGAACCGGCAGGTTCACCACCATGGTGGTTTTCACGGTCGCCGTGTCCGTGGTCCAGGTGCATTGCTGATTTATCGAGTGGACGATGGCGGAACTGTTGAAGGTGGCAAGAGCTTTCGCGGCAGCCTGGTTCGCTGAGTTTTGATCGCCTTGATTGGCCGCCGCGCGCGCGCAATTCTTGGCGGCGGTGTCGTTCATGGAGTTGGCGATAACCACCACGATCAGATCGAGCAGGGCAAGGGCAAGCGGTATCAGAACAAGCGCCACCGAAACAACTTCAATAAATCCCTGTCCGCGCCCGGACCCCTTATTGACCTTCATCTCTTCACCCCACATTTGAGCTATATGAGCCGTCAGCTCGGCTGAGCGGCAGCGTAGTCGGGATTCTCCATCGTCCGCTCGGACGACACGGCAAACGTCATCGGGGCATTCAGCCCGGGAGCTTTCACCCCGGGCACGGGGATGGGAAGGAAAGGATTGCAGGTCACGGTCGTCTTGACCATCACGATCTTGTCCGTGAACTGATCGCCACCGGACATGGTACCGGTCTGCCCCTGGCGGAAATACACCTTCGTCTGCGGCGATCCCGCCACCCTCACATACTGTCCGAAGCCGGACTTCACCCAGTTGCCGGGGATGGTTTTGGTTACCGTGTCCGAGGCGTTGGTGGTGCCGTCGGTCCAGTTGAGAAGCGACGCCTCGTTCACCTGGGACATATTCAACACCATGATGCAACCATAAGATACGGCCATGGCCAGCATGTCCACTAGCGGGAAGAAAAAGCAGATGATAAGCAGCCCGAGCGCCGGTCCGAATTCGGAGATCGAGGAGCCTCTCGTGTTGCGCCCCTTCTCGCGTCCTTCTATTCCAACTTTCATACTCTACTTCCGGTTGAGGATCGTTCGAAAATCCACCGCCTCCTCCCCGCACACCCTATTGACTCACAGGAAAGCGATTTTAGGGGCTTCTGCAACCATATATTTTATGGATGGTTCTGTCGGCCAGCTAAATCACGCTTCCGGGACGTTCTTAGTATGATGATTAGGTAGCGAGGGGCGCGAGCGGTGATGACACAAGGACCGGGCAACGGCGATGCTGATGGCAAGCCGAACAGGAAAGTAGCTGAGACCAGGCTGGAGATACCCGGGGTCAGCATCGAGGCCGGCGCGCCCGCACCCGAGCCGCCGGTCGAACCCGCCGCCCCGCAGCCGGCCGGATCACCGGCCGTCCCGCCGGAGCGGACACTGAAGAAAACCATCGTCGTAAAGAAGATCTCCAGGTCGTTCGAGCCGTCCCCGCAAGCCCGGACCGGAGCTGCCGGTGCCGGCAGCCCGCCCGGCCAGCGGGCGGAGATGCCTGCGAGCACGGGCGCGCCTGAGATGCCACCGCCGCCGCCGGCCTCCTTCAAGACCCGCAAGAAGGTAGCCAAGACGATGCTCGATCACTCGATTCTGTGGGACACGGTGGCGAAAGCTGCCAGCGACCTGGAGGTCAAGGCGGCCAGAGAGATGGCCCGGAGGGCCGGCGAGCCGGGCAAGATCTTTCAGCCGATCTCTCAATACAAGAAGGCTGCCTCGTGCCCGATGGCCGCGGTCCCGTCCTCTTCCAGAGAGCGCTGCAGCTTCTGCGAGAAGTGCCTCCTGCATGTCTATGACTTTTCGGGAATGGAGCTTGCCGAGGCCGAGGAGCTCATCTTCAAGCGCGAGAATCGCCGGGGCGCAACCTTATATAAGCGGGCGGACGGCAAGTTCCTGACAAGAGACTGCCCGGTCGGGGTGAAAAGCAGAAGGCAGGTCATGCTGGCCAGCGTCGGCGGCGGCTTGATTGCTGTCTGCCTGCTGGCGGCCTTGATCCTGGCGCCAAAGCCGCCGAAGCCGGCCGTGGTCTTGCCGCCCGCCACAGGCGAGCCGAAGGAGAGCCAGGAGTACTGGAGCCCGGCAACCCCCGGCAGCCAGCCTGCCGCCCAACCGCAGTCAGCCGGCTCGCCTGCCGCCCAGCCGGCTGCCCCCGCGCCGGCTGCCGGCCCGGGCGCTCCCGCCGGGACCGCAACTGGGAGCAAGGAGCCCTCCGGCGATGCCGACGCTTCCCAGTACTGGGAATACAACACCGACCAGCCGGTGACCCCTGCCCTGCCCGCTCAAACGACGGCACAGCCGGGGGCGCAAACCCAGCCGAGCGGGCCGGCCGGGGTGCCGGTCAGCCAGTCGCAGCTGCCGGCAGCGAGCCCGGAGGCGCCGGCCCGCAGTCAAGCGGCGCCAGCCGCCGCCGGGCCGGGCCAACCGGTGACCGGCACCAGCCAGCCACCGTCGGCGCCGGTGGTTCAGTATTACGGGCGTTAAAACCAAAGGCGGGCAAGCATGCCTGGGAGACGCAAGCGGTCATTCGATGCGGAAGACCGTTCGCCCGACCTTAATCAGGTCGTTAGGGCAAAGCTGCCTGGGCTGGCTGATGAGCTGGTCGTTGACGGTGGTGCCGTTGCTGCTGTTGAGATCCTCAATCCACCACCAGCCCTGGTCCCAGTAGATGCGGGCGTGGTTTGCTGAGACGTAGCCGTCCTCGGGCAGCACCAGGTTGTTGTCGTCGGCGCGACCGATTGTCAGGGAGGGTCCGCTTATGGGGTGCCTCTGGCCGGTTGCCTGGTTTACCAGCACCGGCAGGCGGCCGGGATTGGGAGGATTGCTGCTCATGCTGTGCAAGCTCTTGCCGCTGATGACATGATTATTTTAACCGTTAGGGATCTTCCGGCAGCCACTCGAGAACCTCGGGGGGACGGCGAATCTCCTCCGTGACCTCGTACAGGCTCGCCGCACTCTGCGCGGGCACGGCCGAGTCCGGCACCGACCGGACCATGACGGTGACCGCCCGCGAGCCCAGCTCCAGGTGCACCTTGTCGCCGACCTTCAACTCCAGCCCGGCTTTGGCCGGGCGGTCGTTGACAAAGACCCGCCCCTGACCGCACGCCATCTGCGCCACGGTGCGCCGCTTGATTAACCGGGAAACCTTAAGCCACTTGTCTAATCGCATTATTGCCAGGCCTGCAAGCGGGGCGAGGATTCCGAGGAGGAATCCGCAGAGTAGCGTACCAGCATACGCGCGAAGGGCGAGCGGCACGAGCCCGGAGAGGCGAAGCCTGCAAGCGGGGCGAGGATTCCGAGGAGGAATCCGCAGCGTAGCGTACCAGCATACGCGCGAAGGGCGAGCGGCACGAGCCCGGAGAGGCGAAGCCTGCAAGCGGAGCGAGGATTCCG
>JAJPGY010000037.1 GCA_021325555.1 Pseudomonadota bacterium | reverse complement strand
CGGCTCCGTATCAACCCGTTCGAGTACCTGAAGGACGTGCTGACCAGGTTCCCCTCCTCCAAGACCTCTCAAATTGACGACTTCCTTCCGGATCGGTGGTTGCAATTAAGGCAGGGTCAAAGCTGACCGCTAACCCGCAACCATCTTCGCGCGCGCGTGTGCCACTTTCAATGGTGTGGTTGCTGCAACGCTTTCATCTCAGCGACGAATCTCGTCAAATCCAAGATGCGCAAGCGCCTAGAGAATGATGAGAAAAGCATAGCGGAGCGAATGACTAAAGTAGTTGAGAAGTAAGCAGCTTGTACGGCACTGATCGTCTTGAAGAAAAATACACGCAAGGTAGGGCATTGACTCGCTCTGCTCTTTTCATTTTGGGCGACGGCGATTCGATGAACAGCAGACAATCAAAGAATCTGCCGCCGTCGCCTATTGAAGCGTAGCAGAGCGGTCAAGCCGTTCGGTCCGATGTTAGGGCTCTGGACGAAAGCGATACCAGCAGACACCGACAATAGCGGTATGATCGTGTTCGTGCACAGTGTCTGCAAATAACCAACCATGTCCATTAAAGAAGCTCAATGCATATACTGCCTGGAGAAAAAGCCGGCAACGGAGTTCAATACCGAACACGTCATTCAGCATTCGATGACGGCCGGCATCCAGGATAATCTGACCTTGATTGAGCGGGTTTGCGCGGATTGCAACAGTTATTTTGACAAGCACTTGGATCGAGCTTTGGCCAAGGACACAATACACGGACTGGATCGGCTTCGCGAAAAGATCAAGCCAATTAGCAAGCTGCGGGAATTCACAGGTCGGAACGTCGATATGCAAACCGCTTCTGACCATGCAGACCTGGACGGCGCTCCAGTAAACATCATCAATCGCAATGGCGAATTAACCTATGCCTTGAAACCTCATCTAGTCATTGAGATCAAGGGAGACCGCCAGCCTGTACGCCTCTTTCGCGAAGACCTTTTAAACGACCTTACCGGATTCGATTTGTCGCACGTAAGTGGACGTGTGAAATTTTGGGCGGAAACAGAAGAAGAGGAGCGAGAATTGTGGGATCTCGCGCAGAATGTATTTACGAAATTAGGACACCCGCTGCAGCCAGCTGGCACTTACATTCCTGGCACCATTCCAGTATTTGCTGAGGTTGAATTCGGCATCCGCGAGTTTCGCACATTCGCAAAAGTAGCTTTCAATTACATGGCACGCGTGACGGAGCACATTCCCGGCTTTGCACTTTTACAATATTTTGACGACGCACGCCAATTCATAAGGCACGGTACCATGCCTCAGTTTGGCATCGTCCAACCGATAGGCAATGTCGGTAGATACGGCATACTAGGACAAGAAGAGTATCCACTCGGACACTTCGCTGATGCACGGCTTCATCGAAACGGTGTCGTCTGGCAAGTATCTGGCAGAGTCACGCTCTTCAACCGCTTCGGTTGGCTCGTAATGCTGTGCCCCGATTATCGCGGGCTCCATTACCCAATCGACCGGATGCACCATTGGAATTTTCAGACAATGAGATGTGAGCCCTTTGCTGGTGGACCGCCCAGCATGAGAAACAATTGACGGCGATGCTAGGCGGTTCGAGCCGTGGAATCGCCGCGATCTTTTTTCTGCGGGATCTCACGCACTAACTTCCCATCGCGCATAACAATGATGGCTGTCCCGGTCTGCTGTGCGATTTCTCTAGCGCGTTTGGCCGCTCTTCGGAGCGCCGCTAATGCGCCCTTCAAATCCTCGTCGACATGCGCTTCTGGACTCATCGGTTTCCGCCTTCATCAGTCAAGACAGGTTCATCACCACTGTTATTATAACGCTGCCAGGCGTCGACCTCCTGACAATAGACGGTCTCGAAATTTCTGAGCCCGGCGGCAAAGCGCCTGCGGACCACCTCATCGGGGATAGAATGTCCTCCCTGGGCAACCCTTTCAGCTACCCGAGCGATGGCTTCCTCGGCGCTCGCCAGGGTCAGGAAGATAAGCTTTACCCTGTAGCCGTCTTGCCGCCATTGTCGGATCATACGCACGTAAGCGCGGCCGGCAAGCGTTGTTTCGAAGGCAAAATTATCGCCGCGCCTTGCATGCTCAGCAATTTCTTCTAACATGACCCGTCCGGCTTTGATAGCCGCGAGTTCGGGTGGAACGGCGACAACCCGGCAGCAATCAGATCGGCATTCACAAATATCGGGCAGCCAGCTTCGTTCGGCAAGAATTCACGCGCAAATGTTGTTTTACCGGCGCCATTCGGACCAGCGATGATGATGATCTTCGTCTGCTCCGTCATGCGCGCACCAGATCCGCTTCGTCAGAGTGCTCGGCTGCCTTTATCTGTTCGCTAATACAATCCGTGACGCGTTGCATCGGCGCGCGCAAGCGTTCAACTTCGGTAACGATGTATCCCGCCGTAACGTCGCCACCATCCTTATGATTGACGAGCCTTTTCAGTGCGTAATGCGGAATGTCCAGAGATTCCGCAATCGTTATGAACGTTCGCCGCAAATCGTGGCATGAAAATTTGATTCCGCATTTTCCAATCACAATGTTGATGGCAGATTTTGGCTCGGTAAAGTAGCCTTCGTCGTTAAGGCCGGGGAAGACATAAGCTGATTTCTTCGCGTACTTGTGTCGGCGAGTCAGAAGCAAATCGACCAGAAAGTCCGTCAAAGGCAGTCTATGCTCGCGGCTGTTTTTCGCAATCTCAGAAGTAATCGTCAACGTCTTCAAATCAAAATCAACTTGCTTCCAAGTCAGCGTTGCTGCTTCGCCTCGGCGCAAGCCGGTAAACAACAGCAGGATCAAGAAATCACGAGCCGTATCACTTTGTAATTGGTTAACCGCGTTGAACCACTTACCGAGGTCACGGGAGTAGATAACTGTTTGCCGCCGCGGAATTTTATTCCAAGCTTTGATTTGCGTCAGCCGCTTCACTGGATTGTGCGAAACGATAGGCTTGCCAGATGCGTCCTCAAGAATTGCTTCTGCATAGTTAAATAAAGCTCGAAGAAGTCGCATTGCCTGATGCGCTTGAGCCTCGCCCTTGCCGCGCGGACCAAAAGCGTTCGATAGTTCTCTATGCCGTTTTTCAACCATGTCCTTCGTTATGTCGGTCACGGGCTTACGCTGCCAATCGGCGAAACACCTGCGCATGACGCCGTCATATACCGATATGGTTTTCGGCTTTAACTGATGCGAGACTTTGTAGCGCTCGTACAATTCGATCAGCGTGACACCGCGCGCGATGACTTCAGCCTTCTGCGCATCGGGATCAATTCCTTGTGCCATCAGCCCGAGTAATCGCTTCGCCTCTTTTTGCGCTTGCTGAGGGGAGAAAACACCGTGGCGGCCGATTGTAATGCGTTTCACTTTGCCGTTAACGCGGCCCTGGACGATGTATGTTTTCGCGCCGCGCGTCAGTCTCAATCCGAAGCCACGCAAATCATCATCAAATACAAGCACGGCGCCCGAGGCGGGCTGCTCCAATTCATTGATGACTGAATTGATTAGTCTGGCCATGCTCGCTTATCGCCGCGGGGGTTGCTGCGATCTATTCTAACGGTTTTGTACTCATTTTGTACTCACCAGAAAGAAACAATTGGTTGCCTATGGAAACAGTCATCAAAATTGTTTTAGGCGCTGGTAAGGCTTTCACGTCTCTGACGTTTCACGGTCAAATCCCGTCAAACCGGCTTCTACTAATTTGGAAGCAGTAGGTCGCAGGTTCAAATCCTGTCGTCCCGAGGGTTTAAATTCGGCACCGTTACAGCGTTTCAAGACCTGGCGCAGAATTCACTGGTAAATTTCGCCCCTGTACTCCCTTTTTACTCACGGCAAACCAATTTTCTCATCAGACCGCTTGCTCCAATGAGGCTGTCACGAGTCTCCAACGGTCCGAGGTTGATGCTGAGCGAGAACAGGGCCGATGATGTTTGCCGGCGAGGCCCTTAGAGGCCGCCCCGGCGGCTGCTATCCAGGCGGTCAACGGCAGGCGGGGGCTGCAAGGGTGAACCACGTTGGCGGCGCGTCCTGCGTGCCTGGCATGTAGCCTGGCAGCCGCCTGCTCGAAGCAAGATCTGCTGCAGTGTGATACTACACATGGTGCATGCCCGCTCGCCGGCGATTAACTTCCAAGAGTGGACACCGTATTTGGTCCAAGAAAGGATGACAGCAGGATCAGAGACCGTGTTCAGCCTTATTTGATTTAACCGCCCTCAATCCATTCGTGGCTACTTTGGCGACCACTCGCTCTCCTCGATCAGGTACTTTCGAATGGATGAAGAGAGCCTCTGAGGCTTTATATCTACGAACAACCGCGCCTCATGCTGGCGGCTCAGCTTTTCGAGGCTGACTGGATCGATGTGATCGCGACTCGTGTTCTCTCCCAGTCTGTACAAACGCAGCCCAAGCCGTGTATCAATCGCTCGCTTGACGGTCATGTGCGGAACATTCATGTTGACAGATGCATCATTTCCTTGCCTTACTGCGCACCCCCTCCCATCAGGACTGGCGGCGAATTCCAGGAATGGCTCAGTCGTCAGGAATTGCGCGCATCGCTCACCTTTTCGGTTGTAGCTCTCATAGACGTACCGATAGTTGTAGCCGCCAGAATCCCTGATCACAAGGCTTCCTGCCACCTGCCCGATGTGCTCTAATGACCAGTGCCCCTGCTTGTCTATGTGGAACCCGAAACTCACAAAGCAGTCACTACTCTCGGAAAGCTTGCCTTGTCGGCGATGATCCAATCGGCTGTAGGCGTCTCTTGCTGCCTGAGACCAGCTATCTTCCACATCTGGCGAATTGTGCTTGGCATGTCTTTGTTCAATAATTTCTCGCGTGGTCATATCTAATCTCCCAACCTCGCATGTCGCTGTTACATTCAACCAGCGTATATGCTCTGCTGCAGTGTTCAATTACACAGTAAAGCTCGCAACCAGCGTACCCTTACGCAGGTTAATGTCTGTCATCATGACCGGATGCGGCAAGTGTGTTGCTTCCAAGGCCGGCAACCCTACCCGGTGACAGAACGCTCAATCGAGCGGCCTATAGGCCTGACCAGATCGACGGGCCGGATCTGGAGCGTGGACGACCTGAAGACAGGCGATGCAGTCCGGGCAGCGGAAGCAAGTAAACGATAAAATTAACCCCTGACCGACGGGGGCGTGGAATTGAGGCATGTGCGGACGCTACACACTTACCAGAGCCGAAGCACGAGCTCTTCAGGAGCGCTTCAACGTCGAGCATTTTTCGGACACGCGGATCGTCCCAAGATTTAACGCCGCTCCTTCGCAGGAGATGCCTGTAATCCTATCCGCCGGCGGCAGCCGGAACCTGGAGTTCTTCAAATGGGGGCTGATACCGTCGTGGGTCAAAGATCTGAAAAAGATGAAACCCATGATCAATGCTCGGGCGGAGACGATTGCCGAGAAGCCCTTCTTCAAGGGCTGTCTCACGCGGAGGCGGTGCCTGATTCCGGCTGACGGCTTCTACGAATGGAAGCAGCAGGCAGATGGCAAAGGAAAGGTCCCGATGTGGATTCACCGGAAGGATCGAGGGTTGTTCGGCTTCGCCGGACTGTGGGACCAGTGGGCAAGCCCGGATGGCGAGGTGCTCCGCACCTACACGGTCATTACGACCGGAGCGAATTCCGCCGTCGCCCAGGTACATGACCGCATGCCAGTAATCCTGCTGCCGGAGGCGGAGACGACCTGGCTCGATCAGAACGTTCAAGACGTTGCTGCGCTCATCGGGTTGCTGCAACCCTATCCTGACGACCTGATCGAGATGTATCCGGTTTCAACGAAGGTCAATTCCGTGAAGTGGGACTCGCAGGAGTGCGTCGCTGACGTCAGAGGATACTCGGACAGGTAATCGAAGCAGCAGTGCTGAGATCATCGCAATGGAAGGACCCCTCAAAGAAAGCAGCTATCACCCCCGCATGGCGAACGCCTGCTGGGTCAGGAGGTCTGGCGGCGTGCTTCTCGCGGTCAACTTACTGCGTGCTCTGCTCGTTTTCTGTATGGTGGCGTTTCCAGCCCCGGCTGATGGCGGGTCCCCTGGAGAGCCTCAAGGGCAATCAGAGCAAGCAAGTGGCCAGGCGGCGGCAGAACAATTGCCGGGCAAGAAACCGGCCTGGTTCAGGAGATTGCTGCGCAAAGTGTCTCCGCGGAAACTGCGCTATTACTTCGTTGCGCAAAACACTCATAACTGCGACTTATTGTATGGGCTGGTTGAAGACAACCCGTTTATTGGCAGGGCCGCTGTAGATTTTGTCTTCCCCAACGGCTGCGATTGCCATGGGGTTGCTCAGGTCACCCACTTTCCTCTCGGCGGACCAATTGCCGGTCAGAGCGGTTACGTCAAGGCGAGCTGTTCGGACGGCCGATCCATAAAAGGGCGCTTCACCACAACGTCCCTGACCACGGGAAATGGCAAGGCTTCGGACACTATGGGCAACGAATATGAGTTCACGTTCGGGCACACTGCCGAACAGTCCATTGAAACCGTGAACGTGATAAGGAGAAAGCTGCATTGTCCCGAATGCACTACCGAGGACGTCGAAATGAGGGTACAAGCCAAGATAATCAAAGACGGCCGGACACGCCGAGAAAAGAAATAACCTCTATGGCAGTGCTGCCGATCGTTACTTATGGGTGCAGCCTGGTCCGGCGGCCTCCCCCGGACGGCGGGCCGCCTTGTGGGTCGGGTCCATTGCCGCCGAAGCCCCGCCTGCCGGCGAACGGCCGGCCGCCACCATTGCTGTCGCCTCCAGGTCCCCCGCCTGCGAACGGTCCGCCGCCTCCGCCTGGGCCCGGACTGGCCGCAGCAGGCTCGGCGCCCGCGCTGCCCCGGCGTCCGAATCTTCCACCGCCGCCGAACGGACCACCGCCGCCGCCGTCATCGTTCTGCCCGCCAAAGCGACGGCCCCTGCGGCCCTGAGAGGCTTCCCCATTGCCGGCAGCAGAATTCGTGGCGACGAACGGATTCTCCTTGGGCGTGTTCTGCTGCCAGCTCTGATAGACCTGAGGATTTTGCCGGCGCTGCTGGTTGTACCATTCCTCCTGTTTCTGGAGGCTGGTGGCTTGAGGATTGGTCACACTCACAGACTGTCCGGTGTTGACGTAGACGTTGTTGCCCTCGGCGTTGGTGTAGTATGCCCGCCCATTGGCGGCACGAACTGGATAACCGTATGGGACACCATAGCCGTTGTATCCGCTGCCGGTTTGGTTGCTGTTGTTGTTGCCGTTGATCGCGTCGCCAAGCACCGTCCCAAGCATGGCTCCCGCGCCCGCTGCCGCGGCAGTTCCGGCATAATGCGAGCTCGAGCCGGAGCTGGAGGAGCTACCGGTCGAGCTGCTGGACGAGCCGGTCGAGGCGGTGCTGTTGTGATTCTGCCCGCCTTCGTGGCCGGCGCGGTATTGCTGAACGTAAGGTGTGAGGTCGAAGTTCTGACCGTACCTGTCCACATACCAGTAACCGCCTTGCGAGCCCATGTATATGTCGACAACGCTCCCGTTCACGCCTGCGCCGGGCAGCGGCAGTGCCTCTCCGCTAGGCGCAATGACCATTTGCTGGCCGTTCGGCGCTGAAGTTGTCTTGAGGGTTACCATGGACACCGTCGAGCCGCCGCTCTGAGCCCAACCTCCCGGGCACCAGGCAATGGAGAATGCGAACGAGACCGACAACAAACAACTGGTTGCGTGCTTTGGCAATTTCATAATGCCTCCCCGGGTGAATGGAACAGCGCAAACCCGCCTGGCTGATTTTTCAGCGCGGGAACCCCATGCCCGCAAAGTATATCACCTGGACATGCAATACTCTCTCCACCCGAGCAGGCGCATTTTTCGTACTCACAGCAACGCCGACGTTGCGATCGTACCTCGGGTTGAAGTGTGCTCGGTCCAAGACGATCTTGTCTACCTCGCCCACGCTACCGGTGGTATCGTAACGTCGACGTCAGCCGTCGCTTAGTTTTTCAGCGCCAGGAGTTCTTCAGTCCGGAAAGGAAGCCGCTCCTATCCGCGTTGATGTCGTGTTGATCGCTGCGGATGTCGCGGGTGTCGTTGCGCAGATCTATCCGGTCGCCAATCAGGTCTCTCCTGTCTGCCCTTATGTCCATCAACTGGGCGTTGTAGGCCGGGGATCCCGGTTGAAGCGTCCTCAGGCTGGCATAGTCACGGCGCAGGTCACGCCGATCAGACAGAATGTCGCGCCGATCCCTGAAAACATCTCTGCGGTCGGCCCGTAGATCACGACGGTCCGCCCTGAGATCGTATCCCGCCCTGCGTCCCCAGGCGTGGCCTCTGCCACCGAAGTCACGGTCGAAGCCGCGGGCAAGCTCTCGGTCTCCTCCTCTCTCGAAGCGCCGGCCGCGATCGAAGTCACGCATTCCTCGATCCCGATCGGCAAAGCGGCGGAACTCACCTCTCTCGAAGCCTCTGCCCCGGTCGAAGTCGCGCATTCCTCGGTTGCCGAATCGCTCGAATCCTCCTCGTTCCATGCCGCCACGCCGTCCGGCCTCAACGAAGCCGTCAATAGGGCCTCGGTGGGCAAAGCCACGCGGCGCCCCACCGACAAAGCCACGCGGTGCTCCGCCGATAAAGCCATGAGGCGCTCCACCGACCATGCCGTGCGGTGCTCCACCGCCGAAGAAGGCATGCGCTCCTATTGGCGCAGCTCCGCCGCTCATGGGGTGAGCCACTTTGACGGGAGGCGGGGCAGCCAGTGCGGCTGGGGCATTGAAGCATGATGCAAGTGCGATAAGCGCTAATGATTTCGCTAAATCCAATCGCATAATCCATCCTCCGATAATTCCTTTTGGTTCCCGGTGCCATCCCCGCCGTCTCAGACGGCACGTCAACCGGAAGGCTCCCCAAAATCGGTAAATAGTTGTAAAAGGGGGGCGGTTATTCGGGAAGAGCGGCCCGGTGCGCATTCCAGGGTCCGCCTCGACGCTCTGTGCTAAGAAAGTTTGCACCACCGTTGGTGGCCACGCCGATCAGGAGAGTTGCCTTCGAGAACAACCCTGCGCTCATGAACCGCCCGCCGTGCTCCCTTCCTAATTGGAGCCGTTGTCCAGACCGGCCAGCTTGGCCTTCGACTGGCGCGCCGAGGCTGTGGCGTTAACGCCTTTACGGGCTTGCCGGGCTTTCTGCGTCCGCTTGCGAGCAGCTGACCCTTGCCGGCTGCCCGAATGATCCGATGCCAGCTTTCGCGCGTAAACGCTTGTCTTTATCTTCGCGCGATAGCCGCGTTCTCCGCGACCGCTATAGCCACCTCTTCCCCCTGCCGCATACCTGTCGTCCGCACCCCTGCCGTAGTAGACATAGGCGCCTCTGCCATAGTAGTCGTCCGGACCTCTGCGGTAGTAGTCCTCCGCACCCCAGCCATATCCGTCTTGTCTCGCCCTGTAGTATCCATCTTCCAGTCCGCGGTTATAGTAGTCCTCAGGACCCATGTTCTGGCTGTCCTGAGTTTGGCCGCCCTTGTTCTTGCTCAGCCGTCCCTTGACCGCACGTCCTGCCTTCGCAAGGCCGCGCCCGACAATGTTGCACAGCCCCCAGCCGACTCCACTGGTAAATCCTTCCCCAATTCCCCCGGTAAAAGGGCTTGAAGCAGAGACCGGGATGCTCATCTGGCAAGACAAGCCAAATATCAATCCCCCCGCTAAAAGCCAACGCATATGTCCACCTCCTGCGCGAGAGCGATTACCCATAAGAATGTCGAAGCCAATTGCGTAGGACGCACTTTCCTGGAAGGGCGCTCCCGCTACTGCGTTACGATGTGTAAGAAGGTCTGGTGTTTCCCGAAAGCCGCACAACGACTTGCGTGGCGTCCTTCAATAGCAGCATGATTTGCTAAGAAATCTTGAGTCAAGCAGCCGAGCTGCTCGCCGCCCGCTCCTCTGAATGTTCGTCTTGAAGGCCACCACATATGGTTATCCCCAGATTAATGTTTCCGGGCTCAATACTCGCCGGCGCCAGGCGAGCCTATTTGTATCTTGACGCTCTGCTGTGCCGGGAAAGGGTGCAGTTCCCTTATAGGCAGCGGCGGGGGAGCGGCCAGCCCGCGCTCCGCATCCGAGCTGACGCCGCCTGAGCTCTGCGGCAAGCCGGCAGCACTCACGCCCTGCGGTGGGTCCACGGCGCTCGAGCCTTGCGGCGGATCCACGGCGCTTGAGCCCTGCGTCAGGCCCGTCCCTCTCGAGCTTTGCGCCAGACTGCCGGACCTCGAGCTTTGCGCGACCCTCGAGCTTTGTGCCGGGTTGCCCGCCCTCGAGCTTTGAGCTAATACGCTTCTGCCGAATAGCTTCGGAACAACTTTCGCCCCCGCCAGATCCTGGATCACCGACTCGGAGCAGGCGAGCAGAGGAGGATTGCGGGTGAGCACGGCCAGCTGGTAATTGTCCAGCGCCATGTGGGCCTCATCATTTATCACCTGCAAGCGGCTGGCGAGTCGCCTGTCCAGGTAAAGCTCCTTCATGATCTTGGCCTGTTCGGGACCGCCGGAGGCCAGCACTGAGGCAACGAGCAAGGGTATACCTGCGTGGCCGGTAGCCGGGTTGCGCGACAGCACGCCGAAGACCGTGTCGAGGACCCGGCTGGATGCACGGGCCAACCTGGTCCGATGATTGTACTTGTGCAGGTGCTTAAAGATCTCGCACACAACCGGATCATGCCGCATGGCGGACTTGACCAGGAAGGAGGACATCTCGTTGCGATGCTCCACGTCCCACTCCGGTTGATTGAAGATCTGCTCGGGGACTCTTATCCCCTGGGCCCAGTTAGCGAGCATTTCCGCGGTTCCCACCGCCGCGTCTTTGCCAACCAGCGGTTGCAGGCGGTGGATCCCATAGTTGATCGTCCTGTCCCCCCGAGCTCGATCGCTCATGCCGAGGCCCATGGCGATTTGCATCACATTTGAAACTATCCGCGTGTGCAGCTCGTCGATGTGCTTTTGTCGCGCATATTCAGCGGCTGCCCTGCTCTTGAGCTTCAGCCTCTCGCCGGTGATGATATCGCCGGCTTCGATCGATTGGCTCAGCCCCCTGTAGTTGAACAAGAAATCCGCGACATCCTTCGCTTGAGCAGCAACCCTGCAGCGCTTCGTTTGATAATGCTGGACCGCCTGGTTGAGAAGGGCAGTCTTAGGATCCCGGTCGAGGGTCCTGTCGAGCAAGACATCGACACGACGCCCGACCACCGTCATCTCCTCACCCACCGCCACACGGCCCTTGAGCAGGGGGCGACGATGGCCGAACAATCCGCCCCCGCCCCTGGTGGCAGAAGCATGAAACGGTGTTCTTGCGACAGACGGTGCCGGCATGTAAGTCCCTGCCGCCGTCACGCCATTGAATGGTAAGAGAGTAAGAAGCACGGCCGAAAAGATCCCGGGCCTGCCCCAAGAAAATCGGGGAGCCATAGCTGCATACCACCTGTTGACATCTGTGGTCAGTGTACCATCCGCCGGGCACCAACAGTGACCCGGCCTCGCCTGGACAGCTACCGGGAAACGGCTGACGGCGTCCTTCTCGCCCTGGTCATGTTGCGCTTAACGCTTCGCAAAAGGACCGTGCACGCCCGGACAGATCGGCGTTCCGGCTTACCACCCTTACACTACAGCATTGTTTACGGGTTCTGATCCCGGTAACCCTGCTTACTACCCCTTGTTCAATTCCGGTCCCTGGAACGGTTGGTTTTGCAGGAGCGGGATATCGCGGCTATCCAAAACCACCCTCACCACCGTGGTCGTGTTCGGGAATCTCTGCTCGAAGCTCTCAGCGTCACGCCAGGGGAGGCTGATGGCGTTGAAAATCTCGGCGAAGGTCTCTTTTCGCCCTTCCTCCCCCGGCTGCAGATAATAGCGAATCTCTTCCTTACTCTGCTTGTCCAGTTTTGCCACATCGGCGTCCTATGCAGTGATGAACTCTCGCGTGTTCGAGAAGGGCTTCTCCCCGAGCGAGAAATCCACCGCGTGGCCAATCTCATGCTCGACAGCGGCGGCAAGCAAGGTGCGGTCCTCCAGCTTTACCCAGCGCCGCCGCGGCCTGGCCGTTTCCGCAATCACGACGAGCCGCAGATCCTGAACGGTCAGCACCCCCACGTGATCGTAGGTGTCGCCTTTTTCATACCCTCTCGGATGCTCGTCCTTCCAATCATCGAAAAGGTCCGTGACCGAACGGATCGGCAACACTCGGTAGCCTTTAGACATCAGCAGTGAATGAATCCCGGCCGGCAGGCCATCCAGAATCGCCTGGACGGCGCGGCGGTGGCCGCTGGAGCAATCAGGAATTCCAAAGCAGCGCCTCCACAGCTCAAAGCTTACCGGCGCAAAAAAATGCCGGCCAGGCAGGCGACAATTTCAAGGACATGCCTGACGGGCGCAAAGCTCTTGCCGATCACGAACAAAACCACAAATGCCACCAGCATGAGCAGGAGGGGCCGAAACAAATGAAGACACGAGCCACGCAAGCACTCCCATCGCGTGATCACACGTAGTTTCTTCTCTTCCATACTGCCTCGACTGTATTGCGCACGCCGGAGCCTGTCAAGCGGCGCGGGGGCGCCGCCGGCGGTCCGGGCGTCTAGAACAGCTTCAACATCAGTTGTGAAACCGGCGATTGGGCGGCCTTGTCGGCGCGCTGCCGGTAGGTGATCTTGATGTTCGCAAACGTCAGCCGCCCCTTCTCCGGCCCGCAGGCGCCGCAATGGAGATTTCGCAGGTGCTTGGGCCGCCGGTGCTGGTGGAGCACCCTTTTGCAGGAAGGGCACCGGGCCCGCCATTCACCCTCCGGCATGCGGACATCGTGCTCGCGCGCCTTCGGCTCGCAGCCAAGCCGCAAACACATCGCCTTCCAGACCGCGCCGTGGCCGTGCTCAGTACCGACCAGCGCGTGCGCTATTTCGTGCAGGACGGTGCCGGTCACGTGCTCGCGCGGGTTGGCGAGCACGTAATGGCGGGAAAGCTCGATGCGCCGCACATGCTCCCTGCACACGCCCAGCTGGCGTCTGGCCCCGTTCAGCTTGAACGACCAGTCGTCGAGCCCGTGTTGCGACATGAGCCGTCGCGCCAGTTCAGTTGCTTCCAGAATGTCCATACCGCAGCAACAATGTAGCAAAGCCGAAGCCCGCTGGCAAGAGCGTGATACCGCGGGCAGTGACAGGCCTCAGGCTGCCGTCTGCACCGTCGAGAACTTGCGCTTCATTTTCAGGAACGGCGATTCTATAAAACGGTAGGAGAAGTACGCCGCGGCGAAGCATATCGCATAGGTCATGATCTCGACCAGGTAGCGCCTGCCGTGGCAAAGGCGATCAATTATTATGTGAGTCTGCGGGAACATCGGCAGCACATGCCAGAGATAGAGGCTGTACGACAGCCGGCCAACCCAAACCAGCGGCCCCGCCGACAGCCACCGCCCCAGAGGCTTGCCCGGATCAGCGCACAGGCTGACGATCAACAGGGCCATGAGCGCCAGCGCCAGCGGGTACTTCAGCGCCCAGAAAAGCGTCTGATCCGCCTTCGCCCCCTCTCCCGGGTGTCCGAGGAAGTGGAACGCCACAAGCATAGCTGCGCCCACTGCCAGCTGCACCCTGGCGTCGGCGAGCACCTTGAACGCCCCGCGCTCGAAGACGCGGAGCTGGCATAGATGCGCGGCCAGCACCCCGTACATGATCGAGTCGATCTTCGTGTCAAAGCCGCCCAACAGCCGCAGCGGCAGGGCCCCATGATCGAGCAGGGCCAGCCTCCAGAAATACGCGCCGGCAATGACGGCCACGGCCAGGAAGACCAGGCGGCGCCGGAGGAAGAAGGCGCAGGGCGCGAAGGTCAGATAAAACTGCTCCTCGATGGATAGCGACCACGTATGGCCGACCCCGCTACCGCCCGGCACGAGCCCCCAGCCGAAGGCGGCATCCAGATTCGTGAGATAGAGTGCCGCCACCGCATAGGCCGTCGCAGGCTGGCCCCGCCACAGCCCGAAGACCAGCATGCATGACAGGAAGAAATAATAGGCCGGGAAGATGCGCAACCAGCGCCGGGTGTAGAAGTTCTTCAAGTTGAAGGTGCCGGTGGCGTTTTGCTCCTTGAGAATGATCGAGGTGATCAGAAAGCCGCTGATCACAAAAAAGAGATCCACGCCCACCCAGCCGCTGAGCTGCTTGCCCATCCAACCGCTGACGGGGCCGAGCTGGTGGAAACCCAATACGAGCAGGATCGAGAGCGCCCTCAACCCATCGACAAAGGGAAGGTAGAACTTTCCCGGCTGAATGGCAGGCGGGGCTGACGGCGCAGCCGGCTTCAGTGCGCTTGCTGTTTCCACGAGTGCTTACGCCTGGAGGGGAGATGTCATCATCTCACGCCCCGACTGGATCACGCAACACCTCGGCGCTCGGGACCAACGCATTTGAAGACATTAATATTGCAGGCTCCCCAGCGCACGATTTCCGCGCGCGATGCCGCGACGGCTCTGCCGGCGCTCACGCCGACCGATCTACACGGAGAAGTGCTGCTCTGGCTGGAAGGCACCGAATGTGGTGCCGGCCACCGCCTGCCCGCGGCTGCTCAGCTGCGCCTGAACCCGCTCCTGGGCGAGTTTCAGGAGCTCGGACGCCGGAAGCTGCAATGCTGTGGCGAGCCGTGACAGGTTCATCAGCGAGATGTTTCGCTTGCCAAGCTCGATGTCGCTGATATACGTGCGGTGCAATCCGGAGCGCATCGAAAGCTCTTCTTGCGATATCCCCAGATCCATGCGTCTTTTGCGCAGCATTTCGGCTGTGGCGTGCAGGAGCATTTCGTGTTCGTTAACTATTTGAACAGACATTATTCTTCGCCACCTCTAAATATCAGGGTTTCTTACCTGTGGACATTCACGGTTTGAACCGAAAATCACCTCCCTAGAATGTCCCCCTCACGTGACAGAAGCTCCGCCCAACCGATTAAATTGGACACTGCCATGTCTAGCGCCCTTGTAATGCGACTGATACAAACAAGCTCGATGTCCCCGACACCCTGCTCGACCCTGAAGACGACAACCTCGCTGAGCCCGGACCGCTTCGCGACTTCCTTCCTGGATAGCCCGAGCTCCTCCCGCCGCCGGCTGACCGCCACCCCGATGGCCATTACCAGATCCTGGTGCTTGTCGCGCGTCAGCCGGCGCGGCAGCCAGCGCTGCAGCACCGTCTGCAACTGCTCGATCATCAGCGGCTTGGCGACAAAATCATCCAGCCCAGCCTCCAGGCACTGATCCCGGTTGGAGACGCCGGTGACGCCAATCACCGGGGTGCGCCTGCTGCTGCTCGCCCGCTCCGCCTCCCGCAACGCCCTGGTTGCCTGGAAGCCGTCCATCCCCGGCATACATATGTCCATGAGAATGAGATCGTAGCGGCGCCGGGCAAGGCGCTCCAACACCTCTTGCCCGTTGGCGGCGGTCTCCCCGCTCAGCCCCAGCATCTGCAGCTGCCGGAGCGCCAGCTCGCGCAGTAACTCATTGTCTTCCGCTACCAGGATCATCCTGTGCTCTCCCGGAGATGCCCCGTGCAGGCTACCCGCTGCGGCCTCTAACGCCATTATAGGGCAAGTGCCGATTTCCAATTGGATTAGACCGGAAAGCCTTGCCGTCCGTGTCCGAGATGTCCGACAGAGCGGTTGTTTTAACAAGACGAAGAAGGGAGGGCATATGTGCCCTCCCCCCTTCGTTGTCGTCGCCGGGCTTTTCTAGCCGGCCATCTTCCCGCAGGACTGCGCGCACTTGCGGCACTCATCGGCACAATTCTTCATCGTCTTGTCGCCCTTGAATGTCTCGCAGGATTCCGCGCACTTCAAGCAGGCATCCTTGCAAAGCCCGCAGACTTTGCCGGACAGCTCGGAGCCCCTGCTCATGAAGTCATCACTCATCTTGCACAGGGATAGGCAATCGGTCATGGTCTTCACGTGCTTTGCCTCGGCGTGCTTGCCGCCCTGCTTCTTGCAGTGGGCAAGCGTGTCCTCGCAGACGGAAGCGCAGTGTCCGCAATCCTTCTGGCAGGCCTCCGCGCCGGCAGAGCCGCCGCTGGCGTCCCGAGCGAACGCCCCGGGAGACAGGCCGGCACCGGCTATGAGCGCACACATTACGGCGAAGACGAGCATTACGTTCTTCATAAAAACCTCCTCACTTACGTGAAACAGCTGTCCGCTCACGAGAGCGGAAGCGAGTCCTTCACACGGGGAGCGAGGTTCAGATCAAAAGCGCACGCGTGAGCAGATAATGCTTGTTGGTCGCCGTTCGGTATTCGGCGGCGCGCCAGCTGCACGGCTGCGCGTGGGCCAGCGCTCGAGCAGGCGGGACGTTAGCCTCCCAGGCAACAAGCTTGACCGCCAGCTCAAGGCTGCGCGGGGCGCGCAACACCGGCGAAACCGTGAGGTCACCGGCAGGCTGCGGAGCATAACGGCAGCAGGTGTCGGCGATCGAGCACGCGCTCGACTGCTGGGCGCAGCAGGCCATCCGCATATCCCGGCCGCAGGGTCTTGTGTGCGGCACGACCCCCACCCACAGGGCGGTTGTCAGGATGAGCAGCGCTAGTACTCTGGTCAGTTTCATCTTCTCTGCCGCCGGGGCGTCACCTATATCTTGCCACACCGGGCCATTTCCGGCACCGGGTTCTCATTAAATCAGCAGCAGCGCGTCGGGCCCGGGCCGCCCGCCGCCTCCACAACCGGCTCCCGCGGCAGCGGCTGCCCGCCGGCCGGACCGGGGCGAAGCCAGGCCCGCAGCGACTCGACGAGGATGATAAGGACCAGGAGCAGGAATAGACCGCCCATGCAGGCATCCAGGCGATCGTTGAAGACCAGCGCCCGCAGCCCGGCAAGCTGGCTGGCGGTAAGGGCCCCGCCGGCGGCGCGCTCCGTGAGTGAGGCGGCGTGAGCAAGAAACCCCAGCGCCGGCGAGGGGCTGAAGATCTTCAGGAGTCCGGCGCTCAGGGTCACGGACAGGAGCCAGGCCAGCGGCAAGAGGGTGACGAAGCTCCAGCGCGGCTTGCCCATGCGAATGATGACCGTGGTTCCGACACAAAGGGCGACGACGGAAAGCAGCTGGTTGGCGATGCCGAAGAGCGGCCAGAGGCTGTTGATGCCGCCGAGCGGATCGACAACCCCCTGATAAAGGAAATAGCCCCAGCCGGCGACGACCAAAAGCGAGCTCAAGATCACGCCCGGATACCAGCTCGTGCGCCCGAGCGGCTTCCAGAGATGTCCCAGCGCGTCCTGGACTAGGAACCTGCCCACCCGCGTGCCGGCATCCAGGCAGGTGAGGATGAAGAGCGCCTCGAACATGATCGCGAAGTGATACCAGAAAGCTAGCTGTCCCGGGCCGCCGATGAATCGCGCGAAGATCTGCGCCATGCCGACGGCAAGCGTCGGCCCGCCGCCGGTTCTCGCCCAGAGCGTGGTCTCGCCCATCGAGCTCGCCAGGGACTGCATGCCGGGCGCCGAGACCGGGTAGCCCCAGGAGCTGATCATCGAGGCGGCCTGAGCCGGGTCGGTGCCCACGACGCCGTGAGGGCTGTTGATGGCGAAGTAAGTCCCCGGCGCCATCACCGAGGCGGCGATGACGGCCATCACCGCCACCGTGGCCTCGCAGAGCATGCCGGCGTAGCCGATCGGCCGGGCGTGCGTCTCCCGGGCTATCATCTTGGGCGTGGTGCCGGAAGACACCAGCGCGTGAAAGCCGGATACGGCGCCGCAAGCGATGGTGATGAAGCAGAAGGGGAATATGTCGCCGGCAAACAGCGGGCCGTGCCCGTTGACGAACACCGTCAGCGGTGGCATCTGCAAGACCGGGCCGACCAGGGCTATGCCCAGCCCGAGCGAAGCGATGGTGCCGATCTTCAAGAACGCCGAGAGGTAGTCGCGGGGGGCGAGCAGGAACCAGACCGGCAGCACCGAGGCGACAAAGCCGTAGATCATCACCGCCAGGGAAAGCTGCACGCCGCCGAGCGTGAACCAGGCGGCCAGGTGCGGGCTCTCTGCCACCCACCGCCCGGCCACCACCGCCGCCAGCGTGAGCGCCACCCCGATCAGCGACCCCTCCATCACCTTGCCCGGGCGGAGGTGCCGCATGTAGAGCCCGACGGCGATGGCCACCGGCACCGTACACAGGAGGGTGAAGGCGCCCCAGGGGCTCGATCGCAGCGCGTTGACGACCACCAGCGCCAAAACAGCCATCAAGATCACCATGATAAGAAGGATCGCCGCCAGCGCCACCGCCCCCGCCAGCGGGCTGATCTCGCGGCCGGCCATGCGCCCGAGCGACCGCCCGCCGCTGCGCATGGAGGCGCAGAGGATGACGAAATCCTGCACGGCGCCGGCGAGCACCACGCCCGCCACGATCCAGAGCGTGCCGGGCAGATAACCGAACTGGGCGGCGAGGATCGGCCCGACCAGCGGCCCGGCCCCGGCTATCGCCGCGAAGTGATGGCCGAAAAGAACCCACTTGTGCGTGGGCACAAAGTCGTGCCCGTCGTCAATCGCCCGCGCCGGCGTGGTCCGCCCGTCATCGAGGTTGAAGATCCGCTCGGCGATCATCTTGCTGTAAAAGCGGTAGCCGACCGCGAATGTGCAGAGCGCCGCCGTCAGCAGCCAGAGGGCGTTTATGTGCTCGCTGCGGGTGCAGGCGACCACCGCAAGCGAGACCGCCCCCGCCAGGGCAATTAGAACCCACAAAAACACCGGCGCGGCGCGACGCTCTGCTCTGGACACCGGATACCTCGAAGCCGACGATTGAGTAGATCCTACAGCAGATCGCCGTCAGCGCGGCTTGCCCGTCCGGCGCGCACTTCTGCGCAATTCCACAGTGACCGGCCGCTGAGCGGATCTTACGATCCGGTCAGCGCAAGGAGGCTTTTGTGCCCGACAGTCCATCCCCTCCACCAGGCACGGAAACGAGCGCCCCGGCGATGCGCCGGCTGATCGACGGCTGCGAGCAGGCGGCAGACCTGGCGCGGCAGAACGTGGTCGCCCCCTTCGTCAACTCGCTGGTGCTCGAGCCGCTCTCGGCGGTGAGGAACGTCTGCAACGCGGCCGGCAAAGCGCTGGTCCACAAGGACATTCTGCCCGCGGTGACGCTTCTGGCTGTCCCCGAGGCCGCCCCTATGGGCGCTCAGTGGGCGGTCCAGCAGGTCTCGTCCGCCCTCGGCATGCTGGTCCCCTACGCCGGGGCCGGCAGGCTGGCGCTGGCCGGCTTGCGTGCGGCACGGCTGGGGGCGCGCGGTCTGGTGACCGTTGCCGAAGCCTCGCGCCTGGAGCGGGGCATCGCCCAGGTGGCCGGGGCGGCGCTGTACGACGGGACGAACAACGCGCCTGCCGGCCAATCGCACCTGGCGGCGATGGCCGCAGGCGGCGCCCAGTTTTCGGTAATGGAGCTGGCCGCGGCCGCGGCGGCGCGCCTGCCGCTTTATGCCCGCCTGCCGCTGGCGGGCCTGGCCGGCGCCGGCGGCAGCGGCGTCGGGAGCATCTGCGCCGCCGCGGTGGACCACCAGCCACGGCCGACGGCTCGCCAGCTTTCGCAGAACGTGCTGCAGGCCGGCGTCGTCAGCATGCTGCTGCCGGCTGCCCACGAGGGGCTGGCCGGCCTGGGCCGGGCCGTCCGCGCGGGGCTGCCGGTCGAGCCGGACAAGCCGGCCGATCCCGCGCGGCAGATCATGGACAGATTCAACGTCGAGCCGATCTCGCTCGAGCAGCTGAAGGAGATCATCCGCTCCTTTCCCGAGACGGAGCGCCCGCTGGCGCTGGCCTTTCTCCAGCGCTCGGCGCTCAACTGCTCGGATGTCGGGGTGCGCGCGCAGCTCCGGTCGATCAAGCCCAGGCTGCCCGAAGTGGAGGACACTGACGCCGAAGAAGGGGGTGCGGCGGCGAGGGCCGGCATCTACACGCTGACCGCGGCCAGCAGCGGCAATTTCCTCGGCTATCTCTACCGCAAGGCCAACGACTGCGGGGAGGTGCCGATTCGCAATTTCGACCGGCTGGTCAGGCTGTCCAGTTACGAGCAGGGGCGGGAGCACGTGATCCTGTTCGACGACCTGACGCGGACACCGCCCACCGAGCAGCAGCGGGCTGTTCTGTCCCGCGCCGCCTCGGTGACGATCGTCGACCTGCGCGCGTTCGAGAAGGGCATCAACTTGCTGGATCTGGCAAAGGGTCCGGAGGCGACCCGGGAGAAGCTGGCCGGTCTCGTTGCCGAGGCGCGGGCGTTGCAAGCAGGCGACGGCGCCCTGTCCGACCGGGCGGCCGTCCGCGACGTGCTCGACAGATCGGCGCAAAAGGTCGCCGAATCACTGGCGGGCGACCTCAAGCTCGTGCGGCCGAGCCGGGCCGTGAACAAGTATCTGAGCCTCCAGGAGGGGGCAGGCGCGCCGGACAACGGCGATCCGGTCGAGAGCCTTCACCGGCAGCTCACGCTTGCCAAGGCGCCGCGGCAGCGCGTGGTCGATTTCCTGGCCGATTATCGACCGCAGGACCACCAGCTGCTGGCGGACATGCTGACGCGCGGCGCGGACTACTTCTCGGTCGGCAAGACCGTGCGTGCGCTGAGAACCCTGGACAGGCAGATCAACGCCGTCCTCGAGCACGGCGGGACCGCCCCCGAGAATCTCCTTGTTGTCACCGACAGGGATCCGGGTGGCAGCGCGCACCTGGTCACCTACATGCTCGGGCAGGTGGGCAGCACGGTGAAGCCGGCCAACCTGGTCTCCTCCCGGGAGCTGGGTGCGCTTACGGGGGCCGGCGCCGGTCAGGACAAGGTGGTCATGTACCTTGACGATGGCTTTTACACGGGAGCGCAGGCCCAGGCCAGGCTCGGCGAGCTGCAAATTTTCCAGCCGCAATTCAAGACCGTCATCTTCGCCGGCCTCGCCGCCGCGCACCGGCCCTACGACCCCGAAGCAACCGACGGCGGCGTCGGCATGCGAAACGTCTTCTCGACGCTGCGCGGGGGCGACTTCGACCTGAAAAGCAAACGGCTGGTCAACGAGCACTGGAAGGCGCCCGTCACCGACCGCCGCTTCTTCATGCTGGCCACCAGGCTGCTGGCCCCGTACAATTCGCAGGCCAACAGCTTCTTCCGCAGCCTGGATCCGCCCCTCCAGGAGCGGGCGCAGGAGCTGGGTGGACAGGGCGGCTGGGGGAAGCTCAACCTCTGTCACTTCTGGTTCTGGCACTACCCGGACAGCAACGCCCCGCTGTTCCAGCGCTTCGGCAGAACGGTGCTGCAGCTCTACGAATAAGGCTCCCGCAACGCAGGCCCTTGCGCCGCCGACCGGCCCCCCGGCGGCGGATCCCCCGGCGCCGCCAGCCGCCCGTCGCCAGGGACCCGTTGGCCACCGCCGCTGTGCCCCCGCTCAGGTGAGCAAGCCGGCCAGGGCAGCCGACAGGTAGCTGGCCATGGTTCCGCAGACAAGGGCCTTGACGCCCAGGCGCGCCAGATCCTGCCGGCGGCTGGGCGCAATCTCGCCTATGCCGCCTATCTGGATGGCGATCGAGGAGAAGTTCGCGAAGCCGCACAGGGCGAAGGTGGCGATCGTCTCGGCGTGCTTCCCGATGCGGATCGGCGACAGCCCCTTCAGCATCGCCGACATGTCCGTGTAGGCGACGAACTCGTTTATCACCATCTTCTCCCCCATGAGCCTGCCGACCACGTGCGCGTCATTCCACGGGCAGCCGAGCGCCCAGGCCACCGGGGCGAAGAGCCAGCCGAAGATATCCTGCAGCTTGAGCTGGGCCAGGTCGAGCCCCAGCGGGTCCAGGCTCATGCCCAGGGCGTGGAGCTGCCGTCCGGCAAGCCCCAGGCAGGCGTCGGCCATGGCGATCAGGGCGATGAAGGCGATCAGCATGCCGACGACGTTGAGCCCAATCCGCAGGCCGTCCGCGGCACCATGGGCGGCGGCATCGATCAGGTTGGCGTTGGTGCGCTTCACCTCGATCTGGACCTTGCCCCTGGTCTTGGACTCCTCGGTTTCCGGCCAGACGATCTTTGAGATCACCAGCGCCCCGGGGGCAGCCATGATGCTGGCCGTAAGCAGGTAGCTGGCCTTGATTCCCAGCCCGATATACACAGCCAGCACGCCGCCGGCGACGCAGGCCATGGAGCCGGACATTGATGCGAGCAGCTCGGACATGGTCATGGAGGGAACGTACGGGCGGATGAGGAGCTGCGATTCCACCTGCCCGACAAAGACGCTTGCCGCGTTGGAGAGCGCCTCGCTGCCGCTTGCCCCCATGATGATTGCCACCACCTTCGCCACCAGCTGCACCACCTTCTGCATGATGCCCAGGTAGTACGAGATGCTGACCAGGCTGGACACGAAGATGATGGTCGGGACCACGCGGAAGGAGAAGATGTAATCGGAGCCGGGGCCGAACAGCTTGACCAGCTCGGCCTGGTTCTTGACCAGCGGCCCGAAGACGAAGCCGGCCCCCGCATCCGAGAAGTGGAGCAGCTGGGTGATCACGTCGCCGATCGTCCGGAAGAGCTGCTGCCCGAACTCCACGCGCAGGACGAATACGGCCATGATGAGCTGCAGAGCCAGCCCCGAGACGACCAGCCGGTAGTTGATCGCCTTGCGGTTGTTGGAGAGGAGGAAGGCGGTGCCCAGGATGGCTGCCACCCCCAGTAAGCCGACCCACTTCGTCTGGTTATCCATGAAGCGCTCCCATCGCTGCGCCCGGGCAGGGCATGCCCCAACCCGGTTTTGGCGGCGCACGCCCCGCCCCTACCGGTTCCGGCGGCACACGCGCTGCCGATGGCGCCGCCGCCCCGGACCATGCCGTGCCATAAGTTTAATCCGAGCTCGGCCGGAGATCCACACTCGTGTAATACTCGCCGTGCATATCGATCTTGCGAACGAACGGCTGGAAGCCCGGGCGGCGCACCTCGATCTCGTGCGGACCGTTCTTCAGTTTGCCGTAGAACAACGCCCCGCCGAGACCGGTGCCGCCGGCATGCGACATGACGCCGGCCGGCTGCCCGTCGATGACGACCCGTGAGCCGACCAGGCCCGAATCGCCGCTCAGATACAGGTTGTAGGTCCGGTGCGGGCCCTTGTCCGTCTCCAGCCAAAGGAGAAAGAGCACCGAGACCACCACCGCCAACCAGACCCGGAGCGCCCGCGAGCGGCGGTGGTTGACCGGCGCCTGCAAGCCGGCATCGCCTGTGGTATCAATTTCCCTTGCTGTCGTGCGGGCCATGCGGCAGTCCCCCTGCAGGAGCGTTCGGTCGGGTCAGGAGTCAATGATAGGTCGTCACTCCCTTGCGGGACTGGAGAATCATCGCGCTTCCGGGCAGATCGTCGCGCGGCGCGGGGGCGCTCGACGGCACCGTCTCCGGCATCTGCATCATGAGCGTGGGCGCAGGCCGGGCGACGCCCGCCGGTGCCGGGGCCCGCGGCGGCGCCGGGGCGGGCGCGGGTGCGGCAGTGAAGGGCGGGGCCGGAGGCGGCATCGTCTGCGGTGGCACGGCCGGCGGCGGCAAAGGCGCGGACGGCGCCGGGCTGCTCGGCGCGGCGCCCTGAGCGGTGGCTGCCGCAGGGGCCGCCGGCTGGACCTCGACAGGTCCGAGATCAGGTGCCGGCAGCGGCCCCCCCTGCTCGGGAGCCTGCGCCCTGGCGGCCGGGCTCTTCTCGTCTTTCGAGGCGGCGGTGGGGGCGATGAACGAGCCGGGCGGGGTCGGGTGCTTGTCGTAATAGGCGGTCATGTAATCACGCCAGATCTTGGCCATCACCGTGCCGCCGGTCACGTAGGTGCCGGGAATCGGCAGGTTGTCGTCGTTGCCCGCCCAGACCGCCGTGACCAGATCGGGCGTGAAGCCGATGAACCAGATGTCCTTGGACTCGTCGGCGGTGCCGGTCTTGCCGGCCACCGGCCGGTCGGGCAGGCGGGCCTGGGTGCCGGTGCCGCTGCGCACCACCTCCTGCATGCAGTCCACCAGCTCGGCCACCGGCTCGGGCTCGAAGACCTTGTCCACGCGCGGCTCGAACGTCTCGATCACCTGGCCCTTGTTGTTCTCGATCCGACGCAGAAGCTGCGGCTTGATCGCCACGCCGGCGCGGGCGAAGGTGGCGTAAGCCCCGGCCATGTCCAGCGGCGAGACCGCCGAGCTGCCCAGGGCCAGGGAGAGGTTGGGATCCAGCTTCGTGGTTATGCCGGCCAGCCTGGCCGTCTCCACGACGCTGTCGATGCCGACCAGCTGCGCGATCCGCACCGAGCAGACGTTGCGCGAAAGCGCCAGCGCCCGCTTGACAGGGATCTTGCCCAGGAACTTGTGGTCGAAGTTCTTCGGGCAATAATCAGGCAGCCCCCAGGGCTGCCTGACCACCAGCGGCTCGTCGGCGATGACGCTCGACGGGGTGAGCGCGCCCTTGATAAAGGCGGTCAGGTAGACGAACGGCTTGAAGGAGGAGCCCGCCGTGTGCGGGTTGGTGGCCCGGTTCCACTGGTTCTTCCAGAAATCGCCCACCCCGCCCACGAGGGCAAGCACGGAGCCGTCCTGCACCGAAACCGATACCAGCGCCCCCTGGCTCACGCCCTTGGGCGCCTTCTTGATCGACTCCTGCAGAACACGCTCGGCCGCCTCCTGGGCCGCCGGATCCAGGTTCGTGTACACGCGCAAGCCCTGCCTGCGCATCTCCGAGGAGCTGAAGCGATCGCGCAGGATCTGCAGCACGGTGGAGATGTAGTAAGGATACTTTTGCAGCGGGTTGCTGCCCTTCTTGAAGACGAGCTTCTCGCCCCGGGCCTCGCTGCCCTGATCGGCGGTGATGTAGCCGTATTCGACCATCTTGTCCAGGATCTCGCGCTGGCGGGCCATGGCCGCTGCGCGGTTGGCGCACAGCTCGGTCGGCGCCTTCACCAGACCGGACAGGAAAGCGGCTTCCGGCAGGTCGAGTCGGGCGGCGCTCTTGTCGAAATAGCGCCAGGCGGCCCGCTCCACCCCGTAAGCGCCGTTGCCGAAATAGACCTGGTTCAGGTAGAGCTCGAGGATCTTCTCCTTCGAATAGCGGCGCTCCAGCTCCCAGGCCAGAAAGGCCTCCTTGATCTTGCGGTCGAACGTGCGCCCTGTCTCGCTGAAGAACAGGTTCTTCACCAGCTGCTGCGTGATCGTGGAGCCGCCCTCGACGACGTGCCCGGCCTGCATGTTCACCATAAGGGCCCGGAAGATGGAGATCGGATTGATGCCGTGGTGCTCGTAAAAGTGGTGGTCCTCGGCGGCCAGGATCGCCTGCTGCATCTGCGTGGAGACCTGACTGAGCGGCACCACGCGCCTGTCCTCGTCGCCCTCCACCGTGCACACCAGGTGATCGTTGCGGTCCAGGATCTGCACGGCCTCGATCGGCTCGTACCGCTCCAGGACCGCCACATCCGGCACATCCTGCAGCTGCTTCCAGATCGAGGCGCCGGCGTAGCCGGCTGCCAGGGCGGCCGCGACCACGACCAGCACGGCCGTGCCTTTAAAAGCGCGGCCGAGAAAGGCGGCCAGGCTGCCCGAGCGTCTGCGACTGGATAAGTTTGATCGGCGCCTGGCCACGATTTGCCTGCGTACCGGATTGCAGATCCCGGGAAAAGGTCTTACCGGCGTATGTTGACACCGGGTGTCATTATATCAACTGCTCGCCCGCCTTACGGCAGCGGGGCGGACCCCGCCTGAGCCCCCGCACGTTCGGGCGCCACCGGCTGTGGGGACAGACACCGCAAGTAGCTGCAGTGCTACGCGCGCGGGTGGTTCTGCATGTAGATGCGCCGCAGGCGCTCCAGGCTGACGTGGGTGTAGATCTGCGTGGTGCTTATGCTCGAGTGCCCCAGCAGATCCTGAACCACGCGCAAGTCGGCCCCGCCCTCCAGCAGGTGGGTGGCGAAGGTGTGCCGCAGCGTATGGGGGGTGATCAGCTTGTCGATGCCGGCCTTGATCGCGTATTTGATCACGATCCGGTGCACCGACCTGGCAGACAGCGGCGTCGCCTCCCGGCTGACGAACAGGGGAGACTCGTAATTGGGCGCCGCCCCGCCGGCCAGCCGGGACCAGTGGTTCTCCAGGTAGTTCTTCAGCCAGACGTTGGCGCTCTGGTTCAAGAGGACGACCCGCTGCTTGCCGCCCTTGCCCAGGCAGCGCAGCTCCATCTTCTCGCCGCCGTAGTCGCAGACCCGCAAGCCGCAAAGCTCGCTTACCCGCATGCCGGTGGCGTAAAGCGTCTCCATGATCGCCCGGTCGCGCACGCCTATCGAGCTGCCGTCGGCGGCCATGAACAGCCTGGCCACCTCGTCCCGGTCCAGGCAGGGCGGCAGGCGCCGGCCCAGCTTCGGTCCCCGCACCAGCTTGGAGGGATCCTCCTCGATGATCTGCTCGCGCCTGAGGTAGCGGCAGAAGGTGCGGATGGCCGAGATCTTGCGGGCCAGCGTCGGACGGCTGTAGCGATCCTGAATCGAGCGGATGTAGGCTCGCAGGCGATCGGCCTCCAGCCAGCCGGCCGGCGGCCCGTCGCCGCCCTCGGGTGTCGCCTCGCTGCCTATGAGCTGCTTGAGGTCGTTCAGATACGCCCTGATTGTGTGCGAGGAATAGTTGCGCTCGACTTCGAGATAGCCTGCAAACTGATCCAGCCATACCAGGGCCCCTGGTTGGTGATTCACGCAAGCCGCCTTTCTAGTAATGCTTTTAGTACGTTCCCAACCGCACCATTATATGCGGCTTATAAAGTTTGTAAAGTAGGAGATTCGGGGATGCGTGGGAATCGAACCCACCCGGGCCAGCGCATATCTGTCCCACAGCGGTTTTGAAGACCGAGCACCACACCAGCGATGTTCCATCCCCGCGTTTATTGTAAGCCCGCAGCGGGGCATTGCATGCGCCCCTACTGTTACTAAGAACTTAAGTACATTAACGAAAAACGAAGATTATTAACAGAATTTTAATCACCTGCCGCCCGGGTCCATGCACAGATTGACCGACCATGATAAATGTTTTATATACATCCGTGCGTATTCGTGGTGTTCACGATACGCTGAATCTGTATTGACAATAAAATAAGTAGCTACGTACACTTGCATTTCTGCTTTTTCGCCAAACGCATCAAGCACTCACCAGCCTTTCGTTCCAGAGGTAGTCAATGGCTTTAGAACTTCCCGAGCGCGTCCGGACCTTCGGGGTCGGCAGCTCTCGCATCGCCAATCTTCCCGATCTAGCCGAGATCCAAAAGAGTTCGTTCAAGTGGTTTATCGACGAGGGTCTCGGCGAAGAGCTCCGGGCCTTCTCCCCGATCAAGGACTACACCGGCAGGCTAGAGCTGCACTTCCTGCCCAACTACACCTTCGACGATCACACCGAGCCCAACAAGCCCAAGACGCCGGAAGAAGCACGGGCGATGGACGCCAGCTTCACCAAGAAGCTGCGCATCCAGATGCGCCTGGTCAACCGCGACATCGGCGAGATCAAGGAGCAGGAGATCTACGTAGGCGACATCCCGATGATGACCGACCGCGGCACATTCATTATTAATGGCGCCGAGCGGGTGATCGTCAGCCAGATCGTCCGCAGCCCGGGCATCTACTACAAGCGCGAGGTCGACCAGAACGGCAAGCGCACCTTCTCGGCCACCCTCATCCCCAACCGCGGCGCCTGGCTCAAGTTCGAGACCGACGTCAACGACGTCATCTACGTCAAGATCGACAAGAACAGGAAGCTACCGGCCACCACGCTTTTGCGGGCCCTCGGGTACTCCGATCAGGAGATGGAGAGCATCTTCCGTCACCGCGATTTCCTGAAAAAGACGCTGGAGAAGGACAACACCAAGACGCGCGAGGACTCCCTCATCGAGGTCTACCGCAAGCTGCGTCCCGGCGACCCGCCGTCGGTTGCCGGCGGGCAGAACATCATCGACAGCCGCTTCTTCGACGACAAGCGCTACGACCTGGGCAAGGTCGGGCGCTACAAGCTCAACAAGAAGCTCGGGCTGTCCGTGCCGGAGACGGCGCGCACGCTCACCCGCGAGGACATCGTGGCCGCGGTCGACTACCTGATCTGCCTCAATTACGACGAAGGTCACGTCGACGACATCGATCACCTGGGCAACAGGCGGATCCGCTCGGTCGGCGAGCTTTTGCAGAACCAGTTCCGCATCGGCCTCTCGCGCCTGGAGCGCATCGTCCGCGAGCGCATGACGCTGCAGGACGCCGACACGCTGACGCCGGCCAACCTGCTCAACACCAAGCCGCTGGTGGCGGCGATCAGGGAGTTCTTTGGCTCCTCGCAGCTGTCGCAGTTCATGGACCAGACCAATCCGCTGGCCGAGCTGACGCACAAGCGCCGGCTTTCCGCGCTCGGTCCCGGCGGTCTTTCCCGGGAGCGGGCCGGCTTTGCCGTCCGCGACATTCATCCCAGCCACTACGGGCGAATCTGCCCGGTGGAGACGCCGGAAGGCCCCAACGCCGGCCTGATCGGCTCGCTGGCCACGCACGCCCGCGTCAACGAGTACGGCTTCATCGAGACGCCGTACCGGCAGGTGGCCAACTCGCGGCTGACCGAAGACGTTCACTACCTCTCGGCCGACGAGGAGGATCGCTACCGGGTGGCGCCCGGCGACGTGCCGGTGTCCGACAGCGGCGACTTCCTGACCGAGCTCATCCCGGTGCGCTACAAGTCCGAGTTCATCGAGACCACGCCCGACCAGGTCGACTACGTGGGGGTGAGCCCGATTCAGATCGTCTCGGTGGGGACGGCGCTCATCCCCTTCCTCGAGCACGACGACGCCAACCGGGCGCTCATGGGCTCCAACATGCAGCGCCAGTCCGTGCCGCTCATTCAGACCGAGCGCGCCCTGGTGACCACGGGCATCGAGAAGCAGGCGGCGCGCGACTCCGGCATGGTGATCGTGTCCGACGTTGAGGGCAAGGTCGAGTACGTGAGCGGCAACGCCATTCACCTGCGCACCAGGGACAAGCGCCTGGTCAAGTACAAGCTGGCCAAGTTCCAGCGCTCCAACCAGGACACCTGCCTGAACCAGAAGCCGATCGTCAACATCGGCGATGTGGTGAAGCCGGGGCAGATCATCGCCGACGGCGCCGCCACCAAGGACGGCGAGCTGGCCGTGGGACGCAACCTGCTGGTCGCCTTCATGCCCTGGGAAGGCTATAACTTCGAGGACGCGATCCTGATCAGCCAGCGCCTGGTCTACGACGACGTGATGACCTCGATCCACATCGAGAAGCTGGAGATCGACGCCCGCTCGACCAAACTGGGACCGGAGGAGATAACCCGGGAGGTGCCCAACGTCTCAGAGGAGTCGCTGCGCCACCTCGACGAGAACGGCATCGTCCGTATCGGCTCCCGCGTCTACCCGGACGACATCCTGGTCGGCAAGATAACGCCCAAGGGCGAGTCCGAGCACCCGCCGGAAGAGAAGCTGCTGCGCGCCATCTTCGGCGAGAAGGCGCGCGACGTGCGCGACAACTCGCTGCGCGTTCCCCACGGGGAAGGCGGGCGCGTCGTCGACGTCAAGGTCTTCGATCGCGAAAAAGGCGACGAGCTGCCCCCCGTGGCCAACAAGGTGGTGCGCGTCTACATCGCCCAGAAGCGCAAGATCAGCGTCGGCGACAAGGTAGCCGGCCGCCACGGCAACAAGGGGATCGTGGCCCGCATCCTGCCGGTCGAGGACATGCCGTTCCTGCCGGACGGCACCCCGGTGGACATCGTGCTCAACCCGCTGGGCGTGCCCAGCCGTATGAACGTCGGTCAGACCTACGAAACGCTGCTCGGGCTGGCGGCCATGCTCACCGGCCACTCCTACGAGGTGCCGCCGTTCGACGAGATGTACGAGCAGGAGGCCTCCAGCCGCCTGGTGCACTCGGAGATCAAGAAGGGCAAGAAGCAGGCCACGGTCAGCTGGGTCGGCGACGACGGCAAGGCCTACATCTTCGACGGGCGCACCGGTGAGCCGTTCGACAACCCGGTCACCGTCGGGCGCATCTATATGATGAAGCTGGTGCACCTGGTCGACGACAAGATCCACGCCCGCTCGACCGGCCCCTACTCCCTGGTCACCCAGCAGCCGCTGGGCGGCAAGGCGCAGTTCGGCGGCCAGCGTCTGGGCGAGATGGAGTGCTGGGCGCTGGAAGCGTTCGGCGCCGCCTACTCGCTGCAGGAGATGCTGACCATCAAATCGGACGACGTCAACGGGCGCTCGAAGGCCTACGAGTCGATCGTCAAGGGCGAGAATCTGAAGCGGCCGGGCATCCCCGAGTCCTTCAAGGTGCTCGTGCGCGAGCTGCAGTCGATCGGCCTCGATGTCTCCGTGGCCAAGCGCACCCGCGAGGGCGGCGAGCTGGAGGTCGATCTGATGACCGAGGTCGAAGAGGTGAGGCCGCGCGGGCTCAAGCGGCTGTCGCCGTTTGGCGAGATCGGCATGGAATCCGAGCTCATGGAGCTCGGGCGGGCGCCGATCGTGCCCTCGGCGGCCGTCACGGTCAGCGAGCCGGGCGAAGAAGGCGAAGGCGGAGCAGCCCTCGACGAGGAGGAAGCCGATGATTTCGGCCCCGAGGAGTCAAGCGAGGCTGAAGAAGCGGCCGAGGACGACGTGTAAACAAAAAGCAGCGGCGGCCGCGCCGAACGCAGGCGCTCCCGCCGCAAAGCCGGCGGCCAGCCAGTAGCCGGGCACATTCAAGGTTTCAAGCAACTATAAGCCTTACTGGAGGACTCACGGGTAATATGCCTACAAGCATCGATCGGTTTGACTACATCAAAATAGGGATCGCATCCCCCGAGCGCATCTTGAGCTGGTCTCACGGAGAAGTAACCAAGCCCGAGACCATCAACTACCGGACGCTGAAGCCGGAGAAGGACGGGCTCTTCTGCGAGCGGATCTTCGGTCCCTCCAAGGACTGGGAGTGTTACTGCGGAAAGTACAAACGAGTCCGCCACAAGGGGATCACCTGCGAGCGCTGCGGCGTCGAGGTCACCGATTCCAAGGTGCGCCGCCACCGCATGGGGCACATCCGCCTGGCCTCGCCGGTCACCCACATCTGGTACCTGAAGGGCATCCCCAGCTACATCGGCCTGCTGCTCGATCTGCCGCTGCGCGACCTCGAGCAGGTCATCTACTTCAACGCCTATATCGTCACCAACCAGGGCAACGCGGCCGACCTGCACAAGTACCAGCTTCTCTCCGAGGAAGAGTACGACCGTCTGCTGGACGACCAGAACATCCAGTTCGACGTCGGCATCGGCGCCGAGGCGATCAAGCAGCTCCTGCACGAGCTGGCCAGGCCTGTCTACGAGCGCCCGGACAACCGCGAGGACAGGGGGCGCCTCATCGAGCTGCCCGGCCTGAAGGAGCTGTCCAAGCAGCTGCGCGAGGAGCTCGCCTCGGCATCCGGCTCCCAGCAGAAGCGGGCCAAGATCATCAAGCGCCTGCGCCTGGTGGAAGCGCTCATCAACTCCCACACCGACCCGACCTGGGTGGTGCTGGACGTGCTGCCGGTGACGCCGCCCGACCTGCGCCCGATGGTGCAGCTGGACGGGGGACGCTTCGCCACCTCGGATCTGAACGACCTCTACCGGCGGGTGATCAACCGCAACAACCGCCTGGCCAGGCTGCTGGAGATGGGCGCGCCGGAGATCATCGTGCGCAACGAGAAGCGCATGCTGCAGGAGGCGGTGGACGCCCTGATCGACAACGGCCGCCGCGGCCGCACGGTGGTCGGTCCCAACAACCGCCCGTTGAAATCGCTTTCCAACATCATCGAGGGCAAGCAGGGCCGTTTCCGCCAGAACCTGCTGGGCAAGCGCGTCGACTACTCGGGACGCTCGGTGATCGTGGTCGGCCCCTCGCTCAAGCTTCACCAGTGCGGGCTGCCGCGCGAGATGGCCCTCGAACTTTTCAAGCCGTTCGTAATCAACAAGCTCATCGAGCGGCAGATCGTGCAGAACATCAAGTCAGCTAAAAAGCAGATCGAGAAGGGCTCGGCGATCGTCTGGGAGATCCTCGAGGAGGTCATCCAGGGGCACCCGGTGCTGCTGAACCGCGCGCCGACCCTGCACCGCCTGGGCATCCAGGCCTTCGAGCCGGTGCTCGTGGAGGGGCGGGCCATTCAGCTCCACCCGCTGGTGTGCTCGGCGTTCAACGCCGACTTCGACGGCGACCAGATGGCCGTGCACGTGCCGCTATCGGTGGAGGCGCAGGCCGAGGCGCACATGCTCATGCTCGCCTCCAACAACATCCTTTTGCCGGCGACCGGACGCCCGACCATCACCCCCACGCAGGACATGGTTCTCGGCATCTACTATCTGACCATCGAGAAGCCGGGCTCCGATGACCCCAAGGTATGCAAGGGCGCCGGCATGCGCTTCGTCAGCCTGGCTGACGCGCGCTCGGCTTACGAGGTCGGGGTCGTGGACCTGCACGCCAAGATCAAGGTGCGGGACGGCAACGGGCAGATCCTGGAGACAACCCCGGGACGCATCATCTTCAACGAGGTGATCCGGGAAGCGATCGCATCGGCCAGCTAACCGCCGGCAAACGGCAGAGATTGATTTCGCGAGGAGATTATGGCTAGCAGCTTAGAGAAGAGAGACTGGATAGAGTTCATCAACACCACCGTGGATAAGAAAAAGCTGGGGGCGCTCCTGGCGGACATCTACGAGAAGTACGGCGCCGCCCGCTCGGCGGACCTGGCCAACGCCCTGAAAGATCTGGGCTTCCGCTATGCCACCAAAGCCGGTGTGACGATCTCCATCGACGACCTCGACGTTCCCGAAACCAAAAAAGGGATGATCACGGCCGCCGAAAAGGAGATCGAGGAAGCGCAGCGCCGCTACGAGCGCGGGGAGATCACGGAAGTCGAGCGCTACAACAAGGTGATCGACACCTGGTCGGCGACCACCGATCAGCTGACCAAGGCGGTCGTGGACAACTTCGATCGCCTGAACCCGGTGTACATGATGGCCTTTTCCGGCGCCAGAGGGAACATCAGCCAGGTACGCCAGCTGGTCGGCATGCGCGGTCTCATGGCCGACTCGCAAGGGCAGATCATCGACCTGCCGATCAAGGCCAATTTCCGCGAGGGACTGAACGTCACCGAATACATCATCTCCAGCTACGGCGCCAGAAAGGGGCTTGTGGACACGGCTTTGAAGACAGCCGACTCCGGCTATCTGACCCGCCGCCTGGTCGACGTGGCCCAGGACGTGATCGTGCGCGATCTGGACTGCCACACCAGCCGCGGTATCATCATGCAACCGATCACCGAAGGCGACAAGGTGATAGTCCAGCTCCAGGAGCGGATCTTCGGACGAACACTGGCCGAGGACGTAATCGACACGGCAAGCGGCGAGGTGGTCGCCCGCAAGGACGAGGTGGTGAGCCGCGCCCTGTCCAAGAAGATCGGCGCTTCCGGCGTCAAGCAGGTGCGGGTGCGCTCGCCGCTGCAGTGCGAGAGCCAGTACGGGGTCTGCCAGCTCTGCTACGGCTGGTCGCTCACCAACAACCGCCTGGTGGACGTCGGCGAGGCGATAGGAATCATCGCCGCCCAGTCGATCGGCGAGCCGGGGACGCAGCTGACCATGAGAACCTTCCACACCGGCGGCGCGGTGGCCGGCGGCGGCGGGCGCGCGCAGGTGAAGGCGCCATTTGCCGGCACGGTGTCCTTCAAGATCGCCACCCGCCAGGTGCGCACCGCTTACGGTGACGTGGTCGAGCAGACCACCCGCGAGGGCAAGATCAAGCTCACCAGGGGCTCCAAGGAGGAGACGATCAACCTGCCGCCGGGCACGCTGCTCCTGGTGGCAAACGGCGCCGAGGTCACGGCCGGGCAGGTGCTCTGCGAGTTCGACCCGCCGGGCGCCAAGAAGAACCTGACCGAACGCGCCACCAAGGACATCACCGCCGACATCTCCGGCCGGGTCATGTTCCAGGGCTTCCAGGCCGATGAGAAGCGAGACCGCCAGGGCAACATCTCCCGCACGGCCAACCGCGCCGGCATCATCTGGGTTCTGGAAGGCGACGTCTACAACCTGCCGTCCGGCGCCCATGTGGTGGTCAAGGACGGGCAGGACGTTCACGCCAACGACGTTCTAGCCGAGATCACGATCAACAGCGAGCACGGCGGCGAAGTCCGCTTCGGTCCCGAGATTGTCACCGAGACCGTCAAGGTGGGCAAGAAAGCCACGGCCACCCGCCTCGTGCAGGGCAAAGAGATAAACGTGGTCATCGCCTCGGTCGGCGCCGCCAACGCCAAGCTGGAGGGCGCCAAGCAGGGCTACGCCTGGAAGGTGGCCAAGAGCAAGGAGCAGTGGCAGCTGAAGGTCGTCCACGACGAGACCGTGGAGAACGGCAAGATCATCTGCGAGCTGATTGACGACGGCACCAACACCGTCACCACCGGCGGTGAGATCATCTACGACGGCGTGGAAATAGACGATCGCCGGGTGGTCACCAAGCCGGGTCGCGTGCTCTTCGTGCCCGAGGAGGTTCACTTCATCTCCAAGGACATAAGCCTTAAGATGTGCGAGTCCGGCGAGTTCGTGGCCGCCGGGCAGGAAGTGGTGAAGGACGTCTTCGCCCACATGGACGGGGTAGTGGAGATCGTCGCCGACAACGACATCATCCACGAGGTGATCATCCGCCCCGGCGAGCTGGTCTCCGTCGGCGATCCTTCGGATCTGAAGGTGCGCGAAGGCGAGGTGGTCGAAGCCGGCACCGAGATCATGGACGGCTACACGATCAAGGACCGCAAGATGGTCAACATCGTCGAACGCGAGGACGGCAGCACCCAGGTGCTGGTGCGCCCGATCGACGAGTTCTGGGTGGAGCCCCGCGAGACCAAGTTCAAGCACAAGGCCACCGACGAGAAGATCAGCCTGCGTCCGGTCACGCAGCTGCTTTTCCGCGACCGGGAGAAGGTGCGCAACCTCCAGGGCGCGCAGCTCACCCGCACCAGCCTGGTCCTGCAGATGCAGGGGCAGCTGGCCGGGCTGAAGGGGACGGTGGAGATCGACGACGAGGCGCGGATTGTCGTTCTCGAGAACATCCTTTTGCGCCGCGACAGCGAGTTCAACGTCACCCTGCTGGCCGTCGAGGACAGGCAGGTGGTGGCGCCGGGAGCGCCGATCGCCACCACGCAGGTGCTGACCAAGAGCGCCGCCAAGGTGCAGCTTTCCAAGTCAGACGAGCGCCGGCTGCTTTTGATCACCGAAGAGCAGCAGATCTTCCAGAAGTGCAAGGGGGCGGTGACCGTCAAGGCGGGCGAGCTGGTGAAGACCGGCGACCTCATCTCGAAGTCGACGCAGGCCCAGCACTCCGGGCAGGTCGTGGACGTCTCCGGCTCCGATGTCACCGTGCGGCGCGGCCGCCCCTATCTAATCTCGGGCAACACGCAGCTGCAGTGCGACGACGGCGCCCTGGTGCAACGCGGTGATCTTCTGGCGACGCTGGTTTTCGAGCGCCAGAAGACAGGCGACATCGTCCAGGGTCTGCCCCGCGTCGAAGAGCTGCTGGAAGCCAGAAAGCCGAAGGAGTCGGCCATCCTCTCCGAGAAGCCGGGGCGCGCCAGGGTGACCGTGGAAGACGACGTGCACCGCCTGTTCATAGTCTACGGCGAGGGCGCCGAGGAGGAGATAATCATCCCGGCCGGGCTCAACATCCTGGTCGAGGACGGCGAGGAGATCACGGTCGGCAAGGCGCTTACCGACGGACCGCCCAACCCGCACGACATCGTGCGCCTCTTGGGCATCGAGGCGGCGCAGAAGTACCTGGTCGACGAGGTGCAGTCCGTGTACCGCTCGCAGGGCGTGGACATCGCCGACAAGCACATCGAGGTGATCGTCCGCCAGATGACCCGCAAAGTGCGGATCGACGAGCCCGGCGACACGATCCTCTTGCCCGGCGAGCTTCTCGAGCGGTTCAACATCGATCAGGAAAACGAGAAGTCCCGGGCCAGCGGCACGCGCGAGGCGACCTACACCCCGGTTCTCCTGGGCATCACCAAGGCCAGCCTGAACACCGAAAGCTTCATCTCGGCCGCCTCCTTCCAGGAGACGACGAGAATCCTCACGGAAGCGGCCGTGGAGGGCAAGAAGGACTGGCTGCGCGGTCTCAAGGAGAACGTCATTATCGGCCGCCTGATCCCGGCCGGCACCGGCTTCCAGGGGCACCAGCTGGCGCCCGAGGAGGAGGAGGAGGTCGAGGACATCTATCCGCCGATCGGCGAGGGCAGCTTCAGCGTGCCCGGTTAAGCCCGCAAAGCCTCGGGTCCGGTCACGCTCCGGGCCCGGCGGCTCGAGCGCGGGCGGTCCCTGGACAACTCTGATTCGACTCCCGCCTCAATCCGTGCGGCCGCTGGCGGCATGGCCGTCCTGTGCTGTCATGCGCAGCGGCCGGCCTCGCACGGCCGCGCCCACCGGAGCGTGTCTTCGCTACGGGCGGGGCATGGGTTCGCTGCGGGCGGGGCATGGGTTCGCTGCGGGCGGGGCATGGGTTCGCTGCGGGCTACGGGCGGGGCATGGGTTCGCTGCGGGCGGGGCATGGGTTCGCTGCGGGCGGGGCATGCCCCGCCCCTACTGCTGCGGGTGGATGCGGTGGTTGAGGATCTCGGTGGCGTCGAAGCGCTTGCGGATGCGGTGCGCCAGGAAATAGGTGGTCGCCTTCCTGTCCGGATTGCAACGCTGATCCAGGAGCAGGTGGGTGAGGATGGACAGGGTGATGCCGACCCGGAACGGCTGCCTGGTCGGGCCGCGGAAGAGGAAGAAGAAGAGGGCGAGAAGCTCGTAGGAGTGCAGCGGCAGGTAGAGCTTGCCGCTGTACTTCTCATGGTTGGCCTCGTTGAAGTGAAACCAGCTCAAGCGCCACCCATGCGCCCGGACGTAATCCACGATGTGATCAAGATCAATCAGCCAGCCGGCCAGGAAGCTGGCCACTGCCGCCCCCGGCGACCGGTAACGATGATAGGTAGCCAGGCTCACGCCGGCCGAGGTTATGATGTGTCCGACTGTGCGCATGAGATTCCTTTCAGGCGATTAGTTGGGTGGACGAAAAAGGCGCGATTTTGATTCTGGTTAACGATCTCTTATATACCCAAATGATAGTGGCGTTCTCGCAAAAGACAAGAAACAATTGATGGCAGGTACTCGTCCTGGCTGACGGTCTGCGTTTGAAAGCCAGGCCGGCGCCGTCTTGTCAGGAGATTGTCCGAATGAAAAGGCTCTTTCGAAAGTCCTGGTTTCTCGTCCACCTGCTGTCTGCGGTCATGGCGCTGCCGGCGCTGGCCCAGACCCCCAATCCGCAGGCGGTGAGCCTTTACAACCTGGGGTTGACGGCCTTCAAGCAGGGCAGCCCGGAGTCAGCGATTATCTTTTTCAAGCGGGCCACGGACATCGATCCCAACCTGGCCGATGCCCAGTACAACCTGGGCGTGATCTACCAGTCCCAGAGGCGTTTCCGGGAGGCGATCCCCCGTTTTCTCGAGGTCTTGCGCATCAAGCCGACCGATCCCGACGCCCATTTCCAGCTGGGGCTCATCTACCAGGAGAGCGGGCAGGTGAGCGACGCCCGGCAACACTTCCTGGCCATCGCCCCCAACAACCCCCACTTCCCGGAAGCCCAGAGCCGGCTTGCCCAGATGAACAACCCGCAGGCCGCCGCTCAGGCTGCTCAAGCCCCGCAGTCCAGCCAGCCGCCAGCCAGCCAGCCACAGGCCGCGACCGCCTACCAGCCCGCGCCCGCCGCCCAGCCCCCGGCGGCAGGCTACAGCACCCCGGCCGCCCAGCAGCCCGCCACCGGTTACGGCAGCCCGGGCCAGGGCGGTCAGGCTTATGCCGGCGCCGGCCACGCGGGCAGCACCGACGCTCGGCCGGCAGGCGCCGGCCAGCCGGCCGGGCAAGCCTACGCCCCACAGCAGCCGGCCCAGCAGGTGGCCGCACAGGCACCGCCGGCGGCGCCCTCGGCACCGAATCCGGTGCCGGTACTCGCCAACGCCACCCTGCGCGTGATTGCCACCGGCTTCAACGCCCCTGCCGGCCTGGCGTTCGATAAGCAGGGCAATCTTTACGTGGCCAATTATCTGAGCAACACCATTGATCGCATCGGCCCGGACGGCACCAGAGCCCAGTTCAGCAGCGGCGCCAACCTCAAGGGCCCGATCGGCCTGACCGTGGACGACTCCGGCAACATCTACGTGGCGAATTACAATGGGGGTAACGTGGCCCGCGTCTCGCCGGCCGGCGTGGCCACCATCATCGCCACCGGCTTCCGCAAACCCTATTACCTGACCCTCGACCGCGAGGGGAACCTGTATGTCAGCCAGCAAGAGGACAACTCAATCGTCAGAATCGCCCTGCCGCGGCCTATCGGTTCCAAGCCGCAGTAACCGCCTGGCTCCAGCCGCGCGCCGCCTGCCGGGCAGCACGGCCGGGCCGGTCTGGCTTCGGCTCCGGCCGGCTCGGCTAATCCGCGGGCGGCGCCATGGCTGAGTTCGACCCCAACGCCTTCACCCCGTTTCGCGGCTTCCTGCACATGCTGGTAAGCAGGGCTCTCATCCGACCTTTTTTTCTTGTATACAAGCGGGTGCGAATCACAGGGCGCGAAAATGTGCCCCGGCAAGGACCGCTGCTCGTGGTCAGCAACCATCTCTCCGAGCTCGACCCGCCGCTTATCCAGGCCGCTTTGGACCGCCCCGTGGCGTTCCTGGCCAAGGAGGAGCTCTTTCGCGTCCCCGGCTTGAGAGCCTTCATCAAGTTTGCCGGCGCCATCTCGCTTAATCGGGCGCACCCTGGGCTCGGCACGTTCAAGGAGGCCAAAGCGGTGCTCAAAAGCGGCTGGGCGCTGAGCGTCTTCATCGAAGGCACCCGCAACCGCACGCCGGGCTCCTTGCGCCGGCCTCACCTCGGTCCGGCCTACATTGCCGGTCTCGCCGATGTCCCCATCCTGCCGGTAGGGATTGTCGGGACGGACAAACCATGGGGCAGGGCCGAAGTGCGCATCGGGCCTGTCTTGCAGCCCCAGAGCGATATCAATGACACCACCTGGATGATCATGGAACGTTTGTCCGAATTGACCGGCTTTGCCCTGCCGGAGCTCCAGCTTGCCGACCGGAGGCGGAAAGGGAGGCGGCGCCTGGCGCGCAGGCGCCTGCGCCCCGCCAAATAAAGATTCCCGGCGGCATCGCTTGCTGTTATCATCATCCCATATGCTTCCTGGCACGGGCAGGTCGGTCAAGAGACGGTGGCGCCGGTGGTCGCTTGCCGCGGCAATCTCCGCTTTTGCTCTGGCGGTGCCCGGCGCTTTCCAGGTCAGGGCCCAGGTCGGCACGACCATCCTGCCTACCGATGTCGAGCCGCTGCCCGGGAAGCAGAACAGGGCGCCCTTCACCAATACGCTTCAGTTGCGGCTGTGGCAGCGTCTGCCCTCCTCGCTCTTTTTCAACGGCTCGGTCGAAAACACCTTTCGCATCGAGACCAACCCCTACCAGTTCCCGCTCAAGCGAACGCTGCTGCACGAGAGCCTGCCGCCGGGCACCAGCTTCAACACCCTTTCGACCCAGGACCAGCTTCAGCTGCTCACCGATCTTTCCCAGGTGTCGAGCTTTGACAACGTGCACCGCATCACGCCGGTGGGAACAATCGGTTGGGCTGCGACGCCAACCACGCAGCTTTTTGTCAACTCCTTTTTGATTCGCGATACGCTCTTGCGCAACTACACGCTGAGCAGCACAACCGGGGCGCTGGGTGCCGGGGTCCAGCAAACGATAAACCTTCCGCGCAACAACAGCCTGCAGGTGCAAGCCATGGCCCGCGAGCTGTGGCAATCGCAGCAGGTGCCGGTGCTTGATTATCTGCCGTCCTTGACCTGGCAATACAACGTGACGAACAATTTTTCCGTATATGCAAACGCCCTTCTGCAGGTGCGCTTCGCCCACTTCGTCGCCAGCTACATGCGCGAGCTCGATCCGTTCTACACCTGGGGATGCGCTTATCAGCGGGGCGGCTGGACATTTCTGGCCAGCAGCACCCTCAACCAGAACTTCAGGCAGCCCTTCCACTCCCAGGCGATCATTCCGCAAAACAACTACATGGTCGTCTGCGATTTCGAGATCGATCGGCCACTCATATCGAGGATGCCCGGCCTGGTTGCCGTGTTTCGCGCCGAGCCGGTCTACAACTTTCACTCCCACGCCACCCCGGGGCTTGCCGGCATGGATTTCCGGTTCTACTACGGCGTGAGGCTGCAGGCAGCCAAACCGCCCCTGAACCAGGCCATACAGCAGTTGAGAAAGCGGTACTCAGGCAGCCGGGGCGAGCCGGTGTCGTCCGCCGGGGTGAACTCAGGCGGCCGGGGCTGCCTTCATACAAGCCGGCAAACCTCAAGTGAGCCCCCGCTCACGGTCGCGTACTCTTATCTCACCGTGCACGGCGCCTTGCCGGAGCCGTCGTCACTGGCTGGACTGCCTGAGCGTCAGCACGATGGCGGCGGTCTTGAAGATGTGGCTTACCAGCGCCTGATCCGCTTTGCTTTTTGAGTTCACCAGATCCGGAAAGCGCTGCGAGTGGTCCAGCGCTGCGGTCGGCGAAAACTCGGCGTTGAATATTCTCGTCTCCGCGTCGGCTCCCAGCTCCTTCGTCTTGCCGGCGTGAATCTCCGGAGCCGGATTGGCCTTATCGAAGCTGCTGCTCTCCTTACCGGAAAGAACAAGCTGCTCGCCGGTGTTGAGGGTCACGGTCTTCTGTCCGCGCGTCTTCACCGTGACGTCTCCCGACCTGCGATCGGCGATGTTGTAGACGGCCACCGACCGGCCATGGGCGACCACATAAACAGCCGCCCCTCCGGCGATGCGGATTTCGCCGCGATCCGTCAGTAAGCGCACCGGCTTCGGGTGAGCGCTGAATGCCGTTCCCTGATGGAGCACGAACGTGCGCGCGCCGGTGTTGAGCTCATCGGGTGAGGCTTCCCCGCTCAAGCTCACGTTCGATCCGTCGCCGATTCCCTGGTTGCCGGAGCCCTCTATGGTGACCCTGGCGTGCGTGCGGTGTCTCGAGTGCAATCGTCCGCGCGTGCCGGTTCGATCGCGCTCCCTTCCACGGTCATCTCCTCCGCGCCGAGATAAGGACAACTCCCCGCGGTGCGTGACCGGCACAACATCCCGGCTGGAGCGGCTACCGCCCGACTGTTCGCCGGGCGCCGGATGGCCGCGCGAGATGCCACCGCCGGAAGTGCCCTCACCGGAAAGACCATCGCGAGCCGCATCGGAAGCCGCATTCTGCCCGGCGACGTCGCCGGCAAGCTGACCGCGCGCGGAGTCGTCCCGCACGCTCTCTTCAGTAATCAGCATGTGATCTTCCTCTTTGCCGTCTCCACCTTTGCCGGAGATGTTGACGGCCCCGAAGCTGTGGAGGGAAAGCGCTTCTCGCGCGGCCGAGCGGTAAACACCGAGGCGGTTGACAATGTTACTCAGGCGAGCATGTCCATGAGCTGCCCTGGACCGCTGCACATCTTCCGGGTGCCGCACCCTGGATGGGGAGACCGGAACGAATCTGCTTGTGTCCGGCCGGCTTGCCCGCACATCGACCCTGTGGTCTGCGCTTGCCGTAACGGCGGTGCCCGCTGCCGGCGACGACGGGCAGCCGGCCGCCAGGGCAAGCAGCAATGACCAGGTGCGTTGAAGCCACGTACCGCTCGTCTTATGCCGCCCCATCTCCCCTCACGCTGCCTTTTGACCCTCTGTCTCATATACCACGAGCGGGCGTCAAGAATGCATAAAAATCCTGCCCGACCCCGCGCCCGGAGGCTCCCCAAATGGCAGCGGACATGCAAAAATCAGGGCATGACGCTGGCGGGGGAGTCGTCCTTATGCGCGACGTGAGGCAGTGGTTGAGCACCGCATGCCCGCCGGTGCTTGCGCTTCTGCTTTTTGCCGGGGCGCGGGCCGCCGGCGCTGCCGGCCCGGCCGCTGCCTGGCACGGACATCCGGCGGCCACCCTCGCCCGCCATGCTCTCGCGGCGCCGCCGGCCCGCCATCTGGTCACGGCGCCGGCGCCATCCGGGGCAGCCGGCCATCATCTGGAGGGGGTCCGGGCGCTCGTTGCCAGGATTCAGGGCAGCACGGCAGCCGGCAGCGCCGGCGTCAGCCTGAACCTGGGCTCCAGCCAGCCGTCGGTGGCCCTCAGCAGCCTGCCCGGCTTTCAGTCCGCCGTACTCGTCCTGGGCGGCCACCAGGTTGCCGTCAGAGCCTCTGATTCGGTGACGCCGGCCGAGCGGGTGGCGCTTTCTCAGGTGCTGCACACCGGGCACCAGTCCCTCCTGCTCGACGCCCGGGGGCGGGCGGTGGGCGGCACCATGTACCTGAGCCCGCAGCTGTCCGGGTCGCTCTACAGCCTGGTCGTGCCCCGCTCGGTGACCGTGATCGACAACGTGGCGAAGACCGGGCCGCTCAACCTGTCCGGGAACTTCACCAACTACGGGAACTTCTACGCGATCTCCACGGCCGCCGCAGTGACGACCGCGAGCCTCAGCGCGGCCAACATTTTCAACCAGCCCGGCGCCCTCATCTCCACCATCGCCCCAGCCGGACCAGGCCTGGCCGGCGTCATCCCCAATCTAGCCCTGTCGCTCAGCGCCCGGCACGACATAGTTAATGCCGGCACAATCTCCAGCGCGAGCGGATTGTCCCTTAAGGCGGGCGGTTCAATCGTCAACGGGCTGCCGCCGGGGATGGCGGCGCCGGCGCCGGTCATGCAGGCGGCAGGCGACGTCCGGCTCCTGGTCGGATCGGGCGGCATAATCAACAGCGGGCTGATAGCCGCCACCGCCGGCAATATCAATATCGTCTCCCAGACGGCCGGGAGCCTGGCAATCGACAACAGCGGCGGCACGCTCAAAGCGCTGAACGGCGCGATCAGTTTCGGCGATCCGTCTTCCACCGGACAAGCCGGCGTGACCGTAACCGGCGGCGACCTGCTGAGCAAGCAGCTCAATGTCAGCGCCGGCAGGGGCGACGCCGTTATCAGCGTGAACAGCATCAGCGGCGACGTGAATGTAAGCGCCGGCGCGGCGACCACCAGCGTGGCCGCCGGCACACTTTCCCTGGGCAGCATGAAACTTTCCGGCGACCCGGTCTTCTACAACGACAGCGGGTCCGTCGTCCTGAAGGGGGCAATCACCACCGGTGGCGCACCGCTGGCGGTGCTCGCCGAAGGGGACATCACGGTGGACGGCGGCGGCGCCAGCATCAACACCAGCCAGGCCAGCGGCGCCGGCGGCTCAATCCTCCTGGCCGCCGGCGTCGACATCACCAGCTGCACGCTCTGCCCGACCGCCGTCCTGCCGCCGCCGCCGGCCGGCACGCAAACAATCCACATACACGGCTTCAAAACCCAGGGCACGATCGACCTCACCAATATCAGCGAGCTGACCGCTTCCGGCAGCGGCAGCTCCGGCGGCGGCGGGGCGATCACCCTTTTGGCGCCCAACTCGGTGAGCGTGCCCGCCTCCGTGCCGATAACCAGCACCGGCAGCGGCACGGGGGCCGGGGGCAGCGTCCTTATCATGGGCGCCGGGCACGGGGGGCAGATCACCACCGGCGACATCGACGCCAGCGGCGGCGGGGCCGGCGGGCAGATTCAGGTTTACAGCACGACAATAAAGCTCAGCCATTCGCCCGTGGTGGTGACCGCAGGGTCCGCCGGTCAGAGCTCTTTCCTGCCCTGGCTGGCCACCGCGGGCACCATAACCACAGGGGCGCTCTCGGCCAATGCCGGCGGCAACTCAAACGCCGGCGCAATCAGCCTCCTCAGCTCCGGCGACCTGCAGGCCACGAGCCTGACGGCGGCGGCGCCCGGCACCGGCCTGGGGGGGAGCGTCTTTGTCGTCGCCGACAACCTGCGGATCACGAGCCCGGTGCCGCCGCCGCTCAACAAGAGCGGCGGCACCCCGGTAATCGACGTCTCCAGCGCGGGCGGCAGCGCCATTCGCTCGCCGATTGGCATATTCGGGGCGGCAACCATCGAAACCAAGTCAGGCCACACCCTGTTTATCAACACCGCCGCCGACAGGCAAGGGCAGATTGCCCACAATTATATAAACGGGACAATCCTGGCCAACGGGCTCGTCAACGGGGGCACGGTCTTTTTCCAGTCGAGCTCGTCCAACAGCATCGTGGTCAACGTGCCCGGCGGAAAGTCCCTGAATGACGTCATAGACGTCTCCGGGAAGACCGGGACCAACGGCAACCGGATATTCCTCAACGCCCGCTTCGCCCCGGAGGTGCCGCGGGTCATTCATGAAGACCAGCCGGGGCCGCCGCCCCTCGATGGAAGCGCCGGCAGAGCCGGGTCCGGCGTGTCCGGCGGGCTGGCCAGCTCGCAGACCGGGACCAGGATCGCCACCGACACCACCCACGGGGCGCCGGGCAGCGATGATCCCTCGGAGATACCCGATGTGGGCGAGGACGAAAGCGGGGCCACCGGCGGGCGCGAGCAGCTGACGACAATCTGGGGGGCGCTTGTGCGCACCGCCGCCGACGTGCAGAACCTGACGGCCAGGAATGTCTCCCTGGACGGTCAGAGGATGGCTGCCGGCATCTGGAATCCCGGCCGGCAGCCGGCCACCCTGGCCGTGCGCTGGGACGAGGCCGAAAAGGTGCTCAGGCTGGAGAGGGGCAACGTCCTTTTCGTCCCGGACAAGGACATGGTCATCACCGCCCCGGAGGCGACCATCAAGCTCACGGCCGGATCGATCGTCTTTGTCCTGCAGGCGGGCAACCGGCTGGCGGTCTACGATCTTCACCACGGGACCCGGGGCGGAATCAGGGTGACTTCGGGGGGCAGGTCGCTGCCGCTTCTGCCCGGCAGACAGCTGGTCGTGGCCAGGGGCGCGGCCAGTGAGTTCGCCTCCGTCAATCCGGCGCGCCGGATCGCGTACCGCAATCCGCAAGAGACTTCTCTCCCGGGCGGGGTCAAAGCCTTCGTCGCCGAGTTCTCCATACCCTCGGCCATGATGGCGGTCGGCCCGCTGCAGGCGCTGCTCAAATCCAGCGCGCAGAGCGATCGAAAGGCGCTCGGGCACCTGTTGAAGGACTCGGCCATTCTCGCCGATGTCACCGCCGGCAGTGGCGAGTTCCTGACCGCTGGACGGCACTGAGGCGAGCGGGGCTGAAAAATGGCGGTAAGCGCGACTGGCAACCGGGCTGGCAAGGCACTGAGATCCGGGGCGGCAATCCTGGCGGCGGCGGTGATTGCCGCCGGCGGCGCCGCCAGCCGGGCTCAGAGCCCGCCTGCCGCCCCGACGACGCCACCGGCGGTGATCGCCTTCCGCCCCGGCGGCGACAGCGGCCTGGCCCAGCAGCCGCCGCCGGCGGCCGGCTATCCCGGCAGCGCCATCCCCACGGACGTATCACCGTTCAATATCGTCAGGGAAAGCGGCATTTTCAGCCCCTATCTGCGCTTCAAGATTTTCAGCCGCCTGCCGAGCCGGTTGTGGTTTTCCTCGGCGACCGAGTCCGATCAGCGCCTGGAGACCAACGTCTTCCAGACCAGCCACAAGAAGCACGCCGACTACGTCTATCGCATCCTGCCCAACGTGACCGCGGGCTGGAATTTCACCGATCACCTGACCGCTTACTGCAATTATTTCGTGATCAAGGATCTTTTCGCCAGACACGCAGCCGCCCTCGACCCGCCCACCACCCAGTCGCTGTCCACGGGGGTCCGTCATGATTTTGACGTCACCGGCAAGACCAACCTGCAGCTCGACTTTCAAGCGCGAGAGCTCTGGCAGGCCAGCCACATCCGGCAGGCCGATCTGATCCCGGCCATAAACGTCACCAGGGTGCTGGCGCCCGGCTTTTTCATGTTCGGGGCCACCCTGCTGCAGCTGCGCGGCCGCGAGCCGTTTCAGGGTCCCGGCCGGGAGATCGACCCCTATTACACGCTGGGATTTGTCCTGCGGCGCGGCAACTGGACCTTCGTCATAAGCGACACGCTGGTGAACAGCTTCCGCCGCAAAAACGCCGTCCCGGCCCAGAGCGCCAACACCATGGTGGCTGATTTCGAGATCTTCCGCCCGCTCTCCAGGGGCCTGCCCGGCGCCGTCGGCTTCATCCGGGCCGAGCCCATCTGGAACTGGGACTCCTTCAACCTGCCCGGACAGAGCGGCTTCGACTTTCGGCTTTACAGCGGCGTGCGCCTGTCGCTGTCCAAGCCGGCGTACAACATGGCCATAAACCGCCTGCGCCGCCAGCTCCAGGAGATTCAGGAGATGGAGCGGCAGCCGCCGCCGGGAAAGCCAAAGGCCCAACCGGCGCCGGAGCCCGCCGCGCCTTCCGGTTGAGGCGCGTTACTGCGCCCCGCGCCGCCCGGCATCCGACAAAACGGCCAGCGGCTCCAGCCTGCACTGGTTGATGAGCGCCCTTTCCTCCTCCTCCAGCTCGCCGGCGAGCCAGCGGTGGCGGCTCTGGTGGCAGGTGAAGATGATCACCTGCTGCTTGCCGACCACCGTGGCAAGCAGAAAGCGCATGAAGGAGAAGAAGCGCTCGTCGTCCGACTCGCTGAACGGCTCGTCGAGGATGATGGGCAGCGACGTCTTCTCCGAGAGGTAGCGGCAGACGGCAAGGCGGGCCAGGAGGTGAATCTGCTCCCTGGTGCCGACCGAGGACTGGCTGTTGATGTTGGCCGTCTGCAGCGGCTCCACCTGCCCCGCTCGCCTGGCCGTCAGGCGCAGGTCCGGGTCGAAGTGCAGGCTCTCGAAGCCGGTCTTGATTGCCGCCAGCATCTCCCGCGATATCTCGTTAAGCCGGCTCGACCAGTGACCGTGGATCTCCTCGGACAGCTTCGTGAAGGTGTCACGGGCCAGCTCGATGGCTGTCTTTGCCCGACCGATGCGGGCGATGTCGCGATCCAGCTCCTCGAGCTCCTCGACCATCCGCAGGTAGTCGTCGTCGTAGCTCCTGGTGGCCGCGCGCAGCTGCACCATCAAATCCTCGCGCTGCTTGCGCAGGTTCTCGACCTCGTCCTCCATATCCGCCGCCCCACCCGGCTGGGCCTGATGCGAGCCGGTCATGTCGGCGGGCGAGAGTCTGGCCAGATCGGGGTTGGCGGCCGCCATCTGCTCGATCCTCCCCCATAAGCTGTCCCGCTGCGCCTGCATGCGCTGAATAAGCTCGGGCAGTTCGGCGACCGGCAGATCGGAGGTGGTGTCGGCTTCCAGGCGCCCGAGCTCGTTGTGCAGCGCCTCCCACTGCCGGTATCCTTTCGACAGGGAGACGAACTCCTCGTACCCGTTTTGCGGATCCTCCGGGTGCTCGACGCCCGCATGCGTGAAGTGCTCCTTTAGCTGCGAGTCGATGTCGCGCAGCTCATCGGAGAGGAACTTGAGCTCCGATTGCTGGTGCTCCAGCGAGCTGGAGGAGGCCTCTACCGCCCTTGCCTCCTCGTGATAACGATTGATCTCCTCGGCCAGCTTGAAGGCGGCCTCGGGCTCCACCTTGTCCACCCTGCGGCCGGCCCTTATCAGATACGGCTCCATCTGCCCTTCGAGCTTGAGGATGTGCGAGCTCCGGGTGGTCACCATCTGCTCCAGGAGATCGAGATCCTTGAGCTGGGCGGCGGCCGTCGCATAGGCCTGTATGTGCTTGACCAGCTCGGCACCATTGGCGACACCAGCCTTGCGCGCCAGGTCGTCCAGGCGAATCTCCAGTCCCAGAACCTTGTTGTGCAGGTCGGTGGCCAGGGCGCTGTTCTTTTGCTCGTCCTCCCGCGCGGTGTCCGCGTCCTTCTGGCGGTAGAGCCTGGCCTGGCCCAGGAGCGTGCAGTTGACCGCGAAGGCCCCTGCCAGCCCGCCCATGATAAGGATGCCGACGAGCGCAACGGGATCCGTCCAGCGCTCGTGGAGCCCCAGCATCACCGCCGCCACGATCGCCGCCATCGCCACAAAGAGCACGGCCAGCAGCAGGAAATTGTTCCGGCAGGAGGCGAGCTTGGCCTTGCGCTGCTCCTCGATCTCGGGAATGATCTGGCGCGCGCGCCAGACCACCCCCTCGCAGTCCTTGATCTGCCCGCGCGCCGAGGTCATCATGGCCTGATAGGCGCTGGCCGTGTCGAGATCCCGCGAGTCCAGATTGAGGAGCGCCTTGCGGACGTCGGCTAGGTTGTCCAACTCCACGCCGGCCGCCTTCACCCGCGCCGTCTCCTCGTCCCGCCTGGCGGTGAGATCGGACAGCTCGGCTTTCGCCTCGCTCAAGGTGCGGGCCAGGCTGGAAAGCGTCTGCGCGTCGTCTACCTGGAACTGGCTCACGTTCTCCCAGCGCTCCCGCACCTCGAGCGACCTTGCCTGAAGCTGCTTCTCCTTGAGCGCAAGCTCCAGAGCCGTGCGTTTGTGATCGTCCAGGCGCGACTGGCGCCTCGTCCACAGCTCTTCGACCGGCTTGAGGCGCTCCACCGGAAAATCGCGAAACCGGCTCAAGGCGGCCAGATCCTTTTTGAGGTCGTTCACCCGCAGCAGCCGCTCCTGCGCCTTCAGCATGCGGGCGTCGAGCTCGGCGGCCTCCATGAGCAGCCGGAAATATTCCGCCGCCTTCGCCTGCCGCCCGAGGGCGCTCAGCTTCTCGTCCAGCGTGTCGAGCTGCGCAAGCTGGCTGGTGGCCGCCTCGTGCTCCGCCTCCAGCGCCCGCAGCTTGTTCACGAGCGTCCGCCGGTCCTCCTCGAGCTGGCGGAGGAGCTTGTCGGACTTCATTCTTATGCCCTGGTAAGGGAAGGCCTTGAGCGCATCCTCGAGGATGGAGACGGCGGTGGCGGACGTGGTGGCGCTGCCGGAGGAATCGGCCAGCGCCTGCAGGAGGGAGGACGCCTCACTGCCCGCTTTCAGGGCGTTCTTGTCCAGCTCGCGCTGCTCGACATAGCAGGTGTTGCGGAAGAGATCCCGGCTCATGCCGGTGAGGGACGGGCCGACGTCGTCGTCGGCCGGGCCGCTCAGGAAGCGGCTGGTCACCTCGAGATCGGCCCTGGCTCGATCGAAGACGGCCACCGTTCTGGCCGAGAAGTCGCGCACGACCCTGAGCGCCAGCCCGTCGCCGGCTACATCCACGCAGGCCTTGTAAGCGGCCCCGGCCGCCGGCTGCCTGGCCTCGCGGTCGCTCAGCTTCTCGGCGGTCGTTCTCGTTCCCGGGAAATCGAAGAGCACCGCCCAGATCGCCTCGGCGATCGTCGACTTGCCGTACTCGTTGGGCTCGACTATCAAGTTGAGCTTGCCTTCGGCAAACTCCACCTTCGTCCGCGAGAGGTTGCCAAAACCTTCGATCTCGACACGCTCAATCCACATAGCGCACCGTCACCTTCTTCTGCTTGAGCGCATCGAGACCGTAGTACAAAGCGTCCTCAATGAGCTCCGGTGTCAGGGCACAATCATAGCCCGGCGCGCTCAGGCTGCCCCCCTGCTCGGCCGCCTCCTTCTTCAAGTCCAGCATCGCCTGGATGAACTTGCCCTCGGTGGTGCGGCGGTCGTACCGCTCGGTCAGGTAATCCGGCCGCGTCCTGTCATCGACTGCCAGGTGATAGTAAGCGTCCTTCAGCTGCTCGCCGACATAGGTCGGCTCGCCGCCGGCCGGATGGCGCCCTTCAAGGCGCAGGTGGACAATATCCAGAAGCTGTCTGGCGCCCGCGGTCTTGAGAAGGTCGCTGACCGCCTCCATCACCTGGGCGGAGGTTAAGCCGGTAATGTCGCAGGAAACATCAATCACCCGCCGCCGGTCGACCTCAATCTTCTCCAGCGAGCACCGCCCCGCCCGCTGCCCGCCGGCGTCGATGGTGCCCAGAATGGCCACCCGCGGCCCGGTCTCGTTGATCGTCCTGCCGACCAGGCAGCCGGAATAAGCTCCCAGCAGCTCGCCTTCATCGGAGCGGATCTCGGTGCAGTCGTGGTAGTGTCCGACCGCCGCGTAGTCGAACCCGAGCCGGGCCAGCTCGGCGGCGGAAAACGGCGCCGTCACCTTGCCCGGCAGGCCGCTGTCGCCGCCCCGGTAGCCGTCGAGCGAGCCGTGAAAGAGGAGGATGTTTACCGGGCAGTCCGGATCGCGGGGCACCGCGCCGGCAAGCAGCCGCTCGCTCACCGGCACGTTGGCCGTGAACGCCCGCCCGGTAATGCAGACATCCGGGCGGCGCGGGTGCCTGTACAGCGAGAACTCCGGCCCGGTGAAGATGTGCACGTTGTCCGGCCACGGCCTCATGCCCCGGGCAGCCAGCAGCTCGCCACTGTAGGGCGAGGCCGCCGACAGGTAGTCGTGATTGCCGGGGGCGATCACCACCGGCGTCTCACCGAGTTCGTCAAGGGCCTCCAGAAGCCGGTTCACAGTCTGGCCGCTCACCCCCTCGGAATCCCACAGATCGCCGGGGATCAAGACGGCGTCCACCTTCTTTTCGCCGGCCATGACGAGAAGCTTCAAGAGCGCCTCGAGGATCTCCCGGTTGCGCTCCAGGCGCTTCGACACCGGCAGAGCCAGGCGCCCGGAGCCCAGTTTCGAATCGAGGTGCACGTCCGAGACCTGCAAAAACGTGAAGGGCGCTGTCTGCGTGGGCATAAGCTCGCTCAACCTTGCCTGGATCTCCTCGACCGCAGGCGCGAAGTCTCGAACACCGGTACCTCAATTATAGGGGCCCGTCCTGCCCGGCCCGCTGCCCCGGCCGCAGGCCGCCTCATGACGCCTCGACTATGGTCGCTATTCCCTGCCCGACGCCGATGCACATGGTGGCCAGACCGTAGCGGCAGCCGCGCTTTCTCATCTCGTGGACGAGCGTGGTCAGTATGCGCGCGCCGCTGGCCCCCAGCGGGTGGCCAAGGGCGATCGCCCCGCCGTTGACGTTCACCCGCTCGAGGTCGAGCCCGAGCTCGCGGGTGCAGGCCAGTGCCTGGGCGGCAAAGGCCTCGTTGAGCTCGATCAGATCCAGGTCCTGCACCGTGAGCGAGGCGCGATCCAAAGCCTTGCGCGTCGCCGGTATCGGGCCCAGACCCATGCAGGCCGGGTCGACGCCGGCCACGGCCGAGGTTACGTAGCGCGCCAGCGGCTTCAAGCCGAGCCGGGAGGCGCGGGTCGCCGACATGATAAGCAGGGCGGCGGCCCCGTCGTTGACGCCGGAGGCATTACCGGCGGTGACGCTGCCGCCCTCCCGGAAGGCCGGGCGAAGCCTGCGCAGGTCCTCGATGGTCGTGTCCGGGCGCGGGTGCTCGTCGACCGAAACCAGGATCGCCTCCCCCTTCTTCTGGGGCACCACAACCGGCACGATCTCCTCCCGGAAGCGGCCGGCCGCCAGGGCCTGTTTGTATCTTCTCTGGCTGGCCAGGGCAAAGGCGTCCTGGTCCTCCCGGGAGATGGCGTATTTTTCCGCCACGTTCTCGGCCGTTTCGCCCATGGAGTAAGGGTGATACATCTGGGCCAGCTTCTTGTTGAGGAAGCGCCAGCCGAGCGTGCTGTCGTAGACGGTCTGGTCGCCGCGCGGAAAGCCGCTCTCCGGCTTGGCCATCACCAGCGGCGCCCGGGTCATCGACTCCACGCCGCCGGCGATGAAAATTTCGCCGCAACCGGTCTCGATCGCCCGGCAGGCCTCGTTGACGGCCATCAGGCCGGAGCCGCACAGGCGATTCACCGTGGCGGCGCCGACCAGCACCGGCAGCCCGGCAAGCAGCGCCGACATCCTGGCCACGTTGCGGTTGTCCTCGCCGGCCTGGTTGGCGCAACCGAAGATGACATCCTCGATCTCGCCGGGATTGATCGGGTTGCGCTTGACAAGCTCGGCTATCACAGCAGCGGCCAGGTCGTCGGGACGGACGTCCTTGAGCGCGCCGCCATAACGACCGATCGGGGTGCGAACAGCATCGACGATTACAGCTTCTTTCATGATCCGTCTAAAAGGTGGTCTCCTGTCTTAAAAGCGCGCGCCGCCAGGATGCCGCGGGCGGCCTTCAGCGCGCGGCCGGCGCCGGCGGTCCTATGTACACCTCATCATCGCGGGAAAGCTGGGTCAGCGTCTCGGCCGGCGTCGCCCGGTTGCCGGCCACGGCCCGCCTCACGCCCGGCTCCTTGTCGGCGGCAAGGGCGGAAAGGACCGCCGGCGGGGCCGCCGGATTGGACGCGCAGGAGATGCGCACGGCGATCTCCGGATCGCGGGAGAGGCTGGCGAGCTCGTCCGTCGGCAGCCGGGTGCTTGCGGCCGCCCAGGCCCGCACGGTGAGGCTGGGGTCCCTGGCCAGCGCCACCAGGCTGTCGACCGGCAGGGCCGGGTTGGCGGCGGCAGCCGAGCGCACGCCGGAGTCCTTATCGGCGGCCAGCAGGGCGAGGGTGGCGGGCGGGCAGCGCCGGCTGGCGGCCAGCTTGAGCTTCATGACCGTGCCGGCATCCTCGGCCAGCTTGGAAAGCACCTCCGGCGGCGTGTCCGGCCGGCTGACCAGCGCCTCCCTCACCACCTCGTCGGGCATCTGCGCCAGCTTGAGCATGGTCTCGGCAGGGCAGGCGTGATTGTAGGCCAGCGCGCGGTTGACGCCGAAGGCGGATTCGTTGACCAGGCTGGCCAGCGCCCCGGCCGGCGCCGAAGGGTTGGCGGCCAGCGCGTGGCGCACCACCTCATGGGCGTCGGAGGCCAGCTGTCCTAAAGTGTCCTGGTCAACGGCAAAGTTGGAGGCGACGGCGGCCCGCACCAGGAAGGAGTCGTCCCTGGCCAGCTTCCCGGCCACCGAGGCCGGCAGCCTGGGATTGGCCGCCAAAAGCCGCCTGACCAAAAGCGAGCTATTCCCGGCCAGCCGCTCGGCCGCCTGCAGGCTCAGATCCGGACGGGCCGCCACCACTTGCGCCACCGCAATCGTCTGCTCTCCGGCCAGGCGATCCACCTCCTGGCTCGGCAGCTTTCGGGCTTCGCCTGCCGCGGCCCGCACCACGGTCTCCTTGTCGCGGGCAAGAGCGGTCAGCACCGCCGGGGGTGCCGAAGGGTTGGTGGCGACCGCCCAGCGCACCTTTGCGTGCTTGTCCCTGGACAGCGCTTCCAGCACCGCCGGCGGTGCCTTCTGGTTGAGCGCCACCCCCACCCTCACCTCCCAGGACGGGTCCTGGGCGAGCCGGGCGAGCGTCTCCGCCGAAGCCGATCCGTGTCCGGCCACGCCTTCCCTCACCACCAGGTTGCGGTCCTGGGCCAGAACGGCGAGCGTGCCGGCAGGCGTGGAAGGGTTGGTGGCCACGAAGGAGCGCACCCCGAGATCGCCGTCCTGGGCCAGGATGGAAAGCCCCTCGGCCCCCAGCTTCGGCTGGCGGGCAAGGAACGTGCGGACAAGCCGATCACCGATCTTCACCAGCCTCATCACCACATCTGGTGGCACGCTCGGATTGCGCGACAGCGACAGGAGCAGAAACTCGGTCTGCGTGGGAACATGGGCAAGCTTGCGCAGGATATCCGCCGGCGTGCGCGGGTTGGCGGCCAGCAGCTCGTAAACCTTCGGCTGCTGCCCGGCCGTGAGCTGATCCAGAACCGCGTGGCCGGGCGGCTTCGGGTTCTCCAGCAGGGCCTCGACCACCGCCTGGTCCTCGTCGGCGGCCAGCTTGGCCTTCACTTCGTCCGGGCAGGCCGGGTTGGCGGCCACAGCCTGCCTTATCAGGTCGCTGGGGTCCCTGGCCAGCCTGGCCAGAGTATCCGGCGGGCACTTGGGGTTCATGGCCACTGCCAGGCGCACCCTGGCCAGCGGGCCGGCGGCGCTCCAGGTGGCAAGGACCGGGCCGGGGTGGGACTGCGACAGGACATGCTCCGGCGTCACCGGCGAGGCCTTGCGCGCAGGCTCGGGCCTGCCTGCCGCCCCGGCCGGCCCCTGAACGGCCTGCGCCGGCGGCATGACCAGCGAAAGCCCGAGCGTGAGCGCCGCGCCGCTGAAAAGATATCTGCCGCTTCTGATTACAATCCGCGTCATGACAAGCCGACCTCCCATGCACCCTGGATCACGGTCTGGCGATCCAGAGTGCAATTGTACAGGTCGGCGCCGCTTGGAATCCTTCCGCCGTCCGGGGCGACTGCCTGCCAGTAGAGGCGCTTTGGCCGTCCCAGCGGCGGGCAAACACGAGGCCGGCGGCTGCCCTAAGAGCGGTTGTGCACCTTGTAAACGATGTCCCGCAGCTCCTGGCGGTCCAGCTCCTGGCTCACGTACTCGATGTACTTGACCTGCCAGTCTTCCAGCTCCTTCAAGACCGCGGATAGCGAGGTGCCCGCCGAGCGGGCGGCGGCCAGGTCGAGCCCGATTTCGGCGGCCGAGCCGATGTTGAACATGCGCGCCCTGACCGAGTACCCCTGAACAGCCTGCAGGCTCAAGCGCAGGAGGGCGATGTTGCGCTCCATCCCCAGCTTGCCGCCCACCCCCGCCACTATCTGCTGGAACTTGTCCAGCGGGCCGGTAACGTCCATGGCCGGGATGGAGACCAGCCCGTAATGGAGCAGGCGCTCCACGGCCATGGCCGCTTCCCAGGTGGGCACGTCGCCTATCTGCCTTACCGTGGCGGCAACCGGCGTCAGCCCGTCGAGGGCCCGGTACAGCTTCTGCATGACCTCCAGATCCCGGGGCGTGAGCGGCGTCTTCTCCTGGAGGTCGACCATGGTGCCGCTCTCGAGGAGATGCTGACTGTCCGGCAGCTTCTCCAGCGGCGAGCCGGCCCCTTTCGGCAGCTTGTTCCACACCGCCTTCATCTTGTCCTGGGCCAGCGCCGCGTCGAGGAGCAGCTTGTCGATCTGTTTGGTGAGCTTGCAGGATTGATCGGCGAGATCGGCGGGCGGCTCGCGCTGGATGAAGACGAATATGCCCTCCGACCAGGCGGAGACGAACTCGATCACCGCATCGTTGCTCTTTATCCGGCCCAGCTTGGCGTGCGTCAGGCGCCCCTGATCGAAGAGGCCGCGAAACTGCAGATCCTTGTGCTCGACCGAAAGCACGCCGGACTCGCGGTTGGTGGCCAGGTTCTGCAAGACCCCCGCGGCGTCGGTCGTGCCCAGGTGACCGACCAGGGACTGCACCTGCGTCTGGGTGCCGGAGGCGGCCACGATCTTCACCTTCTCCGGCTCGCCGCCCTGGCCGTAGAAGGCCTGGTCCTGCATGGCTATCTCCAGCTGCCTGGTGGTCAGATAGTTCTTGGCCACGCTCAGCGAGCCCAGCGACAGTTTCGGCTTGCCGCGCGTGCTCTGCTGCTCGAAGACCAGCTCATCGAGCTGATCCTGCGTGATCAGGCGCGAGGCCAGCAGATAATCCTTCAGCTTGAACGGTATCCGGTTGCGGAAGCAGTGAACGAGAAACGGCACGCGGGCGAAGATCGGGAAGATCGCCCGCACCTGCTCCAGGGATCTGAGCTCTTCCATCACCTCTTCGGCGTTCATGGTCGCCTGTCCGACCAGCCTCGAAACGATGGCGCTGAGCGGCGTGTAATTGTCGATAAGGGCCAGCACCGCGTTGCGCCGCCGCGACGACTCCATGCCGGCCTTGAGCTTGATGCCGAAAGCGGTGAGCACCGGAGTCGAGGACATGAGCACCTGCTCGGAGAGATCAGTGCTCTCGGCGACCTGCCCGGCCCCGTTGCCGAGCACGGACTGCACGTGCCTGGCCAGAGAGGGCGAGTAATCATAAAGCTCGGCGTGGGTGTCGAAGACATGGAAGGAAAGCTGCCCGACCAGCGACTCCTTCACCAGCGCCGCCGCCTTGTCGGCCTTTACCAGCACCAGGGCGCCGCCCACGGCCAGCATCTTCTTGGCCTGGCGCGCCGCCTCCACCATCGACTCGGCCGGGAAAAGAAAACCGCTCTGGGTGGCATCGACAACCACCACGTCGTAAACGGTCTTGGCCTGCGCCAGCCCGCCAAGCTCATCGAGAAAATTAGGCCCGTAGGCGAGGACGACTATGTTCTCCTGCGCCTGTCCGGGCGCCAGGATTGTCGTAGTGCCTTCTCCGGGCTCGATCGCCATATTTTCCTTTCCGGGAGCGCGGGAGCTTGTGGCCCGCTCCAAGTTTTTATAGTATCAGGCGTCCCGGGCGCCGGCGGCGCAGAGCGCGTCAAGGATGTCGGCGGCCAGCCAGTGGCGCTCGACGAGGATCTCGCCCAGCGACTTGTCCCGCGTGCGCTGCTCGACCAGGGCGACGCGCACCATATCCTCGGTCACCAGCCCCAGGCCGATCAGGCGCTGCCCGAAATGATGGGGGGAGTCCGGCGGCAGCTTTATCAGACTCTGGTTGAGCAGGAAAGAGTCCAGCTCCATCTGCGTGACCAGCGACATGTCTTTGAGGATCTCGCCTATCCTCAGATCCACGGTCTTCTGTTTGGCGATCGCCTCCTCGAGCTGCTCGAGGGTGATCACGCCGGCAGCCACCAGCATCTGCCCGAGCTTCGGGTGCACCGCCTCGTCGCCTGCCGGCTCCTGGCAGTCGTCGAACCTGGTCCCGGTGTCCCCCTCGCTGATCCGCTGGAAAGCATTTTCGACGTTTATCATGGCCTGCTGGGCCTGCACCCAGGACTGGGGAGCGTCCATAAACCTCTCCTGGTCCAGCACCGCGGTCAGCTGCCGGTAGGCTGCCTCCACCTGCGCGCGCGGCGCGCCGGCTCTCAAGCCGAGAACGGTATAGGGGCAGGCCGTGCGGGCAGCCTTGTGCACTGTGGCCATTCTTCCTCCTCCAGCGCCGGCGCGCCTGGCGCGCGTAAGTTCGTGGCGGGGCGCCGACACGACCCATCACCAGTCTACATCCTGGCCGGTGAACATGATGCCGGGCCGCCACGGCTTTTTACCCGCCCCCTTTTTTTGGCGGCTCTGCTATAAATCGTTTGCAACGAATAATGACGGAAGCCCCCTTTTGGACCCTCGCCCATGCGTGTCGCCGGAATTTTTCGAGCCCTGGCACCGGCGGTCCTGCTCTTCGCCCTCACCGCGCCGGCCAGGCCGGCGCCGGGCGAGGAGCAGGAGAGCACCAGCGCCGAGGTGAACGCGCTTTTTGCCGGGGCGGTCAAGATGCTCAAGGAGAATCACCCCTTCCAGGCCAGGCAGCTGCTGGAGCGGGCCGCGGAGCTGGAGCCGAATTCGCCGACCGTCCGCTGCAACCTGGGGCTGGCCTATCAGAACTCGGGCAACATAAACAGGGCGATCTCCGAATTCCAGCGCGCGCTCGAGCTCGCCCCGGACATGCCGCAGGCGACCCTGAACCTGGCCGGCTGCTACCAGAGCCTCGGCCGGTCGCGGGAGGCCATCAGCTGGTTCGAGAAGTATCTGCAGCTGAGCCCGCAGTCCGCCGAGGCGGGACAGGTACGCGACATTATTGCCCAGCTGAGAGCTGCCGCCGAGCAGCCCGGCTCCGACCCCGGCGCCCCCGATTATCTGCAGGCGGTGACTGCCGGGGGAACGTACCGCTGGCCGCAGCATAAACTGCCGCTCAAGGTGTACATCGCTCCCGGCCGGGGGGCGCAGGGCTTTCGCGCCTCTTTCCGTCAGGCGCTCGTCGAAGCGTTCGAGGCCTGGGCCGCCGCCTCCGGAGACCGCCTGTCCTGCGTGCTGGTGACCGACCCGCTCTCCGCCGACGTCGCTTGCGACTGGACAAACGATGCCCAGGAGGTGAGCAAGGCCGGCACGCAGGGCGAGCGGGGGATCGCCTGGGTGGTGGCAGACGAGGCCGACGAGATCAAAAGGGCGACAATCAAGATCCTCACGATCCCTACGTTCGCCGGGGGCGTGCTCAGCGACGACGACATGAAGAAGGCCTGCCTGCACGAGGTCGGGCATGTGCTGGGACTGCAAGGTCACTCGACGAACAACCATGATGTGATGTTCTTCACGATTGACGCCGCGACCGTCTGGCCGGTGCTGTCCAGGCGCGACAGGGCGACGATTGCCAGGCTTTACGCCGCTTACCCGGTCCTGACACGGCAGGCGCGCTAGGCGCTTGACATCAGCCGATCTGACCGCCGCGGGCAGATGAGGCGCCCGGCCTTTCCAGGGGGCTGCCGCTCCTATATACTCACGACGGGCAGAAAACAAGCGCGCTCTGGCAGGGCGGGAAAATTGTTGAAAGCAAAGGCTCAGGGAATCACGGTGGCCTTGATAAGCGTCGCGCTCATGGCGGTGCCGCCGGCGGCGCTGGCGCAGAGCGCCCGGACGAGCGAGCCAGCGGCTTCCCAGATTGCCGCCGCCGGTCCGGGGGTTGCCGATGCTGCCACCACAGAGGGTGGCAAACCGGCGCCCTCCAGGCTCCTGCTCAAGGGGCAGGTGACCTACCTGGTTCCGAAAGGCACCGGCTTCAAGCTGAAGCTGGCCTCGGTGCCCACGACCGGCCTGCGCCTCATGGATCGGGACATGGACGGCAACCTGCCGCCGGCCCAGGAGGGCCAGGTGATCACGGCCAAGACCACCGAGGACCTTTACGTCGACGACAACAAGGTGATCCCGCAGGGCACGGTTTTTCACGGCCGGGTCTCGAAGGTCCTGCCGCCCCGGCGTGTCGGGCGCCCGGGTTCGCTGGTGATCGCCTTTGACCGCTTCACCACCCCCAACGGCAAGACCTTCGCCTTCCGCTGCGAGGCCAACAACTATCGCCCCTCGACGGCCAGGAGCAAGTGGAGGGGTTTCGGCCTGATTGCGGCCCATGCCGCCGGCGGGGCGGCGGTGGGGACGATCATCGCCTATGACCTTTTCGGGGCGCAGAGCACAATCGCCATGCACGGCTACAACCTGGCCGCCGGGGCGGCGGCGGGCGCCCTGCTGGCCACCGGCTACGCCCTCCTCCGCCACGGGCCGGCTGCTGTCCTGGAGCCGGGAGACGATCTCAACATGTCCATCGACAGCGACATGCTCTTGCCGGCTGCCGTGGAGCCGGCGGTGAAGAAGAAACCGCGCAACCTGCCGGGGCTGGAAGTGGAGATAGTGAAATCGAAGGTGGTGCGCGACGGGCTCGGCGGGCACAACCTGCGGGTGGAGATGATTGTCACCAACGACACGGACGTGCGCTTGAACTCCATCGACCTCTTCCTGCAGGACGACAACGGCAATCGTTTCCCGGTGACATCCGGCGAGGAGGAGGACGAGGAGCTGCTCTTCCACGTCAACCCGCACTCCGTCGAGCGCGTGCACCTGGACTTTCAAATGGACTACCCGAAGCTCAAGCGCAAGCTGATCTGGCTCGATCACGCCACCCAGCGCAAGCTCTTCGAGTGCCCGCTTCCCTAGCCCCGCCCGCCCGCGAAGCAGAAAGCCCCTTGCGAGGGCTTTCCGACAGGAGGAAGGCGGGAGGAAAAGCTTTGCTATGCAGCCTGAAGCTGCACGTCGTAGTTGAGGCGGACGAAATCGTATTCGACGCGGATGGACACGCTGGTTTCGGTGCAGAAGTCCAGGCGGACGCGGCCGAGGTTGCTCGAGCTGTACTGTCTCCAGTGACGGGGCACGCAAACGATGACGTTCTCAGGACCCCACTCTTCGACGTAGGCCTTCAGGACCTGACACAGCTTCTCTTCGTCCCGCGGATCTTGAAACATGCTCATTGCGCCATCCTCTTTTATCTCGATTGTGGGAATCGCCAGCCCACTTGTCTTTCGATGGCATAAGCTTAATTTTTAGGCCGTCCTGAAACAATTGGTGATCTTCCCACGGGCTGCGTAGAGTTCCCATATAGGCGCGGCGGTCGGCGCCGCCACGCGGTCATGGCGCCTCGCTTCTCGTTGCGAAGCCCGTCGCTCAGTTGCACCCGGGGGTGGCCTGCCCTTTGCACTGGACCTGCTCGACCTGGGTGGTGGTGTGGTGGATGCCGAAATCGTGCTGGGCGATCTCGGTGATCCTTGTCAGCACGGCCTCCGGTGACGAGTCGCTGTCGATGGTGACGTGGGCGGACATGGCGTCGCGCCCGGAGGTGATCGTCCAGACATGAATGTCGTGGACGTCGACCACGCCCGGCACCTTGAGCATGGCGGCGCGCAGGCCCATGAGATCGATGTGTCCCGGCGCGCCTTCCATGAGAATGTTGGTGCACTCGGAGAGCAGTCCCCACGTTCTGGGCAGGATCATGAGCCCTATCAGGCCGCTTATGATCGGGTCCGCGAGATACCAGCCGGTGGCCATCATGATCAAGGCGGCGGCAATCACCCCGAGCGTGGCCAGCAAATCGGACAGCACCTCGAGATAGGCAGCCTTCACGTTGAGCGATTGCTGGGCGGTGCCGTGCAGGATGCGGGCCGAAGCCAGGTTAACGGCCAGGCCCGCCAGCGCCACCACCAGCACGGGCCCGCTCATCACCCGGGGCGGGTCTGACAGGCGCTGCCAGGCCTCGTAGAGGATGAGCAGCGAGACGCCGACAAGCGCGATGCCGTTAACCAGGCCGGCCAGAATTTCGCTGCGGTAGTAGCCGTAGGTCTTGTCGACGCTGGACGGCCGGCTGGCGAACCAGAAAGCGAGCAGGGCAAGCAGGATGGAGCCCATGTCCGTCAGCATGTGCCCGGCATCGGCCAGCAGCGCCAGGCTGCCGGTGTAGATGCCGGCGGCAACCTGGAGCACCATATAGGAGCCGGTCAAGATGAGCACCCGGGTCATGCGCGCCGAGCTCTCCAGCCGCACCCGGGCGCCATGAGCGTGCTCGTGCTCGCCGTGTTGCAGCCGGAAGTCCATTAAGGCTGCCTCGCCTGGCCAGCGGAGAGACCCGTCGAATAGAGCCTGCGTATGGTGTTGCTGTCACGGGCGGTCAGCCGCCGCCACCGGTCAGCGACGGACGACGAGAAGCACATGGCGTCGGCCGGATCGGTGGTGTGCCCGGCCAGCCCCAGGACATGCCCTATCTCGTGCAGGCAGATCTGGCGGAGCCGGTTGTCCGTCAGCGGCAGCTGGTCGGTCAGCGGCACGGTCAAAAGCTTGATGGTGCCGGAGACGATGTTCATCCCGCTGGTGAAAACCCGGGTCTCACCGGCCTCGGCGCTGTTGGACAGGGCGGACGGGTCGGCCAGCCAGGTGCACTTGATGTCCGCCTCCTGCGGGCTGCCGACGAAGGAAAAACGAAGCCTGCCGCCAGCGGCCGTGCCCCAGTCGTCGAAGGCCTGCCTGAGCAGGGAAGGCATCTCGGGGCGGAAACCGGGGACGCCCTCACCGGGGGCGATATAGACCTTGAGCGGCATCCGGTCGCCGGCCCAGCGCAGGGTCCCGTTGGCCGTCACCGCCGCCAGGTAGTCGTCCCCGGCCCCGCCGGAACTGGCGCAAGCGGCGCCGGCTGCCGCCTGCTTATCCAGCGACGGCGAGGCAGCCTCAAGCCCCTTCACCAGGCTGGCCACCCTGGCCGATTCGCTGTGCCGGGGAAACCTGGACAGGAACTCACGGTAGACCTCCAGCGCCTGGTCTACCCTGCCGGAGCTCTGGTAGAGCCCGCCCAGGGTTACAAGGGCGGAATCGGAATCGGGATTGAGGGCCAGGCAGCGCTTGATCTCGCCGATCGCCTCATCCGTGCGCCCGGTCTTGGCCAGGGCCAGCCCCAGATCCAGATGGGTTGCCCAGTCCCCGGGGTCAAGGGCGGCCGCCTGGCTGAAACGCTCGACGGCCTCCTGATTGTGGTTGTCCCGCATCAGCGCCACCCCCTCATTGAGCAGGGCGACTACCCGGTTCTTTGTGTCCGGCGGCAGCTGGCCGGTCCCCGTGTAACTGCCGGCATCATCGGCCGGGGCGGGCAGCGCCAGGAGGAGGCAGAGGAGGACTGGCGCGGGCATCACCGTCCCGGCCGGGACCGCTGCCGGATGTCCAGAAAAGCTTTGCTGGCGGTGCTTCCTTTCCATAAGGTCATCCAGCCCCGGGGAAGAATCCCTCTTATACTACCCCCAAAGGAGCGGGGAGCGCTGCGCGCTTGCCTTCGGGCGCTCAGGGGGGGACGGCGCCGACGGCGTCCGCCTCGTCCAGGCAGGCGACGCCCGGCAGCTCGATGCCCTCGAGGAACTCCAGCGAGGCACCACCACCGGTGGAGACATGGCTGAACGCCTCCGCAGCCACACCCCTGGCCTCCAGCGCCGCCACAGAATCGCCGCCGCCGACGATCGTCCGGGCACCGCTGCCGGTCAGCTCGACGAGCAGGTCGATAAGCGCGTAGGTTCCCTTCTCGAAGCCGGCAATCTCGAAGACGCCCAGCGGCCCGTTCCAGACGATGGTGCGGGCCCCGGCAAGCGCCCCGGCAATCTCCTTCAAGGTCGCAGGCCCCAGATCAAGACCGATCTCACCGGAAGGCATCGCGTCGGCAGGATAGACAGTCGCCGGGGCCCCGGCCTTGAGCTCCGGCGCGCAGACAACATCTGCCGGCAGCAACAGGCGCACCCCTTTTGCCCTTGCCCTTTCCATGAGGGCCCGGCAGAACTCCAGGCGGTCGTCCTCGACCAGCGACTTGCCCACCGTCCTGCCCTGGGCCTTGAGAAAGGAAAAGGCCATGGCGCCGCCCACGACCAGAATATCCACGCGCTCGATCAGGTTCTCCAGCACCCCTATCTTGGAGGAGACCTTGGCGCCGCCTATAACGGTGGCGAAAGGCCGGGCCGGGTTGTCGAGGGCGCCGCCCAGCGCCATCAACTCGCGGTCCATGAGCAGGCCGGCCAGCGCCGGCTTCAGGTAGTGGGCCACCCCTTCGGTGGAGGCGTGGGCGCGATGGGCGGTGCCGAAGGCGTCGTTCACGTAGATGTCGGCCAGCGAGGCGAGCTGGCGCGCGAACTGGGGGTCGTTCGCCTCCTCCTGGGGGTGAAAGCGGACGTTCTCCAGAAGGCAGACCTGCCCGTCGGCAAGCGCGCGGACGGCCCGGGCGGCCTCAGCGCCCACGCAGTCGCCGCCGGTAAAGACGACCGGCTGGCCGATAAGCTCGGACAGGCGCCTGGCCACGGGTTCCAGGCTCAGCTCGGGCGAGGGACCCTTGGGCCTGCCCAGGTGGGAGACCAGAACGATCCTGGCGCCCGCCCCCCTGAGAAGCTGGATGGTGGGCAGCGCTGCGCGGATGCGCGTGTCATCGGCGATCGAGCGGTCCCTGTTCTGGGGGACGTTGAAATCCACCCTGACCAGCACGCGCCTTCCCTTGAAAAGCCCGGCCGGCACCTGGGCGATGGTTTTTTTCGGCATCGCCGGCGCCCCGCTAGACTTTGGCCACGGCCAGCTTCCTGGCCACGATCCCGGCAAGCTCGATCAGGCGGTTGCTGTAGCCCCACTCGTTGTCGTACCAGGCCAGCACCTTGACCATGCGGTTGCCCACGCACATGGTCAGCTGCGCATCGACAATCGCGGAGAGCTTGTTGCCGGCAAAGTCGGACGAGACCAGCGGCAGATCGGTGACCGAGAGGATGCCGTTGAGCTCGCCGCCGGCCGCCTCCTTCAAGGCGTTGTTGACGGTCTCCACGGTCACGTCCTTTCTGGTGTTCACCACCAGATCGACGATGCTGACGTTGGGGGTGGGCACGCGCATGGCGAAGCCGTTCAGCTTGCCCTTCAAGGCCGGCAGGACCAGACCGATGGCCTTGGCGGCGCCGGTGGAGGAGGGAACCATGGACAGCCCGGCCGCCCGCGCCCGGCGCAGGTCCTTGTGGGCGGCGTCGAGCAGGCGCTGATCGCCGGTGTAGCTGTGCACGGTGGTCATGAGGCCGCTCTCGATGCCGAAAACCTCGTCGAGCACCTTGGCCACGGGCGCCAGGCAGTTGGTGGTGCAGCTGGCGTTGGAGATGATGTGGTGCTTTTCCGGGTCGTAGATCTTGTCGTTGACGCCAATCACCAGCGTCACGTCCTCGTTGGTGGCCGGCGCGGAGATGATCACCTTGCTGGCGCCGGCCGTGATGTGCCCCCTGGCCTTTGCGGCATCCGTGAAGACGCCGGAGCACTCGAGGACGATGTCTATGTTGAGCTTGCCCCAGGGGCAGGTGGAGGGATCCTTCTCCCGGAAGAACTGGAACTTCTTGCCGTCGACCACCAGCGCGTCCTGCGTGTGGCTGACGCTGTTGGGAAGCTCACCGAGAATGGAGTCGTATTTCAAAAGATGGGCTGACTGCGCCACGTCCTGCAGCGGGTCGTTGATCGCCACGATCTCGACGCCGGCAACCGGGTTGTCCAGATAGGCCCTGAGCGCATTGCGCCCGATGCGGCCGAAACCATTGATCGCTACTCTAGCCATAATCCAAGCATCTCTCCAGCGGGGACGGCTACAGAATAGCTTGCTCAACCTGACAACGGCTTAACTTTTACCCGGGCTTAAGCAATTTGATACATACCCGGGCGGGCAGCGCGTCCGGCAGCCCGGGCCGGGCTGCCGCGGTTGCGTATAATTAAGTTGAGTAGGGTCCGGGTCGACGGGCATAACCAGGATTGCAGAGAGGTTCTTCGGCATGAAAGAGAAGGTAGAAGAGGTACTGGACAGGCTGCGCCCGATGTTGATGGCCGACGGCGGCAACATCGAGCTCGTCGACGTCAAGGACAGCGAGGTCTTCGTGCACCTGGTCGGCGCCTGCGGCATGTGCCCGAGCTCGACCATGACCCTCAAGATGGGCGTGGAGCGCGCGCTCAAGGAAGCGATCCCGGAGATCACCCGCGTCGTTCAGGTATAGGGCGTAAGGCGGAAGGCACGCCCCGGCCGCCGTCCATACGGTTCAGGATCTGTCCCGGCCCGGTTTGTGGAAACCGAGATAGCTGGAGACCACCACGGACTCGTCCTGCGAGCCGGCCGCCGCTGCCCCGGACAGGCAGCGGCTAAGAGAGCGCTTGGCCTCGGCGATCGATGCCGGGGCGTTGGCGGCGATGGCCGCGGCGGCTTTTTCCGCGCACCGGCCAAGCTCATCTGCCGGGACGACCGCGTTGACCAGCCCGATCGCGAGCGCTCTGGTACTGGATATGGTGCCGGCCGTGAACAGTAGCTCCCTGGCCGCCCCCGCCCCCACCGTGTCCTTCAGCCTCCCTATGTTCTCGTCGTCGAGGACGATCCCCAGCCTCGCCACCGGCAAAGAGAAGGTCGCCTGCCGGCTTGCGTAGCGCAGATCGCAGGCGATGGCCAGCAGCAGGCCGCCGCCCAGGCAGGGGCCGTTTATGACCGCCACCGTCGGCAGCTCGAAGAAGGCGAGAGCGTGCAGGCAGTCGCGAATGGCATGCCAGTGGTCGCGCGCGGCCGTGTAGCCGTCCAGCTTCGCGAGCTCGTCGAGGTCGGCGCCGGAGGCAAAGGAGCTGCCGCTGCCGCCGACGAGCACCACCTTGGCCCCGGCTGCCCGGACCTCGTCCAGCGTGCGCGGCAGCTGCTGCCACATTCGCCTGGTAAGCGCGTTGTGCTGGTCGGGCCGGTTGAGCGTCACCCGCCCGATCGGCCCCTGGACGGACCAGAGCAACTCATCGGCGCCGGCCACCGGGCTCACCTCATCTGCCTGGCAGCTCGAAGGACACCGGATCGCCTTCCTTGACGCCGTGCCGCTGAGCGTAGCCGCCTGCCAGCTCGACCACCTCGGTGACCTCGATGCCGTCGCCGGCCGGATAGGTGGCGCAGCCCCGCGGGTCCTCCGACTTGCAGGGCGGCACGTTCTGAAAGAGCCTGACTATCTTGCCGTCCTTGATGAAAAGCATGTCCAGCGGGATGAGCGTGTGATACATCCAGAAGTTGACCTTGCGCGGCGGATTGAAAAGGAAAACCATGCCGTTTTGCTCGGGCAGCTCGGTCCGGTACATCAAGCCGCGCTCGATCTCCTGCTCGGTGGCCGCCACCTCCAGCTTCACCAGGTTATCCCTGCCTATCCTGGCCACCGGCGTTGCCGCAGAGCCCGGGCAAGGAAAGCCGGCCAGGCCGGCGACCACCAGCGACAGGGCGGCGGAGGCGCTTTGCCTGCGAATTGAACTGGAGCTCATAGCCACCACATCTTCGTGAAAGGGGTTTTTCGATAGAGGAATTGTACCGTGTCGATGAGAACCCCCTGCCTGGCCGAAAGCGACGAGCTGGTCACGCAGCCGGACGGGTCGATCACGGCCGAGATGCCGGTGTTCGTCGCCAGCACCAGATAACGCTCGTTCTCCACCGCGCGCATGATGGCGGCCGCCAGCAGCTGGCGGGAGAGGATCGAGTTGTGGAACCAGGAGAGATCGGCAAGGTTGACCAGAAGCGAAGCGCCCCTGCGCACCTCGGCAGCAATCAGTTGCGGGTAGACGACCTCAAGGGACAGCGAGCCGCCCACCCGCCCCCACACCGACCGCGGCAGGAGAAGCTCGGGCGCCCCGGTCAGCTCGGGGCAAGCCCCGCTCAGAAGCGACCGCCACCGGGGCGGGAGGATGGCAGTAGCCGGGAAGGGCGTGTATTCGGCGAAGGGCACAAGCCTTCTTTTCACATAAAGGTCATCGCCATCCGCCCGGGGCGGCAAAAGCCTGAGCGTATCGACCACCCCGCCGGCCACGTGGTCGAGCGAGCCGACCAGAATCTCCTTTTTCTGCTCGATGGCCACCGCCTTGAGCCGATCGGCAAGCGGCAGATCCCCGACCCGCCACGAGCCGGTGACGCCCTCGGGCAAAACCACCAGCGGCACACCCAGGTGGTCGACGAGCGAGAGGTATCGGCCCGCGCTCTTTTCGGAAGGAACCAGAGCCGCCGAGCGCCTGTCCTCCACGCTCAGGTTCCCCTGAACCACCGCCACCGGCACAGGCACGTGCTCGGCGCTTACCCCATCTGTGATGGCGCAAGCCGCTGCAATTGCGCTCGCCTGGCCGCCGCCCCAGGCGCAGACCCCGCCTACCAGGACGGCCACCAGGCCAATGTCCACAAAGCTGGCGAAGCGCGGCGAGATCAGATCCGCCCGCATGAACAGCGGCGGCACGAGGGCCAGGCGGTCGATCACCAGGGTGGCAATTGCCGCATTGGACAAAAGCATCAGGAACTCGATCGCCTGAGCGCCGCCGAGCCTGGCCAGCTGGATGAGCTCGAGCTGCCCGCACTGCGAGTAGGCGAGTTGATTGACCGGCACGCCGAGAAAGGCCTCCGAGGTCCCCACCACCCAGCGAAAGAAGATCCAGAGCACTGGCACGCTCAGGAGGAAGGGAAAGAACGGCCTCGACGGTGAGGGCAGAAAGCCGGAGCGCATCGGCAGCGCCTTGACGAAGACGGCAAAGCCGGTCACGAGCAGGGCCTGATGAAACGACTCGGCAAGCCACAGGCAGACCGCGCATTCGAAGCCAAGCCAGTCGCTCAACCCGAGCCAGTCGAGCGGATAAAGACCGAGGCACCAGCACAGGGCGACCAGATTGTAGCCGAGCCCGAAAGCAAGCCCGATGAGCGCGGCCTGCGTCTTGCCCTGGCAACCGGCGACGAGCACCAGCAGCGGTGCCAGGCCGACCCAGGCCAGCCACCAGATGTCCAGTCCGGGGGCGGAAAGGCCGAGCAGGCACCCGAAACCGAGGGCCATCGGCAACTTGTCCGGCAGGCTGAGCCGCTCGAGCAGCCCCGGCTGGGGGAGAGCCGGCTTTTCGCTTATGCGGAGGTCGCTAATCTCCATGCTCACCATGATTTTCGGGCAGGAGCGTCTCCCGCCTGATGTATATCCGACCAGGCCGCCAGCGCCGGCAGAAGACCCCTTCCGCCTGCCGGAAAAAGTTAGGCCCGCAGATCGGCCCGGCTCGCTCACAGCTTATCACCCCGGCAGAAACCGGTTTTCGGCGCGCTCCGCGCCGGCTCGGTTAGCGCCATTTCACGTGAGAAGCGGCTAACCAAGCGGCGTCGCTTGTTAAATTCGCGGTGCCGCCGGGCAGAAAGACGATGGTGGGCGCAGGAAGGAACAATGAAGAGAAAAAACCAACACGGCGTGGCAATTACCGAGGCGGCGGCGGCCCTCACCATCCTTCTGCCGCTTATATTCGTGATCATATTCGCGGCGCTCGAGGCGGGCTATGCCTATACACTCAAAAGCTCGCTGTCGGAGGCGGCCAGGCAGGCCGCCCGCGATCTGGCCATAGCCTACGGGCAGAACCCGACCATCGCCGGCGACCGCACCCAGGAGAACTCCCTGGTCTTCGACAGCATTCGCATCCGCAACGTGCTCAATGACTCGAGCCAGTTTGACGATCCGGTATGGAACACCAGCGGCGACCCCACCACGGTCCAGGTAACCGTGCGTTACCTGGGCGGTCAGTTCGGGCTGCCGACATTCCCCAATCCGGACCCGCTCCACCTGGGCAGCCACTTTCAGGTGACGGCCACGTCGACCTATCGTCTCGAATAAGAAAATCCCGGGGGTGGTTGGTTTGCCGTTCAATCATTTGAGCTCGTCCCGGAGAGGGCAGTCGGGCGCCCTGGGCCTGGTCCTGCTCACGGCCATGGTTCTGGTGGTCGTAGGACTGGGCGCGCTGGCGGTGGACCTGTCGCACGTGCAGGCGGTCCAGGGCGAGCTGCAGAACGCCACCGACGCGGCCGCGCTGGCCGGCGCCCAGGCCATGGTCAGCGACCCGTCGAATGCGGATGCGGACGCCACCGCCGTGGCTTCCGAGAACACCGCCGACGGCCGGGCCGTTGCGCAGGGCTCGGGCTGCAACGTCAACGTCACCGTGCTGCCGGTGGACTCGATGGGCGACACCTCGGTGGAGGTGGACGCCAGCATGACGGTTCACCACGCCCTGGCGCGCATTTTCGGGCGGCTCCAGGACTCCGTTGGCGCCAGATCCACCGCCGTCTATTACCCTTCCGTCACCACGCTTTACGCCAATCAGGTCTTCCCGATCGCGCCCAGCCTCGACGACACCTCCCAGGGTCCGGCGCTTAACACCAAGCACGTGGGCGATCAGGTGACTATCGCAATCAAACCCAGCGGCGGCAACGCGGCCTGGACCTCAGGCACCACCGTGCACCCGAGCACCACCGTGCTCAGGGAGATAGTAAACATCGCGCTCGGGCTGGCGCCGCCCAACTCCAGTCTCAGCCCGGAGATGACCGCCAACGGCACCAACCAGATTGCGCTCACGCAGGGGCTCCACAACGGCGTGGATCTCAGCGGCGGGCAGTATCCCGGGCGGCTGGAGGGAAAGCCTTACATCGTCATGCCGGTTATAACGGGCAGCAACCCTTATGTTCAAAGCAGGGAGCTCAGGGGATTCATCGCCGTACACGTGACGGGAATATCGAGGGGCCCTGATTCCCTCACGCTCACAGGCACGCTGGTAAAAGGACTGGTCCAGGGGGCCGGCGGGCTTTTGCCCGGCGCCGGCGCCAGCGACCCCAACAACGTCTTGCCCGAGCTGTCCGCGGCCACCGTCAAGCTGGCGCCGACAAACTAGGCTGTTGACGGGCCCTTAAGGCGATTTCACCTGAAAAGCGGCTAAGCATGCGGCATTTCCTGTTAAGTGCCGCTGCGGCCGGGGCAGAAACACCGTGGTGGGCACACGCAGAAATCGACCGTCGCTGAGGTATTTATTATGCTATTCCACCGCCGAAGATCATCGAAGCGAAGCCAATCAGGAGTTCTGGGCGCCGTCCTGCTGTCGGGCATAGTCCTGATCGTAGTCGGGCTGGGAGCGCTGGCAGTGGATCTGGCCCACGTGCAGACGGTGCAGGGCGAGCTGCAGAACGCCACCGACGCGGCCGCCCTGGCTGGCGCACAGGACATGGCCACGGATCCGGCCAACGCCGATGCCGATGCAGTTAGCGTGGCCGGCGAGAACAAGGCCGACGGCCGCGCCGTATCCTCCGGCACCGGCAGCACGGTCAACGTCACCGTTCTTCCCATTGATTCGAGCGGCGACAGTTCGGTGGAAGTCGACGCCTCCATGACCATCAATCACATGCTGGCGCGCATCTTCGGGCGCACGCAGGACACGGTCATCTCCAGGTCGACGGCCACCTACTACCCGGTCATCAACTACCTGGACGCCAATCAGTTCTTCCCGATTGCGCCCAGCATCGATGACACCTCCCAAGGGGCGGCGCTCAATACCAAGCACATAGGCGACAACGTGACCATCGTCGTCGAATCCGGCGGCTCCGGCGGCAACGCCGCCTGGGTGTCCGGAACAACGAACTCCCCGGCCAATACGAACTATATGCGCGGACTGATCGACATCGCCCTGCAGCTGGCGCCGCCCAACTCCTCCATAGACACGGCGATCGCCGCCGACGGCGTGACCAAGATATCGCCGATGAGCCAGGGGATGCACCTGGGAACCAACATCCTGGGCACCCAGGAGGTATCGGCCATGATGGCAAAACCATTTCTCGTATTTCCGGTGATAAGCGGCAGCAAGCCGTATGTTCAGTCCAGGACCGTGCTCGGCTTTATCACGGTCAAGGTCAACTCCGTAAGCCAGACTGCCGGCCAGTTCACGATAAACGGCACGCTGGTCAAGGGACTGGTGCAGGGGCTGGGCGGCGCGCTGCCCAACGCGGGCTCCGCCGATCCCGGCGGCGATCTGAGCAACATATCGGCTGCCACGGTCAAGCTCACCCCGGCAAGCTAGCCGCAGGTACGCCGGCAGATATACCTGGACGCCACCGGCAATGGTGCTAGACTGGGGCTGTCACACCGCGCGCCCAAGCCGAGTTTTGAGCGAAACGCCGACCACCAGAATTTTAGGCATCGACCCGGGCACGGCCACCGTCGGCTACGGCTTGCTCGACTGGCGCGGGGGGGATCGCATCGAATACGTGGCAGCAGGGACCATCCAGACTCCCAGGGAGCTCAATGCGGCATGCCGGCTCAAGATCATCCGCGACGATCTGGCAGCAATCATAAAAGACTATGCGCCGGATCTGCTGGCCGTGGAGGCGATCTTCTTTTTCAAGAACGCAAAGACGCTGGTGCCGGTGGCGCAGGCGCGGGGTGTGATTCTCGAGTGCGCGGCCAGCCTGGGCGTCCCGTTTTCCGAATACACGCCGATGCAGATCAAGCTCATGCTCACCGGTTTCGGGAAAGCAGACAAGAAGCTGGTGCAACACAGCCTGGCCAGGCTGTTGAACCACCGTGAGATCATAAGGCCCGATGACGCGGCGGATGCGCTGGCCGTGGCGGTCTGTCACACCCGCATGGCTCAGACGGCCCTTGCCGGGCTTCCCTGACCGATGCTCACCCAGCCGGCTCCCTCGTGCCCGAAGGCGAACGCCTCGGGATGTATGATCTCGGCCAGGATCTCCAGCGACTCCACCAGGCGCGGCCCGGGACGATTGAAATATTGATTCCCGTCGGCGACAAACACCCGGCCTTCTCTCACTGCCCTAAGGCTGCTCCAGCCAGGGCGCCCGGCAAGGGAGGCGGCCTCCTGCATGGTGCGGGCGATGTCGAAGCCGCAGGGGGTGACGAGGATCACCTCCGGATCCCTCTCGAGCACCTGTTGCCACTCCATCCACGGCGAGTGCCTGCCTGCCTGCCCGAACAGGCTCCGACCGCCGGCCATCTCGATGAGCTCGGGCATCCAGTTGCCGCCGGCCATGAGCGGGTCGAGCCATTCGATGCAGCAGACCGCGGGCCTGCCGCCGAGCGCGGCGGCCCTGTCGGCGATCTCCTTCATGCGCTCCCGCAGGCGCGCGACAAGCGCCAGCGCCTGGTCGCTTGCGGAGAGCGCCTCGCCCACACGGGCGATGTCGTCGAAAACGTCGGCCAGGCTGTTGGGCTCGAGGGAGACGATTGCCGGTCTGGTGCCGGTAATCTGGCAGACCGCGTCCTGGACGTCGCCGGCGCTCACCGCGCAGACCTGGCACTGCGACTGGGTGATGATGTGGGTCGGGCGCAGCCGCTCGATAAGGTTTGCGTCGACGCGGTAGACGCTGAGCGCCTCCTGCACGATCGCCTTCACGCGCTGGTCGATGTCGTAGCTGGTGCCGTCCAGCCTGAACTTGGGCGCCGTGCACACGGGCAGGCTTTTCACGGACGGCGGGTAATCGCACTCGTGCGAGCGGCCGACAAGCCTGCCCTCGAGCCCGAGCGCGCAGACAATCTCGGTGGCGCTGGCGATCAGGGAGACGATTCTTGTATCGGCCATCCTCCACGCCTCCGGCAGCGCCCCGACGAACCAATTATATTGCCTGTGGGAACGGCAAGGCCCGCGCCTGCCGTTTGCCAGGGCTTTTGCCGGCTGCGCCGAACGCACAGGCGCAGGCAAAAAGATCCGGGGACCTGCGGTCCCCGGATCTTTTTGTTGCGTATGGGTCCGTTCCGAGCTTAGAACTCACCCATGCCTGCGCCTGCCGGCATGGCGCTCTTCTTCTCTTCCGGCACGTCGACCACCAGCGCTTCGGTGGTGAGGAACATCGCGGCCACCGAGGCGGCGTTCTGCAGGGCGCAGCGCTCCACCTTGGCCGGATCGATGATCCCTTCCTTGGCCATGTCGACGTACTTGAAGGTCTGGGCGTTGAAGCCGATGCCTTCTTTCTCCTCGTGCTTGACCTTCTCAACCACGACCTCGCCGGACAGTCCGGCGTTGTCGGCTATCTGGCGCAGCGGGGCGTCGAAGGCCTTCACGACGATGTCGAAGCCGGTCTTCTCGTCGCCGGTCAGGGCCTTGTATTCCTTGCTCTCGGTGAGCTTCTTGACCATGTTGACCAGCGTGGTGCCGCCGCCCGGAACATAGCCTTCTTCAACGGCCGCGCGGGTGGCGTTGAGGGCGTCCTCCATGCGCAGCTTGCGATCCTTGAGCTCGGTTTCCGTGGCCGCGCCAACCTTGATGACGGCCACGCCGCCGGACAGCTTGGCCAGGCGCTCCTGCAGCTTCTCCTTGTCGAAGCTGGAGTCGGTCTCCTCGATCTGGCGCTTGATGAGCGCGATGCGCTTCTGCACCTCGGCCGAGGTCTCCTTGCCGGCGACGATCGTGGTCTTGTCCTTGGTCACCCGGACCTGGCGGGCCTTGCCGAGCATGTCCTTTGAGACGTTCTCCAGCTTGATGCCTGCCTCTTCCGAGATAACCTGACCGCCGGTCAGAATGGCTATGTCCTTGAGCATCTCCTTCCTTCTGTCGCCGAAGCCGGGGGCTTTGACGGCGCAGCAGCGGAGGACCTGGCGCAGGTGGTTGACCACCAGCGTGGCCAGCGCTTCGCCTTCCACATCTTCAGCGATAAGCAGAAGCGGCTTGCCGGCGCGCGCAACCTGCTCGAGGACCGGCACGAGATCAGCCAATAAGTTGACCTTCTTGTCCACGCACAGGAGGAACGGCTCGTCGAGAACCGTCTCCATCCGCTCGCTGTCGGTGACGAAGTAGGCTGAGATGTAGCCCTTGTCGAACTGCATCCCTTCCACGACCTCGAGTTCTGTGGAAAGCGACTTCGATTCCTCGACCGTGATCACGCCTTCATTGCCGACCTTGTCCATGGCGTTGGCGATGTGCTCGCCAATCTCCTCGTCGTTGCCGGCGGAGATTGTCGCCACCTGCTGAATCGCCGTCTTGCTCTCGACCGGCTTGGAGTAGGTCTTGATCTGCTCCACGGCCATGCGCACGGCCTTGTGGATGCCGCGCCGCAACACCATCGGGTTGGCGCCGGCGGCCACGTTGCGCAGCCCTTCCTTGATCATCGCCTGAGCAAGAATGGCGGCGGTTGTGGTGCCATCGCCGGCCGTATCGTTGGTCTTCGAGCAGACCTCACGAATCAGCTGGGCGCCGGCGTTCTCCAGATGATCGGCCAGGTCGATCTCCTTGGCGATGGTCACGCCGTCGTTGACGATCTGCGGGGCGCCGAATTTCTTCTCGAGCACGACGTTACGTCCGGCGGGGCCCAATGTGACCTTCACGGTGTTGGCGACATGGTCGACGCCGCGCTCCAGGGCGCGACGGGCTTCTTCGTCATAAACAATTTGCTTAGGCATACTTCCTGGTTCCTCTCCTTGGTTTGGAAATACCTTGTACTGGTGAACTCAACTAGCCGACGACGGCAAGGATGTCGCGCTCGGAAATAATCAGGTACTCGACCCCGTCAATCTTCACTTCGGTGCCGGAATACTTCGCGAAGAGGACCTTGTCGCCCACCTTCACTTCCATCGGCGCCCGGTTGCCCTTCTCATCGAGCTTGCCCGGGCCAGCGGCGAGCACTTCGCCTTGCTGCGGCTTTTCTTTGGCGGTGTCAGGAAGGACGATCCCGCCGGCTGTTTTCTCCTCAGCCTCGAGTTTCCTGACGACGACGCGGTCGGCTAGTGGTTTCAAAGCGAGTTTAGTTGCTGTAGCCAAGACTCATTCCTCCTAATATGATGGGCAAAGGAACCCGAGACCGGCGCCGGTGGCGACCTGGTTCGCGGGCTCTTCCATCACCAAAGTTTAACCAGCAAGCTCCCCGGCCGGGGCTGTCTTGCTATTTTTCTTAAGGATCAAAACCTGGCGGCTTACTTCTTTTTGGCTCCCCGGGCGGCAGCCGCCCGCATCCAGCTGGCGTAGTCGGGGGCGGACTCCAGGCGGCTTTTCAGCTTGGACTGCCGCTCGCTTATCACCGACAGCCTGGCCTGCTGGGCAAGCTCCTCCCAGGATATCGACCCGCTGGCCGGCAGACCGGACTGGCAGACCTTCACGCGGTCGCGCCCTTCGAACTTCGCCACATCGAGCGCCTGCTCAGCCGACCGCAGCAGGGCGTCGGCGTCGTGCGCGTTGTTGGGGAAGGCGGAGAGCCCGACCGAGACGGTGACCATGCCTATTCCGGCGGCGCTCTCGGCCCGGATGCGCGTGCGCAGCCGCTCGGCCACATCGGCAGCATTGGCCAGCGGTGTTTCGGGCAGGATGACGGCGAACTCCTCGCCGCCGTAGCGGCAGGGAATGTCTATGTCCCTGAGCGTCCCCTTGATCACCCCGGCCACGTGACGGATCGCCTCGTCCCCCTTGTCCTGCCCCAGGTGCTCGTTGATGTGCGCCAGGTGATCCACGTCCACAAGCATGAGCGACACCTCCCGGTTGTGGCGGGCCGAGCGCTCCACCTCCCTGGAAAGGGCCTGCTCGAAGTGCCAGCGGTTGTAAAGCCCGGTATGGGCGTCCTGAATGGATTGCGCTGCCGCGCTCTCGTGGGTGAGCGCCACGTGAAGCGCGGTGGTCACCTGGCCGACCAGCGACTCCAGCAGATCGATCTGCTCGCGATGAAACGCCCGGGCATCGGTGGACAGGACCATCAGCACGCCCACCGGCTGGTGCTCGTGGATCATCGGCAGCGCCACCAGGGAACCAAATATGCTACCACCGGCGGCCCGCGGCAGCCGGTGAGCATGGGCGCTGGCGTCGGCCAGATACTCCGATCTGCCGGTGGCCAGGCAGCGCCCGGCCACCGTCCCCTCGACGCCCAGGTCGAAGTCGGCCAGCGACTGCCCCTCCAGCCCCTTGAAGGCGGCAAGGTTGAAGCACTGCTGCGCCGGATCGAAAAGGAGGATGGCGCAGTTGGGCGTGTTGCCCAGGACAAGGGCCGTATCGCAGGCGATCTGCAGCACCTCCGGCCCGCGCAGGACGCTGCCCGACAGCGCGCAGGAGGTCTTGTAGAGGGTGTTCATGCGCTCCCGCTCGTACTCGCTCCTGCCGAACAGGATCGAGTTGGCCATGGCCACGGCGGCGATGTCGGCCACATCCTTGAAAAAATCCTGCCGCTGGAGAATATCGGCCCGCGCCAGGTCGAGCAGGACCGCCCCCACCAGCAGGTTCGAATGGATGAGCGGCAGCGCCATCTGCGCCACCGAGCGCTCGCTGGCCATGACCGCGGCGCTGAGATCCGGGGCCGGCTTGCCGGGCGGGATGGCCATCGGCACCCTTTTCTGCACCACGTATTTGAGGATGCTCTCGGCGGCAAACGGCACCACGCGCAAGCTCTCCAGCGACGCCTCGCTGTAGCCCCGGGAGGCCATGAGCTTGAGGGCCAGGCTCTCGTTGTCGGCCAGAAAGATGGCCACCTTCGACCCCCCGGAAAGATCGGCAAACTGCACCACGGCCGCTTCCAGGACATCCTTCAGGTGAAGCGAGGAGAAGAGCGATTTTTGCATCATCATGAAGCGGGCCAGATAGCTGCCCTCATCGGCCATAGTCCCCTCCCGGAAAAACACCGCCGGACTCTCAAGCCTAAAGTACCCGCAAACGGCCATTAACAAGCATAATGGACGGCCATGGCGTAAACTTTGGGAGCCGGACAGGCCCCGGTAAGGAGGTGGCTGAAGTGGCCCGCGAGGACAACTGCATCTTCTGCAAGATCATCGACAAGAAGCTGCCGGCGAGCTTCGTCACCGAAGACGACGACATGGTGGTAATCCGCGACATCAACCCGCAGGCGCCGACCCACCTGCTGGTGATGCCCAGGAGCCACGTGCGCAACCTCGGCGAGTGCGAGGACGCGGAGCTGCTGGGCAGGCTTTTCCAGACGGCGGCCCGGGTAGCCAGGGACCAGAAGCTGTCCTCCTTTCGCACCGTCGTCAACACCGGTCCGCAATCCGGCCAGAGCGTCTTTCACCTGCACATCCACGTCCTCGGCGGCCGCTCCCTGCGCTGGCCGCCCGGATAGCACCGCGCAGGCCCCGGAGCGCCCAACCAGCACCCGCAGGGGCGGGGCATGCCGGCCCGCACCACGATCCGCCGCACCCCGCAAGCCAAGGAGGCGCAGCCCGCGCGCAGCGAGCGCCGGCGAGCGAAGCACTAATTTTTGTAACGCCCCAACAAAAAAGTGCGGTTTCAGGCGACGGGAAATCGGGTATGACCAACCTGTGGGAGCAGTGCTGCCACACCGAGGCGAGGGATACCCGATGCTAATGCAAGAGAAAGGAGAACAGGTGCTGTGGATGGCGGACTGCTACAGCCTGGCGAAACGCTTTCCCGATGCGCGCACCTGGATGTCGTTGCTGGAGCCGGGCGACCCCAACCTCAATCCTTTCCACTACTGGCTGTGGATGGAGATCTGGAAAGCATCGCACTCGGACTCGGATAGCGAGCCCAAGCTCTCCGCCTGATCCGGTCAGATCAGCACCTTCGGGGCCACCGTCGCTTTGGCGACGTGCCTGGATCCGTTTTTCACCACGCAGTTGCGCCCGATCACCGAGTCCTTGATCGAGGCGCCGCGCTGCACGCTGGCCTCCGACCAGACGACGCTGTCCTCGAGCTCGGCGTCCTCATCCACAAAGCAGTTGTCGCCGACGATTACCCGGCCGCGAATGCGCACGCGCCCGGCAATCCTGGTGCCGCGCCCGACCATGAGCAGTCCTTCCACCCGGCAGGAATCGGCCACCGTGGACCCGGCGCCCAGCCAGCCCCACTGCGTACGGTCCCCGGGCAGCGGCACCGCCACCCGGCCCTCGAGCGCGTCGAAGTTGGACAGCCTGTACTGTCGGATGGTTCCAACATCGGACCAGTACTGGGCAATCTCCGCACCGCCCACCGGCAGCCCCCGCTCGACCAGGGACGGGAAAAGCTGGCGGCCGAAGCCGTAGACGCCGGAGGCCGGGATGTGCTGGAAGATCTCCGGCTCGAAGACATAGATGCCGGTGGAGGCAAGGTTGGAGAGCGCCTGGTCGGGGTCGGGCTTCTCCTGAAAGCCCTTGATCAGCCCCCGCCCGTCGAGGAGCGCGACGCCGAACTGGCTGACGTCCTCCACCCGCTTGAGGGCGATGGTGGCCAGGGCCCCCAGCCTCTTGTGGGCGGCGACCACGGCGCCGAGATCGGCGTCCGTCAGCAGATCCCCCATGAGCACGAGGAAGGTGTCGTCGTCCAGGTACTGGCGCAGGGCGCGCACGCCGCCCGCGTCTCCGGACAGCGTCTCCTCGAGCTCGAAGTGGAGACTCATGCCCAGCCTGGACCCGTCGCCGAAGTAGTCGCTGACCTGCGCGGGCAGGTAGTGCAGGTTCAAGGCCACCTCGCTTATGCCGTGGCGCTTGAGGAGATTGAGAATATGCTCCAAAACCGGCGTGTTGGCGACCGGCACCATCGGTTTGGGAATCTGCGTGGTGAGAGGGTCGAGGCGCGAACCAACCCCTGCTGCCAGCACAATCGCCTTCATCGTCTTTCGGCCCTCATCTTCTTTTAGCCCTCCGCTTCCATACAGGCGGACACGGCGGGCGATCCCTCGCCTTCCCTGCCCTGTTTGCCCTCGACAAGCCGCTGGCGGGCCAGCTTGGGAAGGTGCTCGCGATCATAGCGCAGAACCTCCCTGGCGCGCTCGAGGGCCATCATCACCTGCTCGAGCGACGTGCCACCATATGAGGAGCGGGCCCCCACGGACCCCTCTACGGTCACGTGCTCGTGAATGTCCTCGGCGAATGCCGGCGAGAACTGCTGCCACTCGTTGAGCTCCAGGTCGGCAAGGTACTTCTTGCGCTGCCGGCAATAGCTCACCAGATCGTCGACCACCTTGGCCGCCTTCTCCGCCGGCAGCCCCCGGGCCACCAGATAGTCCACGGCGGCGGCCGCGTTGGTGAGATCGGCCGACGCGGCCTCCTTCATGCGCTCGGCGTTGACCTCGATTGCCGGCAAGACGGTCCGGGCGAGCTCGAGGGCGGCCGCCAGGTTGTCGGCGACGGACAGCAGGCTGGGCAGGCAGACCTGCAGCTCCTCGCTGAAACCCATCGGCACCGCCTTCAAGGTGGAGACGAACTCCACCAGCCGGCCGAGGATGATCGACGGGCGCGAGCGCAGCACCTCCAGCACGACCGGGTTGCGCTTCTGCGGCATGGTCCGGCTGGGGAAAACAAAAGCTTTCCGCAAGCTGACGAATCCGAACTCCTGCGTGCTCCACATGAGCAGATCGGCGCCGACCTGGGAGAGGTGCAGTCCGGCAACGCTGGCGAAGGACGCGAACTCGATCAGGTAATCGCGATCAAAAACGGCGATCAGGCTGTTTTCGATCACCTCGTCAAAACCCAGGTAGCGGGCCACCAGCTGGCGATCGATCGGCTGCGCGATGCCCGAGAGCGCCCCGGCCCCCAGGGGGAGCGCGTTAAGCCGCCGGTAGAGGTCGGACAGGCGGGTAAAGTCGGCGCGAAAGCGGGCCTCGATGGCCAGCCACCAGTGGGAAAGCAGGATAGGCATCGCCGGCTGCATGTGGGTGTAGCCCGGCATCAGCACCTGCATGTCGCGATCGGCCAGATCGATCAGCGTCGAGCGCAGATCGATGAGGGAGCCAAAAAGCTCGACCACCACATCGCGCAGCCAGAGCCGAATGTCGGTGGCCAGCTGATCGTTGGTTGATACGGCCACCCGCACGGTGGCTGCCGCCTCGCCGACCAGCTCGCCGAGACGGGCCTCCAGCGCCGTATGCACATCGGGATGCTCCGGGCGCAGGAAGGACTTTCCCTGTCCGAGCTCGCCCTTGATCCTGTCCAGCGCCTCAAGCACCGAATGCGCCACCGAATCGTGCACGATGCCGGTCTCACCGAGCATGCGCACGTGAGCGGCGGTGGACTCGATGTCGTAGCGCGACAGAATCCGCTCTACGTCCGGGCTTCGCCACAGCCGGCTGAGCTTGCTGGCTTCTTCGGAACCGCCCGCTGCGCTGGGGTTATCGTCGCTCATAAAGAAATAGCCTAACAGAAGAGCATTTCTCTATACTGAGCCGCGATTTACCTTGTCCTAAGCGATCAAACCAAAAGGAACCGGCACTCCCGCCGGTTCCTTGTTCACCAGGCGCCCTGGGCGTTGTCAGGCAGCCTTCTTCTTGCCCAGCAGCTTCTTGGTCTGCTGGATCTGTTTCTGGTAACGGCTCAGCTCTTGCTGATAACGCTTCTGGACATCCTGTTGTTGTCGAGTCTCCATATCCTTCCTTTCTACCTCTTTCGGCTCAAGCCCGCCACTGCCTTCACCCGTTGTCCAGCGGGTGGTCGGTCGAATCCAGATCTGGTAAGGCTTGCCGTTAAAAGCCACACAGGGCTTGAAAGCTGGATCAATATAGCACACTCTTAAATTTATGCAATCCCCTTCTGGATATTTCCCAGGATCCAGGAAGCCAAGCCCTTGAGATTCGACTTTCCTGCCCACAATCTACCCGCTGCCAGCCGGTTTTAAACAACAGGCGAGCGCGGCGGCAAGGGCGCGGCGGGTTTGTCGCCCGGGAACCGCGGGTGTAACCGGCCCTCTTTTTGGGCGACCTGAGACCAGGTGATTAAACCTTAACGCCCGACCCGGGCGAGCGGACGGCCGGTCGTCCGAAACAACGGCTGGGCGCCACTTTCGAGACCGGGCTTGCCCGCTCGTGAACAGCCCGCGTTACAACTTAATAACGTGCCCCGGGGCGAAACGGGAAAGCTCCCCGCTGTGCCGGTCCTTCGCTCAAGCCTGGGTGGGCTCCGGGTGCTTGGCGTCGCTGGCCGCCTCTTGCGGGCGAACAGGCCGCGGCAGCGCGAGGGCGACGGCAAAAGCTACCAGCATCACCGCCGCCCCGATGTCATAGGGGCTGGCCATGCCCAGGCACTGGAAGGCGGCACCGCCGGCGATCGGTCCCAGAATGCGGCCCAGGGTGGAGAGCGACTGGCCCACGCCCATTACCCCGCCCACCTGCTCGCTGGCGGCCAGCTTGGAGAGGATGCTCTGGTTGGACGGGTTGACAATCCCCGAGCCGACGGCCAGGAGGGCCAATGCGGCGTAGAGCACCGGCTGCGAGCTGGTGAGCGGCGTGAGGAACAGGCCGAGCGCCACCAGAAGGGAGCCGGCTACCACCAGCTTCTTCTCACCGAAGCGCTTGGAGAGGCGCCCGATAAGCCCGCCCTGAACGAAGACCATGACAAAGCCTATATAGGCGAACATGAGCCCGTTGTCTCGGGCGTTGAAGCCGAACTGGTGCTCGGTCAGCAGAACCAGCGTCGTCTCCATCATGGCGAAGGCGAAGGTGGCGATGAAGAAAATGGAAAGCGGCGCCCGCAGGGTGCCGTCGGCAAGCGTCCGCCAGTAGAAGTTGGGCTCGAGCACGAAGCGCTCGTGTCCAGCCTGGCTGCGCTTCGGCGGCTCGGGCAGAAAGGCGGCCGTGAGCACCAGGTCCAGCAAGCTGAAGCCGGCCGCCACGAAGCCGGCCAGCTGGTAGTTGTGGGCTGCGCACAGGCCGCCGATCGCCGGCCCGAGCACGAAGCCGAGCCCGAAGGCTGCCCCGACGATGCCCATCCCCTTGGCCCGGTTCTCCGCCGTCGTCACGTCGGCGATGTAAGCCTGGGCCACGGCCAGGTTGGCGTTGCCCAGCCCGGCCACGATCCGCGAAACGAAAAGCAAGGCCAGCGAGCCGGAAAAACCCCAGATGATGTATCCGATAGCCGATGCGGCGAGGCTGACAAGAAGAATTGGCCGGCGCCCGACGTTGTCCGACAAGCGGCCCCAGAAGGGGGTGAAGAAGAACTGCATCAAGGAGTACGACATAAGGAGCAGACCGACGACCAGACCGCCGGCACCGAACTTCTCGGCGAAGGTGGGCAAAAGCGGGATGATGATGCCGAAGCCGATGAGGTCGATGAAAACGGTGAAGAAAATGAGCAGAAGCGGGAGCTTGCTCGTCTTTTTGTTGCTGCCTTCTTGCATGGTCCGTGCTCACAGGTGGTGCTTATGGGGTCGATGCCCCACGTAGGTCTAATGTAATGTAAGGTTGGGAGGGGGCCGGAAATCGAAACAAAATAATTAGACGATGAAACTTTGCCTGAGCTGCCACCTCGAATTCAACGACGACACGGAGATCTGCCCGAAGGACAACGTCGCCCTGGTGCCGATCGGCGACGATCCGCTCATCGGCACCGTCCTGCAGGGTCGCTACAAGATCGAGTCGGTGATCGGGCGCGGTGCGATGGGCATGGTCTACAAGGCCAGCCAGGAGTTGATCGGACGCGGGGTGGCGGTCAAGGTGCTCCACCCGCACCTGGCGGCCGACAACGAGGCGATCAAGCGCTTCCACCAGCAAGCCAGGGCGGCCAGCCGCCTCAACCACCCGCACATCATCACCCTCTTCGACTACGGCGTCATGGCCGGCGGGCAACCTTACATCGTCATGGACCTGCTCGAGGGCATCTCGCTGGCCCATTTGCTTGAGGAGCGGGAGTACCTGCCGGTCGACGAGGCCGCCTCGATTATCAAGCAGATCTGCGACGCGCTGTCGGACGCCCACAAGCACGCTGTGGTGCACCGCGACATCAAGCCGGACAACATCATCCTCGAACAGACCAACACGCAGAAAGACTGGGTGAAGGTGGTGGACTTCGGCATCGCCAAGATCATTCAGGGAGGCGAGGAGACGCTGCTGAGGATCACGGCAACCGGCATGGTATGCGGCAGCCCGGCTTACATGAGCCCGGAGCAGTTTCGCGGTCACGAGGTCGATCACCGCACCGATATCTACTCGCTGGCGGTGGTCATCTTTGAGATGCTCACCGGCCGCCTGCCCTTTCTGGCCAAGGATCTGGTCACGCTCATGTCCATGCACTGCTCGGAGTCGCCGCCGAAGCTGGTTGCCGTGCGCCCCGATCTCCGGTTCGGCCCGGGGCTGGAAAAGGCGATCGCGCGCGCTCTCGGCAAGCGGCCTGAGGAGCGCCCGCAGACCATGGATCTCTTCTGGGAGGAGCTCGAGGCCGGCCTGTCGGAGCACGAAGCCGCCGCCGGGTCCGGACAGGCGAGCGAGTACGCCCCCTCGTTTGCGTCAGCGGGGAAGGCGGGCAGCCACGGCTCGATACAGGAAGCGGTGACGGCGCAGCTGGCCGCCAAGAACCGCCAGCTCGAGGAGGAAATTCAGAAGTGGGTGAAATCCTCGCTCTCAAACGAGCCCTCCGCCCAGTCGATAACCCAGCGCATGCCCAGGACGCGCGCCGCGGTTCCCTTCTCCGCCCGGGTGATCGGCTTGCTGCAGCGCAGCCTACCCTATGCGGTCACCATGGTCCTTGTCACCGCCCTCCTCTGGTTCGCCCGGGGCCAGCAGCCGGTCGGCCGGTTCGTGGATGCGCGCCTGAAGCCGATGCTGCCTTCCCTGCTCACCGCCGGTGGTGACCCGTCAGCGCTCTACGCCGCCGGCAAGCTCGAGCCGGCCATGGACATTCTCGAGGCAAGGAAAGGGCAGGGCAAGCTCAGCCACACCGACGCCGAGCTGCTGAACAAGATCTACATGCAGCTTGCCGACCGCCAGGCGCAGAAGCGCAGCTACCGGCAGGCGGTTTCCCTTCTGTCCAGGGTCACCGGCAGGAACGTGCCCCGCGCCCGGCAGCTGATGCGGCGTTACAGAAAGATGATCAAGTAGTGCTGCGCTCGCCCCGCGCAAGCTGGCTCAGGAGCCGGACTCGATGAAGCTGCCCATGCGGCGGAACTTGCTCTGCCTGTCCTCGCGCAGCTGGTCGCCGCTCATCTTGCCCAGGTCTCTCAGGTGGCCCGCGATCGCCTGGCCGGCCACCCGGGCGGCAAAGTCGGCGTCATGGTGCGCCCCGCCAAGCGGCTCATCGATCACCTCGTCCACCACCTTCAAGGAGAACAGCTCGCGGGCGGTGATCTTCATGGCCTGCGCGGCCTCGGCCACCTTCTCGCCCGACCGCCAGAGGATAGACGCGCAGCCTTCCGGCGAGATCACCGAATAGACGGAGTGCTCCAGCATCAGGATGCGGTTGGTGACCCCGATCGCCAGCGCCCCGCCCGAGCCGCCCTCGCCGGTGACCAGCGCCACCACCGGCACGCTCAAGGCGGAAAGCTCGCGCAGGTTCATGGCGATCGCCTGCGCCTGGTTGTGCTCCTCGGCAGCCATGCCCGGATAGGCGCCCGGGGTGTCGATGAGCGTCACCACCGGCAACCCGAACTTCTCGGCGTGGTGAAAGAGCCTGAGCGCCTTGCGATAGCCTTCCGGCTGCGGCATGCCGAAATTGCACTGCTGCTTGTCGCGCAAGGTCCGCCCTTTCTGGGTGCCGATCGCCACCACGCCGATGCCGTCCAGGGTAAGGAGGGCCGCCACCATGGCCGGGTCGTCGGCGCCCTGCCTGTCGCCGTGCACCTCGATCCACTGCGGATCCCAGCGGTCGAAGTAATCGCGCGTGTAGGGGCGCTGCGGATGGCGGGCGATGGCCAGGTGATCGATCGGGCGCAGGTTGGCGTAAAGGGATCGCCGGAGATGGTTGTACTGCTCGTGCAACTGGGAGATGTCCGCCTCGAGGTCCGGGTTCGGGTTGTCGGCAAGCTGCTTCTCCAGCGCCTCGATCTGCTGCGACAGGAGCATGAGCGGCTGCTCGAACTCCAGGGGAACAATCTTCTTCTCCAGTTGTGCCGGCATCTTGCCCCCTTCTAACGCCTGGAAACCGTCTCGGCCGCCTGGCGGCCGCGCGGGCCGTTGTGCGGCTGGCCGGCAGGCGGGCGGGCGTGGAAGCTCATCAGGCGGTTAAGCACCTCCTTGAGCCTGGACCGCTCGACCACCATGTCCACCTGACCGTGCTTGAGCAGGTGCTCGGCGGTTTGAAACTCGTTGGGCAGCTTCTGCCGGATCGTCTGCTCGATCACGCGCCGCCCGGCAAAACCGATGCGGGCCCCCGGCTCGGCGATTATGAAGTCCCCGAGCATGGCGAAGCTGGCCGTGACGCCACCGAAGGTCGGCTCGGTGAGAACCGAGATGTAGAGCAGCCCGGCCTTGTGAAGGCTGTGCAGCGCCGAGCTGGTCTTGGCCATCTGCATGAGGCTGAAGATCCCCTCCTGCATGCGCGCCCCGCCGGAGCTCGAGACGATCACCAGCGGCAGGGACAGTTCGAGCGCTTTCTCAATCAGGCGGGTCGTCTTTTCGCCGACCACCGAGCCCATGGAGCCGCCAAAGTGCCCGAAATCCATCACGGCCAGGGCGCAGGCGGTGCCCTCGATCAAACAGGTGCCGGTGACCACGGCCTCCTTCAGCCCGGACTTCCGCGTGGCCTCCATCATGCGGTTCGGATAGGTGTCCGTGTCGACAAAGCCCAGCGGGTCGGCCGACTCCAGGTTCGAAAAGAGCTCCGCAAACGAGCCGGCATCGCAGATCTGCTCGATGCGCTCTTCGGCCCCTATGCGGAAATGGTACTGGCATTTCGGGCAGACATGGAAGTTGTTGCGCAGGTCGCGCGTGTAAAGCAGCTCCCGGCACTGAAAGCACTGGGTCCAGAGGGCGCAGTACTCCTCGGTGGTCAGCGGCTGCTTGACTTGCATCGCCTCGCGCTTCTGGCGCCTGCTGGCGAACCATTCCTTCAGATCCATGACTTCCCATCCTGTGCCCGCGGGCATAGCCCACCCCAGACGCCTGGTGCCGACCTCGCAGCCGCGCTGACGGGGCCGGGATTTGTAAAGGGCGAACCTGTGACGCAGATCACCTAGAATCACAGGATGTAGATTATATCACCGCCCTCCAGTCCCTCCCGATGCGCTGCCAGCGATTCTTTATTTCGCCTGAATTTATCGACCGACAGCAAGGTCTGGTGCGCATCTACGACCCGGCGGTTATAAACCAGATCAGGAACGTGCTCAGGCTCAAGCGCGGCGACCAGGTAATAATCCTGGACGGGCAGGGCGGCATGTACCGCTGTTGCCTGGACAAGCCGGCCGCCACCGGCGTTGAGGCCAGGATCATCGACGAGCACCAGGCCATGGACGACCCGCGCGTGGCCGTCACCGTGGCCCTGCCCCCGCTCCGCGGCGGGCGGTTCGAGTGGGCGCTGCAAAAGCTGACCGAGCTGGGCGTCGCCCGGGTGGTGCCGATCGTCAGCGCGCGCAGCGTGGTCAAGCCGCAAAGCCGGTCCCCGGGGGTCGAGACCAGCAAGCTGACACGCTGGCAGGCGATCATGCGCGAGGCCGCCGAGCAGTGCGAGCGGGCCAGCATCCCCGAGGTAAGGCAGACCATGAGCTTGAGCAGCTTCGTCAACTCCGAGCTGTGGGCCCCGGAATCGGCCGAACATGTATCGGTGGCTTGCGCCGAGCGGCGAGAGGCGCCCCTGCTTGCCCACCTGCTGCGCCAGCTGTCCGCCGCCGAGCAGCCGCTCAAGTCCATGTCCGTGCTCGTGGGCCCGGAAGGAGGGCTCGCCGACCAGGAGATCGAGCTGGCCTCGGACTCCGGTGGATTGCTGGTATCGCTGGGCGGGCGGATCCTCCGCAGCGAAACGGCGGCCATCTACGCGCTGGCCCAGATCACATTCACCTTCGGCGACGGCTGACCTGAGCCGCCGACAGCCTCACCCCGCCCCCTGCGCAGATGCGCATGCCACCGCCTGCGCTATCAAAGAGATATCCGCTCGACCCTCATCGCGTACAACTACAGCATATTCCCATCGCCTGCGCGCAACCACCGGCGGTGTGAAAGAAAATGGCGCCCGAGGCTTGACAAATCAGCCGTTTCCAGGTCTTATAGTAGCTGTTGATCCGCGGATCACGTTCCGCCTCGCACGCTAGAAAGGCATGAGTGTGGCTGATAACCTGGCCCGCATACGAGAGACCATAGGCAGCCGCCCGGTGAGGCTCGTAGCCGTTACCAAAAACGTCGGTCCGGAAGAGATCCGGGAGGCCTTCCGCTGCGGTGTCACCACATTCGGTGAGAACCGGGTTCAGGATGCCCTGGAAAAGCAAGATCTCCTCGCCGGCACGCTGGCCGGAAAAGTGGACTGGCACCTGGTCGGGCACCTGCAGACCAACAAGGTGAGAAAAGCGATCGGCCGCTTCGCGCTCATCCACTCGGTAGACTCCCTGCGCCTGGCTGAGGAGATCTCCAGCTGCTGCCGCAGGCACGGCATGGTCCAGCCGCTGCTCCTGCAGGTGAAGATCCTGCCCGACCCGGCCAAGTCCGGTTTCGATCCGGCGAGCCTGCGGGCCAGTCTGCCCGACATCCTAGCCCTGCCGGGGATCAAGGTGGAGGGGCTGATGACCATCACGCCGCTCGGCCAGGATCCCGGGGTCTGGCGGCGTTGCTTCAGCGGGCTGAGAGACCTGCGCGATGAGCTCGAGCAGGAGTTCGCCATCAAGCTTCCCGAGCTTTCCATGGGCATGAGCCAGGACTGGCGGGAAGCCATCAGCTGCGGTGCCACGATGGTGCGGCTCGGGCGAGCGGTTTTCGCCCGCTGAGGCAGTTTCAAAAGTTTTTCCCGGGTTGTGTTGTAAAAGGTAACAGGTAAGGTTCCAGGCAAGGTAGGTAAGGAGGAAGGTAGTGAGCATCGTTCAAAAGTTCAAGAGCTTCTGGTTCGGGCCAGCAGACAATTACGATCAGGAGGACTTCGAGGATCTGTTTGAAACCGGTGACACCGTCTACGCCACCAATGGGCAGCTGGCTCCCGATCAAGCGCCGGTCGACCCGATGAAGTCGGTGCGCCATCCGATCACGTCCGGCGGCTCGAAGGTCGTCGATCACCCCAACGCCGCCCCGTCGAGCGAGGTGCTGGTCATCGAACCGCGGGCGTTCGACGAGGTGACAGAGATTGTCGAGCACCTGCGCGCTCGCAAATCCGTGCTGCTCAATTTGCATCTTCTGGACAACGAGCAATCGCAGCGGGTGGTCGATTTCCTCTCGGGGGCGACCTACGCCATCGACGGGCACCAGCAAAAGATAGGCGACGGCGTCTTCCTGTTCGCACCGGCCACGGTGCTGATCAGCTCCGAGTCGAACTCCTCCAAGGCGATCAAGGAAGCCTTCTGGAGCAAGACCGCAACCACATAAATTGAGCGCTTCGCCCCGGATTCCTCTGCGGAATCCCACGCTTTGCTTCTCGGCTCCGCACCTCCGGGCACCAGGCAAGGAGGACGAAAGGAATGGGGCGCCAGTTTGCCCGAGCGGCGAAGAGCGGCCCCCACAAGGGGCCGCTCTAAATCTATATCCTTGGCTGCACGGGGTGAGCGCAGCCATCAATTGACAATATAGGGCGCGAGATCGAGCCCGTTCTCTTTGAAAAGCCGGCAGGACCAGGCTCGGTACTGCGTCACCTCCACCGGCGAATGGCTGGGCCGGGATGCGGGGCTGCGGTCACCGGAGCGCTGCTGGTCCAGGTTCTCCAGGGCGTAGGCGAGATAGGCCAGCCAGTATTTGTGCGCCTTTTCAAAGCGCGGCGGCGGTTTGAGCGCGTAGAGCTGCTTGTAGGCCACCCGCAGATACGCCCGCAGCGGGTCGAAGTATCGCAGGTATCCCTGATTGAGCTCGGAGAGGTTCGCCAGATCCACCTGGTCACGCCCCGATGACCTGGGCAGCCCCTTCTGCGCAAAGACGGCCGCCTTCTTCGTGCACTGCTTGTTGAGCTGCTGCAGGTCCTTCACCGTGTGCACGATCTTTTGCACGTAAGGCCTCTCCTCGCGCGGGAAATCGGCCAGGATGTTGACCACGTCCATCTCCACCTGCGGTGGCGGCAGGGCGGTTCGCGGATCGGGCACCTCCGGGGAATCGCCGGACCCCTGGCCGGCGGCACGGCTCATCCCGGCGCCGCCGAGCATCGCTTTCTCGCTCCGGCCGGCCGCCGACAGCTCCTGGTGTCCGGGCTTCTGCCTGGTCAGACCGCCCGGCGGCGCCGCCAAAAGCAAGAAGGAGAGGACAAGCCCCGCCCCACACGCTTTCCTGCCGAAGGCACGCCCTGACTCCTGGCTCACTTCCCCACCGTGCTTCCTTGCATGCGGTCACCTAAAGATAAGTATAGTGCGCCCGGGGCTCCGCGCCCGGCGGGTCGCTAGAATTCCTGCTTGAACCAGTCAAGGGGATTGGTAGCCACCTGGTTGACATAGATGCTGAAGTGCAGGTGCGGGCCGTTGGCCCGGCCGGTCTGCCCGACCCGCCCGATTAGCTGGCCGGCGCTCACCGTGTCGCCGGCCTTCACGAAGAGCTTCTGCAGGTGGATGTAAAAGGAGACCACCCCCTGACCGTGGTCGATGGCCACGGTCTTGCCGTGCAGCTTGAAGTCCTGAGCGGCCAGGATAACCCGGCCGGGCGCGCAGGCCCTCACCGGGGCGCCGGCCGGGGCGGCAAAGTCGATCCCGGAGTGAAAGTAATCGGCAAGCAGGTGGCCGTTGACCACCCGCCGCACGCCGAAGACCGTGGAGATGCGCGCCGAGACCGGGGCGGCAAAGCTGCGCTTCCACAGCCGGCTGTCGCTGACGGTGGCTTTGGCCTTGTCGACGGCATCCACCTCGCCGGGCGAGGCGACGAAATTGTCCTTGCCCGCAGGCAGCCTGATCCTCTGCACCGGGAACCGCCCGGACAGCACGCGCAGCGTCTTCTCCTCCTGTCCGCAGCGGATTGCATAGGTGCCCGGCCGGAGATCGGCGGGGATGGAGACGAGCAGCCGGTGGCGGTGCGCCCCGTCCGGCTCGGCCACCGGGAATGTCTGGTAGGCGCGCCCGTTGAAGACAACGGCCGGCGAGCCGGGCGCGGGCGCCTCACCGGCTGCTTTCGGGCTGACATATATCTCGACGGTCTGCCCCTGCTTCGGGCTGTCGGCCGACACAAAGATCTCCGCGCTGGCCGGGCCCGCGGCGGCAAAGACGGCCAGGGCGGAAACCATCAGGCTGCCGCGCCCGCGGCAGATTCCCCGGGGCAGGCAAAAACTGGCCAGCACCCTGTCCGTCAGGCTTTCGGCACCAGCCTGTCGAGGGCCTCGCGCAGGGCCTCTATCTTCTCCACCGGAATGGCGACGCCCTTTTTCGTGGGCTTCTCCTCCTGGTCTTTGTCCAGGTACCACTCCCGGATGTGCAGGTATTTGGTGCCGCGGTACTCGCCGATGTACACGTTTATAGTCTCGCCCCGCGCCTTCTCGTGTACGGTAATTCGCTCTTCCAAGGAAACTCCCTCCCTCTATCCGCCTGCCCGGCGGTCACCTTCGGGCCGGACCGGACAACTAAAACCAGTATATAGAGAATTACTGTTAAATAAAGATCTAAATACAGATCTTTATTTGATCTCTACATGTTCAATTCTTTCTATGGGCCAGTTTGTAGATCAGGTGCGAATCAATGTCCGCTCCGGCGACGGCGGCAACGGCATCGTCGCCTGGCGGCGGGAGAAATATGAGCCATTAGGCGGTCCGGCCGGCGGGGACGGCGGCGCCGGCGGCGGCGTCTATCTGCAGGCCAGCAAGGAGATGTCCACGCTCCTCGATTTTCGCTACCGGGCCCATTTCGAGGCGCCGCCCGGCGCCCGCGGCGGGCCCAAGCGCATGAGCGGGCGGGCAGGGGAGAGCCTGGTGATCAAGGTGCCGGTGGGCACCGTGGTCAAGGACGCCGAGACGGGCGCCATCGTGGCCGACCTGGTCGAGCCGGACCAGAAGGTGCTGGTGGCCGAGGGCGGCCGGGGCGGGCGCGGCAACGCCCGGCTGGCCACCCCGACACGCCGGGCCCCCCACTTCTGCGAGCCGGGGCAGCCAGGGATCGAGCGGGTGCTGGACCTGGAGCTCAAGCTCCTCGCCGACGTGGGGCTCGTCGGGCTGCCCAACGCCGGCAAATCGTCGCTGCTCTCCATCCTCACCGCCGCCCAACCCAAGATCGCCAGCTACCCCTTCTCCACCCTGGAGCCCAACCTGGGCGTGGTGAGCAGGCCCGATGGGGACGGCTACGTAATGGCCGACCTGCCGGGGCTTATCAAGGGCGCCTCGCACGGGGTCGGGCTGGGGCACAAGTTCCTGCGCCACGTGGAAAGGACGCGCCTGCTCGTCCACCTGGTGGACATCAGCGCCGAGGACGTGGAGGGGTGCATCGCCACCATAAACGAGGAGCTGGCCCTTTACAGCGAGCGGCTGGTCGCCCTGCCGCAGATCCTCGTGCTCAACAAGGCCGATCTCCTGTCCGGGGAGGAGCAGGAGCAAGTGTTGGGCAGGGTGCGGGCAGATTATCGGTCGGCGGCGCCGGCAGGCCGGGCCGGCGCGACAGCCGGACCGCTCCTCATCTCCTGCGCCACCCGCCAGGGAATAGCGGAGCTCAGGAAGGCTATCCTCGAGAACCTGAGCCGCCTGCATCAGGCGCCGGCCATCTACGCGGTCGGGCCGGATCTCAAGGCCCGCCAGCACCCCGGGGACGCCTGGTCGATCGAGCGGCGCAAGAAAACCTTCGCCGTGGTCGGCGACCGGGTGAGCCGGCTGGTGCGGGTCACCGACCTGCGCGACCCCGAGTCGCTGCACCACCTTCATCAGGTGCTGCGGGCGATGGGGGTGATCGAGGCCCTCGTCGCCCAGGGCGCGCAGCCGGGCAGCGAGGTGGTGATGGGCGGGGTCACCTTCTCGTTCGGCGAGGAGTGGTACTGAGGCAGTCCGGCAGCAGCGCCGGCCGGAGGCTACTCGGATTTCTCCTCTTTGGGCTGGCTCGCCTTGCGGGCCAATCGCTTGGCCTCGGCCTGTCTGGCCCGGGTGGTCTGTTTGCGCTTGCGGTTGGCAACCTTGACCGCCCGCTTTGCTCCTTTTTGCTGTGCCATTTTCCAGCCTCCGACTGTGTGTTTTGTCTAAGTTTACCGCTGCCCGCGCCTGCGCCGGCTAGACCCAGAGATTGCCGAGGTACTGAACGCCTCCGGCAAAGCCGCCGGGGACGCACTCGAGAATCTTCCTGCCGACGGGCGGGAACAACGTGGTCCGCTCCAGCTCGGCTAGCGGGATGAGGTCGACCCCGGCCAGCACCGGCTCGTTGCCCGCCCGCATGGTGCCGCCGGTGATGCGCCCCTTGACGTAGATGTTGACAATGTGCCGCGAGCGGTCGGGGGCGATCGCCTCCGATAGAAAGAGGAATTTCTCGATCTCCACATCCAGCCCGGTCTCCTCCTTCAACTCCCTGACCGCGCACTCGTGAAAAGTCTCGCCGTATTCCAGCCGCCCGCCGGGAAGCACCCAGTAGAGCCGGTTGCCCTTGCGGTGCCGCACGAGCAGTATCTTCTGGTCGTCGGTGATCACGATGACCGAGACCCGCGTGGTCGGTATCGTGTAGCCGGATCTTTTCTTGGAGCGAGGTTTGCGCACATTCCTCCGGGAATCGGGGTCAACCCCTAGAATTCTAAGGCGGCGCCTTGGCCATTGGCAACGGCGTTGACGGGCGGAACGCGGGCAATTCCACTGGCAACCGCCCAAGGGATAAAATGGGCGCCTTATCTGCTACTGTAAATAAGTGCTTTAAATAGCCCGGGCGAGGATCCGTGAGCGTCAGCGAGCTGAAGGAGAAACTGGAGCAGATCGAGCGCGAGGCGCTCGACGAGGTCAAGCAGGCGGCGACCAGCGCCGGGCTCGAGGAGCTGCGGGTCAATTACCTCGGGCAGAAGGGGGCGCTTACGGTCGTTTTGCGCGGGCTGGGGCTTCTGTCCAAAGACGAGCGTCCGGCGGTCGGCGAGCTGGCCAACCGGGTGAAGGAGCGGATCGCATCCGAGCTTGCCGCCCGCAAGGAGGCCATCTACAGGAGCGAGCTTGCAAGCAAGCTGTCCGGGCAGAAGATCGATGTCACCCTGCCCGGCGTCGGGCACCAGCTCGGGCACATCCACCCGCTGACCCTGGTCAGCGAGCAGATCGTGCAGATATTTTTCGGCATGGGCTTTTCGCTGGCCGAAGGCCCGGAGGTGGAAACCGAGTACTACAACTTCGACGCCCTGAACACCCCGGAGCACCACCCGGCGCGCGACTCCCAGGACACGTTCTACACCGACGTCGGGCGCTCGGTGCTCTTGAGAAGCCAGACCTCGACCGTGCAGGTGCGGGTCATGGAGAAGCGCAAGCCGCCGCTCAGGATCATCTCGCCGGGCCGCGTCTACCGCAACGAGGAGATAAACGCGCGCAAGTTCCCGCTTTTCCACCAGGCGGAAGGCCTGCTCATCGATCGTGACGTTACCTTCGGGCAGCTCAAGGGGACGCTCAACGAGTTCATCCGCCTCTTTTTCGGCAGGCCGCTCAAGACCCGTTTCCGGCCGGATTTCTTTCCCTTTACCGAGCCGAGCGCCGAGCTCGACAGCCAGTGCCCGTTTTGTCTGGGTGAAGGCTGCCGCACCTGCGGCCACCGCGGGTGGCTCGAGCTTCTCGGTTGCGGGATGGTCGATCCCAACGTGCTGGAGGCGGTGGGCATCGATCCGGAGGAGTGGAGCGGCTTCGCCTTCGGCATGGGCATCGATCGCCTGGCCATGCTCAAATACGGGGTCAACGACATCCGCCACTTTTTCTCGTCGGACCTGCGCTTCCTCGAGACGTTTTGACAGGCAACAAGAACCGTGAGGCTTTCATTCGACTGGCTGCTGGATTATGTGGACGTGAGCGATCTTTCCCCGCAGGAGGTCGCCGACAAGCTGACCATGGGCGCCTTCGAGGTGGAGGAGGTGCGGCGGGTCGGGCCCGATATTGTCGGTCCCGTGAAGGTGGGCGAAATAGTGGAGATCAACCCGCATCCCAACGCCAGCAAGATCCGGTTGACCCGGGTGAAGATAGACGCCGCCGCCGAGCCGCTGGAAATTGTCTGCGGGGCGGACAACATCATTGTCGGGCAGCGCGTTCCGGTAGCCCTGCCGGGGGCGCGGGTGATTAACCGCCACGACGGCAGCCCGCTCGAGATCAAGCCGACCAAAATCCGCGGCGTGACATCCTGCGGCATGCTCTGCTCGCCGCCCGAGCTTGGTATCACAGGCGGTGAAAGCGAGGGGATCCTGATACTTTACGGCGCCCCCGAGCTGGGTCTGGATGTAATCAAGCTCCTCCGCCTGTATCCGGATGACATACTTCATGTCGAGCCGCGCTCCAACCGGGGCGACGCCCTGTCGGTCAAGGGCATGGCCCGCGAGGTCGCCGCGCTCTGCCAGCGGCCCATGCGGCAGCCCGCCTGGAGGCTTCCCGAGGTGGACAGCACCAGCGAAGAGATTGAGATCAAGATCGAGAACCCGCAGGATTGCCCGTTTTTCAGCCTGCGCGTGCTCCAGGGCATCCGCGTCGGTCCCTCCCCGCTCCGCATCACCCGCCGGCTGGAGGCCGTCGGCGTCCGCCCGGTCAACAACGTGGTGGACGTCACCAACTATGTCCTCCACGAGCTCGGGCAGCCGCTGCACGCCTATGACATGGCCAGGCTCTTGACCAGGCAGATGGACGTGCGGCGCGGCAGGCCCGGAGAGCTGCTCACGACCATAGACGGGCGCGAGCGTATGCTTACAGAGGAGATCCTGACCATCGCCGAGGGGCTGCGCCCGCTGGGGGTGGCCGGGGTGATGGGCGGCAAGGAAAGCGAGATCAGCGAGGAGACCACCTTCGTGGCCCTGGAGGCGGCCGCCTTCCATCCGGCGCGGGTCAGGCGCTCGAGCAGGCTGCTCGGGCTGTCGAGCGAGAGCAGCCTGCGTTTCGAGCGGGGAGTGGATCCGGCCGGCGTGCGCCAGGCCTCCGACCGGGCGGCGGCCATGATTCTGGAGAGCTGCGGCGGCTACCTGGGGCGCCTCAGCCATGGTGGCAGCGACGAGGTCAAGCCTGTCGTCGTCAGCCTGCGCCTGCGGCAACTGAAGCGGCTGGCCGGGATCGAGCTTTCTGCCCGGGAAGTGACCGACCTGCTGGCCCCGCTCGAGTTTCAGGCCAAAACGGTGTCGCCATCAGAGCTATCCGTCTTTGTCCCCAGCTTCCGGCAGGGCGACGTCAGCCGCGAGATAGATCTCCTCGAGGAGGTCTGCCGCCTGTACGGCTACGAGCGCATAGCGCCGTCCATGCCGGCCAGCACGGTAGCCCCGGATCCGCCCGACGACAGCCAGTCGGTGGTAAGAACAGCGCTGGCAGCCTGCGGGCTGAACGAGGCTTACATCTCCAGCCTGGTCGGGGGCGACCTGGCAACGGCGGCGGCGCCGTCGCACAAGGGCAGATCGACCACGGTCAGGGTGCTTAACCCGCTTTCGGAGGACCACCAGGCTCTGCGCGAGAGCCTGCTTCCCGGGCTGCTGAAAGCGGTCTCCTACAATCAGGATCGCGGGCGCAAGGACGTCTGGCTCTTCGAGATCGGGCGCGTCTACCGGCGCGTGGGCGACGGCTCGCACAAGGAAACCGGGGTGGAGGAGGAGCTTTTCGCCTCGGCGGTGGTCTGCGGCGCCCGGGCGCTCAGCCGCTGGCAGGGCGATTCCGCTCAGGCAGCGCCCGAGGAGGGATCGAACTTCTATGTGGCCAAGGGCATGATCGAGAACCTGGCCGGGAGGCTGGGCCTGCCGGCAGGCACGCTCCGCTTCCGCCCGCTCGATGCCGAGCAGCCGTGGCTGCACCCGGGGCGCTGCTGCGCCATCGAGCACGTTTGGGGCGACAGGCGGGTGACGCTGGGACAGCTGGGAGATATTCACCCGGCACAGGCCGATAAGCTGGGCTTGCGCGGGCCGATCTCGCTTTTCGAGCTCAGCATAGACAGCCTGCGCGCTTGGCGGAGGCAGCCGGCCTTCGCCGAGGTACCTGCGACACCGCCGGTGGTGCGAGACCTGACCGCCGATCTGGCACCGCAGATAGAGCACCAGGCAGTGCGCGACTGCATAGTCTCCGCCGCCGGCGACAATCTGCGGGCCCTCGAGCTGGTGAGCGTTTTCCAGCTGCCCGGCGGCACCCGCAGCCTATCCTTCCGGCTGACCTTCCAGCACCCGGCGGCCACGCTCACAGCCGAGGAGGTCGAGCAGCGCATGAGCTCCATCCGTGACCGCCTGAAAAACCAGCTGGGCGCGACGTTCCGCGCTTAATCATTTATAACCCCACGCTCGCAAGCCGGTGCGCCACCCCGAAAGGCCCCGACGGGGCATTATTTTCCCGGCGCGGGTATAGTAATTAGGAGAAGTAGTGTGCCCATCCCGGGCCTGGAATCCCTGGTCAGTTTGCCCCCATGTATAACCTGATCGTCAATCCGAACCGAGTGCTCGTCGTGCTGGCTCTGGCCGCCGGGCTGGCCTGCGTTTTTTATTACCCTCAACAATACCCGGACAAGATCGTCGAGATCCCGCTTCTGGCGTTGTTCGTCGGCGAGGTGGGCCTGGCTCTTTTTTGCAGCCTGCTTTTCTATGAGAACGCCTCGACCGAGCAGATCGTCAAGCTTACCGCCTCGGTGCTCGGATTCTCCATGCTCGTGGGCTCCGTCGGCAACTCGGTGGCGCAGCTTTCCCAGATGCTGCCGGATTCGCTGGTGCTCATAAGCTGGGTTCAGCTGGTGATCATGAATGTGGCCGGCATCGCCTGCACATTGTCCCTGTTCAAGCTGCAGCTGCCCGGGGAGCCCCCCGCCCTCAAGGCCCGCCTGATCGAGCCCTCGTCCGCGAGAGCGGCGCCGGGCGAACCGTCGCCAGCGGCCCCTGCCGCCGAGCCGGCTGCGGGCGCGCCTGTGGCCGAGCACGACTTCTCGCCCCCGACCGCAGCACCTCCTGCCGAAGTGAAACCCAGGGCGGCAGCAAAAGCCGTTCCCTCCGTCAAGGAGATCCTGGAGAGCCTGGATATTTCGCGGATCATGCGCCTGGAGCGCTCCTTGCATCCGGAGGAGAAGCCGTCGCTCGAGACCCTTTTCAAGGAGGAGAGCAAGGCCGCCGAAGCAGCCACCGCCCGCCAGCAGCCCGAGGCAATCATTCTCGGCGGCCAGGGGAAGCAGGAAAGCGGCACGCCGCGCGCGATCGACTTTGCTCCCCGGACCGAGTCACCAGCCCAGCTTACCGTTTCGGCCGGGCAGCCGGAGGCCTGCGCCCGGCTGGACAAGGAGGCTGAAGCCAGCCAGCCGGGCGCCGGCACCGTGCCCGCGCCGGGGGCAACCTCAGCGGAGCCCGCCGAGGTCAGCGGCGGGCCGGAACCCCCACCGCCTGACGGCGGGGAGCCGGCCGCGGCGCCGTCCGAGCAGCCTTCGCTCAAGGAGCTTCTCGCCGCCGAGCCGCTGACCGGGCCGCTTGCCCCGCTGGACGCCGAGGCAGAGGCCTCACCGGATACGGTGGCAGAGCCGGAGAAGGTGTTCGAGGAGGAGGTGGCGGGCGAAGAGATAGACGACGCCTTCGCCAAGCTGGTGTCCAAGGAAGCCTTGCGCCAGGTATCCGCCGAAACCCTTGCCCAGTTGCGGGGCGAGACGGGGCAAAGCGAGGCGGCGGCTCTGCCTGCCGCCCGCCCGCAGACAGAGCCGCCGAAGGACGTAAAAGACTTCGGCCGGCTCTCCGCCAAGGCCAGCGCCAAGGGCTCCGAGGACGTGGAGAGCTCCGGCGGCATGAAGACGCTTGGCAAGATGCTGATCGACACCCAGGCCGTGGAAAACATCATCAAACGGGGCGGGGGAAGCGGCGGGATCACCACCGCCCGCGTCGTCAGCGCCGAGCGCGGCGAAGCCATCCGCACGCTTCTGACATACGTCGACAGCTACCCGGGCGTGGGGGGCAGCATGATCATCGGCAACGACGGTCTCGTCATCGCCACAACCATGGAGCTGTCGAAGGACAAAGACGTGCTGGCGGCGATGTCGCTGGCAATCCAGAACAGCTCGGATATCGCCGCCGGCAAGCTGTCCCTGGGGGTGGCAAGCGAAATCATCCTGCAGTCGGCCGGCAAACTCACCGTGCTGCGCAAGCTCGACGACGGCATCCTGGCCGTGTTCTCCGACAGGCCCGGCGCCGCAAGCGCCGACGGGCTGCTAAAGGCGATCGCCAACGTGATGAAGGTGAAGTCCAGGGCGGAAGGCGACGACACGTCCCCGCCCAATCCGGCTGCCGCAAGCGCGGCGACCGGCTTGGCCCAGGCTGCCGCCGCGCTGCCCGCTGAGCCAGCCACGCAGGATAAACCGGCTCCGGCCGCAGGGCCGGACAGGCAAAGTGAGCCGGCTGCGGCCGCTGCGCCGGTCGAGGCGCCACCGCTCCCGCCAGCCCAGCCCGAAGCAGCGGAGGAGCCCGTGGCGGTGAGCCCGGCGGAAACCGGCGCCCCCGAGCCCGGCCCGACCACCCCCACGCGGGCGGCTGTGGCTGCGGATCAGGTGCGGGAGCTGCTGGCCAGCCTTTCCAACCAGCCGACCGAGAAGGCTGAGACGGCACCAGCGGGACAGGACGCGCCAACGTCGGGCCTGGAAGCACAACCGGCGGCGGCGGAACAGGCGAACGCGGCCCCCGGGGAGAGCCAGCACGATAAGGCGGTCGCCGAGCCTTCAAAGTCTCCGGCCGCCCCGATCAAGGAGTTCGGCCGCCTGTCGCAGAGCTCGGGGTCGTACCAGGCTGTAGGGCAGGACACGCCCGGCTCGATGAAGTCGATCGGCAAGATGCTCCTGGACGTGCAGGCCGTCAGCAACATCATCAAGAGCGCCGAAAAGCGCGGTGCCGGTCTGACGACGGCCCGCGTGATAAGCGCCGCCCGCGGCGAAGGCATACGGGCCCTGCTCAAGAAGATAGACGACTACCCGGGAGTGGCCGGCTGCCTGATCGTCGGCCACGACGGGCTGGTGATCGCCTCGACGCTGGAAGCGGGGATGGACAAGGACGTGCTCGGCGCCATGGCCATCTCCGTTCACAGCCACACGGACGTGGCGACAAAAAAGCTGGAGCTGGGCTCGCTCAATCAATCCATCTTTCAATCGGCCGCTCGGGCGACGGTCTTCACCAACGTGGATGTCGGCATCCTGGCCGTCTTCTGGGACTCGCCCGACCCGGGCAAGCTCGATGGGCTGCTGGAGGCCATCGAGGCCACCGTCAAAGGCTAGTCGACCCCGATCCACCTTGACCACCCCGCCTTGCCGGCGTGGGAGAATATCCCATCCCAGGCGGAAGTTAATGACAGCGGAACCTGCAGGGGCCGGGCACGCCCCGCCCGCGCCCCCGGGTGCACCTGCCAGGCAGGAGCAGTTTCAAAAAGGAGAATGGAACAATGACAACACCACGCGAGGCGGCACTGAAGGTTCCCCAGGTGGGCGAGCAGGCTCCCAAGATCAAGGCCCAGGCCTATCCATCCGGCACCATCTCGCTCGACGAGTTCATAGGCAAGAAAAACGTGATCCTGGCCTTCTACCCCAAAGACATGACGCCCGGCTGCACCAGGGAGATGTGCAGTTTCTCCGCCGATTCCAAGGAGTTCAACAACGCGGACACGCAGGTGCTGGGCGTGTCGTGCGATTCGGTGGCCAGCCACGAGGAGTTCAGCCGCAAGCACGCACTGACCATACCGCTCATCGCCGACCAGGACACGGCGATAGCCAGAGCCTATGGGGTTCTCCGCGAAGGGTCCGATATGGCCAGTCGTGTCCTCTTCGTGATCGACAAGAAGGGCATCGTGCGCCACGTTTTCGAGGGAATGCCGAACAACGCCGAGCTGCTCGAGGTCGTGCGCGGGTTGAAATAGGTCACGACCTGGCGGCCTCATCCAGCGCCGACAGCACGATCGGCTGCGTGATCACCTCGGGCAGAACGATCGGCTCCGTCGGGCGGCCGGCCGGAAAGATCACATACAGCGGCACCCCCGAGCGGCCGAACTTGTGGAGCAGGTCTGTGATCTGCGGATCCTGCCTTGTCCAGTCTGCCTTGAAGGTCACCACATGCAGCGCCTTCAATTTCTCCACCACCGGTCTGGTGCCGATTACCGCGTGCTCGTTGACCTTGCAGGTCAGGCACCATTCGGCGGTGAAATCGACGAACACGGTCTGCCCGGAGTCCAGCGCCTTGTCGAGGGCGCCGACGCTGAAAGGCCGCCAGTCGATGTCATCGCTTCCGGTGGCAACTGTCGGCCCCGCCGGCGCGACCGGCAGCGGTCTGCCCAGCCCGGGAACCGTGGCCACGCAGAAGTAGTAGCCGGCCGCGGTTACCGCCAGGGCAAGGCCCCACACAGTGTACCTCCGCCTTTCGCTGCTGGACAGGTCCGTGAAGCTGCTCACCAGCCAGACGGCCAGGGTAATCACCAGCAGGAAGGCGGCCACCCAGAGCGCTTGCTCGAAGCCCACCTGCGCCCCCAGAACCCGCAACAGCCAGATAACGGTGGCCAGGAGGAGGAAGCCGAGGAACTGCTTGAAACGCTCCATCCAGTCCCCAGGGCGGGGCAGGAAGCGCATCCAGTCGGGCAAGGCGGTGAGCACCAGGTACGGAAAGGCCATGCCCAGTCCAACGGTCAGGAAGATGGCGACGATGATCCAGGGGGGTTGCGTGAAGGCGAAACCGACGGCCGTGCCCAGGAAAGGCGCCGTGCACGGCGTGGACAGGGTCGTCGCCAGCACACCCTTGAAGAAGGTGCCGATAAGCCCCTCCCGGCTCGCCGCCCTGTCGATTGCCGCCTGTCCGGGCGGCGGCGACAGGTAGAAGAGCCCAAAGAGGCTCAGGGCAAGCAGGAGCACGATGACGCACATGGCGACCACAAAGGCCGGGTGCTGGAACTGAAAGCCCCAGCCCACCCGTTGCCCGGTCTTCTGCACGGCGATGACCATGCCGGCCAGCGCCAGAAAGGAGGCCAGGATTCCGGCTGTAAATGCCAGTCCCAGCTCCAGGACACGCCTTTTGTCCTCACCGGCCTGCTCGACGAAGCCGAGGACCTTGATCGAGATTACCGGCAAGACACAGGGCATGAAGTTGAGAATGAAGCCGCCGGCAAATGCGAGAAAAAAAAAGCCACCCAGCGCCGACCCCTGCCCGGCAACCCCCTTGACATGAAGGTTCTCGGTAAGGACGCTGCCATGAGCGGGCAGCGGGGGCTCGCTGGTGAGCGGGCCCTCGAAACCGACGGTTTTGAACAGATCCATGTTGTCCGCCGCCACCGGGCCGGGCGCGGCAACCGGCAGGCTCAAGGAGACCCGGGCCTTGCCCGGCACGCAGAGCTCTTTACATTGCAGCCACCGGACCCTGGCCGAGAACGTGAGGCGGCCGCCGGGCGGCAGGCGGGCGGGCGGGGTTATGGTGGCGGCAATCAGGGTGTGATCTGCATAGCCGTAGGTCGTGATCCCCGAGTCGTTGAACTTGTGCGGCTTTTGCCACAGCAGGGGGCCGGCCTTGAAGCCCGGCGGCAGGGCCCAGTCGATGCCGGTCGGCATGCCGGCGTCGCCGCTTACCTTGTAGTAGGTGTGCCAGCCGGCAGGCATGTCCAGCCGCACGCCCAGCTTGAAGGGCGTGCCCGGCTGCACCGCCTTCACGTCGGCAATCAGGCTGGCCTTGACCCTGGGAATGTCGGGGCCCGGCGGCAGAACCTGCCCCAGGCACGACGAACCGGCGATCAAGAGAAAGGCAGCCAGGAGCGCCGCAAACAGCGCGGCGGCAACAGCGGGTATCTTGCAGGGGAATTTCGATCGCATGATCGTACGTAAGATAACACGGCCGATTCTACCGTTTTGCATTGGCTCCGGCTACGCATGCTCAGCCGGCGGATGCGGGCGGGGCGCGCCCTCCCTGGCGTGGCAGTCATGCCCGCCTGTGGTTCTGGATATATGCGGGCGCCAGCGCGTTGTGCTGGACTATCTGGGAGAAGACCTCCGCGCTCTTGCGAAGCGTCCGCTCCTGGGTCGGATAACTCACCCTGACAAGCCCGAATCTAGGCCTGAGCCCCTCCGACCACTCGAAATTGTCGATCAAGGACCAGTGCATGTAACCTTTGACATTGACACCATTGGCGATGGCTCTGTGGATCGCCACCAGATGAGCCACCATATACTTCACCCGGTTGTCGTCCTCGATCGACCAGTCGCCCTTGCTCAAGGCTGCCGGGTACGGATCGGCCATGCCATTCTCGGTGATGAAAATCGCCCTTTCCTGGCCGTCGCCGCCGAAACGGTAAGGGGCTATGTCTTCTGTGAGCAGGTAGTACAGCCCTTCCGGGTATACCTCCCATCCCATGCCCGTCGTCTCCAGCACGCAGACGTCCGATTGCACGCCGAATATGTCCGGCGGCCAGCTCGGCCGGAATTCGCAGATCTCCCGCGTGAAATAGTTGATGGCCAGGTAATCCACGCTGCCCTTGAGCCCGTCTATCGGTCCCGATATCTTTTTGATTGGCGGCTCCGAGCCGATAGGCGGCGGGAAGGTGAGCTCGCCGCTCTCAACGGCGTGCGGGAAGATGTGGTTGAAGATTCGATCCCGGTAGAAGCGCACCACCTGGTCGAGCGGATTCAGCTTGTTGCGGGGGGCGAAAGGGCGCCAGTGAATCACGTAGCTCACCTGGGCCCCCGGAGACGCTTGATGGATGGCCCGATAGGCGGCCGCGTGACCCTCCAGCATGCGCCTGATGGTCTTGAAGGCGAGAAGGTAGTTGCGCTGGTGCCCGGGCGGCCAGATGCCGTTGATATAGCCCTGATAGATGTACACAAGCGGCTCATTGAGCGTGAGCCAGTAGTCAACCAGATCGCCCAGCTCGGCGGCCGCCGCCCCTGCATAGCGCTCGAACTCCAACAGCGTGAGCGGGTTGTTCCAGCCGCCCACATCGGCAAGCCAGGCCGGCAGGCAGAAATGGAAAAGGGTGACGAAGGTCTTCATGCCCGCCGCCTTGATGTCGCTCAGCAGCTTGCGGTAATAGGCGAGCGCGCGCGAATCCAGCGAGAAGTTGCTAGTCCTCCTGGGGCGCAGGACCGGCCAGTTGAGGCTGAGCCTGAAGCAGTTGATCCCCAGCGACCGGCAGATCTCCAGGTCGTCCGGATAGCGCGCGTAGAACTCGCAAGCGGCATCGGCGGTGGTGCCGTCCACTATGTTGCCGTGGTTGATCGCCCAGCGCGACCAGTCCGACAGGCGATGCCGGGCCTCGGCGGGATGCCCCTCCACCTGATAGGCCGAGGTTGAAACACCCCAGAGAAAGTCTTCCGGGAACCTGAGAAAGTCATTATCAGAGACGTTCAACTCTCCCGGCCCCCCCGGCACAGGCACACGTATAGCATTTAAGCACGTTTCCAGGGTGAACATGTTCCGACGCTCGGATTACACAGCAGTCATATTGGCGTGGAAGCGGCAAACAGCCGGAGGCAACGTCGATATAATGAGTGCTCCGCGTGAGCACGCCGGTCCCAACCGATCAGCCAAGACGACGTACGGATGCGGCTTACGGTTCCCGAGCGGCGAAAGGACAGGCCAACGGAGCGGATTGTTTTGACTGCCCAGCGTCCGGACACCCTGAAATCGAGCGACCTTGAAGCTGAGTTCAAGCCGGTCAAGGAGCACGTCGACTTGAGCTCGGTCAGGATACAGATGGTCATCGCCGCCGCCTTGCTCCTCGCCGCCTGCCTGGCCGGCTACTGGCAGAGCCTGGGGATCGGCGTCCTCTATGACGACCCGGCTCGCATCGGCTGCCTTGCCGCTCCATCGTCCTCGAGCCCCGGGGGCATCGGCAGCACCCTGAGCAATCCCCCTTCCTGCGCCGGCATAACGGCAAGCAACCCGCCGCTCGTATCCATATCGCTTCTAATCGACCAGGCGCTCTGGGGCCGGCACATCGACGGTTTTCACTTCACCAATGTGCTGTTGCTCTTTGGCTGCGCGCTTGCCGTGTCGCTTATAACCCTGGAGATAACCGGGCTCTACGGCAACCGGCTCGGCGCCGCGCCTGCCACCTGGGCCGGGCTGCTGTTTGCGGTCAATCCGCTGCATGTCGAAGCAGCCGCCTGGCTCGGCGGCAGGGACAGCCTCATCTGCGGGCTGGCATGCCTGGCTTCCATCTTCTCGTATCTGCGCTTCCGGCTGCTTCGGGAAAACGCCTATCTGATCTGGTCAGCGGTCCTGTTCGCCTCGGCCATCACGGTCCAGGGCCTCGCGCTGGTGCTGCCGGTTGTGGTGACGCTTGCCGAGTTTATTCTATTACCCGGGCAAGAAACCCAGACGGCAGGCGCGCGCCGGACAAGGTTGGTGGTGCAGGCGTCATTCTGGGCAGTTCTGGGCGGGGCGCTGGCTATTCACGCGCTGGCTGCCACCGTGCCCGGTGCACCGGACGCAGGCCAGATCGCCCATGCCGTTTCCCGGTTCGCAGTTCTCGACGGCGACAACTGGCAAAGAGCGCTCTTCCCGGCAGGCCATTGGGACCACCAGCCCCCGCTGACCCTGGTTCTTTCGCTGGCCGGCTACCTGATCCCGCTGGCGGCGGTCACGGCCCGGCTAATGACGGGCAGGCTGTCTGCGCGTCCTGTGCTTTTTCTCGGCGGCGGATTGCTGGCATCGATGACCGCCTCCGCGGCCGCGTCGCCTATCTCGGCAAACCTTCAGGGCAGCCAGTACTACCTTTTGCCCACGGCGTTCATCTGCATCGCCCTGTCGCTGGCGGCCATCCCCGCGCTGGACGCCGGGGGACGAAAGGCGTCGATCGCCTTGGCCGTCTCGGGAGCGGCCCTCCTCCTGCTTGTCTTTTTCCTCTGGTGCCATCTGTTGCGGGAGGACATGCAGGACTGGGCGAGGGCAGCGGCTGTCCGTGACCGGGCGCTCCGCGAGATCGACGCCCTTGCGGCCCGGGCTGGTCCAGGAAAGCTCGTCGGTTATCTGGACTGCCCCCCGGAGCTTGGCGGTCGGCGATCCACAGGCAGCATGCTTTACCTCTGGCCGGGCCAGGCAACCCGCGTGCAGCAAAACCCCGGCGTAGCCTTCTCGGTTGCCTGGGACGCAGGAGCCGGCAGGTTCCTGCGCTACGCTCCCGCACAAGGGGCAGGCAGCTACACGTTCCGCGCCTCGGCGCCTGGCATCTGGCGACCGGCCCCCGATGCCGCCGGCGCGGCCTTTGAGCTGCAGCCGACCGGCGGTGATCCGTCGCGGCGGAGCCCTCTGCTCGAGCCGCACCAGGATTTCTTGCGAATATATCCCGGGGCGGCGGGCGTCACCGTCTTCCTGCCCGCGGTCGACATAAGCCCGCTGGCTGCTCAGGTGGCCGTCCTGGACATGGAGGTTCATCAGCCGACCGGCTGCCGGCGGTGCACCGCGGGCAGGGTGGAGCTGGTCTGGCAGGGCTCCGACCGGGCAGGCCCGGGCGAGGCGCTGGTGCGCGAGGTCGAGCGGGGGCGCTATCTTGTCTGGCTCGGCCGTTACCGCCGCTGGACGCTGGCCGGTCATATTGAAAGGCTGGGCCTCCACCTTGATCCGGGCAACTTCTTTGTCGACCTGCGATCCATACGGATCCAGCCGCCCGACCACTTCGTCCCGGCTCTGGGCGCTGGCGGTCAGATCACCTGGGTCCGCCAGGGGTGCGCGGTGCGCGCCTTCATCAGCACAAAACGCAACGAGCCTGTCAGGGTCATCTGCGACGCCAGAGCCATCCCGGGAAGCAGGGCCGTCCGCCTGCTGGTTACCCCCGCCGGCACGACATTCGACGCGGGCTCGGAAAGCGACCTGGCGTCGCCCTATCCGCCCGCGTGCAATCCGGCCGCCCTCTACACGGCGGATAAGCCCGCCACTGCCGGCAGAATGGTTATCCCGCCGCAAGCGCTGGCGGTCCCGGGGATTCACGAGGCACGCCTGGTCGCCCTGGATCGGGCCGGCAGTTTCACCGGCTTGCCCAGCGAACCAATAACCATCCTGGTTTCCCCCAGGTGATCTCCGAGGGCGGCCCTCAGTGCGCCTTCACCAGCGGCTGCAACTGCTTGAGCCCGCCCAGGATCATCGCCGTGGACGCGCTGGCCACCTCGATGGCGTTTGCTTCCTCCATGATGTTTTCGGCCCGGTAACGCTCATCACGCTCCCTGGTGTGGACCGCCACGAGCACCTTGCCCGTATCCAGCTCTCCCTCGATCACCCGGCCGGCGTATTCCGGCGTGTCGAAGTGAATCACCGCTCCTGCTATGAGCCCGAGAAGTGTGCCCATGACGGCGCCGCTTATGAGGGCGAGCACCGGCCCCGCCACCGACGCCGTGCCGGCCCCGGGGACCGCGTACATGGCGAAAAGCCAGGTCAGCCCGCCGATGAAGGCGCCCAGGACACCGCAGATGGTTGCGTACCTGTCGGGCGCGCGACTCTCCAGCCTGGCCGTGATCGTCCTGAACTCGTCCGAGTCGGTGCCGACGACCGAGATGTCCTGCTTCTTGAACCTGGCCCCGAGCAGCGTCTTGATGGCCCTGTCCGCGTCCTCGTGGCTCTGGAAAACCCCGGTAACTATTCGATCCGACATGATCCTCTGCCTCCGCTAGCTGCCGATTGACTATGTTTACCCGCTGGCGGGGACGAAAAGCCGGGGCGCGGGTTCCCTGGCGGCAACCAATGTAATGAATCATGTTGCTCGAAAGCCTAAATCAAGCAGCCGACCGCCTGGCCTAAGGTGAGGCGATCACGCGCCAGAAGGCCTGCCAGCTCCTCGTTTATCCGCCTGGGCAGGGCCGGACCGTGGTAGACGAGCGCGGTGTAAATCTGCACGGCGGAGGCGCCGGCGCGAATGAAGTCGTAGGCGTCCTGCCCGGAGCTGATGCCGCCGGCACCGACGATCACCTGCTCCGGCGCCTTCAGCCTGGCCACCTGCCGGCACAGGGCCAGGGCCAGCGGCTTGAGCGGGCGGCCGCTGAGACCGCCCGGCCCGGCGCCGGACACCACAGCCGGGGGCGTGCGCAGATCGGCGCGGGTGGTCGAGGTGTTCCCGCATACAAAGCCGCGGGCACCACATCTCGTGGCACACTCGACAATCTCCTCGAGGAATCCGGCAGAGCTGTCCGGCGAGAGCTTGACCAGAACTGGCAGCCCGCGCGAGTTGAGGCTCATCATCCCGGAGAGAACCTCGCTTACCGCGCGCGACTCCTGCGTGATCCCCTCGGGCGTATTCGGGCAGCTGACATTGACGGTCACATAGCTGACCGGCAGATCCTTCACCTGCCGGAAGGTGTAGAGCATGTCTTCGACGGCCGCCTCACCGGTTATGGACGGATCATTGGTCTTGGCGATGTTCAGCCCCACCGGCAGGGAGAACCGGCTTTTGCGAAGCCTCCCGGCCAGCGCGTCGGCACCGTCGTTGTTCAAGCCCAGCCGGTTGATCAGCGCCTCGTCCGCCGGCAGGCGAAAGAGGCGCGGTCTGGGATTACCGGCGCTTGCCCGGGCGGTGACGGAGCCTACCTCGGCAAAACCGAACCCCAGCTCGCCCAGCACGGACACCAAAAGGCCGTTCTTGTCAAAACCGGCGGCCAGCCCCACCGGGTTGGCGATCTCCACGCCGGCCAGGCTCGTGCGCAGATCGGCGCCGGCATAGCGAAGGGCCGGCGCCAGCAGCGGCCAGAACGAATGCATGGCCAGCGCCAGCCGGAAGACCAGCCGGTGGGCCTGCTCGGGATCGAGCTGGAAAAGGATCGGTCGAATCAGGCGCTGGTAGAGCACGTTGTCAGGCAGGCCGTCGCTTCAGTCCCCGCTAACATTTTATGGGAAACTGTGAGCCGCCATGCAGCCAGAACCACCGCAGTCAACAGCCGGCGAAAGCCCGGCCGCCGCACCCGTGTCCCGGCGCGAGATCTTCTCCTGGGCGATGTTCGACTTCGCCAACTCCAGCTACACGACCGTGGTCATGACGACCATCTTCAACACCTATTTCGTCAACGTGGTGGCATCCGGGCAGGGCGGGCCGAAGGCCGGTCTGGCGACGCTGCTGTGGACGACGGCCGTGGCCGTTTCGAACCTGCTGGTTGTCCTGACGGCCCCGGTGCTCGGGGCCTTTGCCGATCACTCGGCGGCCAAGAAACAGCTTCTGGCGGCAAGCACGGCCGCGTGCGCCATCTGCACCGCCCTGCTGGCGCTCACGCACGCGGGAACGGTACCGCTGGCGATGGCGCTTATCATCGTCGCCAATTTTGCTTACGGCACCGGGGAGAACCTGATCGCCGCCTTTCTCACGGAGATATCCTCGCGCGAGAAGATGGGAAGGATCTCGGCCCTGGGCCTGGCGATCGGCTACTTCGGCGGGCCGCTCGTTCTGTCCATGTGCTTTGTTTATATCGGCTGGGCTCAACAGCACGGCCAGACACAGGCGCAGTTCGTCCCGGCATGCATGCTCATGGTGGCGGTCACCTACGCGCTTGCCGCGGCGCCCACATTCCTCTGGCTGCGCGAGCGGATCGTCGCCGAGCCGATGCCGCCGGGAAAGGGGCTGGTCGAGCTGGGGTTCGAGCGGCTGATGCGCACCATCGGCCAGGCCCGCCGCTTCCAGGATCTCTTTCGCTTTCTCACCACCCTGGTCGTGCTCAGCTGCGGCACCTCGGCGGTGATCGTCCTGGCGGCAATCTACGCCCAGCAGGTGATCGGCTTCAGCTCGCGGGAGACGGTGGCCGTGATCCTGGTCGTCAACGTCACCGCCGCCGCCGGCGCCTTTATTTTCGGGCACGTTCAGGACAAGATCGGCTCCGTCAAGACGCTCATCATCACGCTTTCCCTGTGGACGCTGGCGATCGCGCTCGCCTGCTTCATCACCTCCAAGCTGGAGTTCTGGGTGATCGCCCTTATGATCGGCGTGGCGATGGGATCAACACAATCCACCGCCAGAGCTCTCATCGGGCAGTTCTCACCACTGAAGCGCTCCGCCGAGTTCTTCGGGCTCTGGGGGCTGGCCGTCAAGTTCGCGTCGATAATCGGCCCGATGAGCTTCGGCTTGATCAGCTTCATCACCTCGGGAAACCAGCGCCTGGCCATCCTCTCCACGGCCTGCTTCTTCCTGGCCGGTCTTGTCTTGATGACCACGGTCAACGAAGAGAGGGGCAAGGCAGCAGCGCTTACTGGTGATGCGGGCAGCTGACAGTGCTATAAAGGGCTTGGGAGGCAGTTCCGACCATGAAGGCCAAACTGGAATGTAGACTGCTGGCAACGACAATGGTGCTGCTTGCGCTTGTCTTCCATGTTGCGCCCGGTCGTCCTGCCGTCGCGCAGAGCACCCGCCCGAACCCTTATGGGTCCCGCTATGACGGCTACGGGGCGAGCGCTTACGGGCGCCGCGGGCGGGCTCCGCAGGTTGAGCCCGGCTTCGCCCCGCCGGGGCTGGTTTTGACGCTGGTGATGATGACCAGCCTCTCCTCGCGGACCGCCCACAAGGGAGACCCGGTCCAGGCCAGCCTGACGCGCAACGTCCCCCTGCCGGGCGGCGAATACATACCGGCAGGGGCCGTCGTCTCCGGACAGGTTACCGAGGCCAGCGCCAGCGGGATGTTGGAGCACGGCGGCTCGCTTGCCCTCAGCTTCGATCGCCTGACCCTGCCGGACGGCCGTGCCTACCCGGTGAGCGCCACCATCCTGGGCGGGCTCGGCAATGTGGGCTCGGGCAACCTGTCCTGCGCCGAGACAAAGGGCAGCGCTGGATACAGGAACCGCATGGAGAGCACCGGAATGTACGCTGCCACAGGCAATCTCTACCAGGGCGGCATCGGGCTCGCTGCTGCCCCGCTCTACGGGGCTAACTTCACGCGCGGGCTCCTGTCCTCCAACACGCTTTTCGGGGGCGCCAACATCCTGCGGGGCAGCCTGCGCCACGGCCCCAATGTCATCGTGCCGTCCGGCGTGCCGTTTCAGGTCAGGCTCAACAACGCCCTCAACATCGGCCGCGACCCTGCAGGTTTGCCTGGAGCGGCAAGCAGCCAGGGCCCGGCTGACAGCGGATTCTAGCCGGTCGCCCGCTCGCGCAAGCACCTTCCCGTAAAAGCCGCCGCCCGAGGATGTGGCAATATGTTACGATAGCAGGGTGACTACAATTTGTATGCTGGCAACTACAAATGGCCGTTGAAGAGAAGCAAAAAACAACAAATATAAGCCTTCGCATACCCGAGGAGTACAGGAAGCGGCTGCAGCTGCAGGCCGACAAGAAGGGCGTCAGCTTCAATGCGCATCTTCTGCGGATCCTGGAGATACATCTCATGAGTTCCGGATTCGGCCCGACCTCGGTCACCTCGGCGAACGGCAGATTGTTTCAGATCAGGTGCGAGCCTTATCTGGACAACGTCGACGAAACCACCTGGGCCTACTTCGTGGATGAGCCCAAGTTCGAGAAAGAACGGGCGTATTATCTGATCGGAATCGGCAGGACGGTATTGCGGGACTGGCAGGTGAAAGATAAGGCGACGGTATCCAAGGAAGTCGGGCTGGCGCTTTTGAACTTCTATAACCGCCAGGGTTTGGAAATCGACAAGCTCATCTGGAACCAATATGCGGGGCCGGAAAGTGATGGGCGTCGAGTGCTGCAAGTGGCGGAGGTGCCGGAGACACTCGAGCAGTTCCTGGACATGCTGATTTCGGGAAACTGGACGGACAGGTTTGTCGAGCAATCCGACAGGAGCCAGGACATTCGGCGCGGACGTCAGGAGTCGGCGTTGTATCGCTGAACTGCCTGAATGATTGCCCGCCTTAACACGTGAACCGCACCGCAGCTTTCTGGTGAACCCATGTCGAAACTTTGGCGCATACTATCGATAGATGGCGGCGGAATTAGGGGATTGATACCAGCCACTATTCTCTCGGCTATTGAAGACCGGACCGGCAGGCCGATTGCCGAGCAGTTTGATCTCATCGCCGGCACATCGACCGGAGGTATTCTGGCGCTGGGATTGACCAAGCCGGATCAATCCGGTCGCCCTCAGTTCTCGGCCACCGCTCTCCGAGACGTCTATGAGCGGGATGGTCCGCAGATCTTCCGCAACCCCAGGTCATGGTGGGGTAACCTGCTGCGCCCCAAATATGTCTCCTCCACCGGCATAAACCGGATCATGAAGGGCAATCTGGGTGATACCAGACTGAAAGACGCCGTGACCAACATTCTCATCCCCTGCTATGACATCAATCGTCGCGCACCGCACATATTCAAGAGCCATTGGGCGCGATGCCAGCAGTGGCACGATTTTCCAATGAGCGAGGTGGCTTGTGCCGCTGCTGCGACCCCTACCATGTTTGAGCCGGCCCACCTGGCGAGAGCAGGCGGAGACGAAGGAGTCATGCTGGTTGACGGCGGTGTCTTCGCCAACAATCCGTCCTTGCTCGCCTTTGCTGAGATAAGAAGACTGTTCGCCGGGAAGGACGACGAGTTCCTGGTCGTCTCCCTGGGAACCGGCCAGGCGATGGAGCGGATGCAACCGAAGCGTTTGAGCGACTGGGGCTATGTCCGTTGGTCAGTACCGATGATCGAGCTTGTCTCGGAGAGCGGCAGCGAAGCCGTGCATGAGCAGATGCGGTATCTGTTGCCGGCTGCCGGCTGCCAACGTTATTATCGCTTCCAGGTCGACTTGCCCGATGACGTGTGCTATGCGCTGGACAATCCCGCCAGGGAAAACATGGCAGGGTTGATCAAGGCGGCCGAACATCTGTTAGCCGATCCACGCACCGATAAGCAGTTGAGCGCGCTCTGCAAACTGTTGATGTCGAGCAGCCAGCAACAATCCGATGAATTGCGCGAACGAATTCATCAATATAGCTGCGCCATGGCGGCAGGTCAGGCCGAAGCGCCTGGTGGGTGCGCAGAGGCCGCGGAGCAGGCGGGCAACGCCGGCACTATCCCGAGATCCGGGGTGCGCGCGCCTGAGGTTGGAAAAGGCTGCAGGATCCTCATCTGTTACGCCGGCGAAGACCTCGGCGTCGCGCGCCCACTTGCCGACGCACTTGCTGAGAGGGGCATTGCGCCCTCATTCGAGCGGTTCGGTTCGCAACCGCGAGCCAACATTCGACGCCTGGTTCGGCATGCGAGACAAGATTCGCTAATCAGCATCGTCGTGCTGAGCCCCGCGTTGTTGAAACACAGCTTTGCATCACAACCGCTCGCATGGCTTTATTCCAGAACGCTGAGCGAGAGGAACATCATCCTGCCGGTAATACATCAGCTCGGGCCGGGGCATGTGCCAGCTCTGGCGCGTCACCTTCGCTGGCTGACTATTGCTGCACCAGATCTGAAGCGTATTTTCAATTTTGCGGAAGAAACCACCGCGCACGGAATTGCCCCGCTTGCAGAACGGCTGATCGGGAATATCCATCTCTGGTTGGAGTCTCAAGACCGAGGCAGGAAGATCGAGGCGCGCGGGCAGGAGCTCCCTGGCTATAGACGTCTTCCGGCAACGACATGACTGCAGCTCGACGCCTTCATGCTGGTTGAGGTCATGATCATCCCGCACGAAGGAGAAGCGGTTTTCGATGCGGTACAGGCGGCAAGTTTCAATCCTGGTTTCCTCCGGGCGGCAATCTCGACGAATGCCCCGATCGTTTCCGTTTCCTGCCAATTGCATTCCATTGCCAATCCGGCTTTCAAGTAAGGCAGGGGCACCAATTCAACTCGACTGCCCGTCGGGGAAGGCATCCGATCGTCAGGCGCAATTGACAGTAGCGGGAGACATACAGTATGCAAACCAGAACAGGGATCTCAGGGGCGATTGCATGCCGGGCTGTATTCACAGACCAGTTGCTCATGAAGCCGCCACCGCTCCAGTTGTGTTGCAGCGGGCATCGGGTGCACGAACACGTAAAGCTCCGCGCGGCCGCCGGCGAAATCGATCCAGAGCGACGAGTCTTCGTGGTTCCAGGGCAACCCTTGCTCGGCGAGGTCGCTGCCGTGGCCGAAGTAGAGCACCGTATGGCTGTTAGGCCGGTTATCCGGATCCCGCTTATAAGTAATTGCGTAAACTGCCTGTATGTTGGGTGGTGCCCACCCTTCCAACTTGAAGGCGCCCGCAAACTTTATCCTGTTAGTCTTGCCCCAGGAAATGCTCATGTAGTGTCCTCATTGCGATATACGTCCCAGATTAGCACAAATGTTCAACGCTTCTGCCGATAGGGCATCAAGCCGCCCGCGGCTCAATTCCCCGAATGAGCGCCGCGGAAGCCGAGATTCTTATAACAACCGGAACTTCTGGCAATTTGGCCTCATACCTGTCATGCTGTAATAGGGCTACAAAGCTAGGGAGCCCCCTTTGTCAAAAACGTTTATTGGCAAGGTCCTATGCTATTCGAGATTATATGAGTACGAAATTGTTTGTAGGCAACCTGTCGTTCAAGCTGACCGAAGCTGATATGGAAAGGCTCTTCAGCGAGCACGGGAACGTTATTTCGGTCGCAATCCCGACGGACCGCGATAGCGGTCGGAAACGTGGATTTGCTTTTGTGGAGATGGAGACAGCAGCCGAAGCGGAATCAGCCATCCAGGGCCTTAACGGGAAGGATGTCGACGGCCGGCAACTGGCAGTCAATCTATCCAAACCCAAAACAAGAGCCTATTAAGGCGCCAGACCGGCTTCTGGGGCGCCTGGCCGAAAATGAGATCGCCCTGCCCGGCGTTTGCCACCTGCTCACGGCAGCGGTGAAAGCAGATCATCGGATAACTCCGGCTGCCCGTCGGCTGCGGCGGCCGCACGGCTATTGAAGTTGTGTCATAATGGGAGAGCCCGGCATATTTTGGAGCTTCTGTCGAGCATCCCTTCACAGTATACAGCCAGGAACTGCCTACTGGGCCAACAAATCCCATCTCCTCGGTAATCGTTGAGGATGCGGATACGCAAGGACAGCCGGGTACTGGCTTTGACTGACTCGGGCTCCTTGCTTCCCGGGACCCAATGAGCCGCTGTCCCACCAGAAGGACAAATGCCATGCGCATTCTAATCGTGGAAGACTCTTCAACTGCCGCTTATGAAACACGCGCCAAACTCCGCAACTATGGGTTCGATGTACTCGCGACACGAACCCTGGAGCAGATAGGAGGGCTCTCGAGGGAGCCCGGCTTGGACGCGATTCTGCTGGACCTCTCGCAACCGGACTGCTCTGGAATGGATTTGTTGCATGAACTGCGGCGACTGGCCGGCGATCTGCCAATCGTCGTGTATTCCGTTCACAACGATCAGGCTCTTGCGCTCGAGTTCGTCAGAAGAGGGGCCCAGGATTATCTCATCAAAGGCATCGCCAGCGCGGACTCGCTCGGGCGTTGCCTGGAATACGCAATTGAACGCAATCGCGTTGAACATGCGCAGCGCGTCACCGAGATGCGCATGAAGGTAGTGCTCGAGCACTCGTACGATGCCTTCATCACGATGGATTCTCACTGGCGTATCACGGAGTGGAACATCCCGGCGGAAAGAACCTTCGGTTGGAAACGGGAAGAGGTGCTCGGCCAGAGTCTGTCGTGCATCATCCCTCATCATTTGCGAAAACATTTTTTGAATAGCATCAACAGCTATTTCGTGACAGCCGAAGGCAACTTTCTCAAAACTTCCACAGCGATCGTCGCACAGCATCGGTCCGGCAGGACATTTCCTGCGGAATTTGGAATATTCAGAATAGACAGGGGTGTCGAATTTCTGTTTTGCGCCTTCGTGCGCGACATGACCGAACTCAAGAAGTCAAACGAGGAGCTCGAGCGGCTGGTGCACGAGCGAACCGAGAAACTTATCCAGAGCAACGAGGAGTTGCGGCAATTCGCGAAGGTGGCCTCTCATGATTTGCAGGAGCCGCTGCGGGCGGTGCAGGGATTCGCCAATCTCCTTGCCGAAGCTACAGAAGGGAAATTGGATAAGGACTGCTCAGAATTCATCGATTTCATCATCGATGGCGTACACAGGATGAAGCAACTGATCCAGTCTATTCTCATACATTCGCAGATGACCTCTGCTGCTCAGATTAACGAGGACACAAACTGCAACTCCGTCATCGACGAGGTGCTAACCGATCTGCGTCCAATGATTGACGAGACTCAGACAAGTCTCGAGATTGATGTATTGCCGAGAGTCGCCGTCGAACGCTCGCAGATGGTGCAGCTCTTTCAGAATTTAATCAGCAACTCAATCAAGTATCGCGGCGCCGGCGCCCCATCGATAGCCATAGCAGCGGAAAGGAGCATCGATCAATGGCTGTTCTCTGTCCGCGATAATGGCATCGGAATTGAACCGCAATACGCCGACAAAGTATTCGACATGTTTTCGCGCCTGCACTCGAAGGGGCGCTATCCGGGAACAGGAATCGGATTGGCAATTTGCAAAAGGATAGTCACCTCGCACGGTGGCAACATTTGGGTCGAATCAAACCCCGGTCAGGGCTGCATTTTCATGTTTACTCTGCCTGCGGTCACGGAAGGGAGGAAAACGAAGATGGCAGACGCAATTCACATATTGTTGGTCGAGGATACCCCCTCAGATGTAAGGTTGACACAGGAAGCGCTGAAGCGATCCGGCCTGGAATACAAATTGACCGTGGCCGCCGACGGTGTCGAGGCGATGGAATACCTGAATGATCTGAAGAAGTCGGCGGGGCGGGAGATGCCCGGCATCATTTTGCTCGATCTGAACATGCCCAGGAAAAATGGCCACGAGGTACTCGAGGAGATTATGAGAGATCCGGCATTGCGCCCGATCCCTGTGGTCTTGCTTACGGTCTCAGAAAGAGACGAGGATGTGCTGCAAGCACTTAACTCGAAAATGAACTACTACGTGGCTAAGCCGGTCACGGCGCAAACGCTTTCGACACTCATCAAAGCGATTCACGATCTGCATAGAGAGGGTCAAAGCGGGGCTGCGCGTACAGAAGAGGAGACTCACATCAGAGCCGTTTTGGCTGGAAATCCGCACACCCCCATAATTGCGCTGGCCAGATTGGCCGATGATCCCCACCTGCGTGTGCGCTGCAGGCTTGCTGAGAACGCTCGGCTGCCTGAGGACCTGCAGATAAAGCTGGCGAACGATCCGCAGCCGGAAGTCCGCATCAGTCTTTGTGAAAACGCCAGTCTGGAAACCTCCGTCCTCGAGCTGCTGGTGAAGGACGAAAGCGAAGATGTGCGTCTTGCCGTCTCTACAAGCCCCGGCATCACCGCCGAGCTCCTGCGGGATCTGGCACGGGACGAGAACGTCTACGTCTCCGCCAGCGCCAACAAGTCCCTGGCCGCTATTGGTTAGAGGGAAACCAGTCCTGCATCGTCGTCCGCCGGTCGCGGGTATTTAGGAGCTGTGAACGCCGGGGCTTGCTGGTCGATGGGGAGGGACTCGGTCGCGCCGAGGCAGCGGCACGAATGCCACTATATGCGGCATCACCCGGGAGCAACGGCTTGTGCAGATCAAGCCGCCTCAATGGATCTTGATGTTCGCCTGCTTGCGGTACTGCTCCATCTTGTCCCAATCCAGGATTTCCGGCTTCTGCCTGGTGAGCTCGTTCCAGGTCACGTGCGGCCGGCCGGTCTCCACTTCTACCATGGTGATGCAGTCGTCGATCGGGCAGACCTTGGAGCAGAGGTCGCAGCCCACACAGTCCTCCTCGCGCACCACCGGCCACGGGCGCTCCTGGTTTTCGCCGGTCAGCTTCAGATCCTTAAGATCAATGCACTGGTGCGCGGCGTCGTTGCAGGCGATGTAGCAGAGATTGCATTGAATGCACTTGTCGTGATCGATGCGCGCCACCGTCTGGAAGCCGAGGTCGAAGTCGCCGAAGCTGGAGATTCGCGGCACCGACTTGCCGACCAGCTCCTTGACGGACTTGAAGCCCTTGTCGTCCATCCAGTTGGACAGCCCGTCGATCATGTCCTCGACGATGCGAAAGCCCCAGTGCATGACGGCCGTGCACACCTGCACGGAGGTGGCGCCCAGGAGGATGAACTCGAGCGCGTCGCGCCAGGTCTCGATGCCGCCAATTCCCGAGATCGGCACACCCGATCTGCGCACCTCCGCATCGCTTGCCACCGCGCTCAAAAGGTGCAGCGCGATCGGCTTCACGGCCGGACCGGCGTAGCCGCCGTGACCGCCCTTGCCGCCCACATCGGGGATGATCTGGAAGTTGTCCAGATCCACGCCCATGATGCTGTTGATCGTGTTGATGAGCGAAAGCGCCGAGGCGCGGCCGTTGATGGCCGCCCGCGCCGGTTGCACGATGTCGGTGACGTTGGGGGTGAGCTTGACCACCACCGGCGTCTTGGCCACGTCCATCACCCACTCGGTGACCATGCACGTGTACTCGGGCACCTGCCCCATCGCCGAGCCCATGCCGCGCTCGGACATGCCGTGCGGGCAGCCGAAGTTGAGCTCCAGCCCATCGGCGCCGGTGTCCTCGATGCGCTTCACGATCTCCTGCCAGGCTTCCTTCTTCGACTCAACCATGACCGAGACTATCACGGCGTGCCCGGGGAAGTTGCGCTTCACCTCCCTTATCTCTTTGAGGTTCACCTCCACCGGCCGGTCGCTTATCAGCTCGACGTTGTTCAGCCCGACAATCTTCGAGCCCTTGTAGTCGATGGTGCCGTAGCGGTTGCAGACGTTCAGCACCGGAGCGCCGATCGTCTTCCAGACCGCCCCGCCCCATCCCTGCTCAAAGGCCTTCTGCACCTGGTAGCCGGAGTTGGTCGGCGGCGCTGACGCCAGCCAGAACGGGTTGGGCGACTTGATGCCGCAGAAGTCTATCTCGAGGTTGGCCATATCCTTATTTCCTCTTGCTGGCAGCCGACTCGGCTTTCCTCGCGGCACCGCTGCCGACGAGCTGCTCGTATATTGCTCTGGCGGCGATCTTGCCGTCCTGCACGGCCATCACCGTCGAGGCCTCGCCCCTTATGCGGACGCAGTCGCCGCCGGCGAAGATCTTCGGATGGTCCGTACGGTTGGTCGCCGGATCGACGAGGATGTAGCCCTTGCTGTTCTTGACCCCGAACTCGGCCAGCTTCTCGAGCACCCCGTGGTGCTTCTTCTGCCCGATCGCCTTGATCACCATGTCGCAGTGCAGGATGAACTCGGAGTCCGGAATGGGGATCGGCACCCGGCGCCCGGATGCGTCCGGGCCGCCCAGATCCATGCGCACGCAGCGGAGCCCCTCTACCTTGCCGTCCTTGCCCACGACCTCCACCGGCTGCGTGAGGAACATGAAGCTGACCCCCTCTTTGAGGGCGAACTCGTATTCGAAGTGGTAGCAGGGCATCTCCGCCTCCGAGCGGCGGTAGACGATCATCGCCCGCTCGGCGCCGAGGCGGCGGGCGATCGTCACGCAGTCGATGGCCGTGTTGCCGGCGCCTACCACGCAGACGCGCTTGCCGAATTCGATGGTGTGCAACGGCTTGATCTTCGTCTGCTCGATAAACTCGAGACCGTCGACCACGCCGGAAAGCTCCTCGCCCGGGATATCCAGGTCGGGGACGGCGCCGAGACCGACCCCGAGGAAAACCGCATCGTATTCGGCAATCAGGTCTTCAAACTTGACGTCGGCGCCGACGGCGTGGTTGGTCTTCACCTTGACCCCGAGCTCCTCGACCATCTTCACCTCGGCAAGGCTGACCTCCACCGGCTCGCGGAAGACCACGATGCCGTAAGTATCAAGCCCGCCGGCCAGCGGCTTTTTCTCGAAGCAGGTAACGTCGAAGCCCCTTTTCGCCAGCTCGCCCGCGCAGGAGAGCCCGGCCGGCCCGGCGCCGACCACGGCCACCCGGAACCCGTTGGCGGGGCCCGGCTCGAAGTACCTGATCTTGCGCTCGCTGGCGTAGTCCGTGGCGTAACGCTGCAGGCGCCCGATCATAATCGGCTTGTGATCGTGGGCGAGCACGCAGGCCCCCTCGCACAGCTCCTCCACCGGGCAGACGCGCGCGCAGGTGGCGCCCAGGAGGTTCGACTCGAGAATGGTGCGAGCCGACCCCTTGACGTTGCCGGTGGCAATCTTCTTGATGAAGGTGGGGATGTCTATGTGAGTGGGGCACGCGGTCATGCAGGGCGCGTCGTGGCAGAACAGGCAACGGTTGGCCTCGGTTACCGCCTCGCGCTCGGACAGCGGCGGGAAGTACTCCTGGAATCGCTCCTCGAGCGTCAGCTCCCAGGCCTTGTATTTCTGCGGTTTGTAATGCTCGACCATCGGTTATCCTGCCCCGGTTAGAGTTTTACCAGCTGTTCATAGGTCTCCGGACGCCTGTCGCGATAGAACTGCCAGGTGTTCCGCACTTCTTTGATCTCCTCGAGATTGAGGTCGGCCACCAGCAGCTCCTCCTTATCCCGGCTCGCCTGGGCAATTATGTTGCCTCGCGGGTTGCAGAAATAGCTGGAGCCATAGAACTCGCCTATGTTCCAGGGGGACTCGGTGCCGACGCGGTTGATGGCGCCCACGAAATAGCCGTTGGCCGCGGCATGCGCCGGCTGCTCGAGCTTCCACAGATACTCGGAGAGTCCGGCCACGGTCGCCGAAGGGTTGAAGACAATCTCGGCCCCGTTCAGCCCGAGAGCGCGCGCGCCCTCCGGAAAATGGCGATCGTAGCAGATGTAGACGCCGACCTTTGCGTAACGGGTGTCGAAGACCGGATAGCCCAGGTTGCCGGGACGGAAGTAGAACTTCTCCCAGAAGCCCGGGTTGACCTGCGGGATGTGGCTCTTGCGGTACTTGCCCAGATAGGTGCCGTCGGCGTCGATCACGGCGGCGGTGTTGTAATAGACGCCCACCTGCTCCTTCTCGTAGATCGGCACCACCAGCACCATCTTGTACTTCTTCGCCTGCTCCTGCAGGATCTTCACGGTCGGGCCGCCCGGGATCTCCTCGGCGGCGTCGTACCAGCGCGGGTGCTGCTCGGCGCAGAAGTAGGGGCCGTTGAAGATCTCCTGATAGCAGAGGATCTGCGTGCCCTTGTCGGCGGCTTCCCGGGTGAAGGCCAGGTGCTTGTCGAGCATCGCCTTTTTGATCTTCTCGATGACGGCCCCGTCTGCGTTGTCGGCCGGCGGCGGCAGCTCGTTTTTGGCCTGCACTAACCCACAACGAACAATGTTGGGCATTTTCCTTTCCTCCTGCTTAAGTTACACCGGCACCTTTGCCACCACATCCAGTGCCTTGCGCAGCACCTTCAGGCACGTATCCACATTGTCCCTGGTGATGGACATCGGCGGCTTGATGCGCAGCACGCTTCCCCAAAGCCCGCCCTTGCCCAGAATGACGCCGTTGTCCTTGGCCAGCTCGACGACCCGGGCAGTCTCCTTGGCAAGCGGCGTCTTGTTCTCATCGGCAAGCTCGACGCCAATCATCAAGCCCTTGCCCCGGACATCGGCCATTATTGGGTAGTCTTTCTGCAGATCCTTGAGCCCTTCCATCAGGTAGTCGCCGACGACCCGGCAGTTGTCCATGAGCTTCTCCTCGAGGATGGTCTCGATTACCGCGCAGGCGGTGGCGGCGGAGACCGGGTTGCCGCCGAAGGTGTTGATCACCTGCCGCTGGGACTTGTCGGCGATCTCGGCTGTGGTGATGACGGCGCCCACCGGCAGGCCGTTGCCCAGCCCTTTGGCCATCGTCATCAGATCGGGCTGGACGCCCCAGCCCGTGATGCCGAACATGTGCTTGCCGGTGCGCCCGAACCCGGTCTGCACCTCGTCGGCAATGAAGAGGACGCCGTACTTCTCGAGGATCTTCTTCACCTCCTTGAAGTAGTCGTCAGGCGGCGTGATCGCCCCGCCGACACCCTGGATCGGCTCGGCAATCATCACCGCCGGCTTGCCGCTGGTCTGGGTTTGAATCACCCGCTCGACATCTCTGGCGCACTCCAGGCTGCAGTTGTCCGGCGTCTTCTTGAACGGGCAGCGGTAGCAGTAGGCGTTGGCCGCAAAAACAACGCCGGCGGCCGGCGGCGTCTCCGGGCGCCAGTTGGTGTTGGCGGTCAGCGAGGAGGCCAGGTGCGACTGACCGTGATAAGAATGCTCGAGCGCGATCACCTCGAAGCGCCCGGTGGCGTGCCTGGCCATCTGAATCGCCGCCTCGTTGGCCTCGGTGCCGGAATTGGTCACATACGACTTGCAGAGATCGCCGGGGGCAATCTCCGCCAGCTTCTCGGCCAGGTCCACCATCGGCTGGGTCATGAACACCGTGGAGGTGTGCTGGAGCTGCTGCAGCTGGTCGACGGTGCGCTGCGTCACCTTCGGGTGGCAGTGCCCCACCGAGACGGTGACTATGCCGGCGAACATATCCAGGTATTCGCGGCCGGTCTCGTCATAGAGGAATTGCCCCTTGCCCTTGACGATGTGCGGCGGGTCAGCATAGAGCTGCTTGACGCTGGGGACGATGTACTTCTCTCGTTTCTTCTTCAGTTCTTCACGATTCAACGGTGCCGTCACGATACGCCTCCACGAGTTGAGCGAGCCGATGCCAAGCCGATCCGTCTTTCACCGGTGGACGCCGGCAACCTGGCCAGCGGATTAACAATCCGCCGGTCCCTCCTCAAGCGAGCCACCAAACACTTGTGAATTCCAGTGATGCAATACTACTAATTATTTATAAAGAACGTCAAGGGAAGCTGGTTAATGCTTGTTAAGCTCTGGTCCGGGCGCGGCCTGCCGCTCCCGCGAGGCCGGCACGTCGAGGTCACGGCTGAAACCTAGAAAATGAGCCACTCGCGCGCCGGGGCCGGCGGCAGGCCCAGCGGAGGCAGTATGACCAGCGATGCCTGCTGCACGGCGATCGAACGGGAAAGAGCCTGTCCCGGCCGCAGTTTCCACAGATCGTCGTGCACCGGCTTGACGTACATGCGCAGGCGCAGATCCCGCAAGCGCAGGATGCGATCCGGAATCGTGTCCGTGATGGACACCGGCGTCAGCTCGCGATCGATGCGAAGGCAGGACGGCTGCCATGGTGAGCTCCAGCTAACCGTCTTGCCGCCCTCCTCGCCGGAGAGCTCCACCCCCAGCACCGCCGTGCCCGGCCCCTCGAAATCCCGCAACTGGGCGCCGAATGACAGCCGGGATCCGGAGGGCAGATCGGGCGGCACCCGCAAAGGGCTGGTGGTGATCAGCATCGAGTAAGGATCCCGCTCCGACACCCCGCGCGCCGGCGTGTCGGAAACGAAGACGAGCGGCTGTAAAGGCCCGGCCGCCGGCGCTGCGGGCCTTCCGGCGCCGGCCGCTGCCGGCCCGGCGGAAGCCGTCTTCGCGTAAGGAATCGCCAGGCGCACGCGCCATTGCCCGCAGCGGGTGCCGTCTTCGCTGGAAAGGTTCTTCCCCTGCCAGGTGCGCCCATCGAACCAGTAGGAGCCGGCTGTCCTGCCCAGGAGGCGGGCCACCTCGTATGGCCGGGGATCGGCCTCGGCAAACGTGAAGAACCCTTTGGCGAGAGATACCTTGTCGTCGAGCGCGGGCAGCATCTCGGCGCCGCCGGGGCGCCCCGGGCGGTCGGGATAGTCGCCGTAAATGCGCGGCGAGTAATAGGGATCGGCGGTGGCGCTCGCAAGCACGATCTCGTTGGTCGTGTCGTACCTCAGCAGGGCGCTCGGGACCGGCAGGGCCCACCAGCACCTGAAGCTGGCCGCGTCCACGCCCATGGCTCTTGCCTGCAAAAGGAGCGCCTTTTCACCGGCCCCGCCCGCACCGCGCAGCTGCATCCAGGGAACGGGCGCAGTGGTCACCTGCACACCGTTGACATAGAGCTTGAGCAGCGGCGACCACACGCGCGACTGGAGATCCACCAGCACGAAGGCAACCGGGGCGAACAGTCCGCGCCCCGCCAGACCGGGAGTGTAGATGTCCTGCCGTGCCCTGACCGCCGGGTCCGAAAGCAGGGAGCACCACTGGCGGTTGGCAGGCTCGGCAAGAAAGCAGGGAACCGAGATCACCGCAGTCGCCGCCGCCGCCGCCGCCACGGCCCTGCGCGTGGAGACCTGCGGCGCAGGCCGCGGGCCCTGCACCACCGGCAGTACCATACGGCAAACTGCCAGCAAGGCGGCCAGCCATGCCCCGTTGAGAACCCAGGGAATGAGGATGGCCGCGTCGCCGGCAAAGACGTTGGCGACAAAAGGCCTGATGTCGAGCCAGTGGTGAGCTGCCCAGAACAAGAGGGTGGCCGCCGCGACCAGCCTGGCCAGGCGCAGCCGGACCTCAGGCTGCTTGAGGCTTCCGGTTAAGGCCGATGCGGCCAGCAGAAGGAGCGCCGGCACGGCCGTCAGCCCGTTGCGGGCCACGGGGGCAGATAAGAGGTAGACGCCGTGCGAAAGGATTATGGCGGCAAGCACCGCAGCCGCCGCCATGATCTGCCCGCCTGCAGCGGCCCCCGGCGGGGCGGATATCTCGCCCGCCCGCGGCGACCCGGGCGGCTCGCCGGGGGACCCTTCCCGGGACCCGAGCATCATCAGCCCCACGAACGCCAGGAGCAGCAGGTCCTCATGCAGAATCTCCTGCCATTCGGGACTCATGAAAAAGCAGTGGCGTTTGAGAGGGTTCCAGACCGAGCACCACAGCCGGCTCATCTTTCTCAGCTGCAGGCAGAGGAAGGCGCCCGGGCTCCCGGCAGCCGACCGGCAGATCTGAGCGAGCGCATCCGCGAGCGTGACCGGCGACGGCCGGGATTGCCCGGCGACCGGCCAGCCATCGCAGGCGGTATCATTGCCGGCGACCAGGGTGACAGCCACCTGCCGGCAGACTTCCCGGGCCGCCCTCTCGCCCGGAGCCCCGGACAGGGACACCAGCGGTACCAGGGTCAGGGCAAAGCCGGCCGCAACCATGGCCGCGTTTTTCATCCGCCGCCCGAGCCCCGCCTTTCGAGGCAGCCTCTCTCCTGCCTTTCCTGTCCCGGCGCCACCTGCCTGTTGGTTGTCCCCGGTCCTGGCATGAGGAGCTTTCGTGGGCAAACCGCACCACTGAGCCTGCCCGGTCAGGCGTCTTGCCCCGGCCCACGGTGCCCGGCCGGCGCCAGCCATCGCCGGGGCGGCCCGGCGGTGACCGCCATTGTCTGCGGCAGGGTACACATCCTCCAACCCGGCGGCCGGCCCCCGAGGTCCGCCCAGCGCGTCAGAATGGCCGGACACCGCCGGCGCGGACGGACGGGCACCATCGTCACGCCCTCCGCCCCGGCGCGCGACCAGGAGCGCGCCCACCACCGCCGGTGGTATCACGACCAGACCCGGCTTGCAGGCGATCAGAACCGCCGTCAAGGCACCGAGCGCCAGCCAGCACGCCGGCGGCACCGGCGCCTGCCCACGGCGGTCGCGCAGGCAGCGGAAGACGAAGCCCGTCCAGGCCGTCAAAACGAGATAAACGAAAGGCTCGGGCGAGCAGAACTGTGTGCTCAATACGGCCGGCGGATAGACGGCAAGCAAAAGGGCGGCCGCCGCCGCGGTCGCGCGGCCGAAGGCCAGGTTGCCGGCCCAGAAAAGAAGCAGGCAGGCCAGCGCGTCCATAAGCGAGTTGCCAATCGCCAGTTGCAGGCAGTGATCGGCAATGGGTCCTGTGCCGACCCCCAGCAATCGCTCCACGACGCCGAGCACGATCACGTATGGCCAGCCGGAGGCGGGCGCCTCTTGCCACTGCCCGCCTCCGGCGCCGCCGAACAGGCGCAAGCCAGCTGCCAGATAGCCCCGGGCGTCCCCGTAGTCGCAGACGCAGTAGCTGTTGAGCGCCAGACTGTACGCCAGGCGGACCAGCAATGCGAAAAGAAAAATGAGGATTGCTTGTATTCTTGACACTCTAGGTGGTGGTTGATAGGATGGCCTGCTGTCGTGCTGCGCGCCCGTAGCTCAGCCGGTAGAGCACTCGGCTTTTAACCGATTGGTCGTGCGTTCGAGTCGCACCGGGCGCACATTTTCGCTCCCCTTACCACGGGAAGTTGACTCGAAAGAACAACGGCACGCTCGAGCGGGTGAGCCCGCCCGCAAAGTCGACGACGCCGACCTGCACTCCCCGCTCGTCGAGCGAGTGCGGGTAAAGGTAGAGCGTGGCGCTGAACTTGTCGACCCGCCCGTGACCGGTGGCGCCCGGCCCGAGCCAGAAGACGGCCTCCAGCCCGCGCGGCGTGGCAAGCGGCTTTTCCAGCTCGAAGTACTTCTCCAGGAACACCTCGCCGGCATAGGGCGGCGGCTCCTCCTCATCGACCGGCAGCGAGTGAGAAGCCCACTGCCAGAGCACCTCGTCGGTTCCGGCCCGCTTGAGCGTCACCTTCAGTTGCGGGAACCAATCGTCTCTGCAGTCTGATTCTCGAAAGACGCTTAGCCGGCCCCGGCTCAGCCTGGGCCGTTCGATCAACATCTGCCGCCCTTGCGCATCGATTTCGTCCATGCGTGCACTCCCCCTGTCGGTCAGGTCAATTGTATGCGCTTTTAATTAGAGGATAATATGTTCGCTATGAGTCGCAAGTGGAAAATGCCCCGGTGGGTCACGGCGCTGATATGCTCCGTCCTCGCCTGCTGCCCCGCATCCGCACCGGGGCGGGCAGCCGAAGGCGACCAAGACTTCAACGAGGCCGGGCATGAGGCCAACAGGGTGGCAGCCGTCGCCTACGTGACCTGGTGGTCCAATGACGCGACCGGCTATCATCCGGCCATAGCGCTGACGCTCAGGAACTACAGCGGCAAGGATCTGTCCGGTCAGCTCATCCGCTTCCAGGCCCGTTTTACCGACCTGGGCAACGGTATTGTCAGCCTCGGGAAGCAGGATCTGCGGCGGGCCTTCGACAAGAACAAGGAGCTCTCGGTCGTCCTGATAGGCCGGCAGCCGTACGACCTGGGCATAGACAAGTACACCTGGCCGGCCATCGAGTGCAAGGTCATGTGCCGGGTGGGCAGCGTCGGCGACGAGGGCACGCAGACGCTCGTGGTGACCAGGCTGGAGCCGGTGACCATGAACAACGACGAGGCCCTGCAGCAGTTGAACCGCACGCCGGAATTCAGCCAGATAGGCGGCAGAGCGAGCTCACCCGCGCGGACCGCCAGCGCCCCGACCAGGCCGGCCAAACCGGCTTCGCCCCTGGTGGCGACGGCCGGCAAGCTGGGCAAAGGTCAAGAGGGAAAGCCAAAAAACGAGGACGGTTCGGCGATCGCCTACATCGTCGCCCGGGTGCTGCCCGGGCTCGGCGACGATTTCTATGAGTTCGAGAAGTGTTACGGACTGCCGGCAGCAACCAATACCGGCGACCAGGGCTGGACATGGGCCCTCTACACGCACAGGCAGCCGGCGATGCGGATTGTGGCCGGCTCGCGGGGAAAAACGGGCAAGGTGGACATGATCATCGTCGAGATGCCGGACCCGGCCCTGGAGAAAGAGGCGGACCTCCTGCCGGCCAGCCGTTCTCTGTCCGGCACCATGAAAATGCAGAAGCTGTCCCCGCCGGCACACTCGGTGCGCTACCTGCCGACCGGGCGCCTGCAGCTGCTCACCGCCCGGGCGCCAGGGTACCGCGCCCTTTACTTCACATCGCCAACCCGCACGCAGGACGGCAACACGGCCTTCCTCGTGCTCTCGCGCCTGCCGGGAAGCGCCTTGGACCTGATCGCCGAGCACGCCAGGCACAGCGACCTGATCCAGCCTGTCGCCCAAGTTCTCGGCGGCATATGAGCGGAAAGATGAATAAAAGATATCTCTTGGCGTCCGGCGGTAGCCCGGGGCGGCAGTGGATCTATAATTCAGCTGCTTTGGCTCAACGTGAAATTAACAGGACGATTTTATGCCGGTAAAATTGCCAGTGCGAGACGAGCTGCAAACACCAGATATGGTTCCCACCACCGGATCTACCGGGCCTTCGATGATCGACTCGATACCGCTGCCGCTGGTTCTCCTGCTTGCCGCGCCCTACCTGGCAGGGCGCACGCAGGAGGAAGCGCTGGCCCTGGCGCAGCGCATATACCGGCAGGATCGCTTCTCGGCCACCATCGACGTGCTCGGCGAGGACGCGGAGAGTGACGAGCAGTGCGAGCAGTTCCTTGATAACTACAAGCAGCTGGTCGACGCGCTCAGTCGCTCGCAGATAAGCACCGGCAATCGGGCCGAGCAGATAACCCTATCATTCAAGCCCTCGATGTTCAGCACCACGGCGCCACAGGCCGGGGCCGGCTCGACGCCGCAGCTCGACCGGGCCTTCGAGAGGATCAAGTCTCTGGCCGATTATGCTTTGAGCCGCAAGGTGGCTTTGACGCTGGAGGCCGAGGATCACCGCTGGACGGATTTCCACCTGGAGACGTACCTGGCGCTGGTCAACGACGGCTACACCAACCTGGGCACCGTTCTGCAATCACGGCTCTTTCGCACGCGAAACGACATCAAGCGCTTCGACGAGCGCATGCGCGCGCGGCTGGTGATCGGCATCTACAACGAGCCGGCCGAGATAGCGCACACCGACAAGCCGACCATGAAACAGCTCCTGGTGGAGTTTGCCGGCGAGCTGGCCGAGCGGGGGACTTATGTCGAGCTGGCCACTCATGACGCCGCCTGCGTCGACAGCTTCCTGCGCCAGGTGGTCCTTGCCCGGGGACTGGACGCGAGCCGCTTCGAAACACAGTTCCTCCTGGGCGTGCCCAGGAGGAAGCTGCAGGCGACCCTGCGCTCGGGGGCGTATTTCAAGGAGCTGGCCCGCAGCTGCCAGGGCCAGGAGTCGAGCCGCGCCGAGCAACTGGCCCGCTCGGGCATCATCGTTCGCCTGTATCTGCCGTACGGCGAGGAGAACGTAGCCGGACCGTATTGCAAGCGGCGCTTGAAGGCCAACCCGAACATGATCGGCTACGGCATAAAGAACCTGCTGCACATTCAGTAATGGCTTTCCCCGGGCAAAATGTCGGGAGGCGGCGGCTCCCGGCCGGAATCTCCGGCGCGTCGGCAATCCTGGCGGCGGCCCTCTCCGGAGCGGCCCTCTGGTCCTGGCTCTGCCTGCCGGGCGCAATAGCCGGAAGCGGCGGCAGATCCCCTCACCGGGCACCGGCAGCGGTGCCGGAGAGCCCGCCGGCGGACAACGCCGTATCGCGCGTGGTGACCGCCTGGCTGAAGCACCCGCTCCTGCAGCAGTCGGAGATCGGGGTGGAGGTGCTGGAGCTGCCGTCCGGGCGCGTCCTTTACAGCCTCAACGGCAGCCGTCGCTTCACGCCCGCCTCGACGGCCAAAATTTTCACCACCGCCTGCGCGCTGGAGACCATGGGACAGGACTTCCGCTACCACACGCGGCTCGAGGCTTACGGGCCGGTCAGGAATGGCAGGCTGGACGGCGACCTGGTGCTGGTGCCCTCGCAAGATCCGACCTTCGAGAGCAGGGATCTGTGGGAGCTGCTGTCCGTCCTCGGGCAGAAGAAGATTAAGGCCGTGGAAGGGCGCGTGATACTATCGCCGGTGGCGGGCGGCAGAGACCAGTTCAACACGGGCTGGTTGCTTGAGGACTGGGGGCAGGAGTGGATGCCGGTGTCATCCAACCTGGTGCTCGATCGCAACATCGCCCCGGGCAAGGATCCGGGGCGGGGACTGCCGGTCGACGACCGCAGGGCCGGCGAGCCGAACACCCTCATCGAATCGCTTTTGAGCTCCAGCCTGGCGCCGGCCTGGGTAAGCCTGGATCCGGCCAGCCGGAAGGTGAGGGTCCACCGCGGCGGCTCTCCCGCCGTGAGCAGCGCAGGCAGCCTGGTCGTGGCCAATCCCTGCGATTACAACCTGGCCGCCGTCGCGTCCGTGCTCAAGGGGATGGGGATACGCGTGAACGGCCACGCGCCGCTGCTGCCCGACAGCAAGCAGCCGGTGCCGCTGAGCGAGCACGTCTCGCAGCCGGTGACGGAGATCATCCGCCAGTGCCTGAAAGACAGCGACAACCTCTACGCGCAGCAGCTGCTGAGAACAATCGGCGCCAAGACCCGAGCTGAAACGACGCCGGATGCGGTCAGCCTGGAGGACAGCGGGCTGGCCTGCCTCGGCGCCTGGCTGGCCGGCATCGGCGTCCGCCAGTCCGATGTTGTGCTCGTGGACGGATGCGGGTTGTCGAGGAAGGATTGCGTAACCCCTCACGCACTGAATCTGGTGCTAAAGCACATGGCCGGCCCGGACCTGGCCGGGACCTACCTCGGCCTCCTCCGCCTGGAGGGGAACAAAGCGGGCTGGTTCCGGTCAAAGACCGGCGCCATGGACTGCGTTCGCTCGGTTGCCGGAATCATGCACACAGCCGGCGGCGGCAACCTGGCAGTTACCGTGATGGTCAACGGCCACACGCCCTCGGTCGGCCCGCTGCGCAGCGCAATCTTAGAGCTGACCGGCCGGCTGGAGTCCCTGCCGCTGCTGAAAAGCCCCGCCGGATGAGCGCTCCGCACCGCCAGCGCGCTCGCCCGGCCGTCACGGTCTCAGGCGGTGGATACCGACGGCTCGGGCAAGATATCTGGCCTGACGCGCCGGGACGGCAGCTACTTGCCGCTGTCCTGCGAAAAACAAGCAAAGGCCGGCCAGTCCCGTCAGCCGGCAGGCAGCTGCCGCCGGGCCGCTCGTCTTACCCAGGGATCGTGATCGTCGGCCAGGGCAAGCAGCATATCGGGCAGCGCGTGCTTCGAGCGGGCGACCAGAAGCCGTATGTAGGGATCGGCATCCCGGGACAAAAGCTTGAGCGCGGCGAAGGGAGAAAACGGGTTGCGCGCCACGGCCGCCCGCACCTCGTCGCTGGGATCCGTGGCCAGATCGTGCAGCGTGCGCGGGCTGGCCGCCGGATTGCCGGCAATCCGCCGGCGTATATCCGCGCTCTCGTCGAAGGAAAGGTACTGCAGCGCGTCCGACGGCGTGTTGACGTTGGCGGCCACCAGGCAGCGAACCATATGATCCTTGTCGCCGGCCAGGGCGCGCAGAATGTCAGGGCTGGTCGGGCCGCCGGTGGCTACGGACCGCCGGATGTAGATGTCCGGATCCGCGCAGAGGATCTCCATCGCGGCGGCAGACGCGCTCGGGTTGTCGGCCACCGCCTGCCTGACGGACAGGCAGGGATCGCGGGCCAGCATCTCGAGAATAGCGGCAGGGGCGTTCTCGTTGCGCGCCAGCCAGAGACGGACGAGCATATCCGGATCGCAGGTCAGAACCCGCAGCGCCTCGAAGGAGGCGTCTTCGCTGCGGGCCACCGCCCGGCGAATCAGCACATCCTCATCCCGGGACAGATCGGCGAGCAGCGCCGGCGAGCGATGCTCGTTGGTGGTCACCAGGTAGCGCACGAACGGATCCCTGTCCCTGGCCAGCTGATTGAGCGTCTCCACGTGAGTGCTCTCATTGCTTGCCAGCCGCCGCCGCACGTAGATATCGCCCTCGAACAGAAGATCCTTGAGCGCCTCTTCGGGCGCGCGCCCGTTGCCGGCAGCCGCCTGGCGGACGCCGAGCTCCTCGTCGTTGATCAGCCGGGCCAGCGCCTCCTCCGGCGCCGAGCAGTTGGCGGCCACCGCGCGCCGGACAATCGCGGACGGGTCGCAGGCAAGCACGGACAGAACCTCTGGCGGCGTGCCTTGGTGCGCTGCCGCCTTGTGGCGCACCAGGACCTCGCCGTCGCCGGCCAGGGCGGCAAGCGCCTGCGGCGGGGCGTTCGGGTTCTCGGCCACCTTCTGGCGGACAGCCGAGCAGGCGTCGCTGCCCAGGCGCCTGAGGGACTCCGCCGGCGTGCCCGGGTTGGCGGCCACCGACCGGCGCACCGGCGTGGATTTATCGCCGGCCAGCCGCTCCAGGACATCGACCGGGCAGCTCGGGTTGCCCCCGACAAAATGGCGCACCACCGGCGAGCTGTCGGTCGACAGGTAGGTCAGGCACTCCGCCGTCGCCTGCGGGTTCATGGCGACGAACTGCCTGACGCTGCTGTTGCCGGACATGGCCAGATACCAGAGCCCGCCCGATATCGCCGGGGCGGAACCGCTTTCACCCGCCTCGCCCTCCGCACCCGCCGCGGGCACCTGCCCGCATGCGGAAAGCGGGTCCTCGGCGAAGCACTTCCAGAGCCAGTATTGCTCCTTGTCGTGCAGCCCCTCCACTTTTTTGCGGGAGGCGAAATCAAAGATTGTCGTTGCTTCGGGTTTTGCGCTCTTTCCAGCCATGTCGTGTCCCCTTGAGCCGGCCTTCATTGTCAAGAGAATTGTGCGCCCGCAACCGGCGGAGATCCATTGAGAAAAAACTCATATTCCTTCTTCAGCGGCGGATCGAGCCGATCGGCGCCGGTCGCGACCGCCGGGAAGCGGCATGCGCAGCCGCTCCGGGCGAGCTACATGGGGAATACCCCACGCCGGTCGCGGACGGCCGTACCAACGGGCCGGTTCGGGGCCCGGCTTTCACCGATCAATCCGGGACAGTACGGACAGCGCCGGCGCACCCCGGGTCCGGCGGCTCAGGCCAGGGCCTGCGCCTGCGCCTCCGCATGGTAGCTGCTGCGCACCAGCGGTCCGGAAAAGACGTTGACGAATCCCATCTCCATGCCCAACCGGCGATACCGGTCGAAGGTCTCCGGGCTCACATAGCGGGCCACCGGCAGATGCTTTTCAGTGGGGCGCATGTACTGCCCGATCGTCACCAGGTCCACCCGGGCCGACCGCAGCGCGCGCAGAACCTCGACTATCTCCTCGTCGCATTCGCCGAGCCCGGCCATGAGTCCGGACTTGGTGGTCATACCGCAGTCCTTGGCCCGGCGCAGAAGCTCCAGGCTGCGCTGGAAGTCACCTTGCGGGCGCACGGGCAGGTAGAGGCGGGGCACGGTCTCCACGTTGTGGTTGACCACGTCGGGGCGCGCCTCCAGCACCACCTGCAGAGCCTCCCACTTGCCGCAGAAATCCGGGATCAGGACCTCGACCCTGGTGTCCGGGCAGGCTGCGCGCAGGCGGCGGATCGTCTCCGCCCAGATCGAGGCTCCGCCATCGCTCAACTCGTCACGGTTGACCGAGGTGATCACCGCGTACTTGAGGCGCATGAGCGCCACCGCCTCGGCCACCCGTCTCGGCTCATCGAGATCCAGCTCGGTCGGTCTGCCGGTGGCCACGTTGCAGAAGCCGCAGCTGCGCGTGCAAACGTTGCCGAGGATCATGAGCGTCGCGGTCGATCGCGACCAGCACTCGCCGCGATTGGGGCAGGCAGCCGATTCGCACACGGTGTGCAGGCCATGCTCTAAGATGAGCTGTTTCATCGCCTGATAAGGCGCACCGGTGGGAAGGCTGACCTTGAGCCAATCCGGTTTGGCCGGGCGCGGCAGCCCGGGCGCGGGTTCGGACGCAAGGATGTCAGCAGTCGCTTTATGATTCATTCAGCATTCCGCTCTGCAACAGGATCTCTCACCCTCGAGGCGCATTAATAAAATTGGCCCCCGCGGCCTTGTTATGACATACTGTGTGGTGTCCGGCACAGCGTCGAGCAGCCTGAATTTTAGCAGCAGGAGCGGGAATCAACATCATGCCAAAGAAACCTATAAAGCTGCCTGAGAACATCGAGTACCTGTCCATCCTCGACGAAAACGCGAAAGTCGACAAAGAGCTCGAGCCCAAACTGAGCGCCGACGACCTGAAGACGATGTACCGCTACATGGTGCTGGCGCGCCGGGGCGACGAGCGGATGCTCAACCTGCAGCGCCAGGGGCGGATCGGCACCTTCCCGCAGAGCAGCGGGCACGAGGCGGTGAGCATGGGCTCCGTCTATGCCCTCGAGAAGAGCGACTGGCATGTGCCGGCCTACAGGGAGTTCGCGGGCATGCTCTACCGCGGCTGGCCGCTGGAGACGATGTTCCTCTACTGGGGCGGCTTCGAGGAAGGCGCGGTGCCGCCCGAAGGCGTCAACGACCTGCCGATTTGCGTGCCGGTGGGCAGCCAGCTTCTCCATGCCGCCGGCATCGGCATGGCCATGAGGTTCAAGGAGGAGAAGAAGGTAGTGCTCACTTATTTCGGTGACGGCTCCTCATCGGAAGGGGACTTTCACGAGGCGCTCAACTTCGCCTCCGTGTTCAACGCCCCGGTTGTCTTCGTCTGCCAGAACAATCAGTACGCGATCTCGGTGCCGCTGGCCAGGCAGATGAAGTGCGAGACGATCGCCCAGCGGGCGGTATCGTACGGAATGCCGGGCGTCAAGGTGGACGGCAACGACGTGCTGGCCATGTACGCGGCAACGGCCGCCGCCGTGGAAAGGGCCAGGGCCGGAGGCGGGCCGACGCTGATCGAGGGACTCACCTACCGGATGACGCCCCACACCACGTCGGACGATCCCAAGCGTTATCGCTCCGAAGAGGAGATGAAACAATGGGCGAACAAGGATTCGCTCATCCGTTTCGCCAGGTATCTGGAGGACAAGGGCGTCCTCGACGGCGATGCCCGCAAGAAGCTCCATGAGGAGATCGACGAGGAGATAAAAGCCGCCGTGAAGCGCTTCGAGGAGCAAGCGCAGAGCGAAGAGCTGCTCAACCCGCTGCGCATGTTCGACTACCTCTACGCCGACACGCCGCCGGATCTCGACGAGCAGAGGGAGGAGCTCAAGCGGTTCCTGGCCAAGAAAGGCAAGCTGCCGGCGTCCGAGGCCGGCAAAGAGCAAGCACACACAGGGAGGGAGCGCGGCTAATGGCTGAGATGAACATGGCCAAAGCGATCAACAAAGCGCTTTATGAGGCGCTCGAGCGCGACGAGCGAGTGGTCGTGCTCGGCGAGGACGTGGGGGCCGACGAAGGAGTGTTCAGGATCACCGAAGGGCTGCTCGCCAAATTCGGCGACAAGCGGGTGATCGACACGCCGCTTGCCGAGTCGGGCATCATCGGCACCTCGATAGGAATGGCCATTTACGGGCTGCGCCCGGTGGCCGAGATCCAGTTCGCCGGCTTCGACTATTATGCCTTCCACCAGATTGAGTCGCACGCCTCGCGCTTCCGCAACCGCACCCGCGGCCGCGTGACCGTGCCGATGGTGATGCGCTTTCCTTATGGAGGCGGCATACGCGCCCTCGAGCACCACTCGGAAAGCCGCGAGACCTACTATGCGCACACGCCCGGGTTGAAGATCGTGGTGCCGTCCGGGCCGCGCAACGCGCGCGCTCTCCTGCACAGCGCCATTCAGGATCCGGACCCGGTCGTCTATTACGAGCCCAAAGCCATCTATCGCGCCTTCAAGGAAGAAGTGCCGGACACGATAGAGACGCTGCCGATCGGCAGGGCGCAGGTGGTGCGCGAGGGCAGGGAGATCACCCTCATCTCCTACGGCGCCAGCCTGCGGCAGGTGCTGGAGGCGGCTGAGATGCTCGAGGAAGAGGACGGCGTGAAGGCGGAGGTCGTCGATCTCCTGAGCATCGTGCCGATGGACACGAAGACAATCGTCGATTCCGTGCGCAAGACCGGCCGGGCAGTGGTCGTCCACGAGGCGCCGCGCAATTGTGGTATCGCCGCCGAGGTCGTCGCCCGCATCAACGAGCACGTTTTTCTCTATCTGGAAGCTCCGGTGGCTCGGGTCACCGGCTACGACGTACCGATTCCGTATTTCTCCAAGGAAAAGGCGTACCTGCCTGACGCCGACAGGATCCTGGATGCCTGCCGCCAGACGCTGTCGTTTTGACGGCGGCGCCCGGAAGCGGCAGCGGATCGCAAATGTCGGGGCACTGTAAAGCGCGAGGGTGATCGATGGCCATTGAATTCAAACTGCCTGATCTGGGAGAGGGCATCCACGAGGCTGAGATCCTGGAGGTGAAGGTCAAAGTCGGCGACCAGGTCAAGGAGGACCAGCCGATTTTCGAGGTGGAGACCGACAAGGCGGTCGTTGAGATACCATGCCCGGTGGCAGGCCGGGTGGAGCAGATTCTTGTCAAAAAAGGGGACACGGTCAAGGTGGGGACGGTGATGATCACCTTCGCCGGCGCCGCGCCCGCCGCGCCCGAGAAGCCGGCCGCTGCCGAAGCCGCCAGGGCACCGGAAGAGAAGCGCCCGGCCCCAGCCGCACCCGAGCGGCAGGCGGTCCCTGTCCAGGCCAGGGCAGGCGAAGGACCGGTGCCGGCCACGCCTGCAACCAGACGCCTGGCCCGCGAGCTTGGAGTCGACCTTCGCCAGGTGCCGGGCTCGGGCCCGGCGGGCAGGGTGCTGGCCGACGACGTGCGCGCCTTCGCCGGCCGCGGCGCCGGCGGGCGGGAAGAGGCGCCGCGGCGCTTCGCCGAACGCGAGCCGGCGGAGCCCTTCACGCCGCAGCCGATCACGGCGGAGCCGGCCGAGCTGCCGAGGTTCGAGCGTTGGGGGCAGGTGGAGCGCGTGCCCCTGCGATCCCTGCGGCGGAAGATAGCGCTCTCCATGACCCAGTCCTGGACTCATATCCCGCGCGTCAGCTCTTTTGACGAGGCGGACATTACCCTTCTGGAGTCGCTGCGCCAGAAGCACGAGACGCAGTTCCTGAAAAACGGCGGCAAGCTGACGCTGACCGTCTTCGCCCTCAAGGCGGTGGTGGCCGCGCTGCAACAGTTTCCCCAGTTCAATTCCAGCTTAGACGAATCGACCGGCGAGATCGTCCTCAAGCACTACTACAATATAGGCGTCGCCGTGGCCACCAATCGCGGGCTGATTGTGCCCGTGGTGAAGGACGTCAACAAGAAAGGCATCGGGGCGCTGGCCGCCGAGCTGCAAGAGATGGCGCAGAAAACCCGGGACGGCAAGGTCGAGCTCGAGCGGCTGCAGGGCGGCACCTTCACCATCACCAACATCGGGCCGATCGGCGGCACCGGCATGGTGCCGATGGTGAACTTCCCGGAAGCAGCCATTCTGGGCATGGCGCGCTCGGCTCAGAAGCCGGTCGTTCGCAATGGAGCAATCGAGGTGCGCTGGATACTGCCTCTGGCGATCTCCTTCGATCACCGCATCTGCGACGGCGCCGAGGCGGCCAGATTCCTGAGGCATGTCGCAGAGCTGCTTGAAGATCCGCTTCAGCTCCTGGTGGAGGTTTAACCATGGTCATAGGAGAGATGACACAGGATGTCGACCTGGTGGTGATAGGCGCCGGGCCCGGCGGTTATCCCGCGGCCCTGCGCGCCGCCGAGCTGGGGATCAAGTGCGTAATTGTCGAGGCCAAGAAGAAGGTCGGCGGCGTCTGCCTCAACGAAGGCTGCATCCCCTCGAAGGCGCTCCTGCACGCAGCCGAGGTGATCGGCGAAGCGGAGCATGCCGAGAGCTTCGGGATCTCCTTCAGCAAGCCGAAGATCGACCTGGACAAGTTGCGCTCCTGGAAGGAGTCCGTCACCGGGAAGCTGGCGCAAGGGATTGCCGGCATGTGCAAGAGCGCCGGGGTGGAGATCTTTTACGGTCGCGCCGTGTTCGAAGACTCGCGCAACATTCGCCTGGAGGACGTTGCCGAGGGCGCGCCGTCACGCATCAAATTCAAGCACGCAATTCTGGCCACCGGCTCCCGTCCGCTGACCCTGCGCGGGCTCGATCTGGAAAGCCCGCGCCTGCTCGATTCGACTGGCGCGCTCGACATCAAAGACATACCCGGGAAGCTTCTGGTCGTCGGCGGCGGCTACATCGGGCTGGAGATGGGAACGGTCTATGCCGCTCTCGGCAGCGAGGTGACCGTGGTCGAGATGACCGACGGCCTCCTGCCCGGCGTGGATCGCGATCTGGTCCGCCCGCTGGACAATCATCTCAAGCAGAAGTTCAAGTCGATCCTCCTCAACACGAAGGTAAGCGGGCTCAAGGAAACAAAAGGCGGCCTCGAGGTTGCCTTTGAAGGGCAGGACGCCCCCGGATCGATGGTCTTCGACAAGGTGCTGGTCGCCGTGGGCAGGCGCCCCAATAGCGACGGCATCGGGCTCGAGAAGACGGGCGTCGAGATCGACAAGCAAGGGTTTGTGGTGATCGACGAGCAGTGCCGCACGCAAGACAAGCGTATTCTGGCCGTGGGCGATGTCTCCGGGCAGCCGATGCTGGCCCACCGCGCCACGCGCCAGGGCGTGGTGGCCGCCGAGGTTCTGGCCGGGCTGCCATCCGCCTTCGACAACCGGGCAATACCGGCGGTCGTCTTCACGGAGCCGGAGATAGCCTGGTGCGGCCTCACGGAGACAGAGGCCAGGGCAAAAAACATCACGGTGGGCGCCGCCAAGTTCCCCTGGTCGGCCTCCGGGCGCGCCCAGACCCTTTCGCTGGCCGCCGGGCAGACCAAGGTGGTTTTCGATCCGGAAAGCACGCTTGTGCTGGGCGTCGGCATAGTCGGTCCGAGAGCCGGAGAGCTCATCGCCGAGGCCGTGCTGGCAATCGAGATGGGAGCGACGCTCGAGGATCTGGTGGCGACAATCCACCCGCACCCGACCCTGTCGGAAACGGTGATGGAAGCAGCCACAGCCGCCAGAGCCCGCCTGGAGCGGCAGAAGGCCCAGAAGTCTCGTGAAGAGGCCGGGACGCGAACGTAAGGTGGCGAGAGCGAGCACCACGGACGGTATCGCGAATCGCTCGCGCCGAGAGCGCAAGTATCTGCCGGATGCGGAAGGATGCTCCGAGCGCACTACGGGCATCTTCGCAACGCCGCCTTCCGGCGGCCGAAGCCGCTACGGCTTCGATCCGGATGCGGCCGTCGCCCATATCTCCCGCCGCGACAAACGGATGGCTCGCCTGATGGAGAAGGTAGGGCCGTTCCGGCTGGAGCTCGACGAGCTGCTGACGCCTTTCGAGGCGCTTGCCGAGTCGATCGTTTATCAACAGCTCACCGGCAAGGCCGCGGCCACCATCTTCTCTCGCGTAAAAGCGCTCTACGGCGGCACGCGGCTACCGGAGGCCGAAGCGATCCTGAAGACCCCCGACGAGCGGCTCAGATCCGTCGGCCTGTCCTCGGCAAAGGCCCTGGCTTTGAAGGATCTGGCGGACAGGCACCATCGGGGGCTCATACCTTCTCTCGATGAGCTCGAAAGGATGCCTGACCAGGAGATCATCGAACGGCTGACGGCCGTGCGCGGCATCGGGCAATGGACCGCGGAGATGCTCCTTATCTTCCGGCTGGCTCGCCCGGATGTTTTGCCGGTTAACGATTACGGCGTGCGCAAGGGATTTGCCGCCACCTTCTCGCGCCGTGAGCTGCCGACGCCGAAAGAGCTGTTCCTGCATGGCGAACGCTGGCGTCCCTATCGGAGCGTTGCCTCCTGGTACCTGTGGCGCGCGCTCGAACTGCCGGAAAATTCCCGAAAGGCAAAACCCTAGCTTCGGCGCGCGCGCTCGAGCCCGGCTTTGAATTCGCGGACAGTCTGAAAACGCCCCTCCGGCTTTCTGGCGAGCGCTTTCAGCACCGCCTCGTCCAGCTCCTCGGGAAGATTTAGATCCGGACGCAGCTCGCGCATGGGGCTCACATCTTCTTCAATGTGCCTGGTCATGATCTGCTGCGCGTTCTCACCCATGTGCGGCGGGAAGCCGCTCAGGACCTCGTACACCACGCAGCCGAGAGAGTAGATGTCCGAGCGCTGATCCACCGCCTCGCCCCTTACCTGCTCGGGGCTCATGTACGGCGGGCTGCCGAATATCCGCCCGATGCTGCTCGCAGCCGGCTTGCCCGGATCGGGGCCCTGCAGCTTGGCCAGGCCGAAGTCCAGGATCTTGGCCACAGGCGGGCGATCAGGGTATTTCTTGAGCATGATGTTGGCGGTCTTCATGTCCCGATGCAGGATTCGCATCTCGTGGGCATGCGACAGCCCGTCGCAGATCTGCAGGCAGATGTCCAGCCCGGTCGCCAGCGGCGGAGGACCGAGGTTGTCGATCATGTCGGAAAGGTTCTTTCCGTCGATGTACTCCATTACCATGTACTGCTGCCCGCGCTCCGTCACCCCGAAATCGTGGACGGCGACGATGTTTCCGTGATCGAGACGGCTGGCCGCTTTGGCCTCAATCTGAAAGCGCTCGTTGCCTTCCCGGTCCGCTTGATCGGTCAAAAGCATCTTCACGGCCACGAGCTTTTCCATGATCGGATGGCGCGCCTTGAACACGATCCCGGCACCGCCCTGCCCCACCACCTCGAGAAACTCGTAGCGCGACGCCAAAAGGCTGCCGGCCAGATCCGCCCGCGCCAGCACCTCCTCGTTGTTTCTGCCCAGCGGCTGATGAAACTGCTTGCTGGACTGCCGCCGCAGCAATGCGCGCACCCGCGCGGAAAGCTCGGTGACGTGGAACGGCTTGGTGAGGTAATCGTCCGCTCCGGAATCGAGCCCAAGGGCCCGGTCGTCGATCGACGTATGACCGGTCAACATGAGAACCGATGTGACACCACCGGTGGAGCGATACCTCTTCAGAATTTCGATGCCGTTAAGATCAGGGATATCCCAGTCCAGGATCAATAGATCGTACTCATTGCTGGATACCTTCTCCCAGCCATCCCTGCCGGTTAGCACAGCCTCAACCGTGTGCTGCTCGTGGGTCAGCCAACCGGCTATCGACTGCGACAGCTCGCTATCGTCGTCCACAAGGAGAATTTTCGCCATGTCCTGCCAGCTACCTTTCCCGCGCGCCCGGGTTTACCGAGTGCCCCCGAGTTCCGGGGCTCTGCTGGTATTGATATACCCATATGCGCTCGATGATATGATCGTCCTGGGGTAGTCATCGTAGTTGACAGCGGGTGGGGTGCGCAGGAGCAGGCGCTATGACGGAGAATTCCGGCAACGAAGATCTCTTATCCTGGGAAGCTTTCTACAAGGAGCATCGCAAGCCGGGGAATACCGAGGAGCGCGAAGACGCAGAAGCGCTGGAGAATCTGCGGACTCCAGAAGATTCGCAAGCTCGACAGCATTCGGGAGCACAGGAAGCCTCTCGGGCACCTGAGGCTTCCGAAGCGCCGGGGTCTCACTCGGGCATCACCAGCCGCTTGGCGGCGCTGCTGGCGACCACAAGGCAGGCGGCCAGGACTATTCTGAACCCGGCAAGCCGCAAGGGCTCATGGTCTGAGAGCGCGACCGGCTCCGAGTCGCCGGGCAACGCAACACCGACGCCAGGCACTGCTCAGCCGATGCTACCAGATATGGCGGCGCTCAAGTCGCTGACCAGGAAGGTGGCACGGACAATTCTGGACTACGGCGCCATCGCGGACATGGCCAATCGGGCCGTGGGAGAAAAAGACAAGAGACTGTCCGCAGAGCTGGAAGCTCGGGCAGCCGAGCCTCCGAAGCCTCGCAAGAAGGTCGAGCGTTACAAGAGCTCTTCCACCTGCCCGGCAAGCGGCATTGCCGGCGGCGAGCAAGAACGAGTGACGGTCTGTGCAAAATGTCAGCTCTTTGTGTACGACTTTACGGAAATGGACCAGGCTGAGGCACAAAAGGCGGTTTTCCAGAGGGAGAATCGCCGCGAGGTCGTTCTTTACAGAAGGAAGGACGGCAAATTCCTGAGCCGGGATTGCCGAATCGGTGCCCGGAGAGGATTGATGACGGCGGTCGGTTCGGCGGCCTGCGCGGTGCTGTTCAGCGGTTTTCTGGCCGCTCTCATGCTTCAGCCGGCGCCGCGTAAAGTTTCGTCGGCACCCCCTGCGGCCGCCGCGACCGGCAGCGACCAGCAATCTGCAACGGCGGGAGCCGAGAACAAATCATCGGCAGGCTCTGCTGCTGCCCGCCTCACCTCGCAAGAGCAGCTCGAGGCTTATGCGCGCAGGATCGAGTCGTTCTTCCGGTCGCGGTACACACCGTCGGGGAAGTTTGCGCGGTCGTCGGGAGAGGCGGTCGTGCTGCGCGTCTACATCTCATCGACTGGCGCGCCAAGCGGATTTGTCATGACGCAGTCTTCCGGTGACACGGACCTGGACAAGTACGTCATCCGGGCGGTCGTGAGACAAACCTATCCAGCCGCTCCGCCGATGCCGTGCGGGGTCGTCATCGCCGAGCTCACCGTAGATGGAGGCAAGGTCAACGTAACGCTCCCCCGCCAGCCATGCTGATTGGCTTGACTTGCGGTGCGCGCTCGCCTCAGTCGTTCAGTCCCTGAGGATTCTCCACCTGGGCGGCGGAGCTTGCCGTTACCACCAGCGGCCCCGTGACGCCCGGTATGTTTCCCAGCAGGCTGGGGCTCAAGGTGGCCAGTGGAGAAACCTTTCCGGTGACGGTCACCTGAATCTGGTAGATATTCTGAGTCGTGTCGATGGTGACAGGTGGGGTAATCGTCGTTGAAGCACCGCCGCCGAAAGGCACCTGCAAGATGCTCACGTGCACATCGGACGACGAGATTTTCACGCCGCCGGTGGAAAGCCCCGAAGCCACATTCTGTGCCCGATTGACGGCCGAGAGCGTTGTCGTCGCGCTTTGCCCGGTACCGCTGGTGACGTTGTTTTGAAAAGTCGGCGCGCGGGCGGCCTCCACCGCGGCCACTCGGGCGGCAGTGAAGACGGAGTTGGCGCCCATAAACAGCGATCCCAGATCCAGCAGCGGGAAGAATAAAACGACGAGCAAGATCAGCAAAGCAACGGGGAACTCCACCGTCGAATTACCTCCTTCAGTCCTCGTGGTCATTTTCATCACCTGCTTGCGGTTCAACGCCTCTTGTGCCGTAACCTTGCTATCAAATCATTGTGACACCGTAGATGTGCTTCCCGTCGTACCGGAATCGGTGGTATCAACCGGCGCGCTCGTGTCCTCGGTACTGGTCGGTTGATATGCCGCGGTATTGTCCGAGCCCGTGTCGTTGGTATCGTTAGGGCTGGGATCAACGCCGCTCAATGCGGGAAAAGTGTAACTCGAGCTCAACACCACGTGATTCGTGAGCCCTTTTGAGCCCATCAGCAAAGGAGCCGGCACCCTGGCTGTAAGCTGCGTTGTCACTTGCACCGTCGGCAATTTGCTCAATATCGTCTTGTCCAGGTCTGCGATCTCAATCGGGTTGCCGTTGCTGTCCGTGGAGTAATCGAAGACCACACCGGTAACCTGCGGGCTGCCGATCAGGCCGCCAGCAACGGCGAATGATTGAACCGCAGCCTGCGCCGCCCCGGAGGCCGGGTCAAGGCTGGTTTGTTGCGATGCGGCTCTTGCCGCCTCTCTGCAGGCGGCATCGTTGATGTAGCTTCCGGCTGCCAGGTAGCAGATGTTCACGGCCAGCAGCGCAACCGGAACCAGTACGATGCCCATGCAGGCCAGCTCCACCAGCGTGCTGGCGGATTGTGACCGCGAAGTGCCGGCACAGTTCTTTTTACCTGTCGATCCCATGCTGGTCCACCTACTGCAACGCTACAACACCACTGGTTTTGGTCACCTTCAGCAAGATATCATTGATGGCTCCCTGAGCAGCGGACAGAAGGGCGCTGGACGGGGGAGAAGGGTTGCCGTCGCCAACCTTGAAAGCCTGCGAGCCGTTCCCGGTCTTTTTCGCCAGTTCCTGCACGAAATGCCAACCGTCCGGCCAGGCGTAGTTCGACAAGAATATGCCGATGACGACCAGGCGTATGCCGCTTTGTCCGGCAAGTTTTGCCGCTGCGTAACTTCCGGGCAAAGTAGGCATTCCGTCGGTCAGCAGGATGATCGTCTTCGGCGAACCCTTTGTATGTCCGCTGCCGTTGAGCATCTTTACCGCCTCCTGCAGCGCCTCCGGCGTGTCCGTGCCCCAGGTGAGCGTCGCCATATCGAGGGCGGCTTCCACCTGGGAAGCATTGTTTGCGCCTGGATCGAGCGTTACTTCCGGGAAGTGAAAAGCTTGCGGATTGGCGGTGTCCAGGGTAGTAGCGGCAGCCGGCGGCGTCGGCTTCCCACCCGGCGCGCTTGCCCCAAAGCCTATCACCGACCAGTGCGCATTGCTCGAGCCGCTGGCCTGCATCTGATCGATAAAAGAGTGCAGGGCCTCGATCTCCATCTGGCGCGCCCCGGAAAGGGTCAAGGCCAGCTTTTGGTATTCGGCCTGATAACCTGGCTCAGGGCTGAAGCCGGGTATGTATTGCAAGCATGAAATGCCGGCGTTCGATGAGTTGTAAACGGTGGAATTCTCCAGATCGCCTCGCTTTGACTCGATCAACAGTGCCGCTTTGACATCTTCGATCGTAGGCACCGCCCCGGCTGCAGGCTTTACAGAGTTGCTCGACCAGGCCTGCGCATAGGCGTTCAGAGCCGCATACATCATCGGTGTGGTTGTCGGATCAATAGAAAGCTCCGGGGCGCTCGCAATCTGGGGCGGGGCCGTTACCGGTGTGTAGCTGCCGACAGTGGGATTCGGCGCAAAGGCTACCTGCGCCGGATCTGGAATTGCGGCATTTTGTATCACCCCGTTTATTCTGCCGGAGAGCCCGAATCCCGACAGGAGGTTGTTGCCCAGCTGCGGAAGATACGAGCTCGGGGGCTTCGCCACGTTGTATGTAAGATAAGCCGGGGTCGTCGCAGTTGCCTTATGGTAGACCCGTACGTAATGTGAGGTATGCGGCGGCGTGGTGATGTTGCTGCCTGCGGTCATCGACGCCGACAGGTCGACGACAAGAGCCACATCGCCGGTAAGTCCCGCTGTACCGAGCGCGCCGGCGGTTGAGCTGGCGTGCAGCGGAAAGGTGCCGAGAAACTTGAGGAGAAACGGCTGCAGCCCAAACGCAGACTGAGCAGTCACGGTGCCGTTCGCGTTCGCAACCAGATTGAAGGTACTGGCTCTGGCCATCGGAGAGTCGGAAAGGGCGGTACTTGAAAAGGTTGCGCCCGACAAGCTGCCCGACTGCAACATGTTCTGCTGGAAGTACGCCAACCCGACCTGCTGAGCGGTGCCGGTGTTGTCAGAGTTGTTCGGATCATTGAGGTAGGTGGCAGCCGCCAGGGCGGCTGCATCGGTGGCAGCCTGCAACTGATTGAATTGCTCGCGGGCCATGCAGGCGTCGTAGGCAATGGCGCCTATGGGAATCAGAACTACCAGCAATACCAGCGCGAAAGGAATGATGCTTCCGCGCTCATCGCGTCTTCTGGTTGTAAGTAAACAGGACCCGGCATGTCTGCCCGCCATAGTGCGCCCCCCCGAGCGCCGGGTTTACCACCCTGCCGCGCAAGTATTGTGTGTATACCACGAATCTGCCAACGCCCAGCCGAGACTTCTTTTGCTTCCCAATCTAGCAAAACGGCTGGCGAATTCCGTGACATAATTGGGAGATTTTCGTGAAACTGCCCGGCTGCCCGCCGGCAGGGTCGGGTATAAGTAGGGACGGCACTGGCCGGCAGGGCGGCTGCCACAGCCTGCGAGGTGACAAGACAGCGTGGGAAAGATCATCGTTATCGACGACGACGTGGACGTGACGGAAAGCGTCAGCCGGTGGCTGCGATTTGAGCAACACGTGGTCGACGTGGCTAACACTGCCGCAGAGGGCGCGTACTACTTGAAGATGACCACTTATGACTTGATCATCCTGGACTGGAATCTGGAAGAGGCCGTAAGCGGGGTGGACCTTTGCAAGGAGTATCGCAGCCGCGGCGGCGAGAGCCTGATTCTCATGCTCACCGGCAGGACCTCGACGCAGGAGGTCGAGGAGGGGCTCGATGCCGGCGCGGACGACTATCTCAAAAAACCGTTCTTGATGGACGAGCTGTCCGCCAAGGTGCGCGCGCTTATGCGCCGGGCCACGGGGCAGAGAACGGAAAAAACAATCACGGGCGGTGACCTGACGTTGAAGCTGGCCTCCCACGAGCTCTTGAGAGGAGGCGAGGCGATTGATCTTTCGCCGCTGGAGTTCGAGCTGTTGAAGTTTTTCATGCTCAATCCGGACAAAGTGTTCAGTCTGGAGATGATCCAGGCCAGGGTCTGGAACCAGCGGGATAGCTCCCAGGCAGCCGTGCGCAAGTACCTGGCGTCGCTGCGGGAAAAGCTTTGCCCGCAGGACAGCTCCGCATACATCCAGACGCTGCACGGGGTGGGCTACCGGTTCTCCCCGGCAGCCAAGTAAGCCATCGCCCATGAGAAACCCGGTCCGGCAGGACGAACTTACCACGAGGAATACTCGTCGGGCGCCGCTCCTTTGGCGACCTCTGCGGCGCCAGCCGCACCCGGCGGTCCGGAGTCTGCCTGGCAAGGCGCTCCTGCTTGAGCTGGAATCTTGAACCAGAACCTGCTCCCTTTGCCCGGCTCGCTGTCGACCCCGATGGTGCCGCCATGCAGCTCAACAAGCTGCTTGCAGATATAAAGGCCGAGGCCGCTGCTGGCCGCCTTCGGCGCCGGTTTAGACCTGTCCTGCTCGAAGCGGCCGAAAAGCTTGTCCTTAAAGGCGGCATCGATGCCCTCCCCCTGGTCCGTGATCGAGAACTCGACAAAGCCGTCCTTCCTTACCGCGCCAATGGTGATTGTTCCGCCTTTGGGAGAGAACTTGATGGCGTTGGAGCAGAGATTGACAACGACCTGCACTATGCGCGGTGCGTCGGCATAAACGTCCAGCCCGGTCTTCACGGCCTCGATCTTGAGCTCCTTTTGATCGCCGAATCCTTTGAGAGCGATGGTCGACTCGTCAAAGATGTCGTCAACACTGGACCAGGCCTTGTTGATCTCCAGCTTGCCGGCGGCCATCTTCTCTACATCGAGAAGATCGTTGATCATGGAGATGAGACGCCGCGTGTTGCGTTCGGCTCGCTCCAGCTCGCGCTCCACCTTTTCGTCCAGCTCGCCCACTGCCTTGACAAGCAGGAGCATCAACGATCCGTTGAGGGCGACCAGCGGCGAGCGCAGATCGTGACTGACCATGGCCAGAAGCTCCTTGCGCTTCTCCTCGGAGAGTTTCAGGTCGTCCGCCATCTTGTGCATAAAGATATCCAGCTCGGCGATCTCATCTGAGCCGTCGACCTGCGGGTTCAGCGGCTGCGATTGGGCGACCCTGCGGGTGTTGTCGATCATGATCTTCACCCGCTGCACCATCCCCCGGCCGAAAAGAAAGACGAGAGCGCCGGCCAGGGCAATGTTCATCGCCACGCCGGCGGCAAGGCAGGCTATGACCGTGTTGCGGGCACGGTCCTGAGCGGCGAGGTCGATCTTTTTCACCTTGGCCACGGCAACCGTAAAGTCGTTGAGATCGTGAATCAGGAGCGGCAACATCCGGGCCAGGTCCAGCTTCCAGTTGTATTCTGCGAAGACCGCGTCGTTTTGCAATTCGGCGGTGGCTCTTGCCTGTGCGGCAATCTCGAGAATCCGATTGCTCATCGTATTGATTTTGGCCAGTGCTTCCCTGGAAGGAGGATCTCCGACCTCGAGAGCCTTGAGGTGGTCGATCCGTCCCGGTATCTCCCGGGCAGCGACCGAGAAGTCGTCCAGGAAAGAAGTGGCCCTTGTGGTGGCGTAGAAGATGAGGCTCAAGCCGGCCCTGTACGTCAACAGGGTGAGCTCGCTGGCCTCGCTGAGCACGGTCTGAGAATGCGATGCCTCCCAGGCCGCTCGCTCGGCTTGTTGCAGGCTCATGCTCAAAACCAGAACGAAGACCACCTCGAAGAGCAAGGGCACCAGAATCAGTATCAGCCCCTTTTGCAGGACCTTGACCCTGTTCGCCAGGCTGATTATCGACATGGCAGCGAGCTCCTTACCTAGTGATTCGGGTGGGCATTACTCTGTCCGGTCGTTACCGGCTCCCGGCGGGCAGGAGAAAGCCCGGCGCGGTCGAAGCAGTCCCTGGCGGCCGGGAGATCTCCGGCCGCATAAAAGACCCTGCCGATGTCTCTCCAGTAGAGCCGTTTCTGTCCTCGATCGACAGCCAACCGCTCCACAAACAGTTCCGCCTTGCCCGCGTAGAAGTCCGCGGCGGCAAAATCGCGGACCCTATCCGAGTACTGCGCAGCCAGCAGGTAATTGGCCAGCGCCTCGGCCGCGGCCGTGTCCCTGGCAATTCCCTGATAGATGGAGCCCGCGCGCCCAAACTGGCTTGCCGCCTCGCCGAACTTGCCGCGCCGCAGGAGGATGTTGGCGTATATGCTGTGGACGGCGGCAACGGTGGGGTCCAGGGAGCCGACCAGCCGCTCCCAGAGATCCACGGCCTGCCGCCCGAAATACTCGGCCCGGTCGAACCGTCCGACGTCCCTGTAGAAGGCCATTATCTCCATGAGCGTCTGAGCCAGGCGCAGATCAGGCTGCCCGCTTTGCTCGGCCAGACGCAGCGCCTGGCCGTACAGGATTTCGGCTCTGGCGTTATCGCCCGCCCTGTGGAGCGCAGCCGCCTCCTTCTTGAAGTTCGCCCACGCCGCCAGCTCAGGCATCCCATAGCCGTCCGCCGATGCCTTGATACCGGCATCTTCGCGAAATTGCCGCGCGAGGAAGGCATGGAGCGTCCGCACCTCCTCAAGGCTTTTTCCATCCAGAAACACCTGGCGGAGCGCCAGGCACCGGCGCGCGCTATGCAGCGCCGCCCGGCGGTCGCCGAGTTTGGCCTCCAGGTTCGCCAAAAGGCCAAGGGCGTCAGACAGGACGACGCCGCTGTACTGGTCTTTGCCATGATCCCAGTACTTCCCGGCCAGATCAACAGCCCTTTCGCACGCGGAAGAGGCCTCGGCAAGCTTTCCTTCGCGAGCGCAGGCCTTTGCCCGATCGAGGAAGCACAGGGTAAGCTCCTGCTCGATCACCTTTCGCTGCAGCGGCTCCCGAGAATTTGCCTCAATCACCGCAAACAAGTTGATCGCTCTTCCGATCAAGCTGTCGGCCTCGGCCGGGCGGTCCAGACGCATGGCAATCTCGGCCAGCTGCCTCGTGCTCAATGCCGCCCGCAGGGGATCGTGCGCGGTCGCCGCGTACTTTCCCGATGCCAGCGCATAGGCTTCGGCCAGTTCGAGGTCGCCGGACGCCAGGGCCTCATTGGCGTGACGGTAATTCGTCTCCCAGAGCCGCAGATGAAAAAAATCAGGCTGGCTCAAAATCGAAACACACAGCGCCAGCACGAGACCGGCGGCGCCGAAAACGGCCGCCGGCAGCGCCACATTCACTCTCCTGCCAATCTTGTTGGAAGTTGTCACCGGCTTCCCTGCTGCCCCCCGGTCAAGCCGATCAATTGTTTAGCCCGTCGTTATTCCCTGAATTGCTCATACCCAACCGGGCTACGGACCCAATCAAAGCTCTTCGCCACCGCCGGGGCCGGTTGTCAGTCGCCCTGGCCGGGTTGCCCCCGTCCGGCCCGGCGTACCTGACAATATCAGCCACCGCTTACCTTTGCAGATTAACCTGTTATACAGGGTGGCATATACCCTTAGGGATTGATTTACCTGTATGGACTTGCCCTGCGGAGCCTGTATGCCGGGAAAAAACGACTCTCTTGCCGGCAACTTCGAATCGACCGCCCAGCGCATGCTCGCGGTGCTGGACAAAGCAACCGTGGAGCTTTCGAAGACGGTGGACGCCTGCGTCGAGCAGCTTTCGCAGTACAACATCCGGTTGCAAAAGTCGCTTTCCGACAGGCTTCAGCAGATAAAGGAGCAGTTTCTCGCCGCCGCCGAGGCCCGGGCTGGAGAGCTGGACACACACAAAGAGAAGCTGGTCGATGAGCTTGCGGAGTTCGAGCGCTCGCAACTGGAGACAATTGTCAGCACGGCCCGCTCGGTGCGCGAGTCGCTCGCCGCCCACGCGCAGGAGGCGGAGACCCGGATCTCCAGGCTCGTGCAGGAGGAGCTGGCCAACCTGCAGGCCATTCTGCAGGCTCCCGAAAAGGATCTGCCGGAGATAGCGGAGCAGGCCGCCGCCAGGTTTCGCAACCTGTCCGACACCGGCAAGGAGCGCATCGACAAAACGGAGATCGCCAACGAGGAGAGCCTGTCCTTTAAAGCCCGGGAGTTCGAGGACAAGCTGGAGGAGCTGGTGCTCAAGTGGAAGGACGAAATTTACGAGAAGGTCTCCCGACACCAGGAGGCGTTTGCCGCCAAAACGGAGAAAACGGTTGCGGACCTCCAGCAGGCCGCCGAGAAAAATCTGGCCCGCTTGCAGGAGAGGATGACCGCCGGCTCGGGCTCGGTAGCCGGCGCCATCCAGGCGAGCAAACAGGAGACCGGCGCGCTGGTGGCTCAGTGGAGGGACGAGGCGGCAGCCATGCACGAGTCCTTCAGCGCCTCGCTCAGAGGCCAGCGGCAGGATTTCGAGAAGGTCAACACCTCCAAGATCGACAGCGCAGCCAAGGAAGCGGAAGCCCAGATAGGCGGGCTGGCCAGGGAATCACGGGAGAAGATGCAGGCCTCGCACAAGCTCATGCAAAGCAGCCTCGCCCGGCTCGAGCAGGACCTGAAAAGGAAGCTGGAGGCCAGCTTCTCTCGTTTCGAGACGGCGGTTTCGGAGGCGGCCCGCCGGGCCACCGGCACGACGTCCAGCCGGCAGAGGACGGCCGACGAGCTCAAGGAGAAGCTCAAGAACAATCTCGCCTCCCAGGGCGAAGAGGTCCTGCGCCTGGTGCGCAAAACCGCCTCTCAGGTGGAAAGCGAGTATGTGAGGGCCAGCCGGCGCTTCGACGACCGCGTCGAGGCATCCCGGGCCTCGGCCGTCGACGGGCTGGACAAGCAGGTGCAGGCCCTCAAGCTCGAGCTGGACAAGATCAACAGGACTTACCAGCAGGAGCTGGCCGAGTTGATGACCCAGGCCGATGAGCTGGAGGAAGCCGGCAAAGCGGCGGCGGTGACAATCATGGCCTATCGCAGCGCGATGTTGTCCCTGGACGGTCAGTAGTATCGTCGGTGGTGCCCGGTGGGTAGAAAACGATGAGCGTGGCGGGGAAAAAGCTTCAGGATCTCTATAACGCGGGCGAGCAAAAGCTCTCGGAGATGGACCTCGCCCAGCGGGCCCTCATGCGGAAGAGCTCGGAGCTGAGCAGCTCTGGCAATAGGGCTCTGGCCAGCGAATCGCTGGGACAGCTCGAGCAGCGCTCGAAGGATTGCGAGTCGGACATTCAGTCCAGCCTGGCGAAAACTGTCAATCGCATACAACAGGCCATCGACTCCGAGACGCTGGAGACGGAAAACAGGCTCGCGATTCTGAAAGACAGCATGGCCGCGCTGGTCAAGCACGTGGCTGAGTCGCTTGCCGATCTCAAGCAGTCGCATGAGGGCAGGTTGAGCGTTCTTTCCGAGGACGTGGCCAACTTGTGCGAGCGGGAGTTCGACAACGCGGCCGCCGAGCTGCACATTCAAGGCTACTCTTCGTCAAAAACCCTCAAAGTTCAGAACACCTTCGTGTCCAATACGTTCCTTCAGAAGCTCGACCACAGCCTGCTGGAGACCAGGGGCGAGGAGAAGCAGATCACCACCAGGCTCTTCAAGGCGTTTTTGCAGAGCGCCAACAACATCGACACCCACACCTCGGCATGGATGGAGCGGCTTTCCCAGGCTTTCGACGGCCATTCCCAGGCGCTGGAGGCGCAGTTCAGCGAAGGGAGCAGCAGCCTGGACAACCATGTCGAGGAGCTCGGGAAAGAGGTGGACGGTCATTCCCTGGCGATCGAGCAGGAGTTTCACGGGCAGTTTGAGAAAACGTGGTCGGAATTCCGGGCCAAAAGCGAGGAGCATTGCCGGGAGCTTCTGGCGGAACTGAAGAGCGCCCACAAGGCAACCGCCGATGAGCTGTCGAAGCTCAGCAAGGAGCTCACCGCGGAGCTGGAGAAAGCGAGCGAGGGAGCGCACCAGCGCCTGAGGCAGACAAGCTGTGATCTGCGCGCCCGCGTGGATCAGTCTGTCGAGGCCACCCGGTCCGAATGCGACCAGCGCCGCCGCGCCAGCCAGGAGCTGCGCAGAGATCTGGAGCACACAGCGCAGGAGGTGGTGGAAGCCTTGCGCAAGGATCTGACGGAGGTACGGTTAACGGTCGAGGGGAAGCTCGCCGGGCTGGTGGCCGAATCGGTGAAAGAGCTGGAGTCGCTGTGCTCCCAGGCCGAATCGTCAATCGCCCAGGCCCGCTCGGGCTGCGAGGAGCAGCTGGCAGCGTTGTCGGAGAAGGCAAAGGAGCAGATCCAGTCGAAGCTCTCGTCTCTGCTGCTCGAGATCAAGAGAAAACAAGACCGGGCTCTTGATGAAGTGACCAGGGTGGTGAGCGGCCCGCCGTCAGGCGAAGACGAGCCGGGCCGAGCCGCCACGAGCAAGAAGACCAAGAGATCAAAGAAGACCGGCAACTCGGATAAGGGCGCTCAGCCCGGTGGTGAACAATGAGCTCACTGCTATCGCACCACAATCTCTCGCACAATGCCGTCGCAGCATATCTGCGGGGCTTCGATCACACGCTGCCGATATCGCCCGAGCAGTGGGGTGCAGCCGAGAGCCTGGGTTGGGAGATGGGGACGATCATCATCTGCCTGGAGCCGGTCGTGCCGCTCACGGCCTCAGCGGAGCAGGCGCGCCGCGCCGACTCCTACAAGGTCACGGAGCTTGGGGTCGTGATGGGAAAGGACGGCGAGCGCCCGATTATCGTGCACATCAACGCCGAGACCTTCGAGCTCGTCTATCTGGAAAAGCTGATGACGAGCAAGGCTCAGGATACCAAGCTGACCGGCCGCGACTTTTGTTATGTCATCGTCGAGCCGGAGCAGCGCCTGCCCGACTCCAAGCTTGAGGAGCTTCAACGACTGGGTTACAGCTATTCCAGGGGCGGATCCCGGCGGGAGAAAAACGCCGAGGGGACCGGCCCCGTGGATCCAGCGGTCCCGCTTTTGACCGCGCTCGGACTGGTCCTGGATCCGGCGCAGAGCAAGCACCCGCTGGACATAGGGCTTTTCTGCCGCCAGATCTTCGAGCCCGGAGAGCAAGCTCCCGACTCACCGATGAGCGGGGCGCAAGAGAGCTTCCGCCCGGTGCCCCGCGCTGGGGCAACGGAGGAATCCGCTCCCCGGCCCGAGCAGGCAGGACAGCGACCGGCGCCGGAAGCCCGGACAAGCGATCTCATCTCGTCCATTGCCGGCGATGAGCGGCTTACCGCGCCGGAAGGCGGGGAGACGCAGAGCCCGGCGCAGCCGGCAGAGCCGCAGGCGCAAGCGAGCGCACCGCAACCGGCCGCGCATGAGCCGACGGGCGCAGCCGACCTGAAGTCGCTGCTGGGGGTCGGCGGCATTTTCTCGGACGCGGGCGCGGAAGTCGTTGCGCCTCCTTCGGAGGGAGGCTCGATGCCCTCTCGCGCGCCGGCGAGGCCGGCCCCCGCAGGCAGGGGACCTCAGATGAGGCCGCCCGCGCCACCGCCGCCGGTGCGGAGGCAGCCGGCTGCGGATGCCCGAGCCGGGGGGGAGGCGCCGGAGCCGCTCCCGGCAGCCGAATCACGCCAGCAGGCACCGCCTGCGGAAGCGCGCCCGCCGGAGCCCGCGCCGGAATCACCGGAGACGCCGCCGGCGTCCGGAGAGAAGGAGCCGGCGACCGCCGCGCCGGTCGCCGGAGAAGAGCCGCGCGCCGGCATGCCGCCGCAAGCCAGAGAGCCGAGGAGATCCGCGGTCGCCGGCAGCGGCATGGAAACCCTGGTTGCTCGCCTGGAGCAGCAAGTATCGATGGCCGCCGGCAACCTGGTCTGCCAGGTGACGAGGATTCACGGCGAGCTGGAAGCTGAGCTGAAAAGCCTGATCGAAGGCGCGTCGCGGGAGGAAGAGGAGGCCGAGGCCGGCACCCGGTCCAGTCTCCAGGAGATCTGCAAGCGGCTGGACGAGCTAACCGAAGACGCCACGCTGCGCATCTCCGACTCCGCGGCTACCGGTCGCTATGCGATTAAACAGCAGTCGGAGCAAGGGCAGACGTCGATCGATGAGGCGCTCAACGATGCTCTCGGCTCCCTGATGTCCACCTTGAACGACTTGAAGGAAGGTTCGAAGAAGCTCTCCGGCTCGATACACAAAAGGCTCACGGGGGCGGTCGAAGGCAAGACGGCGGAATTGAGCGACCTGGTCGAGGCCATATGCGGGCAGCTGGACAAGATCAACCAGGATTTCACCGAGCGGCTCGCCGCCAGGTTCGACCGGCTGCGCGAACGCCTCTCCTATGAGGACGATACGACCAGCCAGTCCATGGAGCGCCATGCCGGCTCGCTGAGCGAAGACCTGGACGGTCTTATCGAGCGCGCGCTCGACAAGGTCGAATCCGCGGAGAGCGAGCACGAGATCGGCATCAATCAATCCGTCACCATGTACACCCTCAATCTCTCGCAGGCCACGAACAACCTGTCGAGCTGCAAACTTTTGCCGAAGATCCGGGACTACCGCAGCCGGCTCAGAAAAGCTCGAGCCGAGATAGATAAGCAGCTGTCCACCCTGGCCCCCGAGCAGGCGCGCGAGCAAAGCGCGAACATCGAAAGCAGCCTGTCCGAGTTCACGCAACAGCTCCAGCAAAGCCACAGCGAATCCCAGGCCGCCCTTGAGGCGATCGCCCAGGAGCGCAGGGGCCAGCTCGAGAAGATCTTCTCCGATGCGGCTGCTTATATGGAGGAGCAGGGCGCGGCCGCACAAAAAACGCTGCAGGAGGCGGAGTCCCTGGCCACTGAGAACGACACTGCCAGCCGCCAGCTCGTCGAGACATCGGCGGCCGGAACGCACCCGGCGCTGACCGGCGACAAGGAGTCGGTAATCCAGGCGCTGCAGCAGCTCAAGGGAAAGGCCGCCGGCGACCTCCAGGCGGCCGTGGACAGCCGCTGCGACCAGCTCGACAAAAGCGGGCAAGCGGCGCTGTCCGGGCTGTCGGCACGGCGGGCGGAGATGGCCGCTTCGGTGTCCGCCGAGGCGGACAAGGCGATCTCCTTGATCAAGAAGTCCATTCAGGACGCGCTGCAGGCCATCGAGGCGACCCGCGAGAGATATCTCGAGTAGGCGAGCGGAATTAACGTTAAATCGGGGCTCCGGACGCGCGTGGCGAGCCGGTAGCGGTTTCGCGCCGGTACCTAGCGGGAATAGTGTTTCTAAGGTCTCGAAGCACGCGCGATTTAATCGGCGGCGAGCGGAATCACGAGAGGGTTGCGATTACGACCGGGCTGCCTGACTATCGAGCACCACTGCCGCTTGCCGACTTCATCGCCGCAAGCGATCTGCTCGAGCACAGCCCGACCTGCAGCGAGGCCTACCTGTATCACGGCACCAACTGCTTCAGGCGCTGGGAGATCACCCGGTCGGGCGCCATCCTTCCCGGGCGCAGCGGCTACAGCTTCTACTGCGGCAACGAGGACGACGCCTTCAACCACGCGCGCAGCGCTTGCCTGCGGGACATCCGCGGCGGGGCGGCCAATTCGCTCATCGGCGAGCCGGTAGTGCTCAAGGTCGCCTTCACTCCCCGCACCTGGATTCAGGTGGACTTCATCCAGGAGACACAGCCGGGGACCGCCGCAGGCAGGCGCGGGCTGTGCGCGGCGGTGCTGGGTCCTGTCCCGCTGACCAACATCGTCGAGGTTCTCCACTGCAGCCACGGCCGGCGCGGCAGCGGCGACGCGCGCTCGGTGCGAACCTTCGCAGACCAATCGTTCCAGTCCGGCATCCGGCGGCTCAGGCGCAAGAGCGACCAGTGGCGCCTCGATGCCTGGCTGCGCGGGAAGTTATCCACCGTTCTCGAACGGGCTGGCCGCTGGCTGGGGATCCGCCGGCCGCCGGAGATAACCACATACGACGTGCTTTACCGGCTGTCCCAACTGGAGACGCGCTTGCGCCTCCGCAGCTAATCGCCCCATCGCTGGTTTCCACATCCCTTTATGAGCCGCTCGAGCATAAATTCCCCGACTGATTGGTCTGCCGCCCTCATGGGGGTTACCGTCGCCGGGACGCTGGCGTTCCTCGTCTGCCCGTCTGGCTTCGCTCAGGGAGGCGGGCCCGGACAGGCGGAGCTCAATCAGTGGCTCAACAGCCTGGACAGCAAACCGTGGCCGGCGCCGCAGCCGGCGGCCCCCGCCCTTACGGGGCAAGCGGGGGGCGGGCAGCAGGTGTTCGGCCAGCAAGGGCTGCTCAACAGGTTCAGCCGCCAGTGGCCGCCGGCGGGATCGCCGCTCAAGCCCGGGCCGGCGATTCAACAGGCGGCTCCCGCGCCAAGCCCGTTCAACATGACGCGCCAGGATCTGCTCAGGATGTTCTTCGGCGGCAGCTCCGGCAGCTCGGCAGCCGGCAATCAGCAAAAGTACTACGACGCCAGCTCCTTCCGCCAGACCGCCGTCGACCAGGCGTCGCAAGCCGAGGCGGCGGCCAGCCGGGCCCGTTACGGCTCCGATCGCGGCGCCCGGCAGTCCGCCGCCGCCGAAGCCCAGGAGTACGCCAACGCCGCCCGGGCGGCGGCCGACCAGGCCACAAGCGCCGCCGCCGGCGGCTCCTCCGAGGCGCAGGATATGGCCGCCCAGGCCCGCGACGCCGCCGACCGGGCCCAGTACGCGGCCGACCGCGCCGCCGCCAACGCCAACGGCGGCGGCTGGTAAAAGACCGCCACCCGGTGGCGGAAAGTTAAGAGCGGGGTATCCCGGGCATTGCCCGGCGGGAGCGAGTCCGTCGCCAGGCGGATAGAGTTCCCCGGCGAAACTCTGCGCCCGCCCCGGGCCAAGGCGCCAAAAAACCTGACCGGCTTCATGAAAGGCGACCGACTGGCACGTGTGCTCGCTCGCTGAGACCGGCTCGCGATCAGCGTCACACCCCTACCTTCGCCGCCCTTGCGCGTGCGCGGGCCAGCGCGTCCATGAGAACCTGGATGTGCTCGGGTCCGGTCCGGAAGTTGGTTATGCAGGCGCGCAGCACCGGGGTTGCGCCGTTTGGTCGGGTGACGGAGATCCAGGCGGCGCCGGAGTCGATCACCTGCCGGCAGATCTCCTCCAGGTAATCAACCTGCCGCCCTTCCGGCGAGCGCCCGTCGACAAAGCAAGCCAGCGGCAGCGGGGTGGAATTGACAACCTCCCAGCCGTCAGCGGTCAGCGCCTGGCGCAGCGTCTCGCCCATTTTCATCTGGTAGCCGATCGCCTCGGCGTACCCGTCCCAGCCCGCCACGGCCAGCGAGAGGAACACTTTCAGTCCGATGAAGCGGCGCGACCACTGCAGCGAATGCGCGTAAGGATCGGTGAGATGAGAGTCGCGATCGGCTCCCGGCATGTAGCTTGCCGAGACCCTGAAGGTCCTGTCCAGCACGTCGCCATGCCTGGTCAAGAACATCCCGGCGCCCATGGGAACCGACATCCATTTGTGGCAATCGAAGGTGATCGAATCGGCCTGCTCGATGCCGGCCACCAGTCCCCGCAGCTCGGGCACCAGGGCGCAGGCCCCTCCCCAGGCGGCGTCGACGTGCAACCACATATGGTGACCAGCGGCAATTCCGGCGATTTGCGGGAGCGGATCGATGGTTCCGGAATTGGTACTGCCGGCAGTGGCAACGATCATAAACGGGGCCAGCCCGCTGCTCCTGTCCTGGCGGATGTTCGCGACCAGCGAGTCGACATCCATCTTCAAGCTCGAATCGACGGGGATCTCGCGGACGGCGTTCATGCCCAGTCCGGCGCAGATGGCCGCTTTTGTCAGCGAGTGGTGCGCCTCGCCGGAGACGTAGAACACCGGCTGCGACGCCAGCGAGCGCAACCCCTTCAGGCGCAGTTGCGGGAAGTGGTGGTTGAGGGCGGTCGCCAGGGCGGTCGCGTTTGCCTCGGCGCCGCCGGCGGTAAACGTGCCGTCGCCGAGCGAGGGATCGTAACCGAAAAGCCCGGACAGGCGCGCGATCAGGTGGCGCTCCAGCTCCACGGCGAAGGGGCTGTGGCTCCAGGCGGCAAGCTGCGGGTTGAAGGCAGCCACGAGAGCGTCGGCGTAAATGCCCATGGTGGCCGGTTGCGGATTAAAGAGGCCGTAGTATCCGGGGTGCGAGGTGTGGACCTGGTGGCGCGTCAGCTCGTCCACCACGTAGGACAAAGCCTCCTGCGGCGGGACGGGGCTCCGGAAATCGAAGCGGGCGAGCCCGCCGCGGATCTCGGAGGGCTCGAACCGGCGCGCCGCCGGGTAGGAATCTACCTGCTCCAGATACGACTCGATGGAGTCGACCACCTGCTGCCACAGCCGCTTTCTTGTCTCCTTGTCGAGATTCAGCATCGTTGTCTCTCCCCGCCAGTTCCGGATCACTCACGCGTGCACGCGGGCGGGGCATGCCCCGCCCCTAAAGCCGTCAGCCAGCCAACGCCGCCCGGACCCTGTACTCTCTGGTCATTCCCGGATCGGAACATTGATCGATGTTAGCAGCTGGCGATACCTGCCCGGATCCCGCAGCTTAAAAAAGATATATCGACCGAAACGGGCGTCAGGCCGCCGATTGGTTGTCAATTGAAAATACAGGAGATATTCTGATGCCATACAACCAGATTGCGGAGGAGAGGCGATGGCCGTTACACAGTCCGAGAAGGCAACCACCTGCAAGATGCTGGTCGGCGGGCAATGGGTGGACTCGAAGGCCACCGAGTTCGGCGACGTCACGAACCCCTCCACCGGTGAGGTCATCGCCAGGGTGCCGATGTGCGGCGCCGACGACGTAGACGCCGCCGTGCAGGCAGCGCACGCCGCGGCTCTGGAATGGAAGGAGGTGCCGGTCGTCGAGCGGGCGCGCCTCATGTTCAAATTCAAGAACAAGCTCGAGGAGAACTGCGAGGAGATCGCGCGCACGGTTACCCGCGAGCACGGTAAGACCCTGCCGGAAGCCAGGGCGTCCGTCCTGCGCGGAATCGAGGTGGTGGAGTTCGCCTGCGGCATTCCCAGTTTGATCATGGGCGAGTCGATCGCCAACATCGCCCGCAACGTCGACTGCGAGACGATACGGCACCCCCTGGGCGTCTGCGCCGGGATCGCCCCCTTCAATTTCCCGGCCATGGTGCCGCTGTGGATGTATCCGGTCGCGATTACCTGCGGCAACACGTTCCTGCTCAAGCCGTCGGAGAAGGTTCCCCTGTCGAGCCTGCTCATCGCCGAGCTGCTCATCGAGGCCGGTCTGCCCAGGGGCGTCCTGAACATCGTTCACGGCGGCAAGGAGTGCGTCGACGCCCTCCTGACGCACCCGCTCATCAAGGCCGTGTCCTTCGTCGGCTCGACGAACATCGCCAGGTACGTGTACGAGAAGGGCACCGCCGGCGGCAAGAGAGTGCAGGCGGCAGGCGGCGCCAAGAACCACATCATCATCATGCCCGACGCCGATATGACCCAGACGGTGCAGGCCCTGCAGGCGTCCGCCTTCGGCTGCGCCGGCGAGCGCTGCATGGCCGGCAGCCTGGCCCTGCCCGTGGGGGAGGCCGGCGACATGCTGGTGCCGGCCCTTGCCGAGAGCGCCGCAAAAATGAAGGTGGGCCGCACGGACACCGGCGACGGTCCTGATATGGGTCCGGTCATCTCCGCCGACCACCTCAAGCGGGTGAAGGGGCTTATCGACAAGGGGGTGAACGAGGGCGCCGAGCTCGTCGTCGATGGACGCAAGGTGAGCGTGCCCGACGCTCCCGAGGGGTTCTTCGTCGGCCCGACCATCTTCGATCAGGCGAAACCCGACATGACGATCGTGCGCGAGGAGATCTTCGGGCCGGTATTATCCGTGGTGCGAGTCAACAACCTGGAAGAGGCGATCCGGATCGGTCAGGATTGCCCCTACGGCAACGGGGCCGTCATCTTCACCAGCAGCGGGCGCACCGCGCGCGAGTTCAAGCACCGCTTCAACGCCGGCATGATAGGCGTCAACGTCGGCGTGCCGGCTTCGATGGCCTGGTTCCCCTTCACCGGCTGGAACCATTCCTTCTTCGGCGACCTGCACATACAGGGCAAAGAGGCAATTCAGTTCTACACTCAACAGAAGATGACCATGACGCGCTGGTTTGCCACCAGCGACGAGAAGTTCCACGACCCGGTGTGGAAATCCAGGCGCACGTAGGGCCGCGCGCGGAGGCCAGGCAGGCTCAAGAGCCCGGACGCTGCAAACCCGGTCTCAACTACCGGCGCCTGCGTCAGACGGACACCGGCTCTTTCTGTTTCAGCTCCAGCTCTTTGAGATCGACCATCTTCAGGTCGAGTATGCGCGCCGAGGGGCGAACCACGTTCCTGGCCAGACCGGTCTTCTCCAGCAGCAGGGTCGCCCACCAGGTGTAATCAATCTCCCACCATTTCATGCCGTGGCGCGCGGACGTGGGCATGGCGTGGTGGTTGTTGTGCCAGCCCTCGCCGAGCCCCATGAGCCCGACCCACCACACGTTCCTGCTCTGGTCCCTGGTGGCAAAGGAGCGGTATCCCTGGCTCGGCAGATGGCACACCGTGTTCACCAGCTGCGGGGCCCAGAAGACAATCGCCGTGGCCAGCAGATTGGCCGCCAGCACGCCGGCCCCGAAGAGCATGAAAAGCGCAACCCGAAAGACGATGCAGATTGCCAGGCACATCAAAGCCGGCCTTGCCGCGTGCTCACAGCCGAAGGCTCGCAGGATCGGATCCTTCATGAGATCGCGGCACTGGTTCTGCAGCTCTTTGTTGGTCTGTATGCCGTCCATTGATCCCGCCCAGAACAGGAGGGCGTGAGCGAAGCCGTCCCTGGGCGAATGGGGGTCGCCGGGCATGTCGGACTTCTGGTGATGGAGCCGGTGAACTCCGACCCAGATGATCGGGCCGTTCATGAGACAGAGGTATCCGCCGGATACGATCGCGTACATCAACCAGCGCGGCACCTGCAGGCTCTTGTGGGTGAGAAGTCGGTGGTACCCGAGCGTGATGCCCAGCCCGTGATAGAAGTAGAAAAAGACGAACCAGGCGACCAGACCGAGAGCGGTCCACAGGTTCGCTGAAGTTGCGGTTTCCAAAGGCTATACCCCCGAAGATTTGCTCTCGCGAGCGCCACCCGGGCTCTTGAGAAGTCCTTCTCACTGTTATATCACGCGAGCAAGTCTGCGGAATGGTTGGTTACAAGATCGGCATTGGAGATCTTGAATATGAAAATGCCTTCATTGAGCAGATCCGGGTTGTTCCGGACGCCGCATCACAGGTGGTACCATTTGCGGTTGCTCCGCCCCGGGGAAATAGCACAATATGAAGAGCCTCTCACGGATTATCGCAGCGGCGATCGTTTTCGCCGGCTTGACCGGATGTTCTCAGACCATGGATCTGGACGCGGGACGCCGTCTTGAGCAGTCAGGCGATCTGCAGGCAGCAATCACTCAGTATCGCCAGGCCGTGAAGGATAATCCATCGTCGGCGAAGGCACATATCGCGCTGGGCCGGGCGCTGCTCAAGAACAAGGACCTCAAGGGAGCGGTAGCCGAGTTCCGGCAAGCAGTTCAGGCGGACGTGAGGTCGGTTGACGCCCATGTCTGCCTGGGGCAGGCGCTGGTCAAGGACAAGGATCTCGACGAGGCGAAAACGGAGTTCGACGTCGCCCTGGTCTACGACCCCAAGAGCGCCGGCGCGGTCTACGGGCAGGGTCTCATCCTGGAGAATCACGGCAACGTGAAGGAGGCGATCGAGAAGTATCGCCAGGCGCTCGCCCTCGACCCCAACTGCCTTGAGGCGCACGAAACGCTGGCGCTGGCCCTGGCCCGCACCGGCGATACTCAGGGGGCGCGCCAGGAGGACGAGGCGGCCAGAGCGCTGCGCGCCAAACCGAAGCAATGAGGAAGACTGCCTCAGGTGAGAAAGATTTAGAGCGGTAGCCCGCCTGAAGGGGTGTTTGTCCCACCCGGGGACCTTGCCCATTTCCTCAAACTTCCTTACAGTGCGCATAATCCCCTCGGGCGACATCTAACCGGTCATGCGCATCGTAATCACCGGCGGTCCTTCGGTAGGCAAGACGACGATCGTCTCCCTGCTTCAGGGCATGGGCTTTCCGGTGATTCACGAGAAGGCCACCGAGATCATCAAGGAAGGCAAGTTTCTTCCCTGGGTGGACCGGGCGCGCTTTCAGGCGGAGGTCCTTCGCCGCCAGATCGCTGCCGAGGCGGAGTTCGAGGGGGCGCCCGGACCGCTCTTTCTGGATCGCGGGCTCTTCGACGGGGAAGCCTACTATATCTACGACCGCCTGAAGATTCCCGAAGCCTTCGCCAAGCTCGATGCCGCGCATTATTCGCTTGCCTTTCTGATCGAGGAGCTGCCTTTTTTCGATGTCACCGAGGTGCGGCGAGAGAACCTCGAGTTCACCCGCGAGATCACGCGGGTGCTCGAATACTGCTACGCCAGCCGGGGCGTCAACGTCATACGCGTGCCGGCCATGCCGCCTGATGACAGGGCGCAATTCGTCCTCGACCATGTAAGAGCGCTGTCCGATAATGTGCCGCCGCGCATCCCCGTAATCGAGAGCGGGGTGGCGGTTTCGCTGTAATCGCTTCCGCCGGCGAGCACCGAACATCGTCGGCTCGTCTTGCGCAGGGTGGCAGCCCGGACGCCGGCCGCCGGCGGGTCGAGAAGCGCGCGGGACGCCCGCGCCCCTGCGAAAGGATGCCCACAGTCCGGCTACCCGCCGCCGGTATCGGCCCTCATTGGTGCTAGGCTAATAAGTACCGGGAGATCGCTTAAGCTCTTGAAATGGCGGCAGGATAAAGGTCCCGGCTGAGGAAAGACAATGCGAGCCTGGGAAGCAACTCAATATTATTTCAAGCGGGCCTCAAAAGGCCTGGGGATGGGGCAGCGGCTGGAGCGCGTGCTGCAGATGCCGCGGCGCGAGGTGAAAGTGCAGCTCACAATAGAACTTGACAACGGAGAGCTGGGGACCTTCACCGGCTTTCGCGTCCAGCACGACAACTCGCGCGGTCCGATGAAGGGCGGGCTCCGCTACCACCCGGACGTGGATCCCGACGACGTCAACTCTCTGGCCTCGCTTATGACCTGGAAGACGGCGATCGCCAACATTCCTTACGGCGGCGCCAAGGGCGGCGTCAACTGCGATCCCAACAAGCTGACTTACTCCGAGCTGCAGCGGATAACCAGGGCCTTCGTCGATGAGATCCACGACATCATCGGGCCCGGGCTTGATATTCCGGCGCCGGATATGGGCACCAACGCCCAGACCATGGCCTGGATTGTCGATCAGTACTCGAAATACCATGGGTGGACACCCAGCGTGGTCACCGGCAAGCCGATCGAGCTGGGCGGCAGCGAGGGGCGCGAGGCGGCCACCGGTCGCGGCGTGGTTTACGCGGCAGCGGCCGTGCTGGCCGACGCCGGCAAGGAGATAGCCGACTCGCGCTTCGCCGTGCAGGGCTTCGGCAACGTCGGCATGTGGACGGCCCGCTTCCTGGCCAGCGAGGGCGCCAGGGTCGTGGCCATCTCCGATCTGAGCGGGGCCATCCAGAACAAGGACGGCATCGACGTCAACAGCCTCGTTCACTATGTGGCCGAGCGCGGGTCGATCTCCGGCTTCGGCGGCGCCGAGCCGATGCCGGCCGACGAGCTTCTGACAGCCGATTGCGATGTTCTCATTCCCGCGGCGCTGGGCAACGTGCTCACGCTGGAGAACGCCAACGACGTGCGCGCCCGCTTCATAGTCGAAGGCGCCAACGGCCCGACGTCGCCGGAGGCCGATGAGATCTTCATCAAACGCGGGATCACGGTGGTGCCGGACATCTTCGCCAACGCCGGCGGGGTGATCGTCAGCTATTTCGAGTGGGTGCAAAACGTCCAGCAATTCCGCTGGCGGCTCGACCGGGTGAACTCCGAGCTGCACGCCATGATGCTGGATGCCTACAACCAGATCAAGAAGCTGTCCAAGGTTGATCACTGCGATTTGCGGACAGCGGCCTTTCAGCTGGCCATATCGCGCGTCGCCCAGGCGACGGCTTTGCGCGGTCTGGAAAACGAGGCCTTCTGCGTCATCGGCGCCCCCCATGCCGGCTAGTACCGCCTGGCAGAAATTGACGTACGACCGCAGGGGCGGATTGCCTCCGTCCGGGCGCGTCCGGCGCGCCGCTGCGAGCCAACGGGTGCTAATGCCAGCGAGTACGCGGAGCGCTTGAAAGATGACCACAGCCCTGGCAAACTGGAACGGTGAGGAGATGCCGCTGGCGGACGTGCGGGTGCCGGCGCTCGATCGAGCCTTCCTGTTCGGGGACGCGGTGTATGAGGTGATCCGGCTCTACCGCGGCCGGCCGTGGAAGCTGGAGGAGCACCTCGGGCGCCTGCGGGCCAGCACCGAGGCGGTGCGGATAAGCGGCGTCGACGAGGCCGTCCTGCGCCGGCGCCTGCTGGAGACCATCGAGCACAGCCGGGTCTGCGAGGGTCTCGCCTACCTGCAGGTCACCCGCGGCGCGGCCCGGCGCAGCCACGGATTTCCCGCCCACTGCCGGCCCAACGTGCTCATCTACGCCGAGGAGTACGCGGACCCGTACGCGGACAAGCGCGAGCTGGGGGTTGAGGCGATAACCTATCCGGACATCCGCTGGGCCCGCAACGAGATCAAGGCTACCAGCTTGCTGGCCAACTGCCTGGCCGCCCAGGCGGCGGTCGAGGCGGGCGCCGCCGAGTCTATCCTCGTCGACACCGGCGGCTTCGTCACCGAAGGCAGCCACACCAGCGTCTTTGCGGTAAAAGAAGGATCGGTGGTCATCTCGCCGGCCTCCACAAAGGTTTTGCCCGGCATCACCAAGCGGCAGGTGATAACCCTGGCCCGGCAAAGCGGGATCGCGATCACCGAGGGAAGGTTAAAGAAAGACGATCTATGGGCGGTGGACGAGGTATTCTTAACGGGCACGCCCGAAGAGATCCTGCCGGTGACGGCGATCGACGGGAAGGCGGTCGGCTCCGGAGCGCCCGGGCCGGTCACCAGGAGGTTGCAGCAGACCTTCAAGGAAACCCTGGAGCAATGGCTTGAAGAGACGGTACCCCGATGACTGAAGTAACCCAGGAACTGCCGGCGGTGCCGGACAAGACGGACATCGACGCAACCGAGAAGCACTGGCTGACCCATGTTTATCAGGGCGACAAGATCCCGCAGCTGACGCTGCGGGCCGTCATGATGGGCGGGATACTGGGGGCGCTCATGTCCATCTCCAACCTGTACACGACGCTCAAGGTGGGCTGGTCCTTCGGCGTGGCGATCACGGCCTGCGTTCTTTCTTACGTTATCTGGAAGCTTGTCCAGATGGTCATGCCCGGGACCACGCCAATGTCCATCCTGGAGAACAACTGCATGCAGTCGACGGCCTCGGCGGCCGGCTACTCGACGGGCGCGACGATTGGCACCGCATTTGGTGCGCTGCTCCTGATCACCGGGCACCACATGGGCTGGCAGCTGGTTCTCATCTGGACGCTTACCACGGCGCTTATAGGCGTGCTGCTCGCCGTGCCGATGAAACGGCAGATGATCAACATCGAGCAGCTCCCTTTCCCGAGCGGCATTGCCGCGGCCGAGACGCTGCGCAGCCTGCACGGCCAGTGCCTGGAGGCGGTGCAGCAAGCCTATGCTCTGGTGGCCGCCCTGGTGGGCGGGGCGCTGACAGGCTTGCTGGGCAAGGGCAATTTCGGCTGGCAGCAGAGGCTCCACTTGAAGCTTCCCGAGCTGCTGCCGTTCGACATCAAGCTCTCGGGCATCGCCGGCTCGCAGCTGCCCGGGTTCGGCTTCGAGCCTTCTGTGCTGCTCATCGGCGCCGGCATGATCGTCGGCCTGCGCGTCTCCATCTCGATGCTGGCGGGCTCGGCCATCCTCTACCTGTTTGTCGGCCCGATGATGATCAACGCCGGTGAGGTGGAGGCGCCTGCCAAGCTCATCCGCTGGTCGCTGTGGGCCGGCACCGCCATGATGGTCACTTCAGGATTGACGGCATTCGCCGTGCAGTGGAAGGTGATCGCCCGCTCCTTCACGGCTTTTGCCTCCATCCGCAACGGCGGCGGCGAAGGCGGCACCGCCGAAAGCGTGGAGGTGCCGATCACCTGGTTTATTGCCGGCATGATCCCGCTTGCCATCGCCATGGTGGCAATCGAATACGTGGCCTTTTCGATCTCCTTGCCGCTCGGTTTCTTGAGCATAGTGATGAGCTTTCTGCTTGCCCTGGTGGCCTGCCGCACCACAGGCGAGACCGACACCACGCCGATAGGGGCCATGGGCAAGATCACGCAGCTTACCTACGCCGTTCTCGCCCCGTCGAACATGGCCACCAACCTCATGGCGGCCAGCGTTACCGCCAACACGGTAAGCTCTGCCGCCGACCTGCTCACCGATCTCAAGAGCGGCTACCTGCTCGGCGCCAACGCGCGCAAGCAGTTTATCGCCCAGTTCGTCGGCGTGTTTTTCGGAACCGTGGCCATCGTGCCCGCCTGGTACCTGATGGTCCCCAACAAGGCCGTGCTCGAATCCTTCAACCCGCCGGCCGCCAACATGTGGCGTGCCGTAGCCGAGGCGCTCGCGCGTGGCATTCAGTACGTGCCCGTCTCCGCCCGCTGGGGGATTTTGATCGGCGGCGTGCTGGGCATCATGCTCGCCCTGCTGGACCACTTCCATCCAAAGTTGAAGCGCTTCACGCCGTCGGCGATGGGGCTGGGGCTGTCCTGGGTGGTGCCATTCGCCAACTGCTTCTCCTTTTTCATCGGCGCCGTCATCGCCTGGCTGTGGGCCAAGCGCTGGCCCAGGGGCGCCTCGCTGTTCGTCGTCCCGGTGGCATCCGGCGCCATCGCCGGCGAGTCGCTCGCCTGCGCGATTATCGCCATGGTGAGTGCCCTGGCGGCGTTCGGTAAATAAGGGAAGGCAGGCCCGGTCGAGGCAATCCGCCATGAGCGAAAAGATAGAAAAACCCGATGAGGAATGGCGCCGGCAACTGACGCCGGAGCAATACGAGGTGACAAGAAGGAAGGGCACCGAGCGCCCCTTCACGGGACAGTACTGGAACAACAGGGACCCCGGGGTCTACCGCTGCGTTTGCTGCGGCAGCGAGCTTTTCCGGTCGCAGGAGAAGTTCGACTCCGGCTGCGGCTGGCCCAGTTTTTTTGCCCCCGTGTCCGCGGAGAAGATCGAAAGCGAGGAGGACCTCAGTTACGGCATGCGCCGGATCGAGGTGCACTGCAGCCGCTGCAACGCCCACCTCGGCCATGTCTTCGACGACGGGCCCGCACCGACCGGCCTCCGCTACTGCATCAACTCGGCGTCCCTTGAGTTCGACAAAGAAAGTTAACCGCCCGGCCGTTTCTTATATAGGCCCCGTTTCCCCCGGGTACACAGTTAGTGACGGCGGGACAGGGTCGGGCCCGCCCGGTGCAGCTATCGGCCAGGGAGCGCCCAGCTCATGGAGATATCCGAAGACCTGTTCAAGAAAGCATGGCTGGGGATAGCGCTGGTTGTCCTTGCCGCAACCTCTCCCTCCTGGCTGAATCCCGGGGCTCACATCTCCTCCGGCTATGATGCCCCGTGGGTTTATCCCGGTCTCAATCCCAGCGTCACCCACCAGCGACACCCTTGAGGCTTTCCATCAGTCGCTTACTCCTCCTGTCGCTCCTCGGGGCGGCAATCGCCCCGCAACCGGCCCCGGCCGGTGAGGACGCCTGGACGACGGTGAACAACGCCGCCCTGGAAAAGTATCAAGAGGGCGAGGACGGGCAGGCCAGGCACCTGTTCAAGGTGGCGATCGGGAAGGCGACCCGCGGAGACTGCTCGGACGGGCACCTGGCGGACAGCCTTTACGGGCTGGCCGACCTTTATTTCATGCAGATGCGCTTTAAACGCGCCCAGGTTCTATACAGGCGGGCAATCGCCGCCGATGAAAAGGGGTTCGGACCCGACGACCCGCGCGTGGCCGTCGGGCTGAGCAAGCTGGTCTCCGCCTACCGGCGCGACGGACGGGCCCTGGAAACGGAGCCTCTTTTGCTGAGGGCGCTGGCGATCAGGGAAAAGGCGCTCGGACCGGAAGACCAGCTGGTCGGCAACACGCTTCTCGATCTGACAACGCTCTACTGCGAGCAGGGAAAGCTCAAGGAAGCAGAGCAGGTGTGCAGGCGGGCCCTGGAGATAAGGGAGAAAAGCGCGGGCGCCAACAGCTTGCGCCTGGTGCCGCCGCTGTGCATCTACGCCGAGCTGCTGCGGAAACTGGGCCGGGAGCCGGAGGCGGTCGGCTTCGAGTCCCGCGCGAAAGCGATCGAGGCCAGCGGGCGCCAATAGGCGCCGATCGGACACGCGCCCGATATGCATCGCGTATAACGGGCTGGACAAGCCGGTTTCTTCTGCACATAATTGCTGTGGCTACCGCCAGGGAGCGGATTGCCTCACTTCGGGAGAATGGAAATGACTGGCGCTGAACCGTTGGCACAATCGGACCCAGTGACGGTCCAGGGGCTCGACCACGTTTTCGCTCACGAGACCCCGCCGCACCGGGAGGCGCCGGATGAGACCGGCGGGCAGGTTGGGGAAGACACGGTCGAGGCGGCAGACGGCCTGACGGTGGCCCAGGCGGCCGTGCTTCTGGGCTTCGAGCAACGAGAGGTCAAAAAGCTCATCAAAGAAGGCAAGCTGTGCGCCAGGCGCTTGCGGTCTACACGCGGCTGGATTATCGATCTCGAGTGCGCCCATTCCTGGCTGCAAAAGCTCGGCTTCGGCCCGGTGGACCCCGGGCCGGCGCACGCGGGAGCGGGCACGGGGAAGGACGAGCCGGCGCTGCCTTCTCAGCTCTCCGAAGACGACGGCGTCAGGGCGCTCTGGTACAAGTTCGATCTGGCCGTCCAGCAGTTGCGCGCCGCCAGCTATCGCATAGGCTATCTCGAATCGCAGGTGGAGCAGTACAAGGACCAGGTGAAACTGCTGCCGGATATGCAGGCCCAGGCCGCGCGCGCCGCCGCCGTGGAGAAGGAGGCGGACGACCTGCGCATGAGGCTGGCGGAGGCACGCGCCGAGCTCGAGCGCCAGCGCCGCCCGTGGTGGCACCGCTGGCTTTCCCGGGCGCCGGAGCCCGGACAGGGAGCCTGAGAAAGGGACAGCCCGGGCGACAGCTGCTCCCTGACGGCCGGTGCCGCCTTGCCGTCGGACCGTATGCGGGCGCTCAGTGAAATACTACTGAAGTGGTCCGGCGGTCCGGGAGGCAGTCGTCCTGTTTCGCTATAATGCTGTCATGAGCACGAAGGAGAAAGAGCAGGTTTTGCGGGCAATCCGCGATCTCGGGCGGCGTGTGACGGTGGCCGACGTCGCGGAGAGAACCGGCCTCCCGCTTAACATAGTCACGACGCAGCTCAACTCGATCGCCGCGGACACCGGGGGCGATCTGCAGGTTGCCACCACCGGCGATATCGCCTACAGGTTCCCCCTGGGATTCCAGAACGCCTATCTGGCCACAGGGGCCAAGCGCGTGGTCATGCAGGTAGCCCGGGCGCTTTTCAACGCCGGCTATTATCTTTTGCGGATCTCCTTCGGGATCATGCTCATTCTCTCTTTGCTGGCGATCGCCGTCTTGATTTTCATCGCCATGCAGGCGATGAGCCGGGGCAGCGACGATCGCGACGGCGGCGCCCAGTTCGAGTTCGATTTCTTCGACTATTTGATCTTGCGGGATCTCCTGTGGTGGGGCGCCTGGTCCAGTTACCCGGATGCCACCGCCCACGACAGACCGTCATACAGGGTGCGGCGCAAGAGCAACTTCTTCTTGAACTGCTTCTCCTTTCTCTTCGGGGACGGCAATCCCAACGCGCACCTCGAGGAGAGGAAGTGGCGCCTGATTGCCCAGGCGATCAAGGCGAACAACGGTGTTGCCACCTGCGAGATGCTGGCGCCGTACACGGGAGCCAACCCCAAAGACGAGAATGCGGTGCTGCCGGTGCTGGTGAGATTCGACGGGCGCCCGGAGGTGACGGACACGGGCAACATCATTTATGTCTTCCCGTCGCTGCAGGTGCGGGCCGCGGAAAACAACGGCGGCGAGGGCGCATCGGTCCCCGCTTATCTCCACGAGTTTCCCTGGAAGTTCAGCAACGCCGGCAGCGGCGACCTGATGCCGGTCATGATTCTGGCGGCCGTGAATTTCCTCGGCTCCTGGTGGCTCCTCATCCAGCTGCACACGCCGCTGGGGCTAGTCCTCTGGCCCTTCGCGCCGCTTATCGTCCTGCTCGTCCTTTACGGAACGGCCTTTGTCACCATCCCTCTGGTCCGCTGGCTGGCGCTTAAGCTGCTTAACAAGGGGATCGAGCGGCGTAACGCCCTGCGCATGTCGCACAGCCGGCTGCTGGAGAACCCAGACCGGCAGTTGCAGACGAAACTTGATGAGGCAAAAGCCTGCCGGATCGAGGAGAAAATGCTGAGGCAGGATCAGATTGTCTACTCGACCGAAAAGGACGTGCTGGAGCAGGAGTTCCCTTCTTGAGCCCGCAGCCCGCGGTGAGTACCGGCTTGCTCGAGCTCTCAGGAACGGACAGCCGGTCCGCGGTAATATATGGCGAACAGAGGTGCCCGAAGGAAAGCGGCATGCCCGCCCGCCTTCTTGAAATAAGCCGATCCAGAGATAGTGAAGGTAAAGGACAATGACACGACTGAAACCAGTGGACATCGAATCCGCAACCGGACGCACGAAAGAGGTGCTGGACGCTGTCAAGCAGCAGATGGGACGCGTGCCCAATATTTTTCAGCTCATGGCCAACTCGCCGGCTGCCGTCGACGGCTATCTGAAATTCAGCCAGGCGCTTGCCAGGGGAGTTCTCTCGCCGACCCTGCGCGAGCAGATCGCCATTACCTGCGCCGAGGTCAACCAGTGCGAGTACTGCCTGTCGGCCCACGTCGCCATCGCCAAATCGATCGGCATGCCGGATGAGGAGATCGAGCGCGCGCGAACGGAGAGATCCAGCGACCCGAAGGCGGATGCCATCCTCACCTTCGTGCGGACGGTCTTGCTGCGCCGGGCCGAGATCCCCGATGCCGATCTCGACGTCCTGCGCGAGGCGGGCGTGACCGACGCCGAGATAAGCGAAATCATCGCCAACATAGCGATCTCCCTGTTCACCAACTACTTCAACCTGGTCTGCCAGACCGAGGTGGACTTTCCGAAGGTCAAGCTGGCTTTCCCGGCTTAGCGGTTTGTCCCCGCCCGTTGCGGATTATTGCCGCCTGCTTCGGAAGTACCTCTCCAGACGCTGCAGCGCCTCCTCGAATCGCTCGGGCAAGAGGCTGAAGCAAATTCGGGCGCAGCCGGGCGTGCGGCCCCACTCGGGCGGATTGAGGAGAAGTTGCGCTTGCCGGGCCAGCGATTCAACCTCGCCGCCGAGCCGGGCGAGAAGAAAGAGCCCGCCGCGCAGCGGGGTATTGAGGCCGTCATCGACCCCCTGGTGCCTGAGCAGGTTGAGCAGGCGGTCGCGATGCGAGGACAGCAGCGATCGCACGTTCCAGAGGTACCGCCGCAGGTCGTCCCGCTCTCTGGTCAGGTCCATGAGCTGGTGCGGCGCTTCCTGGAGGAATGCTGAATAAAGGGCGTCCCAGGCCCGCAGGGTGGACTTGGGCGGCAGCCAGGTTGCTGCCCTGAGCCGGCCGGCGATTTCGGCGTCAGGCGCCACCATGAACCCGCAGCGCATGCCGCCGGCGGCAAAGGTCTTGGAGATCCCGTCAGCAACGAAGAGATAGCGCGACTCGTCGGCCGCCAGCAGCGAGCCGAAGCTGAGCGAGGCCGGCACGCTGTCGCCAAGGCGCGAGTCACCGAGCAGAAAGAAGATCTCGTCAGCCAGCACGTAGATGCCCTTTTCCGCGCACAAGCGCACCAGCGCGCGCACGGCGTCCGGCTCGTAATAGAGCCCGCTCGGATTGCTGGGCTGGCTCAGCCAGAGCAGATCGGGAGCCGGCGAAAGCCGGGCCAGATCCTCCAGGCTGAGCATGAACACCCGCGCGGGATCGGTGGCCACGCGGGCGACCTTGCCGCCATGATATGCGACAAGCGGGTAGCAGGGCCCGTACGAGCCATCCGGCATGGCTACCAGAGGCGGCCGGCCGAGCCGCTCGCCGAGGACCCTGACAAGCGCGCCCAGGAGCGGAAACACCCCCTGACCGAGGACGACGCGCTCGGGGGCAACGGACACCTGGCGCGTCGCCCTTATGTAGGAGGCGACGCGGCTGGCCACCAGCTCCGGCAGCCCGGAAACCGGCGCTTCCAGGAAGCCCTTGATCATCCCCTTGACGAGCAGGTCGGGAATGGGGGCCTCGAACTCCCCGTAATCCATACGGATAAGCCCCCCGGCCGACGGGCTCACCGGCTTGGGGGCGAAGACCGGATCGCCGGCGACCGCCTGGAAGGGCTCGACCAGCGGCGGCGTCTTCTGCGCGCCGGCGGCAGCCGCCCGCGCCGCGTCAGCCCCGGCAGCCGGTGCCCGCCCGGGTCCTGCGGCCTGGCGCCGCGTTGCCAGGGAAAGCACGCCTGCCGGCGCCGGTGTGGCGGCCGGCCCGCCTCGGCGATCGTCGGGGAAGGCGAACTCCAGCAGCTCGTCGAAAAGCCACTTGTAGTAGAGCTGGGTCGGCCAGGCGATGCGCGAATAGGTCAGCTCGGCGCCCACATCCAGCCCATCAATCCAGGCGGCCGGCGCGTTGAGCAGGAAGCTCAGCTCGAGATCCGGGTAGACATTGTTCTTGATGAAGCCGTGGAGCAGCACCAGATTCGGTGGCAACTGCTCCTGCGAGGCCAGCCTGATAAATGCGTTGGCGCTCAGCTGCGATCCGATATCGAAATTAGCGGAGCCGTCGACGATGTACCAGCGATCGCTGTGCGCCGCGGCTTGCCGGGTGAGGGCGGCAAGCAGAAGCGGCGAAGGATTCTCCAGCTGCTGGGGAGCGATCAAGCACACGCCGGCCGACAGGAGGTTGTCGAGGTCGAGAAGCTCGGAGAGATCGTCGTTGCCCACGACGGGATCCAGCCCGAGGGCCGAAAGAACCTTTTCGTACACGCCGACCAGCGACTGCGAGATCAACACGCGCTTGCCGGCCGGCGCCACCATTTTCAGTATCATGGCGGCCAGCTCCGCCCGCCGCGGCCCGACAAACAGCTCGCTGGCATCCACGTCATAGTGGCAATACACCTCCAGGAACCGCGAGAGCCGCTGCCGCAGCTGGAAGTCCCCCCGTTCGTGGGGATAGGGCAGCGTGCGGTTCCTGAGCAGATCCCTGGACAGTCGCTCCAGGAAGCTTATCTGCTCCTCGGTGACCCGCGACAGGTCCAGCTCGCGCCGCACGGCGTCCAGGCCCAGCTCATAGAGGTTCCTGAGCAAGCCGAAGGTGGGCTTCTCCCATCTCGTCCGGGCCTCGTAGACGAGCAGATCGTGGTATACCGGCTGCCCTCTGGCCAGCAGCTCCACCGCCGTCGACGCCGATATGGGCAGGCGCGAGTCGCGCGACATGAAGAAGTTGAAGTGAATTCCGTGCTGGCGCTCAAGCCCCACCAGCGAGGCCAGATCGGTGTCGTCCGCCTGCTGGATGCGTCTTATCCACTTAAGCGCCGGCTCGAAGCCGCGCCGGCGGAACATGCCCTCGATCGCCTGCGGTCCCGGGCGGCCGCCCAGAATAAGGGTGACCTGTCCGCCCGGCGACAGACAGAGCTGGGATTGCTCGAGCGCGCGGGCGATGAGCGGCAGACCGAAGCGATCCTCGAGGATGCCCTGGCGAAAGCAGTAGTTGCTGAGATCGTAGAGGTCCTTGCTGGAGAGCTTCCCCTTCAGACGATCGAGCGCCTGCGGATCCGGATGAAGGACTTGCGGTATGCAGCCGATCACGTGATCGAAAGACTCCTGCCGGGACAGCGGCTGCCCAAGGAGATCGGAGACCTCGGCGCGGAAGGCGGCGGTGATCGGCACCCCGTGCTGGCTCATCCTCACCGAGCCGTCGCGGTCAACGCCGTTGAGCCAGGCGTTCAACCGGGCCAGCAGCACGGCCACCTCGTTGATGTCCAGGCCCAGCACCTCCCGGACGCCGGTTCTCATGAAAAGCAGCAAGCTGATCCAGCCCGAGCCGCAGCCGATCTCCACGACCGTCTTGCCGTCGAAAATCTCCGGGTTCTTCAAAAGGCCTTCAGCAAAGGTACGCCCCCACTGCTCCGGCGTAAAAACCGCCGAATGCAGGAGCAACCGGATCGGCTTCGCGGAGCCCGGCACCGGGATCGCCTTAATGCTGAGCGGCGCCTCCTTGCGCCTGGCGGCCTCGTCGGCGAGATCGTGCAGGTAGGCCACCGCCTGCTCCCGCAGCTCCGGATCCTCCAGGCAGCGCGCCAGCCGCTCCAGATGCGGCAAGACCTGCTGCCCGTCGGCGAGCAGATCTTCTACCGGGGAGATGCTGAGAAGCTTCGCCATTCCTGTTTAATCAGCGCGTCCTTCTCCAGCAATTGTCTCAGATTGCTGTTGCTTGGGAACAGGCGGGGGAGCATGCTGCCGGCATGAAGGCCGCCTGCCCGGCGCGGGCGGGAAGCCAGCACCTCCGGGGGCTTCGCCGGGCGGGCGGGGAAGAGCGGCTCGATTACTGGCTGTTGACACGGGCGTGCGCGCAGGGCCCCGGCGCCTTCATCGACAGGCCGCCCTTGATCATCCGCAGGCGAAGCTGCTTGCGCTGGGCATCGGTCAGCACATCGAGGGCGTCCAGGCGGCTTTGCACGCGCAGATTTGCCAGGTCGGCCCTTTGATCGTTGATTTTCGACTGGAGGTCGAGAACCTTCTTGCGATCTACCTGCGCCTGGCTCATCACATCCTTCAGGTCTCGCTCCGTCGATCTCAGGGCGACAATCTTCGGTCCCGCCTGGTCTTTTAGCTGTTTTTTGATCCCGAAGAGCTTCTCATACTGGTCATCGGTCAGCGCCAGATCGCCCTTGAGAACGCCGGCAAACGAGCGATCGCAGCCGGCCGCCGGCCCGCTGGCGAGCCGGCGCGGTCCGGCCGGCACCGGCAGGGCGGCGATGAGCCCGGGATCGACAACGGTGATCTCGTCGGCAGGCGGCGTCTGGTCAGGATCCGGCGTCGCCAGCTGCGCCCAGGCCGGGCTCGCTCCGCTGAGGACTGCGCCAAGCCCCGCCACCAGGGCCAGATTCTTCTTTATGTTCATAATATGGTTTCTCCTGAGTTTCGTTTGGATGAGTCCGGCCGCTTACTGCTGGCAGCGTCCGCTTACTTAGTAATACGAATCCGGGGGCAAAAAAGTTCAATCTTGCAATCAACGAATATCTGAGGCATTATTGCCAGTCTGTTCGGTCGCCCGGGCAGCGCCGGGAAGGGCGCTCGCCGGGCGGCGGGCAAAAGATACGGCTATGGACATGAACCTCACCGGATCTATTCAGCCAACCAGACAAACCGGCGCGTCGAAGAGCGGTTTCCGCTGGGTCGTTGTCGCCCTCGCTTTCCTGATCACGATCATCAGCTACCTTGACAGGTCGGCCATCTCTTATGCGATAGGGCCGCTGCAGAAGGAGTTCGGACTCAGCTACGAGGACTTCGGCTTCATCGCGGCGGCTTTCGGCGTCGGCTACATGGTGATGACGGTCGGCGGCGGGATCCTGGTGGACAGGTGGGGAGCGCGCAAGGTCTGGGCGGGCGCAGCCGTGGTCTGGTCCGCCGTCACAGGGCTTACGGGTGCGGCAAACGGTTTCTGGATGTTGTGCTTGCTTAGAACCATGCTCGGTCTGGCCGAGGGCCCGAGCTTTCCGGCGCTGTCACGCACGGTCAGCGACTGGCTGCCGCTGTCGGAGCGCGCGCGTGCTTCAGCGATCGGGCTGTCGGCTGTGCCGCTCGCCTCTGTCGTGGGCGCCCCGCTCATCTCGCAGCTCATTGCCGGTTGCGGCTGGAAGGCGACCTTCGTCATCCTGGCAAGCCTCGGACTCATCTGGGCCGTTGTCTGGTACCGCGTTTTCAGGGACTATCCGGAGAACTCACCGTTCGTGAGGGCGCAGGAGCTTCAGTGGATAAGGGAGGGGCTGCCGCTGCGAGCCGGGCTGTCGGGGGACGAGGAGCCCACCGGCGCGCATCTCCGCTCGGGCAGAACAACCTGGCGTTTCATGCTTTTTCACCCGGCGCTGGCCTCCAACAACTTCGCATTTTTCGCCTTCGGCTATCTGCTCTTCTTCGCCCTCTCATGGCTGCCCGGTTACCTGGAGAAAACCTACGATCTACACTTGAAAACGGTGGGGATTTTCCTGATCGCGCCCTGGCTGACGGCGGCGATCTTGCTTACCCTCGCCGGTTGCCTGTCCGACTGGCTCTGGCTCAAGACTGGAAGCGCGCGCATAGCCAGATCGCACATGATCTGGATCTGCCAGCTGCTTTCGGCCGCCTGCATTCTGCCGCTGGCCTTCATCCACTCGCTGCCGGCGGCGATTACGCTCATATCGCTGGGCGTCGGGCTCGGGCTCATGCCGAATGCGGCCTTCTACGCGCTCAATGCTGATCTGGCCAGGGACAGGGTGGGCACCAGCCTTGGTGTCATGGACTGCTTCTTCGCGGCTTCCGGCGTTGTCGCGCCGGCGCTTACCGGCTGGCTGGTGCAGGTCACCGGCAACTTCAACGCGGCATTCCTGCTCCTGGGCGCGCTGACCGTCTCCTCGGTAGCCGGGATCATCTTGTTCCAGCACCCGGACGCCGAAATAAAAGCCCGCTACTCTTCCGGGCTTTCCTGACGGCCGGGAGCCTCAGCCAGGGCAGCGTTTCCGGGCAAGAACCTGCCGAGCCGCACGGCAATCGCCCCCGCCGCCACGCCGAGCAGCCACCCGGCGGCAACATCGCTGGGCCAGTGCATGCCTTGATAGACTCTGGCGGCCCCTATCAAAACGGCAATTGCAACCGCCAGCCAGCCCCGCCAGTCCCGGCAGTTGCAGATGACGACAGACGCAAAGGCGCCGGCGACAACACTATGCGCCGAGGGGAAGGAATACCGGTCCTGACCAAGATCCGGCAACGGCAGGTTGATAAGGTATGGATAGACAACCGCCGGCCGCGCCCGATGAAACAGATGCTTCAACAACTCGGTCAACGCCAGACCGGAGACGAGTGACAGAGCCAGTTGTGCCGCGAAGCGCCGGTGACCCCCGCGCCAGAGGACCAGAACTATCAACCAGCCGCACCCACCCGCCCAGGATACGGTCGCCAGCATCCATGCGGCCCAGGTAAGGGCAGGGCATACGCAATTGTGCAGCGCGACAAGCGTTTTATAATCCAGCTCTTGAAGATTGAAGCTCATGCAACACGCGGTATCTCGCCATAGCCGTTGAGCAGACGCCCCGGGTTGCGCGCGCGGGCGCGATCGGGTTAAACTGATTCTACAGTCATCAATGTCACTCCGGTCCCGGAGGAAGCTCTATGCTCATCGCACTGAACCGAGTCGATGCATATATGCTCGCCAGACTCCTGGGGCGCCCTTCGAGTAGCAGCCGGGCGTAAGGACAGGGGCTGAAAGTTTCTCGGGTCTTTACGCCCGTCTCGACGTGAATTCCACCTGCACGTAGAGGAGGGCTCTGCCATGCGCAACCGCAATCGAACCGTTCGCAACACGCTGGGCAGCCGGGCAGTCCTGTGGATAGCCGAGACGCTGCTCGGCAGCATCCCCGTGGTCGGACCGGTGTTCACACTGGCGTTTATGGTGCTGGAGCCATGAATGTGCTCCATCGAACCCGGGCATTCCGTTGAGCTCTTGACCTGAATTCAACGTAATGAACTTGGCAGCAGCACCGCCCCGCTGCGCCCCCGGCCATGGCAACCGGCTCAAAAGCGGCCCTGCAGGGCCGCTTTTGAGGTGGCGGACGCACACTTGTCGGGACAGCTAGTCGCTCAGACGAGCACGCCCTGTGTGCTAGAATTCATGACTTGCTAAATCACACGTGATAGCGCTCTCATCAGTGACCGACAGATTCCTGGGACAGATAACGCAGCTCGTCGCCATCGCCCGCTATTGCTGGCGCGATTCCCGGGTTTCTGCCTGGGCGCGCCTGCTGGTCTGGCTGGCCCCGGTCTATCTGGCCTGTCCGTGCGATCTGCATCCCGACTGGCTGCCGAACGGGCTTGCCGATGACCTGTGCATCGTGCCCCTGCTGCTACTGGCAGCCTGCGCGATTATCCCGAAGGCGGTGTTCCGCGACGCACGATCGGCAGCGCTTCTTAGAAAGAAGGCGGTGGTCCTGGGGATGCTGTACGTTTCCGCTGCCGGAGTCATTCCAGTCCCGGCTGCCCCGTCACAGCATCCTCATGCTGCTGCGTTTTGCCGGTCCGAACGGGGACCTTCATTGAGATTGCTCCCCCCTTCGGCCACAAGGAGCGAGCGGGCCCGGGTTGAAAAGACAGCTCCTGCTTACGAGCTGGTTCACCGCCACGACAATAAGTTCTGGGGCAGCGGATATCTTTCAGATTCCTTCAGCCGGCGAGCAACGATAATCGGGATCGCAAACGGGCACGGCTCTCCTGCCTGCGGCAGCGGCCCGTCCCTGCTCCTGGCCATGCGAGGTGGGCAGTATCAGCTCTACGCCGCCGAAGAGGCCGCAGCCGTTGTCCAGGCTCACGAGCCCGCATATTCATTTGCAATGCCGCTTTCATCGAGCGGCATTTTTGTTGGCACGGACACCGGCCACCCGGCGGCAATGCCTAAAGGAGGCTTGTCTTGAGACGGCTGCTGAGCGCCTCGATCGAGCTTTTCTACCGGCGCAAGTATCTGGCCGTACTGGCCATCTTATTGATCCTGTCCGGCGGCATCTGGGCCCATTTCACCATGGAAACCGAGGCCTATCCAGAGTTCACCAACCCGACCGTGAGAATAATCACCCTGGCCCCGGGCAAGGGCGCCGAGGATGTCGAGCGCCTGATCACCGTCCCGCTGGAAAAGGAGCTGAACGCCATTCCCGGCGAGAGCTGGATGCGCTCGATCTCCATCCTCGGGCTTTCGGTGATCACGGTGGTCTTCAACGAGGGCACCGTGCAGCTCCAGAACCGGCAGCAGGTTCTGGAGCGGATCGCTCAGGCGGATCTGCCGGACGGGATCCAGCCCGGGCTGGATCCCGACTCGGGCGGCATCGGCGAGATTTATCGATACACGCTGGAGTCCAAATACTTCTCGCCGATGAGCAGGCGGGCGATCGAGGACTGGCAGCTGGAGAGGGCTTTCAAGCAGATACCGGGCGTTATCGATGTCGTGAGCTTTGGCGGCCCGACCAAGAACTTCCAGGTGGACATAGACGCCAGGAAGCTGGTCTCGTACGGGATTCAGCTGTCCCAGGTCTTCCAGGCGATTCAAAACTCAAACGCCACGGCCGGCGGCAACTACATCGAAAAGAACGGTAGAGCTTATGTGGTGCGCGGCCTCGCTCTTCTCAAGGGCGTCGACGACATCAAGGGCGTGGTCGTCTCCAACACGCAGGACGGCACCCCGATCAGAATCAAAGACATCGCCACCGTCGAGATCGGTCCCGGGCTGCGTCTGGGGCAGTTCGGCAAGAACGATGATGACGACGCGCTGGAAGGCATCGTTCTCATGCGGCGGGGTGAGAACGCCTCGAAGGTCGTGGAGCGGCTGTACCAGAAGCTCCCCGAAATAAGGGCGTCGTTGCCGGACGGTATCGCCCTGGAGAAGCTGTACGACCGCCAGGAGCTTGTTCAGAGGACCATGGAAACGGTCTTCCACAACGTTCTCGAAGGTATCCTCCTGGTGGTAGCCGTCCTCATCATATTCCTCTTCGACGTGACCAGCGGGCTTGTCGCGTCCGTTGTCATTCCGTTGTCCTTATGCGTGGCGTTTCTTCTGCTCGATGTCTTGCATATACCGGCCAACCTGCTCAGTCTCGGCGCCATCGATTTCGGCATCATCGTCGACGGCGCGGTGGTGATGGTCGAGCACGCGTACTCGCGAATGCGCGCGCTGCCCGACAAGGCTCCCAGGGAGGAAAAATCGGAGCTGGTGCTCAAATGCGCCCAGCAGGTCGGCCCGCCGATCCTCTTCTCGATTGTCATCATCATGGCCTGCTTCCTGCCAATTTTCGCCTTCGAAGGGGTCGCCGGACGGCTCTTCCGCCCGCTGTGCTTTACGATGAACTTCCAGCTCCTGGGAGCGCTCTTCTCCGCTCTCTTCATCGTCCCGGCGCTGATCGGAATCTTCCTCCTGCGCGGCAAGATGTCCCATCGGGTAAGCCCGGTCATACAGGTGGCGCATTTCACCTACAAGCCGATCCTGCAGTGGTCGTTGCGAAACGCCGGACTGGTAATGGTGGCAGCGCTCGGTTGTGTTGCGTTTACCCTCCTGCTGGCGACCACCGTCGGGTCGGAGTTTCTGCCGGCCCTCGACGAGGGAAACATCTGGTTGAGGGCGACGGTGCTGCCGACATCGGTATCTCTGGAAGAGTCGGTGAAGACGGCCCGCCGCCTGCGCGAGATACTCTCCCGCTTCCCCGAAGTGCGCGCCGTGACCAGCCAGACCGGCTGTCCGGACGACGGCACCGATCCCAGCTTGTTCAGCAACATAGAGCTGTTCCTGGACCTCAAACCGGCCGGGCAATGGCGCCCGGAATTTCATCGCAACAAGCAAGAGCTGATCGCGGCGATGAACAAGGAGCTGAGCGTCGTTCCGAACCTGCTCCTCTATTTCAGCCAGTACATTCAGGACAACGTCGACGAGGCCGTGGCCGGAGCCAAAGGCGCGCTCGCCATCAAGATCTTCGGTCCCGACCTGGAAGTTCTCCAGCGGCTTGGCAATCAGGTGGCCGATATAGTGTCCACCGTGCCCGGGCTGGTGGATGTGGCCAACAGCCAGCTGCTCGGGCAGCCGCAGTACCGCATAGTGATCAATCGAGATCAGGCCAGCCGTTACGGCGTCAATGCCTCGGATATTCAGAACCTGATTGAGACGGCGGTCGGCGGCAAGGTGGCGACCCAGCTCATCGACGGGGAAAAGCGCTTCCCGGTGCGCCTGCGATTCTCACGCGAGTATCGCAGCACCGAGCGGGCGCTGGATAACATCCTAATCGACCCGCCCGGGCCGATAAGCTCGGTTCCGCTGGCCACGATGGCCTCGATTACCTACGCGGACGGAGCAGCCTTTATTACCCGCGAGCGCAACTCGCGGGTAATGTACGTGCGCATCAACCTGCGCGGTCGGGACCTGGGATCCGCGGTGCAGGAGGCTCAACAGAAGATAAGCCGGCAGGTTCACCTCCCGGAAGGATACAGGCTGCAGTGGGCGGGCCAGTATGAGTTCCAGCAGCAGGCCAATCAGCGTCTCATGCTCATCGTCCCTCTTACCTTGCTTCTGGTGTACCTGATTCTGCTCGGCGCCTTCGGATCTCAAAAAAATGCCCTGCTGATCATGGCCGCCGTTCCCCTGTCCGGGCTCGGCGGGGTCGCGGCGCTGCTGGTCACCCACACTTATTTCAGCATCTCGGCGGCAATCGGCTTCATCGCCCTATCGGGGGTCGCGGTTCAAAACGGCGTCATCCTGGTTAGCTACATAAACCACCTCCGCACCACCGAAGGCCGCACCGCGGCCCAGGCGGCATACGAGGGCGCTCTCAGCCGCATGCGCCCGGTGCTGATGACCGCCACCGTGGCCATGCTCGGCATTCTTCCGGCGGCGGTGTCCACCGGCATCGGCTCTCAAAGCCAGAGACCGTTTGCGATCGTAATCATAGGCGGCTTGCTGTCGGCGACCGCCCTTACCCTTGTCGTCCTGCCGGCGCTCTACACGCTGGTCAACCGCTCCCAGAGAGGAATCGAGAATGTCCGGGTCACATCCAGCACCGGCGCGTAGCGCGTCTGTCGCACTGACGGTCCTCCTGCTGTCATTTTCGTTGACGGGCTGCTCGTCGCCGACCGAGCGCATGGCGGCGTCCGGCACCGCCTGGCTGTTGCAGACCCGCAAGGGGATCGCCATCTCCCCCGACGAGCTCACGGCGACCCTTTCCTCGCGGAAACGGCCGGAATCGCCGACACCACATGCAGTGGCGGTCGCGCCGGTTCGCGTTACCCTGGATGAAGCGCAAAAGCAGGAGATCGGTCTGGCCGTCGCCGAGGTCAGACGCGGGCTCGTGTACAAGACGGTCGATTCTCCCGGCCGGGTAGGTCCGGATGCCGAGCAGTCACGGGCGGTCTCGACGCCGTCGGCCGGAAGAGCCGTGGAGGTCAGATCCCGGCTCGGCGACAACGTACAGGCCGGCCAGGTGATGGCCATCATGAAATCCGATCCGATAGGCCAGGTCCAGTCCGATCTGCTCCAGAACACGCTGCAGGCACGGGCGGACATCAAGCAACAGGAGGTCCAGCTCAAGCTTTCCCGCATAACCTACGAGCGGGAGTCCACGTTGTTCAAGGAGCAGGTATCGGCCAAGGCCGACCTGCAGGCGGCCGAGAATCAGCTGGAGAAGGACGAGGCCAATCTCGCCTCCCTCAAGGCCAAGATGGAGGCGATCATCCGCGTCGCCCAGGAGCGCCTGACCCTGCTCGGTGCGCCGCCGGACTCGGCGCGCAAGGTGATCGCCCAGGGGAAAATCGACCCCTGGGTGATAGTGAGGGCGCCGGAGGCCGGCCTGGTGATCGACCGGCAGATCAACCCGGGCGAGCTGAACGACGGCAGCAAGCCGCTATTTTCCATCACCGACCTGTCCGAGGTCTGGCTGTTCGGCGACATCTTTGAAAGGGATGTCGAGCTGGTGAAAAAGGGCCAGGAGGCGGTCGTGACCGTCGACAGCCTGCCGGACCACCAGTTCCCGGCCAAGATCATCTGGGTTGGCGACTCGGTGAATCCGACCACCCGCACCCTGCCGGTGAGGGCCGATGTGTCGAACCCGGACCTTTTGCTCAAGCCCGGCATGTTCGCTCGCATGCGGGTGAGCGTGGGGGCGGTTTCCGTGTTGACGGTCCCGGCCTCGGCCGTCATCCAGAAGGGGGATAAATCGCTCGTGTTCGTGCGCGTGGCAAAGGACACCTATGAGGAGCGCGAGGTCTTCACCGGCGCAAGCGACGCCGCCAACATCGAGATCGTAAGCGGTCTCAAGCCCGGCGAGCAGGTGGTGTCGCAGGGCGGAACGGCGCTCCTGGGCGCCGCCATGAAATCTTCGGAAGGCAGGTGAGGCAATCCGATGCGGCACGCGACGACCGGCTTTTTTATTTTCCTGGCCCTGGCGGCCCCGGCTGCGCAAGGCGAGAGCCCGCGCCAGGGCGCTCCGCCGCCCGGAGCGCAGAGCCCTGCCGCGCAGGACGCAAGCGTCGAGTCTTTCTTCCAGATCGATCCCCAGCAGAGGAACAGCGCTCAAAGCCTGTTGAGGCAGCCGGCCACCGCGAGCACGCCGGGCACGGCCAGGAGCCGCTCCGTTGCCCATCGCCTGTACCGGTGCATCTGGCACATCCTGGATAACGCCGGGGTCCCGATGTTCCTCGGAGGCGACCCTTATATCGATCCGGGCATCAGCGGCAGGCCTGTGCTTGCGCCGCCGGCGCTTCCCGCCGAGCGGGCTGCAGGCGGGCAGGCGGGCGGCGCGGTTGCCGAGCCCGCTGCCCAGCCGGGCCCTGCCGCTGCCGGGCCCGCCCCGCAAAAGATCCCGGAAAGCGAACTAGAAGGCGTACCACTGCCAGCACCACGTTGACGATGAAGAATCCCAGGCGCCCCGCCCCAGTTGCTCTCGCCCTGATCGCATTTGCCTGCACGCAGGCGGTGCCCTCCTGCCCGGCCTCTTCCGAGAAGTCCCCGCTGCCGGCCATTCCCCTGGCGCCGCTGGATTTGAATCTGAAGCTTGGCGACGAAAAGCCAGCCGACCTCGTCGCTGCCCGAAGGACGCTCAGCTTGCGGGCGTCCTTCGAGAGCGCCTTCGCGAACAACCGGGAGATCGCCTCGGCAAGATACGCCCTGCCGATAGCCAGGGCGGCCATCCGCATCGCCGGCGCCATCCCCAACCCGCGCTTCACCCTCCTCTACGGCTGGGGACCGGAGTGGCGATTCATCATAGCCGGGCAGCCCCAGCAGTTCGGCTGGCAGTTCGACATTCAAACCGCGGGTAAGCGCAGCAAGCAGCTGAATGTTGCCCGGGCAAATTATGGGGCGGCGGAATTCCAGGTCGCCCAGGTGATGTTCGACGTGCACAACCGCGTGCGGCGGGCCTACGCGGAGCAGGCGGCGGCGGAGGCGTATGCGGAGCTGATTGAAGCGGAGCGCAGGGTGGCGCTTAAGCTCGCGGATGTGGCCGAGAAACGCTTTGCCGCCGGCAAGGCACCACGATCGGAGGTTTTGCAGGCGCAGCTCGGCGTGCTCCAGCTGGACACGCAACGCAATCAAGCACAGGCGCGGCTGCAGCAGGCCTCGGCGGCCCTTTCCTTGCTGACCGGCGAGGTGCCGCAGCGTGTGGAGGTCATTGACGTCAATGACAACGGTCTGTTCAAGCTGTCCGCCGATAAGACCGATATCGTACCGTCGCCCGAGCGGCCGCTGCCCCCGCTCGAGCAGCTCATACCGGTTGCCGGCAGGGAAAGACCGGACCTGAAGGTGCAGGTGCAGCAGCAATTTGCCGACCGCCGGGCGCTGTCCCTGGCCAGATCCAGGCGCATTCCCGACCTCCTCGTCGACTCCGGCTACCAGTTCACGACCTTCGCCCGTTTCCAGCCCTACGGCCTCTTCAACGATCCGGTGACCGGTCTGCCCTCCCCGACGCCGAACGTGCCCGGCTGCTATCTCAACGTGACGCTGGTAACTCCTGTCTTTTACCAGCAGCAGGGTGAGGTGGCCCTGGCCAGGGCCACCTGGTTGCAGGATTTCGATCAGATCAAGCAGCTGCGCTCGCAGATTGCCGCCGACAGCGTCAGCGCCTACGAATCGGTGGTGGGCGCGCGGGCGAACATCTTCAAGTTTCAGCAGGATCTGATTCCGCAGGCGGCGCTGGTGGCCAGACAAGCTTTTCTCCGTTATCGGGTGGGCAAGGCGGGGCTGGCCTCGGCGATTCTCGCCCGCCAGCAATACCAGCAGATACTCTCTTCCTACTTCGATGCCGTTGTTGGTTATCAGAACGCGTGGGCTGACCTGGAGAAAGCCATTGGGGTTTCGCTCAACCTGTGATTAATTCCAGCCGTCGATCTAAGGCCGTGCTGGCGCGGGTCGTCCGCGCCGGCCTGGTTGTGGTTGCCTGCGCCGGCGCCCTGCAGCCACCCGCGGCGGCCGGCGACGTGCAGACGCCGCAAGCGGCCCCCCGGACAGACGCGCAGTCCGGCGCGGCCCCCCGGCGGCTCTCCCTTAAGGCTTGCTTCGACAAGGCCGATAAGGACAACAAGGAGATACTGGTGGCGACGAGCTCTCTTCCGGCGGCCAGGGCAGCCATCGTAATTGCCAGGGCCATACCGAACCCGATCTACAGCATGACATACGGATTCGGCCCGTCGTTCGAGTACATCCTCGCCGGCAACGGCCAGCAGTTCGGCTGGCTGGAAGAGATTCAGGTGGCGGGCAAACGCACCAAGAAATTCGCGGTGGCCAGGGCATCCTATGCGCAGACCGCCTTTGAGGTGGAGTCCGTGCGGTTCGATGTTCACAACAGGGTCAGGCGGGCCTATGCCGAGCTGGCGGCAGCGCACGCCTATGCGGACGTGATCGAATCGCAGCGGGATATCGCAGCCAGGCTCCTCGATGTCTCCCAGAAACGATTCCAGGCCGGCAAAGCGCCCGGCTCCGAGGTGCTGCAGGCCAGGCTCGGGCTCATGCAGTTCGACACCCAGCGCAACCAGGCCCGGGGCCGGATTGTCCGTGACTCGGCGGAGCTGTCCTTCCTGCTGGGCGAATCGCCTGCGGGAGAGGAGATCATAGGCATAGAGGAGAACGGTCTCTTCAAGCTTTCCGGACAGACAACGGAGCTGGTGCCCGATCCCGATCGGGGGATCCCCGCGCTCGAGCAGCTTTTGCCGGTCGCCTGGCGAGAGCGAAACGATCTGAAGGCGGCGATCCAGAGCGCTTATGTGGACAGAAAGGCGCTGACGCTGGCCAAGGCTCAACGAATTCCGGATCCTTCCGTGGGATTCCAGTATTTCTTCAGCACGTACAAGCCGTTCCAGTTCGGCTTCTTCGATCCGCAGGGGGTGCTTCCCTATCTGCAGAGCGTCTTTCCATTCGTGCCGCAGATATTCAATAACTTCGACAACCCCAACCCGCCGGTCCCGCTGGTGAGAAATCTCTACTGGCAGAGCGTGGCCTCGGGCGCCGGCGCGCAGGCCGGGACCGCGGTGCCGAATATCAACAAGGACAAGGTGCCTTTTCAGCCCGGCGTCGAGATGATTGTCCAGCACGAAACACCGATCTTTTATCAGTATCAGGGGCAGATAAACCAGGCGCGAGCCACCTGGGCCCAGCAGCTCAGACGCAACGATCAGTTGCGGGCCCGGATTGCCGCCGACATCGTGACGGCATACGAGTCCGTGCGGGTTGCAAGAGCCAACATCAAGAAGTTTCAGAATCAGATCCTGCCCGCCGCCGCCAGGGTCGCCGAGATGACCCGCCGCGGTTATGAGCTCGGAAAAATGGACCTGGCATCGACAATGCTGGCCCAGCAGCAATTTCAGCAACTGCTTGCCTCCTACTTCGACGCCGTCGTCGCCTACCAGAATGCCTGGGCCGATCTGGAAAAAGCGGTCGGGGTGCCGCTCAACTTGTGATGGGCAGCCGCAGGAGACGGGGTGGGAGGTTGTTCGCACGGCTCGTCCCGGGCCAGCGCGGAAAGCAGGCAATGACACCATGGCCGGTGCTCCTGCCGTTTATCACGTCTGTCTGGTTTGCACCGTATTCGGTGGCTGCCCAGGCTGGCGCCGCCGCTCCCTCGCCGGTGCTCAAAACCGGTGTGGTCGTCAGCCCGCCGCCAACCAGGACCTTGAGCCTGGGCGCATGCTTCCAGCGAGCCGAACTCTACAACAAGGAGATCGTCTCCGCCCAGTGGGCTCTGCCGCTCGCCCGTGCCGGCATCAAGATGGCCGGCGCCATCCCGAATCCCCAGTTTCAACTGCAGGCAGGTTTCGGTCCGTCATTCACCTCCTTGATCACCGGTCAGAACCAGATGATTCAGTGGACCCAGCAATTCCTGACCGCCGGCAAACGGTCGAAAAGGATAGCGTTGGCCCGGGCCAACTATGTGCTGGCCCGGCTGCAGCTCGAGGCCCTGAGATTTGACGTACACAACCGCGTCAGGCGCGCCTACGCCGAGCAGGCGGCTGCCGAGGCTTACGCCGAGCTGATTGAAGCACAGCGGGCCGTGGGGCTGAAGCTGGCGGCGATCGCCGAGAAGCGTTTCCAGGCCGGGAAAGCGCCGCAGACGGAGGTTCTTCAGGCAAAGCTCAGCGTCTCGCAGTTCGACACCCTCAACAATCAAGCGCAGATTCGCCTGCAGCAGGCGTCCGCCGCCCTCGGCTTGCTGATAGGCGAGACCCCGGAGCATATCGAAGTGATCGATGTGAACGACAACGGGCTGTTCACGCTGTCGGCGGAGAGCACGGAGATCGTGCCCTCGCCCGCGCGCGCCCTTCCGCCGGCGGAGCAGCTGCTGGCTGCCGCCCGCCAGTCGCGGCCCGACTGGAAAGCCGCCCAGCAGGCGCGCGAGGTGGCCCGCCGCGCGCTTGTTCTCGCCCGCACCCAGAAAATTCCCGATCTTTTTGTCGGCGGCGGCTACCAGTACTCAACCTGGTCCAGGCACCAGCCACCGGAGCTCAGCCCGGCGCCGAACTCGTTCGGCAACGGGGCGTACATCACGGTCACGGCCGAAAATCCGATCTTCTACCAGTATCAGGGTGAAGTCGAGCAGGCGGCCGCCGCCTGCAGGCAGGCGGACAGGCAGTGCGATCTGCTCGGCTGCCAGATCGCCAGGGATGTGGTCACCGCGTACAACGAGGTCTCCGTCGCCCGCTCCAACATTTTCATCTTTCAGAAGGACCTGCTGCCGACTGCCGCGCAGGTGGCTGAGCTTGCCCGGCGCGGTTATCAGGTGGGCAAGACGGATCTTGCCACCGCCATCGTCGCCCAGCAACAGTATCAGCAAATCCTGCAGTCATATTTCGACGCCGTCGTCTCATATCAGACGGCCTGGGCGGACCTGGAAAAGGCGGTCGGCGCGCCGTTGCGCCTGTGAGCCCGCGGGAGGTTTTTCCGGCTTACTCGCTAAGACCGTACTTGCGCTTGAGCTCGCCGAGCCTGTCGCCTACCGAATCGAGCTTACTTCTCGTCTGCGAAAGCCCATGGTCCGCCCTGTCCAGGAGCTTACCGGTCAGCTCGGTCAGCTGCGCGGCCGGCAGCCAGTTGGCCAATGCCGCCCGCAGGTCCTCGAGCTTGACCGGCTTGAACAGGTAATCATCCATTCCGGACTCCAGGCACTCCTTTCGCTCGCCGAAGGCGGTAAGGGCGATAATCGGCGTGCGCGGCGCGCCGGTCTCCTGCTCCCGGGCACGGATGGCTCGGGTGGCTTCCAGCCCGGTTATCCCGGGCATCATCACGTCCATCAGAATCACGTCGAAGCGCCCGCTGGTCCATTTCTCGATCGCCTCCTGTCCGCCGCTTGCCGTCTCCGCCCGCAAACCCAGCCGGGATAGCTGGGTTACCGCCAGGAGGCGCAACATCTCGCTGTCTTCGACTACCAGTACCAGTGGCTTGTTCACGAGCGGCTCTCCGTGGCAAGCGGGAGCGAGAACCAGAAAGTGGAGCCTTCGCCCTCGACGCTGGCGGCGCCAATTTCGCCGCCCATGAGATTGACCAGCCGCCTGGATATGGCCAGGCCGAGCCCGGTGCCGCCGAAGCGTCTCTGCATCGAGCCGTCCGCCTGCACGAATGGTTGAAACAGCCTGCTCTGGGCATCCTCACTGATGCCGATGCCGCTGTCGGCAACGGAGAATTTGACGGTCATGTGGCATTCGCCCCTGTCCACCAGCTCCACGCCCAGCCGCACCGAGCCGTCTTCGGTGAACTTGATGGCGTTTTGCACCAGGTTGAGCAATACCTGCTTCAGCTTCTGCCTGTCCCCGATTACATGGTCATCCACTTTCTCATCGAAGGAAAGCACCAGAGCCAGGCCCTTGTTGCTGGCTTGCGGGCTGACGAGCGCCAGCACCTGGTCCAGCACGGCGGTGATGGCGAACGGCTCGCTGTCCACCGCCATGAGACCGGACTCCAGTTTCGAGAAGTCCAGCAGGTCATTGAGAATGGACAGGAGCTCCTGCGATGACAGGTAGACCTTCTCGGCCAGCTCCCTGGCATCGGACGACAGGCTCCCGTCGCTCTTCAAGAGCTCCATGAAGCCCAGGATGCCGGACATCGGCGTCCGCACCTCGTGGCTTATGTTGGCCACGAACTGAGACTTGAGCTCGTTGGCTCTCACGGCCACATCCCTGGCCTGGACCGCCTCATCGCGGGCGGCGGCGATCTCCGAGCGCGCCTTCTCCTGCAAAGCCTCGTGCACCCATGACATTCTGGCTATCCAGAGCAGGTCGGCCACCACCAGGGCCGCCATGAGCAGGACGGCCGCGTAGACCTTGTCGCGCAGCGCGCGGACGGACTCCTGGCGTTGCCCGAGCAGCAGCTCCTCGTCGTTCAGGAGCTGCTCGTGGAGGGCGCGGAATTCGTCCATAAGCGCCTTGCCCGGATACAAGGAGACCGTGACGTGCCCGGGCAGGCTCAAGTCGTGCCGGCGCGAGCCGATGACGATCTGGCAGAAGGCGATCTGCTTTTCCGCCAGCTTGAAAAGACGCGGCATCTTTTCCTTTTGCCTGGCATTGTTGGCGGTGAGCCGCTTGAGGTTCGACAGGTGGTCGAACACCGCTGTCTGGCAGCGCTGGTAAGGCTCCAGGTAGCGGGGGTCGCCGGTGACCAGGTAGCCGCGGACGGCAGTCTCGCAGTCAAGCAGGCAGATGAGCGCCAGCTCCGTCTCATGCCGGACACGCAGGGAGCGCTCTACCAGATGGTTGGCGTCCATGAGCCGGGCGACCAGGTAGAAGGACAGTCCGATGATGGCCGCGGTGAGGGTGGCCAGAAGGACAAGCAGCCATTCTTGTTTTCTTGTAAATCCGGTTGGCATGCCGTTTATCTTACAGTCATCCGCTCCCGGAGCGCTGCCCCGGCCGCCCGGCAGGGCGTCAGGGAAATCTGGCGTCGCCTGTTGGCAGGGTCCGGTCGGCTACACCCGTAGCATAACAATTCACGCCCGGGCATTGCTTAATTTCGCCGGTCCGGGCGGGCCGGGGCAAGCGGCTACTTGCGCGAGGACAGGACCACCAACTGCTGGTGCGCCGCCAGGGTTTTCGCGGACAGCCCCACGCGGTCGCGAAGGTAGTCCAGGTCACGATAATTGGGATCAATCTTCAGCGCGTCGAGGAAGTAGCGGGCGGCGCCTGCGGTATCGCCCCTGGTGGCGGCCACGGCAGCCAGCCCGTAAAGATCGGCCGGGTTCGGGGTGCCGGACAGAGAAATCGCCTTGCGAAAGTTCTCCGCGGCGCCGGCGACGTCGCCCTTGTCGAACAACAGGCAGCCGGCGGTGTTGATGAACTCCGGATCATCCTTCTTCAGCCGCAGGGCCTCGCGAACCTCGCGCAGCCCCTCGTCAAGGGAACCGCACCGGTACAGCGTCCAGGCCAGCGAGTTGTGGGCCTCGGCGTTCTGCGGATCTATGTAGATCGCCGCCCGGTATGACGCTACCGCCCGCCGGAGATCGCCGGAGGCGTAAAACGTGTTGCCGCGCCCGATTTGATCCGCGGCGGTGCTGTTGCGCGTCTCCAGGGCATCGTCGAGCAATGACTGGCAGACAGCGCAATTCGGATCCAGGGACAGGGCGGTAACCAGCTCGGAGATCGCGCCGTCGATGTCCCCCTTGTCCTGCAAGAGCAGCCTGCCGAGCTGCGCGTAAGCGGAGACGTTGTCCGGCTCGGCAGCCAGCCCTTTCCTGTACTCGCCCGCGGCGGCATCGATCTCCCCGTCGAACTGCAACTCGATGGCGTTGCGGAAGTGGTCCTGCCCCGCCCCGGCGAAAGCCGGCACCCCGGGCCCAGCCGCCAGGGTTACAGCCAGCCCGATGTTGGTCATCCGTGCGAGAAGCGGCATACATATGCGCCTTGTCTGAAGCACCATGCACAATTCTATATCCTCCCCATCCGGCAACCGCTCGCTGTCGCCGCGGGCCGTGGCGGCTGGGCCCAAGACGGTAGCTGCTGCACGCTTTTCGCCCCGGCGGAACCCCGGCGCACGCAGCCCGTCTTAATTAACTGAAACACTCTGGAAGGAGGTTTTTATGAACCACAAAGTCAAGTTTTCCGCCCTGGCCTTATCGCTGGCTCTATTTGTGGGGATGTCGGCGCCGCCGCAAGCCGGCGCTTATCACGGCTGGCATGGCGGTTGGAGCGAGCACGGCTGGCACGGCGGCTGGGGTGGCGGCTGGCACCGCGGCTGGGCCGGCAACTGGGGTGGCGGCTGGTGCCGCGGCCGGCACCTTGGCTGGTATCGTCCGTACGGGTACGGTTATAGCTACTACGGCAACCCCTATTACAGCAACCCCTACAGTGGCTACTATGGCGGGACGTGGATGGACCGGCTCTTTGGCGGAGGCTATTACAACACCCCCCGCTATTACCGGTACAGCCGCTCCTGGTGGTAAGGATTCCAGGCTCAGAAGTCGGCGCTCTTCGGGGTTCTGGGGAACGGTATCACATCACGAATGTTACCCATTCCGGTGACGAACTGCACCGTTCGCTCGAGCCCTAAGCCGAAGCCGGCATGGGGGACCGTGCCGTAACGGCGCAGATCCAGGTACCACCAGTAATCCTCTGGGTTCAGCTCCTGCTCCTTCATGCGCTGCTCGACGACCTCGAGCCTTTCTTCCCTCTGGCTGCCGCCGATGATCTCGCCTATTTTAGGCACCAGGACATCCATCGCCCGCACGGTCCTGCCGTCGTCGTTCAACCGCATGTAGAAAGCCTTGATCTGCCGCGGATAGTCGGTGAGGATGACAGGCTTCTTGAACTTCCGCTCGGTCAGGTAACGCTCGTGCTCGGACTGCAGGTCCACTCCCCAGGAGACCGGAAACTCGAAAGACTCGCCGCTTTTCTCCAGAATATCGACTGCCTCGGTATAAGTCAGCCTGATGAACTCGCTGTCCACGATGTGCTGTAACGTCTCTATGATTGTCCGGTCGATGCGCTCGTTGAAAAACGCCATATCGTCCGGGCAGCGGCTGAGGACGTCTGAGAACATCGTCTTGAGGAACTCCTCGGCCAGATCCATGTCCCCCTCGAGATCGCAGAACGCCATCTCCGGCTCCACCATCCAGAACTCGGCAAGGTGGCGCGAGGTGTTCGAGTTTTCGGCGCGGAATGTCGGGCCGAATGTGTAGACGTTGGTGAGCGCGGTGGCGAACGCCTCCGCCTCGAGCTGCCCGCTGACCGTGAGGTTCGTCGGTCTGCCGAAGAAGTCCTGCTCGAAGTCCGGCTCGCCGCCGGCGCCCTGCTTGAGCGGCACCCTGCTCAGATCGAAGGTGGTCACCCGGAACATCTGTCCGGCTCCCTCGCAATCGCTGGCCGTTATAATCGGCGTGTGGACATAAACGAAGCCGCGGGACTGGAAGAAGTTGTGTATCGAGCGGCAGATCTCGTTTCGCACGCGGGCGACTGCCCCGAAGGTGTTGGTGCGCGGGCGCAGGTGGGCGATCGTGCGCAGGAACTCGAAGGAGGTTCCCTTCTTTTGCAGAGGGTAGCACGCCGGGTCGGCATAGCCGTGGATGGAGACCGACTCGGCCTTTACCTCGGTAGTCTGCCCCTTGCCCGGCGACTTGACGATCGTGCCCACCACCTCCACGCTGCTGCCGATGCCGGTCTTGAGGATCTCGCTTTCGTAGTTGGGCAGGGTCGAGTCAGCCAGCACCTGCACGTTTTTCAGAATCGAGCCGTCGTTGATCTCCAGAAAGGAGAAGCCGCCTTTGGAATCCCGGCGCGTTCTTACCCAACCGCAAAGGCGAACCTTCTTGCCGATGTTCTCCTCGCGCAGAGCGTCGATTACTCTTGTTCGTTGCACGATCTGTGTCCCTGTCATTGTCAATTTTTCGCTCCCCCGCAGCTCACCGGGTGGGATCCCTTCTGTCCGTAGTTCTCCAGAATTACGCGTGAAGGGCGGCCCCGTTATCTTTTCCTGATGATCGATATGCCGTCCCGAACAGGCAACATAACACAGGTCACCCGCTCGTCTGCCCTCACGCGCTTGTTGAAGGCGTCAATCGCCCGTGGATTCTCGTCGCGCGGGCTGAGCACCTCGCCGCCGTAGAGCACGTTGTCGGCGATGATCACGCCACCTGCTCTCACCAGCGGGAGAACCGCTTCGTAGTAGTTGCCGTAGTTCACTTTGTCGGCGTCGATGAACACCAGATCGAACGGGCCCTCGAGCTTCCTGATCGACTCAAGCGCCGGCCCTTCCATGACCACGATCTTCTTTCCGTGCGGGCTGCGCGCGTAGTACCGCCTGGCAAACTCGATGGCCGCGGGGTCGATCTCGCAGGTGATAAGCTGCCCGTCCTCGGGAAGCCCTTCGGCCATCGACAGCGCCGAATAGCCTGTGTACATGCCGACCTCCAGCACCCGCCTGGCGCCGACAAGCTGGGTCATGAGCTTGAGGAAACGCCCCTCCAGGCGCCCGGTGAGCATAATCGACAGCGGCATCGTGTCGACCGTCTCCCGCTCCAGCTCCTCAAGGAGCCCGGGGACCTCCTCGCACATGGATGTTGCGTACTCATCGATCTCAGGTTTCGTCAGCGTCAGCATCGCCTGTCCCTCCAAAGCTCCTGCTGTTATAGCAGATCCGTGCTCATCGCTTCCTTAGCAGAAGCCCGGGGAATCATGCGGGCAAGACGCCCGCGCGCCCGGGGTCTTCGCGGGGCGGGCGCGCGACGCCCTCGCCCCCGGGCGAAAAGCCCGTCGGCTGTCGTGCAGGCGCTGTCCAACGCAGACAGGCTGCCGAGCGCGGTTGCCAGGCGGTCTCATGCCCAGGCGGGCGGCTGGCTGCGCAGCCGCAGCCGGTGAAGGCGGATCGGTAGTAATATTCCAGTGAGATCGGAAACTACTCCGGTCGGATCACAAGAGCTGAGCCCGAAAGCCATGAATCCACTGCGCGCCGATCACATAAGCCCGCTCGACATGTTCAAGATCGGGGTCGGGCCGTCCAGCTCGCACACGGTCGGTCCGATGCTGGCCGCGCTTGCGTTCCGGCAGCGGGTGCTCGAGGGCGGGGCGCTGGGGGTGGGCGGTGACGACTGGCGATTTCAGGTGGAGCTGTATGGCAGCCTTTCGGCGACCGGCAGAGGGCACCGGACGGACGGCGCGCTCTGCGCCGGGCTCTCCGGGCTGCACCCGCGGCGCTCCCCTGTCGAGGAGATCTGGGCGGCCATGCCCAATCTGGAGCGCGGCGAGCCGATCGCAGCAGGGGGAGCCAGGATCGGCTTTCGGCCGGGGCAGGACATCCACTGGCAGCAGTGGCAGATCGACGGCGCCGAGCTGCCGCATCCCAACACCATGCGCTTTCGCCTCTATCGGGGCCAGCGGCTGGTTCTCGAGCAGGTAATCCTGTCCGTGGGCGGCGGCTTCGTCGAGCCGGTCGACCCGGCAACCGGGCAGCGCCGGGCGGCCGCAGACCAGGACGCCGAGATCGAGGTCCCCTATCCTTACAACTCGGCAAAAGAATTTGTGGAGCACTGCCTTACCAGCAAGCTGGCGCCCTGGGAGGTGGTGATCGCCAACGAGGGCGCCCGCCGCACCAGCGAAGGCGAGCTCAGGGCCGGTCTGGCGGACGTTCTCCAGGCGATGGAGCAATCGATCGAGCGCGGGCTGCGCACCGAGGGCATCCTGCCGGGCGGCTTGCAGGTAAGGCGGCGGGCCAAGAGCCTGAGCGAGCAGATGCTGGCCGGGAAAACCCCGTCCTGGGCCGGAAATGACCTGCGCCCGTCCGTTTACGCCATGGCCGTCAACGAGGAGAACGCCGCCGGCGGGCGCGTGGTGACGGCGCCCACCAACGGCTCCTCCGGGATCATCCCCGGGGTCTGGCGCTATCTGCGGGAGTGCGAGAAACTGTCGAGCGAGACCCTGCAAAACGGCTTGATCGTGGCCTCGGTGGTCGGCGCCCTGGTCAAGGTGCACGCCTCCATCTCCGGGGCGGAGGTCGGCTGCCAGGGCGAGGTCGGCACCTCTTGCGCGATGGCCGCCGGCGGGGCGACGGCAATGCTGGGCGGCACGGCCAGACAGATCGAGCAGGCGGCCGAGATAGGCATCGAGCACCACCTGGGCATGACCTGCGATCCGATCATGGGGCTGGTGCAGGTTCCCTGCATCGAGAGGAACGCGATGGGCGCGGTCAAGGCCCTCAACGCCGCCGCTCTTTCCCTGGCCTCGGACGGCCTGCACCTGGTCAGCCTCGATCGCGCCCTGGAGGTGATGAGGCAGACCGGTCTGGACATGAATCAGAAGTACAAGGAGACCTCCACCGGCGGGCTGGCGCTGGGGTAGTCCTCGAAAGATAAATTTGACTTGACAACGAAAGGGGTTGGCCGTACCCTTTTCTCACTTTCGGCTATCACGCATTTTTTGCCCTACCGTACTACTACAATTGCATATTCGCATCAGACGCCCGCCGGCGTCGCGCAGACGTCTCGTCTTCGCAGAGCCGATGCGTTGTCACCAATTGTGATACCAGTGGGGCAAACTGAGGAAGGCGCCACGCAAGCGGCGCCCGGGTCGTCCAAGCGGCTGCGCCAATTTCGAGCGAGGAGAGATCCTGTGGTGCATTCATCGCCTCTTTCTGTTATCGGCTGGATAGACAGGATTGCCGACCTGCTGCAGAGCCGCTGCGACGAGTTCAATCAGACGGCCGGCGGGGCTCTGTACGTGAGCATGACGCAGCCGGCCTTTGTGGAGGCGGAAGGCAAACAGACCTATCAGGCCCGGCTTTCGGCGAGCTTCTGGGATCTAATCATCCGGGGAAGGAACAAGACCGTCGAATTCTTTTTCGTGCCTGCCGAAAGGGTCATCTTCATCTCGAGATCCGCTCGCCGCCTGCGAGCCTCGGCAAGAATGAAGGCCACGACCAGAGGGGCCGGCGTTGTCTGGAAGCTGGACGGCCGGCCGGTCGCTGACGACAGCCTGGAGACGCTGTGCCGGGACCTGTTCACCACCCTCATTCATCTGTACCTGGATGAAGACCATCCAGCCCAGGTCCGCCTGCGATGCAGCCGGCATGAGAGCACGGGGCTCGGCGGGCCCGGCGACGGCCATCATCTCGAGCGGCGCGATGAGGAGCCGGTGGTCGACCTCGGCACCTACCTGGACGTCCAGCGCTTCCTGTCGAAGCTGGACGGAGTGTCCGCCCCGGACGCCCGGGCGGATACGGACTGGTGCCGCTATGCGCTGGCAGCCGACAGCGTGCCGGCAGCCGATCACGCGGACAATGCCTGCTCGCTCAAGACGCGCGGTCGCGCCCGCTCGCTCGACGCGGCAATCCTGGATTTGAGCGAGATGCTGGAGGGCGAGATCGAGGCACTGAGCGCTGCAGGCGCGCAGGCCTGCCTGTCCCGAGAGTTTGGCCGGGCAAAACAAACACACGAGGAGGTGGTGAGGCTGATCGCTTTGCGTCGAGACCTGGCGTTTCTTGCCGGCGGCTCCGTTCTCCAGGATGAGCCGGAACGCCGGAGCGTCTGTTGAGGGGCCTGGCGCCGATCGCCGGACGGGGCTTGACAAGACGATCTGAGTGAATTATTCTGTACCAGCAGTCGGTATCTTTACACAACTTACTAGCCCGAAAAAGTCACCCGCGCGGATTGCGCCGCTTCCCTTCGCCACAAAGACGAAGGTCGGCAGCCGACTTTTAAATGGAAACCCGAATGATCAATTCATCCAATACGACCCGGCCGAGCGTGCGCTTGCCGGTTGCCCAAGACAATCAGGAGCAAGGACTTCTGCTGGAGACCCGCATAGACAATGAAGGAGTCACCACCTACCATTCTGTGACGCCTGACGCCACCGGTGGTGCCATCGAGAAGATCTACGATCAGCACAAGAGGCCGATCAAGATCATAAAAAGGTGCGGCAGAAACCGGGCGGAAACCTTCCTCGACCCGGAGACCGGCAGGCGCACCAGGGTGGCCGAGGTTGCCACCATGCCCGATGGCAACCTGATCAGCTCTGACACCATCTTTCATGATTCGGCAAGATCGAGCCAGATCGTGACCATCTTCCGCCCGCACGGGCTTCTGGTCAGAATAATCGAAAGAGAATCCCGGGGAGCCACGGTCGTCTTTCAGGGGCAGACCGACTACGACGTGAACGGGACCCCCGCTTCCTCCGTCAATCAACATGTCGATCCGGCGAGCGGCAAGCTCGTGCACAGGGAGCAGATCCACTGGATGGGAGAAGGGCTGCGCGCCATGACCGAGCACACCTACTTCGACGCAGCCGGGCACACCGTGCGCTACATTAAGGTAATCCACAACAGCGCCGGCGGCCCGTTTTCGGAGGAGACGCAAACTTTCGATCCGGCCACCGGCAAATTAAGCCGCCGCGAGCTGATCTCCTTCGACATGGAGGGGATTCCCAACAGCGCTGACCTCCTGCTTTACGACCAGCAAGGGCAGATATGCAAGAGAAGATCGACTTTCTTCGACGCGGAAGGCAACCCGCTCTTTACCCGCGACAGCGGGGCGGCCTGAGCCGCCGGACGTGGGGCTCGCTCGGGCCGGCGGCAACCGGCTAGAGGGCCGGCTTGCGGTTGCCGCCGGCGGTCAGCGCATGATCGCCGGCAGGCGAGCCTGGACGCAAGGCGACGGAGGATAACGTGGACGGATCCGGCTCGAGCGCCAGATGGGCGCCACCGAACACCTCGCGCATCGTCTCTTCACCGGACATCTGGCGAACCATGGACTCGGTGCAGGCGAGCAATACCGGGTTCTGGGAGAGCAGCGCCATGTGGTAGGTGTCAACAGCCATGTGCGCCTTCTCGTTGATCACCTTGAGACGGCTGTCTAGGCGCTTGGACAGATAAAGCTCCTTCAAGAGCTTGTCCTGCTCCGGCCCGCCCGTGGCCATCATCAGCAGGAAGTAAGCGCTTTCGGCGGCGGGGGCGACAAAGCTGGGGCTGAAGGCGGCGATGCTCAGCCCCGCCTCGACAAGCCCGACCGCGCGCTGGGCAAACTTTCCGTGGCTGTTGTACCTGTGAAGCCCGCTTGTAACGGCTTTAAGGTCGGCATCCGAGAGGATCGCCGACTGCACCATCAGGCGGATCTTGTTCTCCCTCTGGTGCATGTCCCAGAGATCCTGATTGGAAAGCGCGGGCGGGAAGCTCAACTCTTTGCCGTATTTCTGCAGGCCGGCCAGAATCTGATTCGCCTGGTCCTCGCCGACGAGCTGCCTGAGGGACTGCAGGCTCGAATCGATAAGACTCCTTCCGCGAGCGGTTCCGGGCATGCCGAGCCCCATTGCCAGCTGCATGATGTTCGATGCAACCTCCAGGCTCTTCTCATCACGCTCGCGCTGCCGGTAGTAAGCCCTGGCCTCCGTGCTTTTCGCCCGCTGGTGCTCGTCGAGGATCACGTTGGCAGCCTCGGTTGAAGGGCCGAAGGCGCGGTAGTCGAACATGTAGTTGAGAATGTCGAGGCCTTTGCCGATCAACTTCCTTTTGCAGACATGGAAATGTTGCGGCTGCCCGGCCGAAGCCTCGGCAGCTTTATCGAGGATCGACGCGGAGAAGAATTGATCGAGCGATCGATCGCCTGTGCTTGCGGCCACCGACTGGCAGATGATTCCGTGCAGCGTCACTTTGGTGGGCGTGCCCACATAATCGCCGCCCGGCCCCGCTTCGGCCGGCGGCGCCGGGAACGGCGACCGCACTATCTGCGCGTGTCCTGACGGCACAACTACAGTCGAGCGCTGCACGGTTCCCTGCAGCACCGGTCTGCCCGCACCGCCAGCGGAGCCCGACCGCCTCCCGGTGCGGGTGAGATCATTCCAGTCGAACTGCGGGCTCACCCTGGCCGTCGGCAGCGGCGCCCCGTCTTCAGCACCGCCGGGCCCGGCTGCCAGAGCCGGTACACCGCCTGCCCTCAGCAAAAGCAGCAACGGCACCAGCGCCTGAACTGCGAGATATATAGCGGAACGCCTGATAATCGGAGATATCACGGAAACCTCCCGGTTCAATGATTGTAGTCCTTTATAAGGCGGACAATCATTCTTGACATCTGCGGGCTACACAAAGCGCGCTGAACGGCCTCAAGTGTAATCGCAGGACTGGCCAGCGTCTCGCGCCCCGAGGAGCGTGAGGCATCCGGCCGTTACAACTGTCTCAAGTGAAAGATCCGTAATAGCGAGCGAAACCGGCCGACATGCGGCGTTCGCCAACCGCGATGTCACCGTCGGCGATACCACGGCCGCCCGGGCAGCCGGGCGCCGCACGCAAAAGGGAGCTATAGCGCTGCGCAGTTGATTAAGGATGTCGAATCCTGATAACTGAATAGCCATTTCAAGAACGCCTGTCGCCTCCGACATCTGGTTTTGAGTAGTGACGCCCCAATGGGGCGCCCTTTCCTACCAGATGCCTTCTTCGGCATCGACCTGGGAGCTGTCTCCCTCCAGCAGCGGAAGCTGCCGTGCGCATCGTGAGTGCGCATGAAGAGGGGACAAGTGTCAGGGTTTGACCATACACCGAGCAGGTCTTACCTGAGTACTCCCTAGAAAGGAGGTGATCCAGCCGCACCTTCCGGTACGGCTACCTTGTTACGACTTCGTCCCAGTCACTGGCCCTGCCTTAGGCGGCTACCCCCTTGCGGTTGGCACACCGACTTCGGGCGTGACCAGCTCCCATGACGTGACGGGCGGTGTGTACAAGGCCCGGGAACGTATTCACCGCCGCGTGCTGATCGGCGGTTACTAGCGATTCCGACTTCACGCAGGCGAGTTGCAGCCTGCGATCTGAACTGAGACTGGGTTTGGCGGTTCGCTCCCCCTTGCGGGATTGCATCGCACTGTCCCAGCCATTGTAACACGTGTGTAGCCCAGGGCATAAGGGGCATGATGACTTGACGTCGTCCCCACCTTCCTCCGGTTTGTCACCGGCAGTCTCGCTAGAGTGCCCAGCTTTACCTGATGGCAACTAACAACGGGGGTTGCGCTCGTTGCGGGACTTAACCCAACATCTCACGACACGAGCTGACGACAGCCATGCACCACCTGT
>JAJPGY010000018.1 GCA_021325555.1 Pseudomonadota bacterium | reverse complement strand
TGCCCCTGATACCACTTACGGTGCCAAGAAGCAAAAAAGGCACAGCCAGTTCAGGGCGGAGATGGGCTGGATATCGTCCGCCCTGATTGGCTATCCCTTCGATACTGTAGTCTAAGCAGCGCTCGTGGAATTTTCGTGGCAGCAGGAATTACTTTTTCGCCTCGGCCTTCACCGGCTCCCCGAGCTGGCTCAGGCTCGAGGCAATCACCGGATCATCGGGCGCCAGCCGGGCGGCCTCGGTCAGCTCCTTGCGAGCCGCCTCCTTGTCCCCCTTATAGAAGTAGGTGACGCCGAGATGATAGTGAGCGTTGGCGTCATCGGCGTCGATCTTGATCGCCTTGCCGAAGGCCATGACGGCATGCTCCGTGTCGCCGGTGGCGGCAAGCGACTCCCCCAGCTTCACATAGGCCGGTCCGAACTCGGGAGAGGCCTTCACTATATCGGTGAACGCCTGGGCGGACTCCTCAGGCTTCATGGCGCACGCCTCGATAAACTTATTGGCCAGATCGGCGCTCAGGCTCGGCTTCGGTCCCAGGTGCAGGTCTGTCAGCGCCGGATGGAGCCTGGCGGCGGTGCCGGAAACCGCGCCCAATTTCACCTGGGCAACGGTGCGACTTTCACCAGGTGGCACCACGATCGGCAGCTGCACTTCGCCGGCGGCAAGCGATGACCCGTCGGCGGAAAAAATGTCATATTTGAACTTCGTGTCCTTGATCGCCACGGGATTGAGGTTCTCGATCTCAACATTGACGTAAGCCGCGCCGTCTTTCTGTACCGGCTTCTGCAGGCGGACCTCCACATACTTCATGGCCACCAGCTTGTCGTAGTTCAGGTAATACATAACAGCCTGGTAGAGCCCGTACAGCATGCCTGCGCCGATGACGATGAGCAGCACCATCACCGGTGCCGAGCGGGTGATCGGAACATTTTTCTCCTCTGCCTGATGGGCGAGGAAATTGGTTTTCAGCCCGCTGCCGGCGCCCGGCTCGTACTCGCCTCCGGCAGGCACGGGCTGATCGGTAAGCGCGTTCAGGGCCTCGATGGCTTCCTGGTTGCGCGGATCGATCTCCAGGGCCTTCCGGTATTCGTAGATTGCGTCCGCGAAGCGGCTCCGGCTGTAGTATTTCCTGGCATTGGCCAGATGCTTTTCAACCGACATGGCGACCCCCGCACCTCCAGTGTCAGACCAGCGACATATGAATTCTACTCGTCGGCGGGGGTACTGGTTTCCTCTCCCGAGCCGGCGGTGCTGTGCTTGGGCACACTGTGCATCTGGCTGGCGCGCTCCGGCTTGAGGGCGGCCGCTTGCGCCCTGTAGGTGTCCAGGTAATCAAGACGCAGCTTGCCGTCAGGATCCTGGTAATACTGCTGAAGGATCTGGTCGTAGCGCCAGCCGTGCGTGGCCAGCATGTTGGCGCCGTGCTGGCTCAGCCCGCGGGAGCCGTTGCCCGGTCCTCTGTAGGTAAAAATCCAGGTCGGCCCCGACTCCTGCACATCGAGAATCCCGGCCGTGGAAAGACCGAGCATGTGAGCCAGGGCCACGCCGTAGACCTCGCGCGATTTTTTCGGACCGATGATCTGAATGTCGCGGGCGTTGCCGTTGGCGTCCCACTGCTTGACGGTGACCCCGACAATCCTGGGCACACCGGTTATCCTCTCGAGCGTACCGCTGGCCACGGGCTGCTTGCGAATGTTCAGGTTCTCGAAAGCGTCGCCCACCCACGCCCTGTAGAAGCCCGGCTTCACGCGCCCCGAGTCTTTGAGAATGATCCCCCGCGTCTGCTGCACCGCCCAGTATGTCGAATTGGCCTCGGCGGCCAGCCCCTTGTAGGCCTGGTCGCGCACATCGGGCACGAGATCGAACCCCTCGCCGGCCAGCCACTTGGAGCCACGCCCCATGTGGGCCCAGGCGTAGCTGCGGGCGGCCACGGCCTGCGCCTTCAGCGCCTCCGGATGCCAGCTCGATGGCATCTCCGAGGGCACAACTCCCAGGAGGTACTCCTCCATGTCCAGGACGTTGATGGCCGTCACGGCGACCCCGAAATTAATCACCTCGAGCACGCCGCGGTACCAGCGGTTGTTGATCCAAACCCGGTAGTCGCTGGCGGCGATGGTCGCCCTGGAGTCGCGGGGCAGAGGGTAAGAGCGATTGCTGCCCAGCTCGATCACCCGCCCGCCCATGAGCGTGTACGGGCGTCCCGGGTCTATCTTGAAGACCGGTCGATTGTCGACAAACAGCGCTCCCGGCGCCCACACGGCGAAGTGGGCTACCGGCGCCTTCTTGGCAATGCCGATCCGCACCGGGTTGACCATGAGCGGGTACGGACGGAAGTTGACCACCGGCGCCGATTCCTCCGCAGCCACCGTGGTCCTGGCGGCCTTTGCCGCCTTCTTCTGGTGGGGAGCCGTCCTGGCCGAGGCCGCGGCGCCGAACCGCCCGCCGGTCAGTTGACAGGCGAGAAGGGCGGCAATAACGAGCCAGCAGAAGGTCGGTCGAGGCGAGCGCAGCATTCTATTTATCCTGTACCCCGGGCACCCTTTTCTTAACGCGCCGGACGGCGCCGGAAAGGGGCCATAAGTCGATGATACTATGAAGTCCCCGGGGAGTTGATTTTCGCTCGCAACAGTGTATGAAGAAGATCCTCATAGTAGACGACGAAGTTGACATCGCCAGCTCGATCCAGTACGTGCTGCGCCAGGAGGGGTTCCAGACGCTTCTGGCCCATGACGGCGTCAAGGCGATGGAGCTTTACGATAGCGACAAGCCGGACCTGATGATTCTGGACCTGATGATGCCCGGCATGGACGGCTATGAAGTATGCCGCCGCGTGCGTTCGGTAGATCAGAAGACGCCGATTCTCATGCTCACGGCCAGAACCTCCGAGATCGACACGGTAGTCGGGCTCGAGCTTGGCGCCAACGACTACGTTGCCAAGCCGGTGCGGCTGCGGGAGCTGGTCGCGCGAGTCAAGGCCAATCTTCGCGCGACGCCGGCGGAGCCGGCCAAGGCGGCGAGCACGATCCGCTGCGGCGACCTGGCAATCGATCTGGACAGCCGCACGGTGAAAAAGGGAGACCAGCCGGTCGACCTGACCTTCAAGGAGTTCGAGCTGCTGGTGGCGATGGCGCGGCAGCCCAACCGCGTCTTCACGCGCGATCAGCTTTTCGCCCAGGTGTGGGGCTCGGATTTCCTCGGCGAGAGCCGCACCGTCGATGTTCACATTCGCTACCTGCGCGAGAAGCTGGAGCAGGACCCCAGCCGCCCCAGGCGCATCCTCACCGTTCGCGGCGTCGGCTACAGGCTGCAGTGGGAGTAGTGCGGGGCATTAGTATTTCTCCCACTGAGGTCCGCAACCCTTGCCGTCCCTGTTTTGCCGTGCGTAGTTCTCCCAGTGACACAGCCGCCTCTTGACCGTAGACTCATAGTCGCACTGAAGACAACCGATCCGGAAGGCCCACGGGTTTTTCGCAGGCCGCACCCCGCGCCTGCCGGTTTGCTTCGGAGCACTAGCCGCAACACGTTCTCCGGAAGGGCAGCCGTCCCGCCCCGAGACCAGAAGCCAGGCGAACCGTCCCCGCCTGCGGGGGCGCGGACAGAGCTCCCCCGCCAGCTTCCAGAAAAGGAAACTCATGAAACTCTCGGCCATTCTTGTAAGCGTCAATATCGTGGCAGCTATGCCGGTCGCAGCCCGGGCTGCGGACGAGGCGGTCTCCGACAAAGCATCCTGGCTCAAGCAAAATCTTGCCTCGCTCGAGAAGACCAAAAAGCCCGTGCCACGCCAGGTCTCGCTGTCCGACTGCAGCGTCGCCCGCACCGCCGCCACGGTGCGCCTGCGGCCGTTTGTGGCCAACCGCCGCCTGCCGAGCCGGCACGAGCTGGAGATGCAGCTCGTGAGCCAGCAAGCAAAGCTCGACGATTCCAGGCTCGCTGCCGACACGCGAGCGACCGATGCCGGCCGCTCGCTCACCGGGCAGGTCTCGACCTGCAGCATGCAACTCGACCCCAGCCCTTACTCGCAGATCCCGGCAAGCCTCTCGGCGGATACCGAACGTGGTCGCAGGAAAGCACGCCGCCCGGCCCCGCGAGCCATTCCCGGCCAGGAGCCGTCGCTCCCCGGACAGGTCAACTACCTGCAAGCGAGGGCAGCGGCGATCCCCCGCATTCCCGATCCGCCGTCAGCAGCGTCTTGCGCACCATTGAGAATTCCCGAGCCGGCCCGCGCCTTCAACCAGCAGCTGACCGCCGGCGAGCACATCGTCCGCCAGTCGGGCGCGCTGCTCGTGCAGGCTCCGGTTCTCTCGCCAGACGAAAAGGAGATGTTCGGGGAGCTTATGCGGCTGAACCAGCCGGGGCAGTCGGCCGAATTTGTCGACCTGCCCGGATGCGGCGCCGCCAGAGCCGCTGTCCCGTTACGGCCCGACCCGGGCCCGCCGCCCTTTCCGCTCAACATGCTGCCGGAGAGCGCTCTCAAGGACCTGATCGGCCGGGGGCGGAACAAGATCGACGCGCCGCCCTGTTACTTCGGCTCCTGGCACAGACCGGTGGCGGACAGGAATCTGCCCGAGGCAGGCTTCCATTCCCACATCACCAGAAAGGTGACCGGCCGCTCATTCCAGGGCTACGCGCCGATTGTCGCCCGTTATTCGGCCGCCTGCCCGGCGGTCAGGCGGCCGCGCGGGGAAACACCAGCCTCACTGTCCGGCCACGGCGTCTTCACCTACACGGCCGCAGCCCAGCCGGGCGTGGCCATGTACCCGCCGTACGGCTACTGAGAGCATTTTGCGATAAGCCGCCCGCCGCCCGATGCAAGCTGTCCGGGCAGGCGCCGGCGCTGCCTGCGCCCTGAGCCTGTCGAAAATTCCTGGCTCCGGGATAGATACGGGCAGCCTCCAGCGGTGCGGCAAGCGCCCGAAGCGAAGCGGCCGGAGCGGGGGGGCGAGCCGGCTTCCGCGGTGATAGATTAGTGAGAACAAGGCACGGACACTGAGGTTGAGATGGGCGACGGCTCCACTGGCGACAAAAGGCTGAGGGCGCTCATGGACCGCTCCGCGCGGGAGGGCTGGCAGGCGCTTCAGGCATCCGCTCTCGAAAAGGCTGAGGCCGCCTACGAGAAGGCGGTCGAGGCGGCGAGAAAGCTTGCGGAACTGCCCGCGCAGGCCATGTACTTGAGCTATCTGGGCCTTTGCAGGCAGGGGCTGGGCAGCCTCGATCAGGCAAGAAAGGATCTGGAAAGCTCGCTTGCGCTCGCCACCGAAAGCGGAATGGACAGGGTGAGGGCGCAAGCCTGTCTTCTCCTGGGCGAGCAGGATCGCGCCTCCGGCGATGCCGACTCGGCGATTCGAAACTTCCTGACCGCGCTATCCGCCTCGCTCGGCTGCCAGGACGAGATCGGCGTGGAGACGGCATTCGGCAACCTGGGACTGCTCTATCTGGAGAAGGGCTGGGCGGAGCAGGCCTCCGAGTGTTTCCGGCAGGCTCTCGAACGCGGCAGCGGCAGCCCCAACCGGGCAGCCTGGCTCGGCAGCCTCGGTCAATGCATGGCCGAGCTGGGGCAGTTCGACCGGGCGGTCGAATACTACAGGCAAGCCCACGGCGAGGCCCGGGCCCGGGAAGACGTGGTGGCGCAAGCCATCTGTCTGGGGTCCGAGGGCAACGCGCATTTCGAGCAGGGCGACTTCGAGCGGGCGGCGCAGTGCTATCGCGAAGCCCTTTCTCTTTCGCAGAGCGCCGCCGACGAGGCGAGGGTGGGAATCTGGCTGGGCAACCTGAGCAACGCTTACCGCAAGCTGGGCGATATCGCGGCGGCCATCGGCACCTGCGAGGAGGCGCTGGCGGTGGCCAGGGATCTCGGCGACGCGCATTCGGAAGCCGCCCATCTGGACAGCCTGGGCGAGTGCCACATGTCCGCCGGCAACCTGGAGACGGCAATGGAGTATTACGAGCTGGCGCTCGAGCTCAGCCGGGAGATTGCCGACCGCCAGGGGCAGCGAATCTATCTTTCCAACCTGGGCAGGGTGCACCATCGCCTCGGGCAGCTGGAGCCGGCCTTCGAGTGTTTGAGCCGGGCTATCGACTTATTCGACGAGCAGCGCGCCCGCATCAAATCGGACGACCTGAAAACCAGCTTTGCCGCCCGAGGGCAGGATCTTTACAGCGAGATGGTCAACGTCTGCCTGGCAACCGGCAGGCGCGTGGAGGCGCTGGAATACGTGGGGCGGGCAAAGTCGCGGGCCATTCTGGACCTGCTCAGCAACTCGCCGATCGACGTCTCCGAGCTGGTGCAGGGCGAAGACGAGTCCCTCAACAAGCTGGTCGTCAAGGAAGCGCAGCTGCGCAATCAGATTGCCCGCCTGGAGCGGCTTTTCTGGCAGGGGCGTCCGGGCGAGGGCGGGGCGCGCCGCGGCGCGGCGGTCAGCAGCGAGGACGCCCAGAAGATTTACAGCCAGTGGCGCGAGACCATAGACCAGCTGCGGCGCCGGCACCCCAATTACGCCAACCTGATCGCCGTCGACACGCTCACCTTCGCCGAGATAAGGTCGCTGTGGGAAGAGCACGCGCCCGGCGGCCAGAGGCGCCGGGCGCTGCTGGAGCCCAGTGTTGCCGTCCTGGAGTTTTACTGGACGGATCAATATTTCATGGCGGCGGCCGTCTTCAAATCCTGCGGCAGGCCTCATATTCACGTGATCCGCGAGGCGAACGTGCTCGCCTCCATGCGCGCGGATCTGGCCGACTTCCTGGTCATGTCGTCGACCGAAGGCTGGGATGTGCCGCAAAGCCTCTGCAAGCGACTTTACGAGAGCCTGATGGCGCCGCTTATCGAAAAGCTTCCCCCGGGCGTGGACAGGCTCATTCTGGTGCCGCACGGCAGCCTATACCGCCTGCCGTTCAGCGCGCTCAATGACGGGCGGCGTTACCTGGTCGAGCGCTACGCGCTCAGCTATCTGCCGACCACCAGCCTGATTCCCGTCCTCGCCCGCCAAAGGTCGCAGCCGCAGGACGGGCAGGCCACCCCGAAGTACCTGGTCTCCGCCATAAGCGACTATTCGGCCACGCGCAGGGAGGGTCTGGTGCTGAGCTCGCGCCTGCGCTCGGCGGCCGGGCTGGAAGACCTGAGCTACACGCTGGAGGAGGCGCGGACCGTTCTCGACGTGGGCGCCAGCCATACGGCCGGTGCCCGTCTTTTGACCAACCAGGAGGTCAAGGAGTCGCTGCCGCAGTTGTTCGGCGAGTATCCGGTGATTCACTTCGCCGGCCACGCAGTCTTCAACCCGGTGGAGCCGCTCGCTTCCGGGCTGGTGCTTGCCGACGGCAGCATGCTCACGGCCTCGGCCATCCTGCAGGGGCACCTGCTGAGGACGCGTTGCGGGAAGCTGCTGGTGCTTTCCGCCTGCCAGACCGGGGTCAACATGGTGACGCCGGGCGGGGAGATCCTCGGGCTGGCGCGGGCGCTCATGTACGCGGGCATGCCGAACCTGATTTTAAGCCTCTGGGAGGTCGCCGATCGCTCCACCTCCGACCTGATGAAGGATTTTCACCGGGCCTGGCAAGCCGGCAAGGTCGCGGTCGCCGCCGCCCTGCGCGAGGCGCAGAAAGCCGCGGCCGCCGCCGGGCAGCCGGTGCACGCCTGGGCGCCGTTCATCCATCTGGGGATCGACTGAGCCTCACTCACCCGCGTTCCCGGGGGTCGGTCTCAAAGAGGTTATAGTGAAGCAGTGGTCGGGGCGTAACGGTACGGAGGTACTCATGTCAAGCAAAGGTATTCGCGGGGCGCTGGGGCGGCTGGCGCTGGGCTCGCTGCTGCTGATACCGCAGGCGGTGCATGCCCAGGGCGACCCGAATGCGGCTCCGGCGCAAGGGGGCAACGCCAGAGATCCGGTGGCAATCTACATTCAAGCCGGCGCCACCGCCGACCAGGTTCAGAAGATTCGCGATATGAGCAGGCAGTTCGAGGACATGGGACGCGTCCGCTGGCAGACGCTCATGAACCTGCAGCAGAAAATGCGCGGGCTCTCGCTGCAGCCGGACCCGGACGAGAAGACGGTTCTCAGCACCCAGGACGAGATCAACAAAGTAATGGCGGAGATGTCCACGGAGCGCATCAAGCTCATGCTGCAGATCCGGGGCATCCTCACGCCGGACCAGAAAGAGAGACTTGTGGCGATCATGAAGGAGCGCCAGTCCCGGACAGCCGGCCCGCAAGGCGGTCAGTAAGCCGGGCCGTCCATATCGGCCGGTCGGAACGCCAGATAATGCAGGGTGGCGAAGTTGGCGCTGAAGTCGACCCTCGTGATGGAGCCGACCGGCACCATGAGCCGCCAGAAGTTCTCCACCGGAATCCCCAGCGCGTACAGTAGCGCACCGCGGATGATGCCGGAGTGCGTAACCAGGGCCGCCCGCTTTCCCTCATAGCGCCGGATAAGCTCGTCGACGCTGTGGCGCACCCGCCCGCAGAGATCGGCTATCGACTCGCCGCCCGGGGGGGCGTTGTGGATCGGATCGGAGGACCATGCCCGGTAAAGCTCCGGCTCGCTTTTCTTGATGTCCAGATAGGTTCGCCCCTCCCACTGGCCGATGTGCCACTCGTCGAGCCCGTCTATGACAATCGGCTCCAGAGAGAGCTCCGCCGCCACGATATCGGCCGTGGCGCGCACCCGGGTGGACCGGCTCGTCAAGAGAACGTCCGGCTTTTGTCGGGGCAGCCAGGCGCCGACAGCCCGGGCCTGGCTCACCCCTTTTTCGGTGAGCGGCGCCTCGGGGTCGCGGTAGAGCCTTCCTTCCTCGGTGTGCCTGGTGTCGCCGTGGCGGATGAGCAGGAAGGAGGTGATCGTCTCTTCCGGGTGAAGGGTCTCGGTCAATCTGTTTCCTCCGGATCCGGTCGACTGCAACGGCTGCTGGTCAGCAGGTCCTCGGGCAACGCTCTGGTCAGCCCGTAGACGCCGCGGACGGACAAAAGCTTTCGCACCTGCGAGGCGTAAAGCGGTTTTACCCCGCCAAGCACGTGCGCGACCAGCATCGTCTGAGCATAGTGCTCCAGCGTCTCCAGCTTGTAAAAGGCGTCCCAGACGTCCGTGCCCAGGGTGAGCGCCCCGTGGTGATCGAGCATGATGGCGTCGTACTCACCAACGAGATCCGCGATGCTCGCCGGCACCTCGCCTGTGCTTGGTGTCGCATACGGTGCCGTGGGCACGGCGCCGACCGTGCATACCACCTCGGGCAAAACACACTCGGTCAAGGGCTTCTCGGCGACGGTGAAGCCGACGGCCACAGTCGGGTGGGCGTGGGCGACCGCCTGGACGTCCGGTCGCCGCCTGTAGGCTGTAAGGTGCATGGCCAGCTCGGTGGAGGGTTTCCTCCCGGGACGGTATCCGCTCGCCAGAAGTTTGCCCTCCAGATCGGTAAGGACGAGGTCCGGGGGGTTTAGGCGCCCCTTGCAGGTGCCCCTTGGCGTGGAGAGGACGGCATTCTCTCCGAGGCGGATGCTGAAATTGCCCTCCACCCCGCAGATGTAGCCACGGCCATAGGCAAGGCGGCAGACTTCGACCAGCTCCTTACGCGCCTCGTTCTCGTCCAAATGACCACTCCCGACTCGCGGCCGTGCACCGCCCTATTTTAGCGACCTGCCCGCCGCCGCGGGCAGCGGCGATATGGATTAGTAGGCCATAAGAAACAACCTGCCGAATATCTTGTAAACTGTATATTCGTTATGCGTTGTCCGGAATGCAGTACACGAAATTCTGTCGCAGCGAGAGCTTGTAACTCCTGCGGCCATAAGTTCCCGCGCAAGCCCGTGCCGCGCGGGCTGAAGATTACCGCCGGCGTTGTCGTGGGCGGCATCGCGCTCTGGGCCGCTGGCTCGGCTATCATACCCAACCTGACGGACCCCGAGCAGAACCTGGCCCGCGTGGCCAGGCGGGTGGCAGCAGGACCGAAGAATTCCGAGGACAGCAAGCACCTGAGCGAGGAGTTCGACAGGGCCCTGCGCGGCTATCTGTGCAAGCTGGGCAACAAGCCCAATCCGGAGATCCTGAAGGACCTCCAGAAAGTCTTGCCGGCGTCGGCTTTCGAGGTGCACGTGATCGACCTGCCGAGGGGGCTCAAGATAGTAGAGGTGGACACGGTCCTGCAGGCGGCCGACTATCTGGTTATGAAGGGCAGCTCGGGCAACCACGCCTTTCCCTTGACGGGCATCGAGGTTTTCGATGACGCGCGTCTGATAAACGAGTCCGCCGGACCGATGCTGGTGGCCATCGGCCATTCCGCCGGCGACCCGCCGCATCGCCCGCAGGTGAGGGTTTTCGCCCTCCTGCCGGACAGCCTTTCTGACGAGACCGACAAGCTCCTGCCGCCCATCCGCGGCGAGGGGACGGCAAAGTTCGCCAGGAACGGGCGAGACATAGTTCTTAACGTATCCTTGCTCTCGCTCGGGCAGCTCGAGCAGCTGTTCGCGCCCGGGGCGCAGGCCGAGGACGGCGTCGCACGCCAGTATCTCGAGTGGAAGGACGCCCACTACTCGTCGCGGTACGAGTACGCGCAGTCTCCCTTCACCGCACTGTATGCGGTGGCACGCTGTATGCGCTATCCTGATCTGACAACAACGCACAGGCAGTTTCTGGGTCCGCGCGGCGAGCAGCTGGTGCGGGAGAACAAGTCGCCGGACGCCGGCAACTTCAAGGTGCGCCGCATGATCGCCTCGGGGGATCGGGCCAGCTATCTCATGTCCGGCAGCGTCGGGGCGTTCCTGGTCGAGGTCGGCAGGAGCGGCGGGGTGTGGCAGATAACCTCATTCAAGAACGCGCCGGGACAAACAGGCTCGCATCCGGCCGCCGCCCAGCAAAGCGTGACAGCCGCCGCGCCGCCTGAGACGGCGAGGGCGGCGCCGCAGACCAGGGTCGCACAGGCGGCACCGATCGTGGTCCACCAGGCCCCTGCCGCCCCAACGATGTCCACCGGCACGCAGCCTGCACCGGCCACGAAGGCGGAGGGCGAGCGCCAGGCGAAGGAAAGTGTCAGGCAGGCGCAGGAGAAAAGGAAAGAGCAGGAGCGCCTCGCCAGGGAGCGGAAGGAGCAGGAGCGCCTGGCCAAGCTGGAGAAAGAGCGGCAGGCGAAGGCGGAGAAGGAGCGGCTCGCCAGGGAGCAGCAGGAGAAAGAGCGCTTGGCCAGGGAGAGTCAGAAGAAGCAAGAGGCAGCAACCCGGCCGCAGCCGGCGACGCACGGCGCCGGCGAGCAAGCCACCATCTCGGCACGCCTTACCGCCGGCGCCGTGAACCTGCGCTCCGCGCCCAGCACCAGCGCCAAGCCGGTCACCAGCATCGGCAAGGGAGCCGCGGTGGAGATCGTCGGCAAACAGAGCGGCTGGTACAAGGTGCGATATCAGGGAGCCGAGGGCTACGTCTACGCCGGGCTGGTCGACTACAAGAAGCCCGACGCCTACACGACCGCCACGCTCACCAGGACCGAGCCGGTCACCGATGCCCACAAGAAGCCGCTCGGCAAACCGGCGGTGGGCGACCGCCTGGTCATCCTGGGCGGCCTGGAGAACAACAAGTACAAGGTTCAATTAGCCAACGGCAAGACCGGCTACGTGGACAAGGACGCCCTCGACGTCACCATAGAGGAGCCACAGCTGGTCCCATAGCCCCCTCATGTTATATTAGGGAGGTCACCGGGACGTGGCGCAGCTTGGTAGCGCGGCTGCTTTGGGAGCAGTAGGTCGCAGGTTCAAATCCTGTCGTCCCGAGGGTTTTAAATTCGGCACGGTTACAGAGCGCTGTCACCCTTGAACTTCTTCGCCGAGAGCGTAGCCAACCTTGTTCCCCTCTCCGCTCGGATCGCTTTGTCTAGGGTCAACGATCGTAATTGCTGATGAATAGCTCGCTGCCAATCTTGCTGACGTTTTCCGCATTGCAATTGTTCATGCCGTATTGCAAGCGCCACTCGGCGATATTTGCAAAATCATAGAGCTGCCGAATTTCATCGCAATCATCATACGTGATCAAAAAACGATGCTTGCTCTTTTTCAGTATGGCCGCCAACCGCTCATGGTCGAACGAGTGTAAGCTTCCGTTCTTTCCGTAGAGTCTGGTGGCAGTAAAGTAAGGCGGATCAAGGAAGATAAAGACATCTTTCCCGGGCGCCTTGATTACTTCTTCAAAATCGACATTAGTTATGCGCACGCCGGACAGGGCATCAGGTAGCGTCCGCAGGCGGTCGACTGATGACGCAGTGAATCTGCGCAAGCTCGCAGCTGCTGAAAAGCCACCCGCCCTGGTCGTGCCCGAAAAAGTCACCCGGTTGAAGAAAAAAAACAGGAATGCTTCTCGGTACTCATCGCGCGGCACTTCTTCGCGAGCTTGCAAAAAGTATTGCTTAATCTCATCTGCGGATTGGAATTGAGCACGCAGCTTCTCCAAATCATTCGCCAGCTTGCGGCACGTGATTGGATTCTGCACAGTGCGCCAGAAAGAAACCAGTTCCTTGAATTTGTCGTTTATCCAGTAAGAGTCTGCAAAGCCAATGCTTTTCGCATGAAAGAAAACGCTGCCGCCGCCCACCATCGGCTCGCGAAATTCGGAGGCCGACTTTGGAAGCACTTTTGCTATCCGCTCAATAGCTTTTTGCTTACCACCCGGATATCGAAGTGGCGACCTAAAGGCTTTTCCGCTGCTGACAGAGACAGCAGCAGACAGCGTCTGAGTTGCTAGCGATACTTTATGCATGATGCTATCTTACGACCGGACTCCGCAAATGCCAACCACATTGATGACAAACGATCTTCTACCGGACCGGTGGCGGCCTGCCGTACCTCTGGCTCAGTAGCCGGGCGTACATCTCGCTTCTCTATCAAGTCAGCAGCGTCCCTGGCAAGACGCCCAAAATGGAACGCTAACACATGACCGAGCACATTAACCGGTTTGGCAAATACACCCTGACTCTCGACCGAGAAAGCGCCCAACCTGAATATCGGATCCTGTTGCTGGAGGAGGAGCCGCATTTGGTGGAAATGGCTTGACCTTTCCAAGTGCGTTGTGGGTCAATTTTTCCAGGATCGTTGCCGCCCCCCCGACAAGGATGGAAAAGGCATGTTGCCCGGGAATATGCCGACCAGCATTGGTAGTGGCTCACCATGCAGGCTGGCAGGTAGAATGATATTCAGGTCAGACAACTCCTAACCCTTGCTCCCGGATTCTATGAAACTCGTACAAATGATAAATTCTTTCGATCGGCTGGTCCTTCGGGCATCGGAGACGCATTCTAATAGCCTGTTAGTGGTTATAGATGGCAAGGTCTGCCTTGAGACGTATCGTGATCGACTACCGCCCCTAATGCCACTTCGATCTGTGACCAAATCGGTTGTTAGTCTGGTGGTGGGACATCTAATCGACACTGGAAGACTTAAGTCGGTGGAGACGCCAGTGTGTACCTTTTTCCCGCAATGGGGAGGTGACCCACGATCTCAAATCACTATCCAGCATTTGCTTACTCATACGTCTGGACTTGCTGTTAGGCTGAATGCTGAGCAAATCGAATCACCTGACGATGTCGTAAAACAAGCCCTTGAGGCGGAGCTAGAGAGTGAACCAGGGAGTCGGTTCGCTTATGACAACGTAGTCGTAAACCTGCTGTCGGGGATTGTTGAAAGAGCTGCTGGGCAACAGTTAGACGAATACGCGAAGGCAAACCTTTTTGGACCGTTAGGGATTAATGAAGTCGAGTGGGTTCGTGATAGACACGAAACAGCGCTGGCCATGGCTGGGTTAAGCATGAAGGCTCCAGACTTGGTAAAACTCGGCCAACTCGTGCTCAACCAAGGAATGTGGCAGGGTAAACGCATTCTGAGTGCCGAGTGGATTGCAGAATCAACACGTCCGGCGATGCCATGGTTGCCCGACTCTGGGTATCTCTGGTGGCTGGTGCCGAAGTGGTCTAGAGTAACGGTCACGAAGGGGTTGGTGCGCGAACTCGCAGACTCACCCCTTAGCAGCCCTGTTCTCGACAAATTTCGGCGACTTCAAGGAAAAACTCTAAAGCTGAGCACTCTTCAGTCGTACTTTTCTGATGCGGAACTGCAGGAATGGCAAGCACGACTAAAAGAAGGTATTATTCCTGGTTTGCGGTCATCGACTGGAGTAACCGAATACATCATGGCGGTAGGCGATCTGGGACAGTATCTAATAATCAACCCGCGACAAAAGTTGGTGGTCGTCCGTCAGATTGGCGATTCCGATTACCAAGACAAGCGCGATAGCTTCCCAGACATTCTCGATGAGATAAGGTACATTTACTCCTCCTCAAAGAAGGGCATCCGCGCACTATCCAAATCTTCTGCTTGTGCAGCCAGTAGAGCAACCCCAAGCGTACCCTTGTAGAGGCTGAATGGAAGGTTTTGCTCGTATTCGGACGCGCGAATTGCCTGTGCGAGGAGTGTGTGTGCAGCAATACGCCAGCGACTTTCCCCAGTATTTCTATAGAGATTAAAGTAAGCGTACACCTTTCCAGCATCTCCGCAACACTAACAGCTGCGTCGTCTTCCACGATGGAAAGCGTTGCAGCAACCACACCATTGAAAGTGGCACACGCGCGCGCGAAGATGGTTGCGGGTTAGCGGTCAGCTTTGACCCTGCCTCAATTGCAACCACCGATCC
>JAJPGY010000029.1 GCA_021325555.1 Pseudomonadota bacterium | reverse complement strand
GGATCGGTGGTTGCAATTGAGGCAGGGTCAAAGCTGACCGCTAACCCGCAACCATCTTCGCGCGCGCGTGTGCCACTTTCAATGGTGTGGTTGCTGCAACGCTTTCGTCTGGCAATAGGATCCCGCGGCGGCATTGTTGTAAACGAGTATTTGCAAACCAGCAAGGACCATATCTGGGCTGTTGGCGATGCAATTGAGGTTTTGCAGCCAATAAGCAACCAGCGGGTTCTAACTGCGCTGGCCGGTCCGGCTAACCGCCAGGGGCGGATCGCAGCCAATAATATCTTTGGCCGTAAGCAAAAATATACGGGCACAATTGCTACGGCAATTGTGCGCGTATTTGACTTAACAGTGGCGACGACCGGCTTAAACGAACAGCAATTACGGGCAGCCAGCATCCCTTACCAGTCGATCCACCTGCACCCCACGGATCACGCTGGCTACTATCCGCAGGCGACGCGGCTGGACCTGAAGGTGCTCTTTCACCGGCAGAGCGGTCTTTTGCTTGGCGCCCAGGTGGCTGGCAAGAACGGGGTCGATAAACGAATTGATGTTCTGTCCACTGCGATTAAATCAAAAATGACGGTTAGCGATCTTGCCGATTTGGACCTGGCCTACTCGCCCCAGTATGGCTCGGCAAAAGACCCGGTCAACCTTGCTGGCATGATTGGCGAGAACATCCTTGACGGGTTGATTGAGCCAGTGCAGTGGCATGAATTGCCAGCTGCCAGTGCCGCGCAGCATCGCCTGCTTGATGTCCGCAGCAATCAGGAGCGGCAAACAGGCTTCATCCCCGGCAGCATTCACATCCCGCTGCCGGAGCTACGGCAGCGCGTAACTGAGCTGGACAAGGGCAGTCCAGTTATCGTTTATTGCCAGAGCGGCCAGCGCTCCTATTTCGCCTGCCGCTTTCTCCTCCAAAACGGCTTTGCGGTGAAAAACCTCTCCGGCGGCTATCTCACCTGGTTGTCGGTGGCTGCCGAGCGGAAAGCAGCGAATGAACCGGCGCTGGCTGGCAGCTAGCCAGCGCAACCGGCCGGTGGAAATAAGCGGCGGCCAGCGGCGGCATTGTCATGGCGCCGCTGTCGACTGGCCGAGCAGAGATAGTCGGCAATGCCGGCGCCTGCGGCCCGGCGTCGCCAATACTTCCCGTACATCGGGTACTGATATTTCCAAAGCAGAAGCCTGCCCTCCGGCGCGGTCCAGAGCCCCTGGCAGCGGTGGCGTAAGTGGCCATACCCGGGCCAGCCACGCGCTTGCCAAAAGCCTGATAACCCCTGGCGCACAAAGCGAGCCCCTTGTCTGTGCGGAACCAGGACTGCCAGACAATCCGGCATGGCTTAGTCATCAGAACAAGCTGCTTGCTGTTGAGATAGCCGGGCTCGCTTATTGCTTTTATCGAAGATGTATAACCATATACCGATATAAGAATGACGTGTTATGCTATTGCGTTCTAGCTGTTGGCTACAGTTCGGTCTGGTTGCCAAGATTGCGAAGAGAGAACAACTGGATGCAAAGGTCGCGAGCGCTTGTGAAGCCAGCCGCCAGTCTAGCCAGGGCGGCATTACCGGGAATCTTGCTCTTGCTTGTGGCGATTGCCGGCAACTGTGCTTTTGCACAGGAGGGCTCACCAATTCGAGCCAAAACCGCTGAACCCGGGCAACTTACCTTGTCCCAGGCAGAGTCGATTGCTCTGGAGTTCAATCCTGAGATCCTGATCAACAGCTACAGCAATGCCATAGCTAAAGGGCGTTTCCGGGAAGCAAAAGAAATGCTTTTGCCCAAAGTCGGTGCTGCCGAGCTGTTCGGATACAGTAACAATCAGCTCTTTGTGTTTGCCAGCAGGCTCATGCAGCACAGGTTCCAGCCATCGGCCCTTAATTTCTCCAGCCTGAATACCCCCGACCCGATTGCCAGCTTCTTTACGACAGCCTACGTGCGGGTGCCCATACTGCACAAATTCGACACATGGGGCAATATTTCCCGCCAGAAAATGTTGATGAGAGCGACCTTGCAGGTCGGCGAGCACACAGCGCAAAACGTACGCTATCAGGTTATCCAGTCTTATTACGGTGCGCTCGTGGCCGGCGCGCGGCTGAAGCTGGCGCAGCACTTCGTGGAGCTGGGCGAGGCCGATGTTGTCCGGTTGAAGAACCTGTACAAGTTCGGGCAGGTAGTGCTGTCTGACGTGCTGGCCATGCAGGTCAAGCTTGCCGAGTTCCGCAAACAGCTGGCTCAAGCCCGGGGCGATCTGTCCGTCGCTCTTGCCCGCTTGAACACGGTGCTCGGCACGCCCGGGGCAGCGCGACCCTCCCTGGCCGGAAATTTAATCGACCGCGATTTCCAGGTCGAGTCTGAAGAAGCGCTTATTGCTCAAGCCCTTTTGCGCAGGCGGGATCTGCTGCAGGCCCAGTCGCTGTCCGAGGCTAGCCACCATGAGCTAAGACAGGCAATGGGATCGTATCTGCCGAAAATCGACGGCTATGCAGCCGTAATTCAGTCCGGCGATGCCATCGTAAATGGTGGCACCAGCTTGATTGTCGGCGGGCTGATGGCACTCGATCTGTTCGAGCCGGGCCGCCAGGCAAAAATCTCCCAGGCGCGCGCCGCCATGAAGATGGCGCAGGCTCAGGCCGAACTTAAACGCAATCAGGTGAGGCTGGAGATTATCTCCGCTCGAGAACAGTTGATTGTCAGCGGCGAGAAGTTGAGCGTGACCAGGCAGTCCTGCGAGCAGGCTAGAGAGGCACTGCGCATTGTCCGTGACAGGCAACGCGTTGGTCTAACTACGATCACGGAACTTTTGCGCGCAGAAGATGCGCTAATCAAGGCAGAAACGGATTTGATCGATGCGCGCTACGACAACTATCTGGCATTGGCTAAAGTACGCCTGGCCAGCGGAACGTTGACAAGCCTAAAAGATTTCGAATGAGCATGGCCGCCGGCGGAGGCTTGCTGCCTGAGCCCGTCGCAGGCTGTCAGCCGAACATGCTCCTTGCCGCGCTCGCCTAGCCTTGCACCGACCCCGATCTGTCGTCCCAGCCCCAAAAGCAGCCTTCTCGACTTGCCAAAGTCGAGTAACAAGGATCCGGAAAATGCACCCGGCTGCATAGGCCCCCGGCGCCGGCTGAGCTATGCCAGCGCGCCGCGCAGGGCCCAGGCGTTGGCGGCCTCGACCCTGACGGTGACGATTTGTCCCACCAGCTCGTCGCCGCCCTCGAAGTTGACCACCTTGTTGGTGCGGGTGCGGCCCGTCAGGCGCGCCGCATTTCTGTTGCTTCGCCCCTCGACGAGCACCTCGACGGTGCCGCCAATCAATCGCCTGTTGCGCCGCTGCGAGACATCCGCGACCACCGAGTTGAGGAACCGCAGCCGCTCGTACTTCATCTCCTCCGGAACCTGCTCGCCCCAGCCGGCCGAGGGCGTGTGCGGGCGCGGCGAATAGGCGGCCGTGTTGCAGGCGTCAAAACAGATCTCCTCGACCAGCGAGACGGTATTGAGGAACTCCTGCTCGGTCTCGCCCGGGAAGCCGACAATCAGGTCCGTGGTGATTGCCGCCTCCGGGATTTTTTTCCTGATCTGGTCGACCAGCCGGCGGTAGAAGTCCACCTTGTAACCGCGGGCCATGCGGCGGAGCGTGCGGTCGTCGCCTGCTTGAATGGGCAGATGGAAAAACTCGCAGGCATTGGGCACGGACGCCACCGCATCGATTATCTCCGGCTTGAGATCCCGGGGATGCCCGGTGAGGAAGCGCACTCGCTTGATACCGTCGACGGTGCCGAGCCGCTCCAGCAGATTGCCCAGGTGCTGCGCCGGATTGAGATCGTGCCCGTAGGCGGTCACGTTCTGCCCGAGCAGGGTCACCTCCTTGTAGTTTGCCGCCGCCAGCTCCTCCACCTCGGCGACAATCGAATCCGGATGCCTGCTCTTTTCCCGACCGCGGACGTAGGGCACGATGCAATAGGTGCAGTTGTAGTCGCAGCCGTAGATAATCGACACCCAGGCGCTTGTGCTGTTCAACCTGACCACCGGCGTCTCCGGCAGGTCGTCGGGCAGCTCGGGGTATATCTCCACCACCGGCTCCCCCCTGGACTGCGCCTGGAGCACGAGATCCGGCAGCCGGTGGAGGTTATGAGTGCCGAAGACAATGTCCACGCCGGGCGAGCGCTTGAGAAGCGTCTGGCCGGCGTCCTGGGCGACGCAGCCGCCCACGGCGATCAGGCTGCCCGGGCGCTGCTCCTTGATCTTCTTCCAAGCCCCCAGATAGCTGTATACCTTGTCCTCGGCCCCGGCCCGTATGGCGCAGGTATTGAGGATGAGCAGATCGGCGCTTTTGATGCTTTCCGCCTGCCGGTAGCCGATCTCCTCGAGCAGCCCGAGCATGTGCTCGGAGTCGGACTTGTTCATCTGACAGCCGAAGGTCTCTATATAAACGGATTTGTTCTGCGCTTCCGCCATGGCTGCACCGCCGGACTTGAGGGCGAAGGGAATTCTAGCAAATCTCGCCTATCATCGTTCCGCAAATGAGGACATCGCTGCCGAGCTGGGTTACGCTGACGTCCTTCAGCTGCCGGGCGTCCTTAAGCAAGACCTCGCCCAGGCCGGCGATGGCCGGGACGGCTTGCGTGTCGGCCAGGATCTTCGGGCTGACTATCCACTTAACCTCGTCGACGAGCCCCGAGGCGACAAGCCCCGCCGCCAGCCGGCCGCCGCCCTCGCAAAGAACCGTGAGAACGCCTTCGGCGCCCAGCCAGGCCATCACCTCATGAAGGTCCAGGTAGCCTACCGTGGAGCGGTCGCGCCCAATTTCGACCAGGCGCACGTGGTCCGGGAAGCAGCCGCCGCGCCGGCCGATGGCGTCCGCCGAGCAAAAGAGAACGGTCGAGCTGCCCTCATCTCCATTGCAGATCCGGGAGCCCGGACAAACCGCCAGATCGGGGTCCACGACCGCGCGCAGCGGGTCGCGGCCGCCTGCCACCCCTCTTACATTGAGCTCCGGATCGTCCCTCAGCGCCGTGGCGCCGCCTACAAGCACGCAATCGAAAATGTTCCTCAGCTCGTGGACGTGCTGCCTGGCTTCCGGGCCGGAGATCCACCGGCTCTGCCCGGTACGGTCGGCAATCTTGGCATCGAGGGTGGTGGCAAGCTTCAGACAAACCCAGGGCAGGCCCCGCGTCATCATTTTGACAAACCCGCGGTTGAGCCAGCGGCTCTCCGCCTCCAAAACCCCAATCTCGACCTGGCAGCCGGCGTGCCTGAGCGCCTCGATCCCCCTGCCAGCCACCGCCGGGTTGGGGTCGACCATCGACACGACAACCCGCTTTATGCCGCTTGAAACGACGCGCTCCACGCACGGCGGCGTCCTGCCGTGGTGGCAGCACGGTTCGAGGTTGACGTAAAGCGTGCCGCCGCGCGCCGCTTCGCCGGCGGCGTCAAGGGCCACCACCTCGGCATGCGCGAGCCCCGCCCGCTCGTGGTATCCCTGCCCGACCACCTGCCCCTGCCTGTCAACGACGACGGCGCCGACCGCCGGGTTCGGCGCCGTGCGTCCCAGCGCCTGCGAGGCCAGGCGCAGGCAACGCTCCATATGCATTTCGTCGACACTCTGCGACACGGGCAATATGTTAGACTGGCGGCGTCTGTCCTGGCAAGCCGGCCCATGGCATTTACGCTTTCACGTTGCTTGATTGTCGCCGCCTTTTTCATTGCCCAGGCCGCCGCGAGCGCGGCGCCGGGCGAAACCGCGAAGATCAGGGTGGTGACGAGCATCTCCCCGCTGGCGGACATGGTGGCCAACGTCGGCGGCCGCCGGGTGGCGGTGGCCAATTTCGTGCCGGTCGACGTGGACCCGCACACCTTCGAGCCGACCTTCTCATCGCTTTCCGAAATCTCCCGGGCTCAAGTGATCATCTTGAACGGGGACGATCTCGACCGCGCGGCGCGGCAGAGCTTGATGGCGCTGGCCAGCAAGGGCTGCCTGGTCGTCGATCTGAGCCAGTCCATACCCGCCTCCCGGAAGAACAAGATAGACCCGCATTACTGGCTGGATTTGCAGTTCGCGCAGATCTACGTGAGCGCGATTGCCCGCGCGCTCGCCAAGGTGGATCCGGCTCACGCTCAATATTTCCAGGACAACGCCGGGCGCTACGCCCGGCGCATCACCGAGCTGGACAGCCGCTACGCCTCCCTGTGCGCGAAGCTGCCCGCCCGCTGCAAGAGCATCATCCTCTACCACAACTCATGGACCTATCTTGCCACCAGATATGGTTTCAACGTCGTCGGCATCATCGAAGCCTCGGGAACGCGCGAGCCCTCCGCTCGCAGCCTGGCCATGCTCATCCGCCGGGCGCGGGCGGCCGGAGCCCGGGCGATCCTGGCCGAGCCCGGTCACGGCTCGCGCATACTGGAGACGGTACGGCAGGGAGCTGCCGTGCCCAGGGTGCTGGAGATGATTGAGGACTCGCTGCGGGCGCCGCCGTGCAACACCTATCTGGGGATGATGGAAGCCGACCTCAAGAAGCTGGCCGTGGACATCTGCAAGGACTGAGGGCGCCTGCACAAGCTGGTCCGGACGGGCGGGGAAATGGCCGGCGGCGGGCAGGCGTTAGAATTAAGCTGTGTTGGGCCACCGAAGACAGATCCGATGGAAAGCCGACCCGTGAATCCCCTCAAAACACCCCGGCAACGCGAAGAGCTCTTCCGGCTTTTGGTGCAGAACGTCAAGGAGTACGCCATTTTCGCCCTTGACAAGGCGGGCTGTATTGTCACGTGGAACGAGGGAGCCAGACGGATAAAGGGTTATGAAGAAGACGAGATCATAGGCAAGCATTTCTCCATCTTTTATCCGGAGGAGGCCCGGCGGTCCGGCAAGCCTGCCCGCGCGCTGGAGATAGCGGTCAGGGAAGGGAGATGCGAGGAGGAGGGCTGGCGCCTGAGAAAGGGCGGCAGCCGCTTCTGGGCCAGTGTGCTGATGACGCCGCTCAAGGACGACGAAGGCGAGCTGGCAGGCTTCGTCAAGGTGACGCGGGATCTCACGGAACGCCGGGAGGCGGAGAGAAAGTTTGCAGCGCTCCTTGAAGCGGCGCCGGACGCGCTGGTAATCGTGAACAACTCGGGCGAGATCGCGATCGTCAACTCGCAGGCGGAGAATCTGTTCGGGTACAAGCGCGATGAGATTTTGGGCAAGCCGGTTGAGATGCTGGTACCGGAGCGTTTTCGACAACATCACCCGGGGCACCGGTCGGATTTTGCCGCCAGCCCGCGCCCGAGACCGATGGGCTCGGGGCTGGATCTCTATGCCCTGCGCAAGGACGGCTCCGAGTTTCCCGTGGAGATAAGCTTGAGCCCGCTCGAGACACAGGAGGGGCTTCTGGTCTTGAGCGCCATCCGCGACGTGTCGGCGCGCAAAAAAGTCGAACTGGAATTGAAGCAGGCGCGAGACGACGCCGTAGCGGCCAACCGCGTCAAGTCGGAGTTCGTGGCCAATATAAGCCACGAGATTCGCACGCCGCTGACCGGCATCCTGGGCATGGCGGAGCTGCTTACCATGGAGGAGTCGCTCGACGGCGAGCTAAGGACCATCGCCGAGCACATCTTCTCGGCCTCCACGCGCCTGCTGGAGGTGATAAACGACCTGCTCGACTTCTCCAAGCTGGAGGCCGGCCGCATCACGCTCGAGGAGCGCCGCTTTCGCGTGGCCCTTTTGCTGCAGGAGGTCACCACCTCCATTCTGCCGCCGGCAAACAAGAAGAAGGTGGAGGTGGAGACTCACATCGACGGTCAGGTTCCGGACGCCGTCGTCGCCGACGAGGCGAAGATCCGGCAGTCGCTGCTCAATCTCGCCCACAACGCCGTCAAGTTCACCCATGAGGGGAAGGTGCAAATTCAGGTGGGCGTCGAGCAAAAAACGCAGGCAACGGCGAGCCTGCGTTTCACGGTCTCCGACACCGGCATCGGCATTGAGCCCGCCGCCCGCGACCAGCTCTTTCAGCCATTCATGCAGGCGGACAAGAGCACGCGCCGCCGCTACGGCGGCACCGGGCTCGGTCTTTCCATATCGAAGCGCTTCATCAGCCTCATGGGCGGCGAGATCGGCTATCACCCCGGCGAGCCGTCAGGTTCCGTATTCTGGTTCACCGTCCCCTGCCGCCTGGAAGACAATGAGCAAGAATAAGCGCGCCCTGGTGGTAGATGACGACGAGGCCATCGCTTTGATGGTCAAGCTGCAGCTCAGGAAGCTCGGGGTGTCCGCCGATGTTGCCGCCAGCGGAGCGCAGGCGCTTGATCTGTTCAAGGACAAAAACTACGACATCGTTTTTTTGGATATTCAGATGCCGGAGATGGATGGCTTCGAGGCTACCAGGGAGCTAAGGGCGATAGAAAAGCAGGTGCCGAAGGGGCGGTCGACTATCGTCGCCATGACCGCTTCGCTGGACGAGGTTCGGGCCAGGGCGTCCGGAATGGACGATTTCCTGTTCAAGCCTTTCCGGCTCGACAATCTCAAGCAGATTGTCGATAAGTGGGTAGCCTGACGCTGCACCCGCCGGCCGCTCAAAAGCGCCCGCCGCGCGGCCCGAACAGGCTGACGCCGACGCCCAGCAAGGTGATCCCCATGGCCAGGTAGGTGCCGGGAGTGGGCGTGAAGCTCTTCTCGAGCAGCGCGTCCACGCCGAGCGCAATCAGTGGCGGGTAGAAGACCAGGGTGGAGATGGTCATCAGACGCACCCGCTTGAGCAAATAGAAATAGGCCACAAAGGCGGTCACCGAGCCGAAGATGCCGAGATACACCACCGCCAGCGAGGGCACGAGCGGCACCGGCCAGGCCACCGGCCGGCGCTCGACGACCGCGGCCAAAAGCCAGAAGACCAGCCCACAGACAAGCGAGTAAAAGGCGGCCGAGAACATCGGGTTCTGCTCCCGGGTGTTGTGCTTGAGAATGGCGTTGTTCACGGTCGACGTGGCCACCGAGCCCAGGAGCATGAGGACGGCCAGCGCCTGCGTCGATGATGCCTGAAGCGAGTCCTGAAAGATGACCAGCACCCCGGTCAGGGCGATAAGCGAGCCGGCGACGGAGGCCCGGGAGACGCGCTCCGTGCGCGAGACGGTGGCCACGACCGCCATCATCAGCGGCGTGGTCGAGCTGATGATCGCCGCCATGCCGCCGGATACCCAGCGCTCGGCCGTGTAGACCAGGCCGAAGCCCAGCGAGCTCAGCAAGCCGGCGACAACCAGCCAGGCGATATTTCGCCCGCTGGCATTGCCGGCCCGCACCACGCCCAGCGGCCACATGCAGGCGAAGACCAGGGCCGCCACGGTGAAGCGCAGGGCGGCGGCCAGGAAGGGCGAAAAACCGGACGGCGACACGCAGACGCGAATGGCATACCAGGTGGTGCCCCAGATGATGGCGCAGGTGATATAGGCCAGCACGACGCCGGCCGTCTCTGGCACGCGGGCCGGCCAGGCGCGCGGCGAGGCGACCGGCTCGATGGTGTCTGTTTTTTCCTGGGGCATAAGGCAAAGCACGAGGCGGGCGCCGCAAGCGCCGGGCAAAGGAGCAATTCTAGCAAACAGGGCGGCTAGTCGAAGAAGACCCCGGCGAGCTTGTAAAAGTCCGGGTCGAGCGTCTTCAGCTGCCCGACGCCGGCCTCGATCGGGACATCGACAATCTTGCCGCCGGAAAGGGCGACCATCCTGCCGAATTTCCCTTCGTGAACCAGGTCCGCCGCCGCCACCCCGAAGCGGGTGGAAAGCACGCGGTCGAAGGCCGTAGGCGAGCCGCCGCGCTGGATGTGGCCGAGTACCACGGCTCTCGTCTCGAAGCCGGTCTCCTTCTCAAGAAGCTTAGCCAGCCGCTCGCCGATGCCGCCCAGTTGCACGTGCCCGAACGCGTCCAGGGCCTGCGACTTGAGCACCTCCTCGTCCAGGAACTTGGCGCCCTCGGCCACCACCACGATCGAATAGTTGCGTCCGGCGGCGTGTCCTCTTTTCAAGGAATCGACCACCTGCTGGAGATCGATGGCGATCTCCGGCACCAGTATGTAGTGAGCACCGCCGGCGATACCACCATAAGCGGCGATCCAGCCGGCATGCCGTCCCATCACCTCGCACACCAGAACACGGTTGTGCGATTCGGCCGTGGTGTGCAGGCGATCGATGCACTCGCTGACGATGCTTACCGCGGTGTCGAATCCGAAGGTGAAGTCGGTGGCGCTCAGATCGTTGTCGATCGTCTTCGGCACGCAAACCACGTTCAGCCCGAACTCCTTGTTGAGCTTGTGGGCCACGCCGCAGGTGTCCTCGCCGCCGACCGCGATGAGCGCGTCGAGCTTGTTGCTCTTCATGCTCTCCATTACCCGCCCCGGCCCGCCCTCCTTCTTAAAGGGATTGGTCCGCGAGGTCTTCAAGATCGTTCCGCCCTGCTGGATCAGATCCGCCGTGCCCTCGACGGTGAGCGGCATCGTCTTGCCCTCGATCGGGCCCTTCCAGCCCTCGAGAAAGCCCAGCACCTCGTGATTGTAATCGCGGACGCTGCGGCGCACCACAGCGCGAATTACCGCGTTCAAACCCGGGCAGTCGCCGCCGCCGGTCAGGATCCCGATTCGCATAGCCAACTAGCCTCCCGCTTCTAATTGCGCCAGGAGCACCGGCTTGAAAAGCCCGGGCTCCTGGCATGGCCGCCACTTGCCAAGCGGCCCGCCAGACAAACAGGCTTTAGTATAAGAGACGGGCGGCGGGGAAAAGGAAACGGCGTGGCAATCGTTGCAATATTCATCCTTGTCCTTATCCTCTGCCTCTGCTTCACCTACACAAACGGATTCCAGGACGGCAGCTCCGTGGCCGCCAGCGCCATCGGCAGCCGCGCCCTGACGCCGGTGCAGACAGCGCTCCTGGTCTTGACGTTTGAGTTTGCCGGGGCGCTCTTCGGCGGATCGGCGGTCGCCAACACCATTCAATCGATCACCTCCTGGCCCGATCGCGCCGACCTGCTGCCGGTTCTGGCCAGCGGGCTGGCGGCGGCGATCCTCTGGAACTACATCACCAAACTGCTGCGCGTGCCCTCCAGCTCAACCCACGCGCTGGTCGGCGGCATCCTTGGAGCCGTTTACGCGGCAAGCGGCGGCACGCATTACATTGTCTGGGGCAGGTTCGACTCGCTCCTCCATTCGACGGGCGTCTGGAAGGTGGTGCTCAGCCTGTTCATCTCCCCGCTTCTGGGATTCGCCGGCGGCTGGCTCGTGCTGAACGTGGCCACCCTCGTCCTGCTGCGCGCCACCAACCGCGTCAACCAGGCGATCAAAAGCCTCCAGTGGCTGACCACGGCGGCGCTTGCTTTCGGGCACGGCGCCAACGACACGCAGAAAGCCATGGGGGTGATGCTTCTGGCCCTGACGGCGGCCGGCTTCGGGCAAGAAAATCAGATCCCCCTGTGGACGCGCCTGCTCATAGGGGCCGCCATGGCTTGCGGCATCGCCTCCATGGTCCCGGGCATAGTCAGGCGCGTCGGCTCCGGGATCATCAAGCTGACGGCGATCGACGCGCTGTCCGCGCAGACGGCCTCGGCGGTCATTCTCGTGGCAGGGTCCCTGGGCGGCGGTCCGGTATCGGCAACACAACTCATCTCCTCGACGGTGATGGGCGTGGGCTTCGCCAAACGGCGCAAGGGGGTGCGCTGGCTGGTGGCAAAGGACATGCTCATGGCCTGGTTCCTTACCATTCCCTGCGCGGGCGCGCTTGCCTGGCTCATACACCTCGGGCTCCTCCACTGGCTCGAGGACCTGCTGGCAGCGCGCTGAATCATGCGGCAGCCGGTCCGGTTCACGGGGCGTGTCTGTCAGTTACGGCAATAATCAGTTCAACTGATGATTAGTCGAGAAGAGGCAGGGATTTTCGGGCTATTCAGATTTAGATTAACAAGCACTAATCTCTTTTGGGCGAACAATTTGGAACCGCCAGCGTCTAAACGCGCAGGTCGATTCGATGGTCGGCCAGCAAACTGGAAAGTCGGAGGACAAGATTATGAAACGGGTCATGCTAGGGGTGCTTTTGGGGGGTCTGATGATATCCAGCCTGAGCCTCGGCACACCGGCTCAAGCACACGATCACGACGACTGGTGCCGCTGGCGAGCCCACAGGAACTGGGCCGCGAGCAGATGGAACCCGTACGTCAACAACATGTATTACGCCAACCCGTATTACGCGCCGGCCGCCAATCTCTCGCTGTGGCAGCGTATTCGCTACGGCCTCTTCTAGGGCCCGCCGCTGGTAACGGCACAACACCAAAAGGACATCTTTTCGATTGGAGGATTCTTTATGAAGCCGAGTAAGACTGAGGTCTGCAGATTTCTGGTGGTAGTGGGACTGGTCGGCCTGCCGGCTGTGGCATACGCCGCCAATCTGGTGGCGGAAAGGGACGACGCCGCAGTGACCGTTCCAGTGGCGTCGAGGGCAAAGGACTCCAGCAAGTGCTCGCGGCAAGGCCGGGAAAGCCGCAAGCTCTCCACCGGTGAGCTGGAGAAGATGGCCAGCCTCAAGGACCAGCTCCTGGCCAGCACCGGCCCGCAGACGACCCAGCTGAGGCTGCTGGAGCGTCAGCTGCGAGAGCAGCTCGCCAAACAAAATATTGACAAGGATCAGGTCATGCAGACCCAGTCCCGGATCAACGCCCTGCGCGACCAGCTCTCCAACGCCCGCCTGAGCTATCGCCTGGACATGATGTCCATCCTCACCCCGGAGCAGAAAGAGCAGGTGCAGCGCCGGCTGCTCGTCTCCAACGCTTTCGGCGGCTTCCGCCACCACCGGCGCCACTGCAAAGAAAGCGGCGAACGCGCAGTGGCCCGGTCGTAAGCCAGTGGGCGCATCCCGGCAGGATTTCCATCCCCGGAACCAGACAGCCTCCCGGCCTCGCCGGCCGGGAGGCTGTTGTTTGCGCCCGCCTTGCTCACCGCGTGCAGACTATTAAGTTTCGCTTTTTAGTGAGCGCCCGGCAGGCGCGCGATGATAAAAGAGTTGGTGTCGGCCTCCTTCCCTTGAGGGCAGAGAATTGAACCTGTACGAATACGAAGCCAAGAGCATCTTTTCCCAGTTTGGAATCAATATTCCGCCGGGCATGCGCGTGACCAAACCGGAGGAGCTGAGGAAGGTTTTCTTCGGCTATCCGCTGACCCTGAAGTGCCAGGTGCTGTCCGGCGGTCGCGGCAAGGCAGGCGGCATCAAGTTCGCCAGGGATCTCAAGGAAGGCGAGGCGCTGGCAAAGCAGCTGCTGGAGATGACCATCGGCGGTTCCAGGACCGAAAGCCTGCTCGTGGAGCCGAAGGTGGCGATCGCCAGGGAGCTCTATCTCTCCGTCACCCTCGACCGCGAGCAGGGCTGCCCGATCTTCATCGGCAGCGCCGAGGGCGGCATCGAGATCGAGTCGTCGGCCAATGTGGTCACGGTTCCCATTCCTTACCCCTATCAGCCTTACGTCGCCCGCGACCTGGCCAAACGGATGGGCTTGAGCGGCAACCTGCTGTCCAAGGTGGCCGACCTGGCGACCAGGCTGTACAACTGCTTCGAGAAGATGGACCTCGACCTGGCCGAGGTGAACCCGCTGGTGGTCACCGAAGGGGAAGAGGTTGTGGCGCTGGACGGCAAGATCATCGCCAACGACGACTCCCTGGGCAGGCAGCCTTACTTCAAGGGCTGGCAGTCCAAGCACCTGGTCGATCTCTCCGACCGCGAGTGCCGCTCGCGCCTCATGGGTCTTAACCTCGTCGAGTTGGACGGCAACATCGGCATCCTCTGCAACGGCGCCGGGCTGACCATGGCCACCATGGATATGGTCAAGAAGTTCGGCGGCCGCCCGGCCACCTTCCTGGATGTCGGCGGCGGCTCCGACCAGGAGAAGACGCTTTTCGCCCTCGAGATCGTCGCCGAGAACCCGAACGTCGATGTCATCCTCCTCAACATCCTGGGCGGCATCACGGCCTGCGACGACGTCGCCGGCGCCCTGGTCAACTTCATGAAGAAGAGCCCCGAGTCCAGGCTGGTGGTTCGCCTGCGCGGCAACAATCAGGAGATCGCCGAGAAGATGCTCGCCGAATCCGGGCTGAAGCTCATCCCGGATCTGGAGCCGGCGGTCAAGGAGGCCATCGAAAAGTCCAGGACCCTGGCAGGCGCACGGAATTAACTGAGGAGAGACAATCGTGATTCTGGTAAACAAGGACACCAAAGTGATCGTTCAGGGCGCCACCGGCAAGATGGGTGCCGCCCACACCAAGCGCATGCTCGCCTACGGAACCAAGATTGTCGGCGGCGTGACCCCCGGCAAGGGCGGCACCACCATACACGGGGTGCCGGTCTTCGACACCGTGCGCGAGGCCGTCGACGCCACCGGCGCCACCGCCTCGGTAATTTTCGTTCCCCCTTACCTGGCCCTGGATGCCGGCTGCGAGGCGGCCGCCGCCGGCATCGGGCTCATCGTGCTCATTACCGAGGGCATCCCGCCGCAGGACACGGCCAAGCTGGTCGCAAACACAAGGGCCCGCGACGTGCGCCTGATCGGGCCCAACTGCCCCGGCATCATCACGCCCGGCGAGACGCTCCTGGGCATCCTGCCCGGGGTCATCTTCAAACCGGGCCCGGTGGGCATGATCAGCCGCAGCGGCACCCTTACCTATGAGATCGCCCTGGTGCTCAGCGATGCCGGGCACGGTCAGTCGACCTGCGTCGGGGTCGGCGGCGACCCGGTGAAGGGGATGGGTTACCCGGAGCTGCTTTCAGCCTTCAATGACGACCCGGCCACCGAGGTGATCGTTCTTATCGGGGAGATTGGCGGCAGCGCCGAGGAGGAGGCTGCCACCTTCATCTCGGAGCGCATCAAAAAGCCGGTCGTCGCCTACATCGCCGGACAGACGGCACCGCCCGGCAAACGGATGGGCCACGCCGGCGCCATTATCTCCGGCGGCAAGGGCACGGCCGAGTCAAAGATGAAGGCGTTGAAGGCTGCCGGCGCCCACGTGGCGACCACCCCCGGCGAGGTGGTGGAGATGGTCACCACCGCCCGCGGGCAGCTGCTCAGAACGTAGATAGCCTGCAGATATCCGATGTGCCCGGCAGGCAGCGCCTGCTGCCGCGTTGCATTTCTCGGCCCTGAGGGTACAATGGTTTCGGGTACCCCTGAATACCAGACCTTAAGCCTATTCGTCGGCACGCAAGGTCACCGCTGGCAACCATGGACAACAACGGAAACGAGCTGGATCCCCCCGGTGTCGACGGCGTGAAGCGCGCACTTGTCTTACCGGGTGGCGGCGGCAGAGGCGCTTACCAGGTAGGCGTCTACAAGGCGCTCCACGAGCGAGGCATAAAATTCGACCTTGCGCTCGGCACCAGCATTGGTGCGCTGAACGCGGCCATGATTGCCCAGGGCGATCTCGAGCGCCTGGAGAACCTGTGGGGCTCGCTGCGGAGCAAGGATGTCTTTCGCCTGCCCAATGCGCAGCAGCTGAGCCACATGCTTCTCGGGCAGAAACTGGGTCTTCTGGACTCGACGCCGCTCGAGCAGATCCTCCGCCGCGAGGCTGACCTGCAGAAGCTCAAGGCCAGCCAGATGAAGGTTTATCTTTTCACCACCGACCTGTGCAGCCTGGAGACTCGGATGATCGCAGTCGACGAGATCATGTCCACCAACGAGCTTATCGACGCGTTCATGGCCACGTCGGCGGTGCCGATGGCTTTCCCGCCGCGCCACCTGTACGGCAAGGGTCTGTGGGTCGACGCCGGTCTGGTGCGCAACACGCCGTTGCAGGCGGCCATCGATATGGGGGCCGAGGAGATCTACATGGTGCTCCTCAACCCGGACAAAGTCGAAGCCTGCCCGGCCAATATGTGGCAGGTCATCGCCCGCTGCCTGGATATCGTCCTTGACGCGTCGGCGAAAAAGGAGATTCATCTCTCGGAGCTGTACAACCGTTTGATCGTGGAAGGCGCCGCCGAAGCCCGTGGCCGCAGGCGGGTGAACATTCACGTCTTCCAGCCGCACAAGCCGGTTGACACGACGCTTCTGGAGATTGACCCCGAGCGCTCCCGCCGCCTCATTCGCCAGGGCTATGACGATGCCGTCGAGCAGCTGCGGGAGATGGAGCGGGCGGCCGCGCCCCTGGTAATCGGCGGCGAGCCTGCCGAGATGGCGCCATAGGCTCCGCGAAGATTCACTGGGTCGGCGGCTTCTCCCTGATAAGATCTTGGCACCGCGATTTTCCCAACGCGACAGGAGTGTTTGTCATGGCCAACTTTCCACCGGTGCCACCATTCGACGCCGGGACAGCAGCAGAGAAGGTGCGCAAGGCCGAGGACGCCTGGAACAGTCGTGATCCGGAGCGGGTGGCGCTTGCCTACAGCGAGGACAGCAACTGGCGAAATCGGGCCGAATTCTTCTCGGGGCGCAAGGAGATCATCGCCTTCCTCAAGCGCAAGTGGGCTCGGGAACTTGATTACAGGCTGATCAAAGAGGTCTGGGCATTCGCAGGCAACCGCATCGCCGTGCGATTTTGCTACGAGTGGCACGACGACAGCGGCAGCTGGTTCCGCTCGTACGGCAACGAGAACTGGGAGTTCGACGAGAAAGGCTTGATGCGCCGGCGAATCGCCAGCATCAACGACCTGCCGATCGGCCAGGGCGAGCGCAAATTTCACTGGCCGCTCGGACGCAGACCGGACGACCATCCGGGGCTGAGCGCGCTGGGTCTGTAGGCCCGGTCGTGTTTCCGAGTCACGCCAGCGGGCGAGCGCTTAATATTGAAAGCCGTTTCTGCGCAGGTGCACCATCGGCTCGGCGGCCCCGTCGAGCAAGCCGCCGTCGATAATCTCGCCCAGCACGACCACGTGGTCGCCGGCGTCCACGATCGTTCTGGTCAGGCAATCGAGATAGGACGCCGCGCCGGCAAGAACGGGGCCGCCCTGTCCGGCAGGCATAAGCTCCAGCCCGGCGAACCTGTCCATGCCGGCGGCGAAAGGTTTGGCGAAGTTCTTGAAGGCGTCAGTGTTGCTCTTGGACAGGACGTTTACCGTAAAACGCGAGCCGACTCCCAGCAGCTCCAGCAGATGGCGCTGCTTTTGAACGGCAACCGAAATCATAGGCGGCTCGAAGGCGGCCTGGTTGATCCACGAAGCCAAAAGCCCGTCGCGCTCCCCGTCACGCTCGGTGGTCACGACGAACACACCGCTGGCGATGCGCCCGATTGCCCTGCCGATCGCTTCTTTTTTCTCCATCGTCCAGTCGCCTGCGCTTATGGAAGCTGCCGATTTTGCTGTCGCCTGCATGGAACCCCTGCTCTATCGCCAGATGCCGCGCTCACCATGCCATTATAGGTCCAGACGGAGCCGGAATCCCCGGGGTAAAGAAAAATATCAGCAGGGCACGCGGCTAAAACAAGCCGGCCAGCCGCCGCCGTTTTGCCGCCACCGCCACCTGCTCGGGCGGAGCGGCCTTGCGCCGCTTGTGCCTGAAGTACCAGAGCATCACCGCCCGGGCCAGCTTCACCCCGTCATGATGCCCGGAAAGCTCATGGCTGACCAGCGGCCGGCGGATAACCCGGACGCCGAGCTCACGCAGACGCTCCGGGTCGTAGGTGACCGGGGTGACCTCCGGGCTGCACGGCTGTCCCGGACCCTCATCGTTGACCAGGACGGCATCAATGAATTTGTAGCCGGCTCCGGGAGGGCAGCCCGCGTGCGCCAGCACCGCCTGAACATGATCCGCGACGGAATAGTCGGTCGTCTCGCCTATCTGGGTCATCACGTTGCAAACGTAAATCTTCCTGGCGCGAGCCTGCCTCACCGCGTCGGCGATCCCCTGCACGAGCAGGTTTGGAATAACCGATGTGTACAGGCTGCCCGGTCCGAGCACAATGAGCTCCGCATTGAGAATCGCCTGGATCGCCTCCGGAAGCGCCTTGGGCTGCGCAGGCTCGCAATGCATCCGCCTGATGCGCCCGTTCGCCTTCGGTATCTGAGACTCGCCCCTGACGACCCGGCCGTCTTCGAGCTCGGCGACAAGAACCACGTTGCTCAGGCTGGCGGGCAGAACCAGTCCGCAGCTGTTCAAGACGCGGCTGGCGACGCGCACCGCCTCCACCATGTCGCCCTTGGTCAGCGAGCAGAGCGCGGTCAGGAAGAGATTGCCGAAGCTGTGCCCTTCCAACCCCTGCCCCGACTCGAAGCGGTACTGAAACAGCTCGGTGACCAGCTTGTCCTCATCGGCGAGCGCGGTTATGCAGTGGCGGATGTCGCCGGGCGGCAGGACGCCGAGCTCCTGGCGCAACCGCCCGCTGCTGCCGCCGTCATCGCCGACGGTGACGATGGCGGTTATGTTGTTGGTGTAATTCTTGAGCCCTTTCAGAAGATTGGACAGTCCGGTGCCGCCGCCGACAACGACGACGCGCGGGCCCTGATCCAGGTGGCGCCGCCGGTAGAGGACATCGGGAATGGATTCCCGATCGGCGGGCAGGTAGGCGCCCAGCACGGACATGGTGATGCGGGCGATGGCCATGCAGACGATGACACCACCGGCGGTGATTACCAGCAGGCCGCTTATCCGGTGCGGCACCACGTGCACGGCGTCCTCCATCATATCCCTGATAAAGGCGCCGGTGACCGTAATCGGGTGATAGCCGAGCAGGAGCAGCACGCCCAGGACGATGCAGAAGATGCCCACCAGCACGATGGCGATCCAGCGCTTCAACCCGGGAAGCATGAGCCGGCCTATGCGATAGTCCCAGGAATGCTTCATTGCCGCTCCTCGCCAAGCTCGCGATGCCGCCGCCGGACGCTGTAGGCGGGGAAGATCTCTTGCAGGCGCGCGGCGAGAACCTCCACCAGGGCGGTGGAGCGGTGCTGCCCTCCCGTGCAGCCTAGGGCGATCGTGAACTCGCTTATATCGTTGTCCTCGAACCGGGGCAGCACCCTGGTCAGCAGGTCGAGCACCAGATCCACAAACTCCCCGGCCGCGCCCTGTCCCATCACATATTCCCTTACCGGGCCATCGAGACCGGTCAGCACGCGCAGCTCGGGAACCCAGAAGGGGTTCTTGAGGAAGCGCACGTCGAAAACCATGTTTGCCGGCGGCGGCGGACCCTCCTTGTAGCCGAACGAGGTCACCGTGACCACCAGGCTCCGGCCGTCGGGCTCACCGCCAGCCTCGCCCTGCGATAAGCCCAGGTCATCGGTCCTTGTTCGCTCCGTCGGCATCTGCCCTTCAGTCTCCCGCCTTTACATCAAGAAGTATAGGTTGCCGCGCCGGGTCGTGGCAAATCGGCAGCCGGCGTCTCGGACGGCCCTGCCGCCTCCTGCCCGGCCGGCAGCCGGCCCACCCAGTCCCCAAGGTTACATGCGCGCAAAACCGGACGCAGACCGGTGGCGGAGCAGGTCTCGAGGGTCCAGCCGCCGGCCAGCTCGAGGCGGGCGACGGCGAAGCCGCAGATCGGGCAGACCAGGGGGCTGCCGTCCGGGTTGGATGGCACGCAAAGCGGTTGTCCGCCCGGGCGGCCCAGGTGCTTGAGGAAGCGGTCGCCGGGCTGGCGCAATAGGCGCCTGGCCAGCCCGAGCCGAAGATGGTTCAGCCCCCCCACCGTCTCCTTGAAATTGAACGGCATAGGCGTCAGCCGACCATCGTCGTCGGTGCCGGCGGCTTGGATGCCGAGGCGCCGACGGCACCGAGCTGGCGCTCGAGCTCCTCGAGGTCGCCGTCGAGAAATCCATGTTTCGTAAGTTCCAGGTCGGCAGCCAGTTTCGAGACAGCCTTGTCGATGAAAACCCGCCCGTCCAGGTGATCCATCTCGTGCTGGATCGCCCTGCACAGCAGGTTTCCGACAGCCTCCAGCTTGATCTCCTTGCCGGACAGGTTCTGGTAGCGCACCACGATTCTCGAGTAGCGGCGCACCTCGAAAAACACATCCGGGAAGCTCAGGCAGCCCTCCAGGCCCACCATCTCCCCTTCGGCCTCCACGAGAACCGGGTTGATGAAAACAATCGGCTTTTTCGGCTCGTCCTGTCCGGCCGCGTCGATGACCATGATTCGCCTGGACACGCCCACCTGCGGGGCGGCCAGACCGACGCCATTGTTCTCGTACATGGTGTCGAGCATATCCTGCGCCAGCTTGCGCACCGACGAGTCGAAGGTGGTCACCTTCTTGGTCTTCTGCAAGAGAATCGGGTCGGGGTAATACTTGAGCTGAAGCTTGGACATGCTGGGCGGGTCTCCGGAAGATCAAGCCACACTGAGGCTCCCAGCCGATATTATCATACTCTTGGCAAGTTTTTCATGGGCCGGGTCGGGTTCACACTGTATCATTGGTGAACGGGCGGCGGTTCTCGGGCCGGCCTGCGACGGGGCGTCGATTGGTCGGGCTTATGGAAATCTTTACCTGGGGGTGATCGTGGGCAGGCGCGGCCGAATTTTGGTCTTGGCAGGTCTCCTTTCGGCTGCAGCTTTTTGCCGGCCGGGGGCCCTGGCCGGCCCGGAGTGGGGCTACGACGACGCGCCCTGGCCGCCGCGCGGGCAGGCAGCCGGGCCGGCCCGGGCGCTTTCCATAGTGCCCGGGCCGGCGGCCGCCAGGGGCTCCTGTCCGCCGGCAACCAGCACCGGCGGGCGTATGCGCCCCAAGGCAGCCCCGGCAGCCAGGGGCGCCAACCAGCCCCGGCCGGGACAGGAGACCAGGCAGGACAGGGCGATCCGCTACTGGCTCGATCTTTATTCCTTCGCCGGCGGGCAGAGCCTGTCCGCTGAACTAGAGGCCCGGATCAAGGAGAGCCTGGCAGAGAAGCTCGACGGCAACCGGGCTGGCGAGGTTACGGGCATACTGGATTTCTGGCCGCGCGTACAGGGGGCGCTCGACGCCGGCGCCGACCAGAAGGAGAACTACCGCGCCCTCCTGCGTTCTCTCGTCAGGCTGCAGGCGCGCCGGGCACCGCAGTCCAGGGAGGCGGATATTGCCGGCGAGCTGCTAGGCCCGGCCCGGATAGCGGTGGCGGGCAACCCGCCTTTGACGGAGGCGGCGATTGACGCCTACGCCGACATGGCCTGTTTCCTCTACGAGCAGAAGAACCCCGGCAAGACGGTGGACGCCGTGGACAACCGGGCCGTGTTCGCCTCGGTCATCCGCGACAAGTTCAAGGAGGCGCCGACCGACCGCGACCGGCAGGCGATGGCCAATTTCGATTTGAGCTGGGCCAGGTTCAAGATCCTCTGGGCCGCGGCCGACGAGGCCGGCAAGCAAAGCCTTCTCACTTCCTGGAGCCGGCACGGCACCGCCGGCAGTGCAGGACCGAAAGACCAGACCCTGGACCTGCTTTTGAGCAAGGGTCCCTGGGCGAGCGCATTCTGAGGCCTTATCGCAAGCGCAGCTTCAAGCCCGAGCACATGAGCCACACGGTATGGGCGCGGTGGGCGAAGGCCTGGTTGGCCAGTCCAAGCAGGTCTCGATATGCCCTTCCCAGCGGCGTGCTCGGAACCACGCCCCAGCCCACCTCGTTGGTCACAGCCACAAACTCCAGATCTCTGCGCTCATCGATCGCCGCCAGAAGCCGCTCGATCGCCTGTGAGATCAGATCGGCGCGCGTGTACGGATCATCGCCTTCTTGAAAACCGTCAAGGAGCAGGTTCGAGACGTAGACGGACAGGCAGTCGATGAGGACGAAACCGGGGCCGGCAGGCAGGCCCCGCACGCAGACATCCAGCTCGCGCCCGACCTCCACCGTCACCCAGCTGCCCGGACGCCGCTGCCGGTGCCGTTCTATGCGCGAGACGCCCTCGCGGTCTTCCTCCCATCGCTGCATGGTTGCCAGGTAGTAGACCTGACCATCTGACCCGGCAGCCAGCGTCTCGGCCAGCTCCGACTTTCCCGAACGCGCTGCCCCGGTGATGAGCGTCAGGTGCCTGGTCGTGTTGTCATGCACGCGAGCGATTCCTTAAACGAGCCATTTTGTCTTGCACGGGGGAGCGAAAGCGCATATCCTAAAGGACCACTTCAGCTTTCCTTAACCAACCGCGCGCATGCAGATGGCTGATCGATTCTCGCTGGAAGTCTATCAAGCTTTCATGGTCGGTTATGTGCGCCGGATCAACGAGGCGACGTTGCAAGTCGCCGTAGGCGGGGTCAAGATCGGCTCGGCGAAGTACTCGCGCCTGGCTCAGATCAACCTGAAAACGTCCATCATCACCTTCTCGCGTTACGCAATCGAGAACGTCCCGGAGCGCGGGCGCCGCTACCTGGTCATTCACGAGCTGGCTCATGTGAGGGAGGCCAGTCACAACAGAAGTTTCTGGCGGACGGTCGAGCGCTACGAGCCCAACTACCGGCAGGTGGGCAAGGAGCTCGAGCTGGCCTTCAGGCGCAACGTGAGAGAAGACCGGATGTCGCAGGGCGGCGTCAAACTGGCGAACCCTCTGAGCGGACGCCTGGAGGTTCCCAAGCTTCTCCTTTCGCCGGCCCTTGTGGCGCTGGATGCTCTTGCCGGACAGGCGGTGGGCGAGACGGCCGACGCGGACGGGGAGGAGTTCGCCTGCACGGATGAGGAATTCGCGGACTGCGACTGCGGCATCATGCATGGTGGCTCGGAGCTCGTCCTGACCCGCGGCCTTCCATAGTCGACAGCCCGAGCACCGCGCCGGCAAAGAGTCCCGGGGCGCGCCGCAGCGATCGGCTTTGCCTTTTCCTGCACACTAATTTATTATCAGGTTGTCGTCATATCCGGCGTCCCCCGCCTGACACACAGGGTAGAATTGGCTTGGCGTCCAGACACTGGCGGGGCGGATGATGTAGGGCTTCTGCATGAACAATCGAAGAGTTGTAGTAACCGGCATCGGGGTGGTAAGCCCGATCGGTATTGGTCGCAACGAGCTCTGGAAAGCTCTTCTCGAGGGGCGGAGCGGCGTAGGGCGGATCACCGCCTTTGATCCGGACAGCATCGGTCTGGAGACCAAGATTGCCGCCGAAGTCAAGGGATTCGACATCGCCGACTTCTTCCCGGACAGGCGCAAGGTCGGCTCTTTCCTCAAGGAGATGGACCGGGTGACCCTTTTCGCCATGGCCGCCGCCAAGATGGCCCTGGAGGACGCGCGCCTGGAGGTCCGCCAGTCAGCTAATCCGGAGCGGGTGGGGACATTCATCGGCACCGGCGTCGGCGGCCTTATCACCACCACTACCGACCAGATCAAGCTCATGGAAGGCGGGCCCAAGAAGCTCGGCCTGCGGACGATCATCAAGCTGATGCCGAACGCGCCCTCGGGCCAGGTGGCCATCGAGTACGGCGCCAAGGGCCGGGCCAAAAGCGAGGCCACGGCCTGCGCCAGCGGTCTGGACTCGCTGTTCGACGCCTACATGTACATCAAGAACAACCGCGCCGACGTGATGATCTCGGGCGGCACCGAAGCCTCGGTCAGCCCGTTTTCCGTCGCCTCCTTCGGCAACATGATGGCGCTGTCGAAGAGGAACGACGATCCGATGGGCGCCAGCCGCCCGTTCAGCCTCGACAGGGACGGCTTTGTGATTGGCGAGGGCGCCGTGATTCTCATTCTCGAGGAGCTCGAGCACGCGCTGCGCCGCAACGCTCCGATCGTCGCCGAGATCATAGGCGGCGGGGCCAGCTGCGACGCCACGCACATCGTGGCGCCGGACGAGTTCGGCGACGGCGCCGCCCGGGCCATGCGCGAGGCGCTGGCCGACGCGGGACTGGAGCCGCAAGACATCGATTACATAAACGCGCACGGCACCTCGACCCCGCTCAACGACGAGCGCGAGACGCTGGCAATCAAGACCGTCTTCGGCAGCCACGCCTACAAGGTGCCCATCTCCAGCACGAAGTCCATGGTCGGGCACCTGCTTGGCGCCGCGGGTGCGATCGGCGCCGCGGCCACGGCAATGTCGCTTGCCGAGCAGAAAATCCACCCGACGATAAACCTGACCAACCCGGATCCCAAGTGCGATCTGGATTACGTGCCCAACGTCTGGCGGCCGCTGACGATGACGCACGCCATGGTCGAGGCTCTGGGCTTCGGCGGGCACAACACCGTGCTGGTGATGCGCAAGTTCGTAGCTTAGACCTGCGCGGGGTTGTTGCGCTCCTCATCCGGATTGCTTGACCCGGGGCTCGGCTGGCTTGCCGCGACCACGGCCGGCGCGCTGCCTTCCTCGTCGTTGCCACCGGGCACGGTGGCAGCCTGCGCGGCAGCTCCGCCCAGGATCTTACCCATCATCCTGTGCTCTTGATCTTCGGCCTTGGAAAGCTTGAGCCCGGAGCGCCGCATGCCGCTCTCGCCGCTGCCGGATGGGATCAGGAACGGGAACCGCCTGGTCAGATCCTCATCATTGTTGATTGTCGGGCCGCCGCGCCCGCGGCGGTCGACTCCGCCTGCCAGAGCCAAGCGCGGATCGGTCGCCCGGTTGCCTGCCCCGGCCGCGATCTGCCTCTGCATGAGCATGATCGTCTGCGGGTCGAAGAGCGTGGTCACCACCCTTTGCGAATCGGCCTCGGCGCCGCCAATCCGCCTGGGCGGCGTGTAAATCGGCAGCGATCTCACCGGATCCTGCGCCGGCTGCGTTTCCTCGCCCTTGAGCAGAATGGGGCCGACGCGTCCGTCACCCTGCGTGTACCATGACCACCACGACGGCTGGGAGCGCTTGAGCTGCCTGGACAGCCCCACCGAAGCGGCGGTGTAGACCACCGGCATCTCCCCGGGGATTGCCTGGAGGTCGGCCCGGGGCGTTCCGAAAGCCTGCATCACCGGCGAGAAGGCCGGTCCTCCGGCGGGCGAGGCGAAGACCTGCGACGATGCTTTATCCTGCGTACCGCCCGCGCGGGCAAGCTCCTGCCCGCCGGCGGCCTGTCCGGCGGGCCGCTGCAGGGCGCCGGCGGCACCGGAGGCCGCACCGCCTGTAGTGGCAACCGCCTCCGCTCCTCCACCCGCTCCGTCCGCGGTGCCCTGTCCGGGAGCCTGACCGGGCAAGCCCTGCCTGGACTGCGTATCGGCGGTCGCGACGCCCTGTCCGGCCGGCTCGGCGAGCCGGCCCAGCATGTTGCCCAGCCCCGTGTAGGCAACGTAGGCGGCGTCGCTATAGAGATAAGCCTTGAGCGGCGTGGTTATCCAGGGGTTGCCGGCCAGCCCGCGCACCATCGCGCCGCCGCGGTATGCGTAGTTGACGGCGTTGTCGATGATATCCTGCAGCCGCTGCTGCCCGTCCCTCAAGGTGGCCGCGCTGCCGCCCGTCGCCCGGGCGAGGCTGACGCGGTCGATCGTGCCGGCCAGCGAGCCCTCCACCGGCTGACCGGCGCCGCCGGCGGCCAGATTGCGCTGGACATAAAGACCGGAGCCATCACCATATATGGTGCTGACTCCGCGATCGACGGAGAAGATCCTGCCCACCGAGGCTTCCGACTCGCTTATCTTGAGAGCGCCGGCCTGCCCGGCGCTGGTGGCGGCGGCATCGACGGCCTGGTTGTAAGCGGCGATGGCATTGCGCAATTGACCGGAGGCAGCCTGCAGAGCCTCCGGCGTGGCGGCCGAGTCGGCCACGACCGCTTGCAGGGCGATCAGGTTCTGCTCGACGCCGCTGGCCGTGCGCGTCACCGTCGCGCTGCCCAGCGCCCTGGCTTCGTCGAGCCTGGCCGTGATCCCGGCCGTGTTGGCCTCGAGGGTGGCGGCCGGCTCTGCGTAGCGGGATGCGATTATGGTATCACCGGCAGTGGCAGAGCGCCCGCCCGCCGAGATCGTGTCCGCGCGCGCTACCAGGCTGTCCGTCTGGGCGGCGCCCGCGCCAGGGGCCGCTTCGGACAGGCGGGTGGCTGTCCGTCCCGCGGTGGCTGCCGCGTCCAGTCGGGCCGCGTCGGTGACCGGCGCCAGATCGGCTGCGGCCGTGGCCGCGCCCCGGAACTCGGCCACCGTCCGATCGCCCACGGTGACGCCGGCGTCGGCCAGCGAGCTGCCCCGGACAGCGTCGTTGTAGGCGGCAAGCGAGCGGTCGAACCGGGCCAGCGCCCGGTCGCGGGCGGCGGCGTCGGCGGCCGCGCTCACGCCGCGCATGTCGCCCTCGAGCTGCTGCGCCCGCGCGTCGATAACCGCGGCGTCCCGGGTGCCCGCAGACAGCCGGCGGGCGGTCTGCAGCTGCTGGGTGATCTCCTGCTGCCTGAGCTCCAGGTTGTCGAGCGCCGCGCCGGAGGCTCCCCTGGCCTCGGCCAGGGCCGAGGCCCCGCCCGACGGCGTGAAGTCGAGCGTGCGGGCGGCTCTCCGGAAGTCGTTGGCAAACTGGTCGGTGACGCGCAGGTCGCTGCCCGCCGTGCCGGCAAAGGAGCTGTCGGCAACGGCGGCGTTGTATTCGGCAAGCGAGCGCTCGAAGCGCCCGAGCGCCTGCTCGCGGGCGGCAGCGTCGGAGGCGGCGCTGACGCCGCGCATGTCGCGCTCGAGCTGTCCGGCCCGCGCTTGCAGGTTGAGCGCCTCCTGCGAGCTGGAGCCGGCCGTCAGATCCCTCACCTTTTGAATCTGCCTGCTGACCGCCTGCTCGCTGGTGGTGAGCGCGGTGGGGGCCTCGCCGGCAACCAGGCTGCCGACGCTGACCTGGCTGAGATCCAGGCCCTGCGGCGCCCTGGTGAGCAAGGACTCGAAATCGGCAAGGGCGCGGTCGCTTATCCTTGCCGCCCCGGCATCGGGCATGCCGTCCAGCAACCGATTGTACTCGGTCACCCGCTCCCGCAGCTGGCGCAGGGCCACCGTTCTTGCCTCCGGGCCCTGGGCCCGCTGGGCAAGGGCCATCGCCTCGTCGACGTTCCTGGACTCCCGGGCAAGCGCGGTGGTGGTCCTGGTTGCCGTGGCCGCGTCCGCGGTCGTCCCGGCGTCGCTTGCCAGCTGCCGGGCCATCGTCGTTTGAGCGGAAAGGGCGTCGGAGCTGGCCCTCAGCTCGGCAAGCAGGCGGTCCGTCTCCTGGGCGCCGCGCACAACCTGGGCGCTGCCGGCCGCGCGGTCAGCGGCCGCCAGGTCGCGCGACAGCGGGCTGAGGAAACGGGTGTTGGCGCCCAGCTCGCTGCCGCGGGCGAATACCCGCGAGGCGGCGCCGGCGCCGCTTGTGGCGTCGGCCAGCTCGCCGGTGCGCCCGAGCATGGTGGCGCCTTCCAGGGCATCCAGCGTCTCCGCGCCCCTGGACAGGCCGACCATGTCCCGGCCGAAGCTCATCGCCTTGCCGCCGAGCCCGGTGCCATAGAGGAGCGTGCCGAAAAGGAAGAGCGACTTGCCGACCTGGACCCCCTTGTCCGTCGAGGAGCCGTTCTGGAAGGAGGTGACCTCCTGGTCCCACAGGCGGCTTATCGTGTTGCCCACCCCTTCCCGGCGGATAATGCTAAGTCCGGTGCCCACCTCGGAGGTGGTGTTGGAGAGCGAGGCGAAAAGCCCGAGGTTGGAGGTGCTGGGCGTCCTGCCCTGCTGAATGTCCCTGGTGACCTGGCCGACATTCGGGTTTACCAGCGAGTGGTAGACGCTCGAGCCGAGATCGACGGCGCCCAGCCCGAAACCCTTGAGAGTGCCCAGGGCGCCGGACAGGGAGAAGAGCGAACCACCATGCTGGGGCGGCTTCGGCGGATCCTTGGGTTTGACCGTGGTGGAGCTGTCGGCGTGGCCCTGGCCGCTGCCCTGCACGTTGAGCAGGTTCAGCTCCGGGCCGGTCTGATCGCTGGCCGGGCTGCCGGCGTTGCTTTCCAGATGGGACTGGAGCTGCAGCGTCCGCAGCTCGTCCAGCCTTTTGTTGAGATCGTCCAGTCCGCTCATGGAAATCGTGGAAATCCTTGCGCCGCTTACGTTCCGGAACCCAACCTTCCTTCATCGAATGCCGGATATGGTTGCCGGTGTACGCTTCTATCCGGTTCCGGGGGTAAATTTGACAGCCGGCGCCGCGTTTTCCCCAGGATATCCATAAATTGCCAACAAAAAATGGGGAAACTACGCATGCAATCGCGCCCTGGCCAGAATTTAATTCAAATCTATAACTCTATTAAACCCCAACTATCAGATTCCCATAAGGGCTGCCAGCCGGCGGCAGGCGCCCGCAACCGCGCCGGCGGCAGATAATGTGCCTTCGCTGCAGGCTGGTCAGCGCCCGCATGCTGAAATACCGACGGGCGGAGAAGGGACAGTTTCTTTCTCTTGGGACAGCCTGCTTCACTGCCGGCCGGCGCGGTCCCATCCTTGCCGGAGGTTCCGGGGCGCTTCTCGACGCAGTCATGGTCAGATCGGGGCTTTGACCAGGATCCACGCCGGCGGTGATAATATGCCGCGTAGGGCAGGCGCTTGCGCCGTCACCTGGTCGTGCCGATACGCCAACAGCGGATAATTAGGGTAGGTGACCGAAGATGCCTATCGGACAGGACGTAACGCGCATAGTGGGCAACACGCCCATGGTCAAGCTCGGCCGGCTGGGCGAGGGGCTGCCGGCGACGGTGGCCGTCAAGCTGGAGTCGCTCAACCCGCTGGGCTCGGTCAAGGACCGGATCGCGGTCTCCATGATCGACGAGGCCGAAAAGGACAAGCTCATCTGCCCGGGAAAGACCGTGCTGGTGGAGCCGACCTCCGGCAACACCGGCATCGGGCTGGCGTTTGTGTCCGCGGCCAGGCGCTACAAGCTCATCCTCACCATGCCCGACACGATGTCCATGGAGCGCCGCAAGCTCCTCCTGGCCTTGGGCGCGGAGCTGGTGCTCACCCCCGGCGAGGCCGGCATGAAAGGCGCGGTGGCACGGGCCGAGGAGATCCTGGCCACGACCAGCAACGCCTACATGCCGCAGCAGTTCAACAATCCCGCCAACCCCAAGATCCACCGGGAGACCACCGCCGAGGAGATCTGGCGCGATACGGCCGGGCAGGTGGATATCTTCGTTGCCGGCGTCGGCACCGGCGGCACGTTGACCGGGGTCGGCCAGGTGCTCAAGGCGCGCAAGCCGTCGGCCCAGGTAATCGCCGTCGAGCCGGCGGACAGCCCGGTGATAAGCCAGCACCGGGCGGGCCGGCCGCTGGCGCCCGGCCCGCACAAGATTCAAGGGCTGGGCGCCGGTTTCATCCCGGGCGTGCTCGACCTCTCGCTTATCGACGAGGTGGTGACCGTCACCAACGAGCAGGCGTTCAACTGGGCGACCAGGCTCATGCGCGAGGAGGGGATCCTGGGCGGGATAAGCAGCGGCGCCGCGGTGTACGCCGCGCTCGCCGTAGCCGGCCGCCCGGAGAACAGGGGCAAGCTCGTGGTCACGGTTCTGCCCAGCACCGGCGAGCGCTACCTGTCCACCCAGCTGTTCGGCAACCTGATTCAGGAGGGCACAGTGGCCGTGTAGCGGCAGATATGAGCGTGCGCGAAGAGATAGACAACATCTTGAGCAAGGATCCGGCGGCACGGAACCGGCTGGAGGTCGTGCTCTGCTATCCGGGCTTTCACGCGCTCATGTTCCACCGCATCGCCCACCGTCTCTGGAAAGCCGGCCTCGTCGTTCCGGCGCGCGTCGTCTCCCACATCTCGCGCATGCTGACCGGCATCGAGATTCATCCGGGCGCCGTGATCGGGCGGCGCTTTTTTATCGACCACGGCATGGGGGTGGTGATCGGCGAGACCACGGTGGTAGGCGACGATGTGGTGCTCTATCAGGGCGTAACCCTGGGCGCCGGCGCGGCCGCCCGCAAGGGGGCGGAGACGCGCGGGAAGAAACGGCACCCCACGCTCGGCAACGGGGTGGTCGTGGGCAGCGGCGCCGAGATTCAGGGACCGATTGCCATCGGCGACAACGTCCTTATCGCCTCCGGCTCGATCGTGCTCAAGGATGTGCCGCCGGACTCGATCGTCGTCGGTGTGCCCGGGCGGGTTCTCTACCGCGAGGGGCAGCGGGTCGGCGGGGTGCTGCCGGACATCGAGGCCGAGGCGATAAAGACGCTGCGAGCCCACGTGCTCAGGCTGGAGAAGAAGGTGGCCGAGCTCGCCGGAGCCGCCGAGCCTGCCCAACCCGAGCCTGAGCCGGCGCCGCCGGAGGTGCCGCCGTCCGAGATCGACGAGGAGGGGGCCGTGGGGATGGAGGCGGTGGACGCCTTCCTCCACGGCGCCGGCATCTGAGCGGCAGCCGGCTGGCGAGCGAGGTCGCGAGCCGGAGCCTGCCCGGCTCCGGCAGCCTGCCGCGGGGCTGATTAAAGGATAAAATTAGGACAGTCTCCGGGAATCAGTCGAAAGGAAGGCTCCATGCCAGAAACCGAGATAGAACGAGCGTTCGCCACACTGGCGGAAGCATTCACCAGCACCGAAGGACAGATCGTCGAGGAGATTGCCGCGCTGGAGCAGCAGATAGAGGAATTGAAGGGCCGCATAATCGAGCTTCACGGCAAGCAGGAGACTCTTGCCAACGACCGCAGCACCATCCAGGAGATGTATAACAAGTACTGTGGCGGCGACGGCGGCGGGCAGGCGGTAGAGTTCTAAAAGTGTTGATCTCATGACGGCAATCTCGTGTCCGTACTGCGGGGCGGCGATGAACCTTCCCCTCAGGTTTTGCGTGTCCTGCGGCAGAGCACTGTCCAGCAAGGAGTCGGGCAAACTCGGCGGGCTCAAGGCCTTGCTGCGAGCCGGGGTCACCAAGCGCCTGGAGGATCCGCCGGCGGCCGGCAATTTCGATCGGGCCAAACGCTCCTACGGCTTCGAGAGGTCGCTGCGCCAGCTCGTCCGGGCCGCCATCAACACCGCGCTCTTCATCGCGCTCTACGCGCTGGTTTTCACCTACGCCATGAAGGATCCCAAAGTGCACTCGCTGGTGCAGAAGCTCCTGTCGCGGCCCGCGCCGGCGAGCCAGCCCGAAAGCGCGCCGGCCGGGCGCCGCGAGCCTCAGCCGGCGGGCGCAGCCGGCGGGCCGGCCGCTGCCGGGGGCGCACACCCGCCCAACGCCCAGAAGCATCCGGGCGCGCGCCCCCCGCGTCCCTGACCGGCCGCCGCGATTATTCAGCTCGGGGGCCGCTCCCGGCGCCGGGGAGGTCTCGCTGGTCGGCAAGCCTGATTACGCCCATCTCGATGAGGAGGGCGAACTCCTCATGTTTCCAGGACTTGCGCACGGTCGGGGAATGGTAGAGCTCGGCCCGGATAAGCTTGTCACCAGCGCTGGTGACCTGATAGATGTACTCCTTTTTGTAATACGGCGGCGCCTTCACGGCCAGAAGCCGCCCTTTCTTGATCTCCTCGAGCGAGACCCCGGGCTTCCTGATGGTCACCCGGCGAGGCTTCTTGTCCGTCTTTTCCTGGGGCTCGTCCATCGCTCCTCCCGTGGTCCCGGCAGCCGATCGCAGGCGGCAGCTCGGGAATGAACCGCGGCCCTAGCGACCCACACCGACCAGCTGCCGCCCGAGCGCCACCTTGTGCAGATTGCCGGAGCCGTGGACGACCTGCAGCATCTTGGCGTCACGCATCAGCTTCTCCACCGGGTACTCGCGCGAGTAGCCGTAGCCTCCGAAGACCTGCACTGCATCCACGGCCACCCTCACCGCCATATCCAGGGCAAAGGTCCTGGCTATCACGGCCTGGGTGCCAGAAACCGTGCCGCTGTCCGACAGCCATGCCGCCTGCCAGGCAAGCAGTCGCGCCGCGCAAATGTCTTTGTCCATGTCGGCCACCATAAAGGCGACCGCCTGGTGGCTGGCAATCGGGAGCCCGAAGGTCACCCGTTGTTTGGAGTAGCGCATCGAGTGCTCCATGGCCGATCTGCCCAGCCCGACGGCGCTGCAGGAAAGGAGCGGATAGGCGCGCGCGGCGGCCAGTCCGAGAATCCTCGCCCCGTCGCCTTCCCGCCCTACCAGGCAGCGCCGGGGAACCTTAACATCCCGGAAAGTGACGGCTCGGAGATCAGCGGCGCGCTGCCCCATTCGTTTCCCGCCCTCACCGACCGCAATGCCCGCCGTGTCCCCGGGGATGACGAAAACGGACAGCCCGGCGGCGCCGCCGGCGGGATCGGTGGCCGCCACCAGACAATGCCAGCGAGCGACGCCGGCATTGATGCACCAGGATTTAGCGCCGTTAATCACGTACTCATCGCCGGCGCGTTTCGCGGTCGTCGTCGCCTTGAGCGCGTCGAGCTCCGAGCCCGGCTCGCTCGCGCAATAGGCGGCCAGCGAGAAATCGCCCGTCATCGGCTCGAGGAACTCTTTCTTCTGCTCATCGGTGCCTGCCACCAGCAGCGGTGCTTGCGCCAGATTGTTGCCGTCAAGGGCCGCACCTATCCCGGTGCATCCGGCGCCGAACTCCTCGGCGATCAGGCACCCGTCCAGCGTGCTCAGTCCGAGCCCGCCGTATCGCTCCGGTATATGCGCGCCGACAAGCCCGAGCTCCCAGGCCTTGCGCAAAATATCGCCGGCGAACTCGCCGGTCTCGTCATGGTAAGCAGCCCGGGGAGCAATCTCCTTCTCAACGAAGTCCCTTGCCAGCTGCTGATATTGGCGCTGCTCGTCCGTCAGCTTGAAGTCGGTCATCTCGTAATCTTATACACTTCTAAGACGCAGTGGCACGACCTAATTGTAATAAACAAAATGAGGATTGATCTGCCTTTTCGGCATCGGGCGGCTTCCCGACTAAAATTATCTTTACCAGGGCACCGGCAATCCGTCCGCGTTCCACTTGACCACAAGCGGCACTCGTGGTCATCATAGCGCTGTTCAGGTTGATGTTCCCCTGCCCGACGAAGCGGAAATGGCAGTACTGGTCGCACCATCCATCCTATCGGCGGATTTCGCCAACCTGGCCAGCGAGCTCAAGCGCGCCGAAGACGGCGGCGCGGACTGGATTCACGTCGACGTGATGGACGGGCACTTCGTGCCCAACCTGACCATCGGTGCGCCGGTCGTCCGCAGCATTCGGGCAGCCACCGGGTTGCCGCTGGACGTGCACCTGATGATCACGGACCCGGACCGCTACCTGGGCGACTTCGCGCAGGCCGGCTCCAACTACGTGACCGTGCACGCCGAAGCCTGCCTGCACCTGCAGCGCACGCTCTCCCAGATAAAGGCGCTGGGCATGAAGGCGGGCGTGGCCCTCAACCCGTCCACCCCCGAGGACCATCTCCAGTACGTGCTCGGCGACCTCGACCTGGTCTTGATCATGTCGGTCAACCCGGGATTCGGCGGGCAGCGCTTCATCGAGGCCGTGGTACCGAAAATCGCCCGGGTGAAAAGCATGCTCGCCGACGCCGGGCGCTCGGGCGTGCCGATCTCGGTCGACGGGGGCATCGACGCCGCCACCGGCAAGCTGGTCCATGAGGCGGGGGCGACTGTGCTGGTAGCCGGCAAGAGCATTTACGGTTCCGGCGATGTGGGGAAAGCCATCGCGAAATTGAGGGAGGGCTGCGCAAACAAGGCAAAGACGCATGCGTAACCGAAAAGGATTCCAAGACGCGGACCACCGCTTGACAAAGGAGCGCAAAATGGCAAACAAGGCCCTCATAGCTATAGCAGTCCTGGCGATGCTTTCGCCGGTGGCGACGGCGAAGGACGACTACATCATGGACACCTCCGACATCGGCAAGAGTCACCACGGGGTCGTCACCTCGGACCAGTTCCTCGAGCTGGGCATGAACACGCCCAACTCGCTGCGTCTCGAAGGCGAGCAGTCGCTGCGCATGGGGCACCTGGACCGGGCGATCATGGTGCTGCAGCGCTCGGTGGAGATGGCCCCGCTGGACATCGACGGCCGGATCATGTACGCGACGGCTCTGGAACAGAAGCTGGTGAGCCAGAAAGAGCGCGATCCGGCCCTCTTCAACTTCTGCGTCAAGCAGTGGCTGTTCGTGGCCAAAAAGTCCGAGTTCCCCGATCAAGCCTCCCAGGGTTTATCGCACCTCTACAACCTGACCGGCATGACGCCCAAAATGTGGCAGTCCAACCGCGCCTTCCTGAAGAAGGTTCTTCTGCCGGAGGACGGCTCCGTCAAGGTCGCCCTCGGCAAGGCCAAGAAGAAGGCATCAAAAGACGACTTTTAGTCGGAAGCCAGCGGGATTTTCGCTCCAATCCTTATCGCCGGTGGAATAAGGTACCGGTGTGAGGTTGGAAGAGGGAATGAGACGCTTCCGAAAGTTTTTCCCGGGACCTGCGCGAATACCCCCGGCAGTCCAGTTGCTGGCGGTTTTCCGGTAATTCCACTTTTCCGTCCCCGCGCAGATAATTTATCCTTGAAGCGCTGCGCACGTTTGTTCAAACGCCGGGCAAAGCGACCTTAATTTTCGCGAACAAGTCTTTTAATACTGCGTGCGCGAGAGGTCGATGCCGAGTCGGTTCTAAAACATCGGGCTCGATCGACTCCGGCGTCCGGTTGCTATGGCTTGCCGGATTCAGGACTGTTGCTGAGGGGACATAGCCTGCAGCCTACGCACCGTCGTGTTGTTGGGCTTGAGTGCGGCTGCTCTTTGGATCTGGTTGATCGCCATTTGCCGCTGCCATTGCCGCTCAAAGACCAGCACCAGTATGCGCAATACTGATTTTGGTCCGGCTGGATTGCGTGATTGAACTCGGACAGGGCCAGGTCGTACCGTGTATGTTCCAGCAACTGCTTGCCTTGTTCGATGTGATTTCGCTGGCTCGAGCAGGAAGATAGCGTCAGCAGGCAGAAAGACACGGCCAATAATGATGTTCCGCTATGAGTCTTCTTCATCACCGCCATCCTGATGCTGGCGCTCCTTCAGGGGGATGAGGGATGAGCCGTCTCTTCGCGGCTGGAGAGCAATCATGCTCTTTCTCTCACTTTTGATCTCGTTTTCTATAGGAGGCAGGCATCAACCCTCCGGCTGGGGTGGGCGCCGCCGTTGCTTTCTGTCGGAATGTTCGCGTTTTGCCCCGGCGCGGCGGCGCCTTGCCGCCGGGCCTGGTGGGGCGACGCGGGGTTGGACGCGTCGGCACGGCGGCGATCATTTCCGCCAGCTTTTCCAGCCAGTCCTCGACGTTGCGTGCCTGATCGCGATACTTCTGACTGGTCAAAATCAATTTTCCCTGCGAGGTCACGCGTCCGGCAAGTTTTATAAGAAACCTGGCCCGCACTTCTTCCGGTAAGCTCGGACTAAGCAGCACAGCCCAGCTCAGAACGGCCTTGCTGCTCACCTTGTTGACGTTCTGACCGCCCGGCCGGCCACTGCCGGCAAAGGTAAACCCGAACTCCTCGCGGGGGAGTTGGCAATTGAGGAGCTTCGCGCCGGCTACAATGATCTTGAAGACCGTCACGTCAAAGGATGGCGGTCTGGCCACAAGAGGTGGGCTCGACTTTCTGGGTCCGCCTCTTTTTTCAGCCTGAAGGCGGTTCGCCGATCCTGATAAGCCTGGTAAGTTCCCGATCAAAGGTCGCAGCAAAGGCTTGCTTTTCTCGCCGTCCATATTGTCTGGGCCCGCCAGTTATTTCACCTGTCATTCGAAGGTCGTGCATGAGGTTGCGAACGGACAGGCGCTCGCCGATGTTGTCCTCCGTGTACTTATCGCCACGAGGATCAATGACCACAATGCCCCTCGAAACCAGTGCATGGGCCAAAGGTATGTCCTGGGTCACCACCAGGTCCCAGCCTTCAGCGTGATCCTTAATGAAGTTGTCGGCGGCGTCCGGTGCCACATCCACGTGAGCAACGCAGAGATAGGGAGATGCCGGCACCGGCAAATCCTTGTTGGCTACAAATACAGTTGTGACAGATCTTCGATTCGCGGCCGTGGCGACAATGTCCTTGACGGCTCCAGGGCACGCATCGGCATCGACCCAAACTCTCATCTCACATCCGCCTCTACTCCGCGCCGAAGCCTGCTGCCGAGCTTGCCGTTCTACGGCCAATTGCCCTGGTCTGCGGACAGCCGAGTTATACCATGCTCATTGAGCATCGCGCAAAGGCGAAGCGGCGTCTCCTCGACCTGGTCCAACCTGACACACCGAAGAGACCTTCAAAGGCGCATGTCCTGAAGGAAGGGGAGTTTCTGGCGGTATGAGGTCAGCGAATCGAGAGCAATTTCGATCTGCATGACGCACTGGCCGGAGCCGGCATCGGCGACAACGGTACCCGCCGGGTCTATAACCCGGGATTGTCCCCGATAAGCGTTTTTCGGGTCGCTCCCGCAACGGTCAACGCCCACGACGGAGGCTTGATTCTCGATTGCCCGCGCCTGCAGCAGCACGCGCCAGTGCTCGGCTCTCTGCTGCGGCCAGCTCGCTATGACCACGAACAATTCTGCGCCTTTGGAAGCGGCATCTCGAAACAGCTCAGGAAATCTCAGGTCATAACAGATGAGCGGAACGACCTTGACTCCGCCCGTTTCGGCAACCACGACTCCGGCGCCGGGAGCGAGGTGTTTGTTTTCCCAGGCGATATCGAACTGGCAGCAAACCAGATTCAGCCGACTCTTTTGCTTGGCCTCATCAAACTCCATTTCCTGTCGCATCAGTGTTAGTGCCGTCCCCCGGGGACTGAAATGCCCCATGCACCTAAAGCCGGCTGCGTCTGGCCATGAGCCAGCGGATCCAGCTTCGGCCGACACGCGCAAGGCCGTAAATGATTGAGGCCAGCCCGACCAGCATCCAGGCAATCGGCACGTGATAGTCCGCCAGGTGCTGCCTTATCCTCGGCATCTCGCCCGGCAAGCTCTTGTCGGGGAGGAATTTCGCCACCTCGAGAACGAATCCGATGAACAGATTGAAAACACCGAAGACAAACCACGGCCACGCGGGAACCCAGATGAACAGGAGGGGGGCAAAGCCGATGAGCAGGAGTGTATCCGGCATCCAGATATAGGGCGATTTCGGGGAGATGACGAAGGCAAGAAAGAAGCTCAGCGTCCACAGCACGGCCGACACGATGGCCGCAATTTTGCGCTTCGCGCTTGCCGGCTCCCGGTGCGGCGAGCCTCCGTCATTCTTTGACTGCGCGAGTTTCACGATCCCTGCTTTCCACCAGCTCCTTTATCGATTCGACAATCTTGCGCACCTCGCGCGGCACCTGTCCGGCACTGCTAACGCTCTCAACAACCATACGGGCAAAGCCAATCTTATCAAAGCTCCCCAGCCCGCGCTTGCGCCACAGCCGGTCGATCGCCCGCATGCGCCCGCCCCGGTGCTGAATGTCTCCCGGCGCGATGCCTCCCGTCAGACGGTGCGAACGCAGGAACCTGTTGAGAAGGACAAGGAATTCCTGATCACCGAAAATGTCCTCGATCTCTCCGACCTCGAGCACGTGCAACCTGTCGCAGTCGCGCAAAGACCCCGAGACAACGGACGCCGGGGCCCTGGCGTCCGCATCCAGGACGGCAAGCACGGGGACGGTTGTCAGATCGCGCAAGTCGAGATACCGCCGCAAGACCTGGTTGGCGCCGCCGGCGGCGATGACGCAGACGCCCGCCGCGTCGAAATCGAAATCGAGGCATCTGGCCAGATGCGGCAGCAGGATCGCTTCGGTGGGGCCTTCGACAAGCAGCGCCATTCTGGGAAGAAAGCTGCCGGGCAAGCGAGGGCGCCAGCGGCTGAGCTGCGAGCAGAAGAACCGGTAAGCCCCGAGCACGACGGCTGCCGTCAGATCGCTTTCGAAGGCAGACGCCTGGTCGAGAAAGGAGAGCAGAAACTGCGCTCGGCTGTCCTGCGACCAGGGTCCCCGGTCGCCCAACCGGCGCCAATCAGGCACAACCACCGCGGCTCGCGCGACCCACCTCTGGGCGATTGATGGCAGACCCAGATCCTTTACCCAGGAAGGTTGCGAATCAAGATCGCCTTTGCGTCGAGAGAAGAAGAGATCGAAACTGGTGACGCTGAACCGCCTTGTGTCTTCCAGCGCAAGAGCTATGTTCAGAAGCACGCTGCCGGAGTCGCCGCCAATCGAGGCGCTGCCGAAAGTTCGCACGAATAGCTCGTCTTGTTCGCGGGGCGGCAAGGCATCCATCTCGCCGGCCTTGAGCTGGTTTTTTCTTGCGACAAGGCTGCTCAGGCGCGGCCAGCGACTGGCGGGGTCCTCAAAGATAAGGTACCGGTTGAGCAGCGACCAGAATCGCTCAGCCTCCTTCTCTTCTTCGTGTTGCTTCTTAATCACGCGCCAGCGGGCGTATCGTCACTCAAGTCGAGACACATCCTAGCACGCACGGTTCCCAATTCGTGGATCCCCTTGGCTGTCCAGTGCGGAACGGGTAAACTGGAGGATCCGCTGCCTCGCCGTGCAACAAGAAGTGAACCGGAAATCCGGGACAGCATCGCCTCGGACTTCGCGATTCAGGATCTCGATATCGCGCGGCAGGCGGCGGGCAAGGGGAACGAACCGCCATGACGGCAACAGAACAGCGGAATTTGGCCGCCGCCAGGGATGACGTGATCATTCACGGATCGACGTGGGCCGCCATATGGCACATGTCGTGGCCGCTGATGCTCAACATGGCCACCATCGCCCTTGCCAGCTTCTCCGACATCTACGTGGCAGGACGGCTCGGGCCGGACGCCCAGGCCGCCATCGGTATCGGCGGGCAGGTGTGGTTCTTCCTGATCATTCTGGTAATCGCGCTTTCGTCCGGGACAACCGCGTTGGTCAGCCGTTTCTGGGGCGCCGGCGAGCGCGACTCGACGATCAGAGCCGCCCGGGAGTCGATCGTCTATGCCTTCATATTTGGTGCAGCCTCGGCGGCGGCCGGGCTGATCGCCTGCCGGTTTCTCCTCCACATACTCGGCGCCTCGCCGCATGTGGAGGCGCTCGGCTGGCAGTACCTGCGATACGATCTCCTGGCGCAGTTTCCCTATACCGTGCTCTGGGTGACCAACGCCATATTTCGCGCCAGGGGCGACGCCCGCGCGCCGATGGCGATCATGGCTATGGTGACCGCCATCGTCATCGCGCTGGAGATCACGCTTTGCTTGTGGCCTTTCCACGTCGGCATAAGCGGCATCGGCATCGCCTGGCTGGCTGCCGGCATTATCGGTGTTGGGCTGTCGCTCGCCACCCTGAGGCAATCGGAGATAGGCGAGTGCCTGTCGCTGCCGTCGATATTCAAGCAGGGCGCCTCCGCAGAAGGCTTCCGGCGCGTGATGCGCATCGGCATTCCTGCCTGCGTCAACGACCTCGCCTGGGTCGGCGGCAACTTCATGCTCTTTGTCATATTTGCTCGCACCCCGGATCCGACCTCCTGCCAGGCGTCCTGGGCGGTCGGCTTGAAGTGCGAGGAGATGATTGCCTGCATGCCGATGTACGCTTTCGCCATGGCTGTGGCCACCATAGTCGGGCAGAACCTGGGGGCAGGCCAGCCCGATCGCGCCGAGCTTGCCGGCTGGCAGGTGGCCGGCACGGGTGTCCTGCTCAACACTGTTTTCGGTCTCGCCCTCTTTTTCGGGGCGGCGCCGATCGCTCACCTGATGAGCAACAATCCGGCCGTGATTGGCTATGCTACCCAATACTTCCAGGTAGTCAGCTTCTGCGAGCCGTTCGTGGCTGCCTGGCTCATCCTTTTCGGCGCCATGCAGGGTGCCGGCTACACGCGCTGGCCCATGATCGTCACCCTGGTATGCCTTACCGGCGTCAGGCTGTCGCTGGCCTGGCTGCTCACCATTAATTTCGCCATGGGACCGACGGGCACCTGGCTGAGCCTCTCGACAACTTCAATTATGATTGGGCTGCTGGCAATCTGGCGCTTCAAGACCGGTGTCTGGAAGCATCAAAAAGTCTAAGCAAGAAATTTCGCGGCGATTGAACTTTTGACCGGCTCCGTCCGTCTTAACTAAAGCAACGCCGCTTGTGCGCTACCCACGTCGATACATCTTTTGTCTCCGGACCCCTGTCCGGCCAGCCTTGTGCGGCCATCTGCGCGGCGTATCGACCTTGCCACCCAGGAGGAAAGACTATGCCAGGCAAAAGGGGACCGCTCGCCGAGCGACTTGAATACAGGATTCCCAGGATCAAGCTCTGCCTCGTCCACGAAGGGATGAAGCACGACGCCCTCTATCCAATCGACCGGCCGTCGGATGCGGAGGCATTTCTCGAGCCGTTGCGGCACATGCCGGAGGAGCACTTCGTGAGCCTGCACCTGAACGCCAAAAACGAGGTCATCGGGCTGCATGAGGTCTCTCACGGAACGCTGGCTTCCAGCCTCGTGCACCCGCGGGAGGTCTTCAAGGCCGCTCTCGTGTCCAACAGCTTCGCCATCCTTGTCTGCCACAATCACCCGTCCGGCTCGGTGATCATGCCCAGCCACGAGGATCTACAGACCACAAAACAGCTGCTGCGCGCCGGAAAGATACTGGGTGTCAACCTGATCGATCATTTGATCTTCAGCCCCAATCAAAACGCCTACAGCGTCCGGGCCAACTTCCCGGACCTCTGGAAGAGCTGAGCGGTCCGCCGGTTGCCCGGAACCGACAAGAAAGCCGCCAGAAGACGGCCATCCCTGGATATATCACATCCACCTGTGATAACTTTGATAAGCGGCCGCCGGTCCTGGCGCGCCGGCCAACGGTTGGGTGATGGGCTACATTAATCGGCGAAGATCAACGTGCGTGAAGGTGGGCGACAAGCTCGTCGGCGGATCGGCGCCGGTGCTGGTCCAATCGATGACGAACACCCCCACCGAGGACCCGGTCGCCACGGCGCAGCAGATAAAAGAGCTTTATGAAGCGGGCTCGGAGATCGTTCGCATCACTGTCAACACACGCGAAGCCGCTCAGGCCGTGCCGCGAATCGTCTCCGAGCTGGAGAAGATGGCAGCATTTGTTCCGCTTGTCGGAGATTTCCACTACAACGGTCATCTCCTGCTCAGGGATTATCCCGACTGCGCGCGCCTACTGTCCAAATACCGCATCAACCCGGGCAATGTCGGGCGCGGGGACAAGCATGACGAGAACTTCCGGATGATGATCGCCACCGCGATCGAGTTCGAAAAGCCGGTGCGGATTGGGGTCAACTGGGGGTCACTGGACCAGGATCTGCTGTCGGCGATGATGGATGAGAACGCGCAGCGGCCCGAGCCGCTCGACTCCCACGAGGTTCTAATCGAGGCCATAGTGGAGAGCGCGCTTCGATCGGCGCAGCTCGCCGAATCTTACGGGATGCCCCACGATCGCCTTATCCTCAGCGCTAAAGTCTCCGCCGTGCCGGATCTGGTCGCGGTCTACCGGCGGCTGGCCGCGCGTTGCGACTATGCCCTTCATCTCGGTCTGACAGAAGCCGGTATGGCGACCAAAGGGATCGTCGCCTCCTCCGCGGCGCTGTCCATCCTGCTGTCCGAGGGTATCGGCGATACCATCCGCGTCAGCCTCACCCCGGAGCCGGGCACCAGCAGAGCGCAGGAGGTCACGGTCTGCCAGCAGATCCTGCAATCGCTCGAGATCAGATCGTTTTCCCCGCAAGTGACCGCTTGCCCTGGCTGCGGGCGGACGACGAGCACGTTGTTTCAGGAGATGGCTGACCAGATTCAAAACTACCTTCAGACCCAGCGGCCCATCTGGCGCGACCGCTATCCGGGGGTCGAGGAGCTGCGCGTCGCGGTCATGGGCTGCATTGTCAACGGACCGGGCGAATCAAAGCACGCCGATGTCGGCATTTCGCTGCCGGGCACAGGCGAGGAGCCGCGGGCGCCGGTCTATGTAGACGGACGGCATGTCACCACCCTTTGCGGGCCAGGGCTTGTCGGCGACTTCATCGTGCTTCTCAACGAATACGTCGAGAAGCGCTGGGGCGCTATTCAGCAAGGAGCTTGCGGCACTCCTCGGTGAGCTTCGGCACAACCTGAAAGACGTCGCCGACCACGCCGTAAGTGCAATGCTTGAAGATCGGCGCTTCCGGGTTGTTGTTGATGGCCACGATTACCTTCGATGAGGACATGCCGGCCAGGTGCTGGATAGCTCCCGAGATACCGCAGGCGATGTAAAGCTGCGGGCTGACCGTTTTGCCTGTCTGCCCCACCTGGTGCTGGTGGTCGATCCAGCCGGCGTCGACCACGGCACGCGAGGCGCCGAGCGCCGCTCCCAGGACATCGCAGAGCTGCTGAAGCATCAGCCAGTTTTCCGGCCCCTTGATGCCCCGCCCGCCGGAGACGATAATCGCCGCCTCGGAAAGCTCCACCTTCTGCCCTGCCGCCGTATGCGTCTCCACTACCCAGGCCCGCACATTCTCGGGAGTGACGGCGAGATCCTCGACCTGGGCCGGGTGACCTTCTTTCGCCTCGATCAGGGGAAAACAGTTCGAGCGCAGGGTCATGAAAGCCAGAGGCGCTGAGAACTCGAAAACGCCCAGCGCCTTGCCAGAGTACATAGGGTGCACAGCCTGCAGCGCTCCGTTCCTCTCACGCAGCTCGCTGACGTCGGAGACGCACGGGCTGTCGAGCCGCGCCGCCACCCGTGGTATCAAGTCCCTGGCCATCGATGTGTTGGCGCTAAGAACATAGCGCGGGTCCTCCTTCTTGATGGCTGCCGTCAGCGCGTCAGCATAGCCCTCTGTGGAATATTTCGTGAAGGAGTGATTATCGACAACCAGAACTTTATCCGGCCTGCACTTGGCGATCCCGGGCACAAGCCCCTTCACGCTCTCGCCGGCGAGCAGCGCGACCACCGGCTCGGCAGCCTTGTCGGCCTGGCGGCGGGCTTCCGAGAGGGCTTCCAGGCTTGCCCTGCGAAGCTGGCCGTCGCGCTGCTCAATAAAGACCAAAATTCCTCGAGACATTTTCTTCTCCTGAGTTAGATAACCTTTGCTTCTTCGCGCAGAAGTTTCGCCAGAGTCTTAGCCTGCTCCTCGGGCTCGCCTTCGATCATCTTGCCCTGCGGGCGCGGCGGCGGCAGGGTAAGCTCCACGCACCGGACCTTGCGCTTATCGGCGGCGAATTGTCCGGCCACGCCGAGCGCGGCGGCGTCTTTGACTGCAATCTCCTTGCGGCGAGCGGCCATCACACCCTTGATCGACGGGTAGCGCGGCTCATTCAGCCCCTTCTGGGCGCTGATGAGAGCCGGCAGCGAGCCCTCGACGATCTCATGCGCGCCCTCGATTTCCCGCTCAGCTTTGAACTTGCTTCCCTCGATCTCCAACTTCACGACCGCCGTCGCCTGCGGCAGGTTAAGCAGCTCGGCGAGCATGGACGGCACCTGGTTGTTGTCGCCCCCTACTCCCTGCTGCCCGCAGAAGACAGCGTCGAAGCCACCACTGGCGATGGCGGCAGCCAGCAGCTTTGCCGTGCTCAAAGTGTCGAGGTTGTCGAACTCGGCATCTTTGATGTGCACCGCGTTGTCAACGCCCCTGGCCAGAGTGTCTCGCAACACCTCGACGACTTCGTCGCCGCCTATGGAAAATGCGGTTATCTCGCCGCCGTGCTTCTCCTTGAGCTTGAGCGCTTCCTCGATGGCGAACTCGTCGTATGGGCTGATAATGAACCTGACATCTGAACGCTCGATGTTGACATTATCAGCGGCAATACGAATCTTGGTTTCCGTATCGGGCACGGACTTTACGCAGACTGCAATCTTCACAAGGGTGACCTCCAAAACCGTGCGCAGCGTGATCTTGACAAGCACTTGATTATAAGAGAGTAGAGGAGCGATGTGAGAAATCCACCACAGTTTCTTTAGGGTCTTCAGTCAGACTAAGCGGGTAAGTCAGTCCCCTCGACAGCTCACAAGGCACGGTGTGTGCTCGGGAATTTGAAGGCACTGATATGGTCCCTAAAGCGGCGGTCAAGAAAACGCGCTGCGGCAAATCTCGCGAGCTGCAGAATGGCTGGTATGACCGCACAATCAAGGTCGTACGCGACCTTTCATGCGGGGCTGCGCATGTGTATCCGGCGGGCGAGATCAGCCGTGCGCATCAACGGAAGTGCGGCACAGTGATGAGCGAGCGATTGGATTGGCTAGCGGGCAATGCGCTGTATAGTAATGCCTTCGCTGCGTGAGCCCTCGAGCGTTATCCGTAGGCAGCGATCGAGAATGTGGTCAAAGATTAAGCACTCGATCGGCACGCTAACAAGGAAGTGGCGGAAGAGTATATGCGTGGCGTCTTGGCAACGGGGTCAGATTTGCACGTGGGCGCACGAAAGTGACAAAGCAGCAATTTGCAAGGGACACCGTTTTCGGTTTGTTGTCATAAGCAACTTCCTTCGAGTTACGCCGACCTGGCTTGGGGGAAAGGGCCGATCAGGAGCTAGCAAGCCGGAGCTTTACGACTGAGTGAGGCTGGCAAGAGCAAGGACCAGAAGCAGTAACACGGCGCGACAAGTTCTCAACATCAAATATCAAATTATGATTGCGTGACTGCAAGCTCTGTCGCGGAAATTCGATCTCAAGCAAGTGCGTTGGTTTCGGCACCAACGACCCAGCGGCGGAGGATACAGCAGGCCACCACCTGGCATTTAGGAGATTTCGTTCTGTCTGGCGAGGTGCGAGAAAACTTTACCGATATCGGCATAGTTCTCCGGGACGTCCGGTGGGCATGGACGGCGGTGCTTAATTTAGCTTGCTGGTCGAAGAATTTATCAATCTCCTTTGAACTTTTGAGCGGTCCAGAGCGTCTAAGTCAATAGACCCTGGAGAGCTGATTATGACCGCCCCTCCCTCTTTTCCTGAGCCACCCGCTGGATTGCATCCAGCCGCAACGTCGCTGCTAGCGAGCTTGTGGCAGCAGTTCAACAACGAGTTTCCAACCGCCCAGCACTGTCTGGAAGAGTTATGCAAAAGAGCCAGCAACGATGGCGCTATCAGATGTCGTCATTGTGGAAACCGGCATGACAACAAGCGCTTGGCTGAAAGGGTAATCATCTGTAGGCGCTGTCGTCGGTCCACTTGGCTGACTGCAGGAACTTTCTTTCATCATATCCGGCTGCCCCGAGCTTGGCTGGCCGCCATTTGGTTTATGGAGCGCGGAGTGACTATGAGCTCATGCCAGTTTCACAAGCTCGCTGGCGTTGCTTATTCGACAGCCTGGAACATCTTCAAGAAAGTGACCACCGTAATTGAAAGCGAGATGGGGGGCGATGCACAAGCCGTCCCCTCTGCACTCTTTTCGCCCGTAATCTGCAGGCGCAGCCGGGAAACCCCCGCCAGGTCTCACCCGCTTGCCGAGCTCGAGGAACTTGAAAAGCGCTCCCTCCTTCATTGCCAAGACAGCAACGCCTCTGTTCAGGCACGAGACTCAAGGTTACCAATGTCCAGTGATTTCGGTTTGCCGACAATACAGAAGGCGAATTCTTGGCTGGAGAAGGCAGAAGGCGCTCCGGCGGCTGGAGAGAGTGGACAACACGGAAACTGCCTGCAAATCTCTCCGCAAGAGGAGAAGATATATGACCTGCTGGCAGGACAAGAGCATCACTTCGATGTTCTGTGCGCGCGTACCGGCTTTTCGGCCAGTGAAGTGTCCTCGCTCTTGACCTTTCTGGAGTTGGCGGGTCATGTCAGGCGCCTTCCCGGCGAGCGTTACGTCCGCACCGCTGATGATCAGCCCAGGCGGCTCCGCGAAGGTCGTGTTCGCTCCAATCGCACTCGTGCGGGAATGCCGGCTGAAGCAGAAATACTGGTGGAAAGAGTAATCACGCATGTACGCGCGTGCTATCAAGGAGTAAGCGGCAAGTACCTGCAGAAGTATCTGGCCGCTTATTGGTGCCACGTCGACAGGGAACGTTGGCATCTGGGCTCGCTGCTTGAGGCGTGTTTGCGGTTCGGCCGCATTGGCAATGACGAAATCCGATGCTATGTCTCACCGGTGCTGGTCAGAATTCCGTCCTGCCAATAAAGCGCGGCAGGCTTAATTCAGGGTGCGCAGTCGCCAACACTGCTCAAAAGGACCACTGCGCGCCGCTCAACTTCCCAAGCCTGCCACTGTTCTCGCCCTTCCAAAGAGCGCCTGCTGTCAGGGACTAGCTCTTCTCGCAGTGGCGGCAGCACCTGCTGGAACGAACCCGGTGGCCGCACAGGGCGAATCAGGCAGCGGCAAAATCGTGCTGGACAGTCGCGCCAGCATGCTTTCTCGGCTCCCCATACACAACGAAATGAGATTGATCAAAGTCTGGCCAGAGCGGGACTGCACCAAGGACGGTGCCGCACTCGACCCAATCATCCACACGATTCCCTGAAGAGTCTCTTTACACGGGCGTTCCGGTCCCGGGCCGCTCGGACTCCCCGTGTCAACACTTTCTTATGTTTTCGGGCCGATGAGCCAGCGTGGATCGTCTTCGGAGAACAGGTAGCACCTTTCCTTTTCGCACCAGGATATGTGCTCGACCAGCTTGTCAGGGTCGTCCACCAGGTTGAACAGCTTGAGATCCGAGGCTGCGATGGCGTTATGGTCCAGCAGAGTTTTGCTCATCCAGTCGACGAGCGGGCGCCAGTAGCTGGAGTCGACGAGGTAAACGGGGAATCGCTTTATGCGCTTGGTTTGTATGAGGGTAAGCGCCTCGAAAAGCTCGTCCAGGCTTCCGTAGCCGCCAGGCAGGACGATATAGGCCATCGCATACTTGATGAACATCAACTTGCGAACGAAGAAGTAGCGAAAGTCCAGAGATACGGTCTGAAATTCATTGGCTTCCTGCTCGTGCGGCAAGCGGATGTTCAAGCCGACCGAGATTCCACCGGCTCTCTTCGCCCCTTTGTTTGCCGCCTCCATGATTCCCGGCCCACCGCCGGTGATGACCGAGAAACCTCTTTCAGCCAGCTTGAAGGCTATCGTCTCGGCCAGCTCGTACTCGCGCTCGCTCGGCTGAGATCGGGCCGAGCCGAAGATGGACACCGCCGGACCGATCTTGGACATGCTGTCGAAGCCTTCGACCAGCTCGGCCATGATGCGGAAGATACGCCAGGTGTCCTTGGCAGTCATTTCGTCGATGACGTATCTGCTATCGCTCATGAAATATTCCTTCAGGATTTACACGTGGACTTTCAGACTCGCATCTGCCCGCCATCGCCGGTGTTGACACTCATTGATCCGCAAGAAAAATCGTCAGAGCGTGACGATCGGGCATCTGACCGGTTTTTACCATGTACTCCAGCTCGCAGAGCCGCACTTTCCGCTCCGACAGGAAGCGCGCGGTCAGACCGCCCGTCCGCTCCAGGTCCTTCTCCACCACCCAGGCGTTCAGCCCCAGTTCCGCGGACAGCCTGCGCGCCAGCTCCTTCTGCGGCAGCTCCTTGCGCTTGAGCCCGGGACCGGAAGGCAGTGAGGCGACAATGCGTTCCGCAGCTGCCCTCAGTCTCACCCACTTGCTGAGCATGGTTTCCACCGCGGCAATAATCGGCATGCCGCTCTGCCTGGACAGAAGCTCGTCCAGGGCGGCGAAAGCCTGCTGCTTACGGCCATGGGCCCAGTGATCCAGCATGACGAAAATGTGTGAATGGTGCGGGCTGAGATGCGCCACCACGTCGCGCGTGATGTGCGTCTCGGGCAGGAGGTATGTTGCCGCCTTCTCGATCTCGTGAGACACCTGGCGCAAATCCGCCTCGGTGCTGTCCAGGAGATAGGTAACCGCCGCGTCGTCGATCGTCGCCCCGAATCGCTTCGCCTCCTTACGGCACCAAGTATCCAGGGATGGATTCCGGGACTCCGAGCCCGGGAAGTATTTCGCCCTGGGAAATTCGGTGAGCTCGGCGTATTTCGAGACGACTTTAGAGGTTCTCAGCGTCGAATCGAAGTTGTGAGGGCAGGCAAAGACCAGGTACGTATCCGGTGACACCGCGGGTAGTGCACGATCGAACTCCTCGATGAGCTCCTTCGCCGCCTTGTCGCTCGGTTTGTCTTCCTGATCCACCCTCGATCTTTTTTTCGTGAATAGATCGCAGCGATCGACGAGCACGAGCCGCTTGCCGGGACCGAAGGGAAGAGAGGCGGCGGCTTCCACGACCTGTCGGAGATCAGGGCTCACCAGGCGCTGGAAGTTGAAGGAGAACCAGTCCGGATCGAGCAGCTGTTTCTTGAGCTCTTCGACCCGCCGCTCGAGAAGAAAGTCTTCCTCGCCCGCCAGAACCACTACCGGCACTTGCTCACTCCTCCGCCTTGAATCTGGTCCCGGTGCCTATGAAGAAAACTCTCTTGGCCACCGATGTCGCCGCGTCACCCATCCTCTCGATGAACCTGGCGCAAAAGAGGAACTGGGCGCGCATCTGCGCCTGAGCATGATCCTGCTCGCCGAGGTCCGAGAGAAGTCGCTTCGATAAGAAGTCGTGCAGGTAGTCGATGCGGTTGTCGCTCTGAATGATCTGCGGCACCTTGTCGATGGCATCCGACACGAAACACAAGAGCACATCTTCGACCGTGCGCCGTACCACGTGAGCCATCTCGGCCAGCTCCGGCGGTATGTCTATGGTGTCCTCGGCCGCCCATTGAGCGATCCTGGCCACGCGGTTGGCATGATCGCCCATCCGCTCGAACTTCGCCGCGATGATGATCGATGCCACCAGGGTCCTTATTTCCTGCGGGGAAAACGCCTGCCGCTCCATGAGCAGATCCAGACACCGCTCCTCAATCTGCTGGCAGGACACGTTGATGGTCTCCTCCTGGTCCTCCACGAATGACAGCCTGGCTGCCGGGTTTTTCTCCAGCAAAAGAGCCATTTCGGTCACGGACCGATTGACCATCTGTCCGAGAGCGAGCACATCCTCTTTCAGCAGCGTTATCGCTTCGGTCCTCACGGGTGACCTCCTGAACCGCTGGCGGCTGCGGGTCTCGGAAGGTTCAATCGATAGCCGGCCCGGTGCACGGTCTCCAGCAGTTTGGGGTGCCTGGGGTCGTCTTCGAGCTTCTGGCGCAACCAGCGCATGTGCACGGCAACGGTCTTCACGTCCCCGGTGAAATCAACGCCCCACACCTGATTGAGCAGGGTTTCGGTGGATAGCGTCTTGCCGGCGTTCTGCATGAGCACCCCCAGAAGCACGAACTCCTTCGGGGAGAGATCCACCTCTTCGCCGCGCAGCGTGACGGTGTGAGCATCCGTATCGAGCACCAGATCACCTACGGTCAGCCTGGCTTGCCCGGTATGTCCGACCGCCCGGCGCAAGAGCGCCTGCACCCTGGCCATAAGCTCGATTATGGAAAACGGTTTGGCCAGGTAATCGTCCGCCCCGGCGACGAGCCCGGTGGCCACGTCGCTGGGGCTGCCGCGTCCGGTAAGCATGAGGATGGGAGCGGCAATCCGTCGCTCGCGAATCAATCTGCAGATCTGCGGCCCCTCGATGTCCGGCAGCATCCAGTCGAGGATGATCAGGTCCGGTCTCGTCTCATCGATTCCGGACAGCGCCTCCCTTCCGGTAGCGAAGGTGAAGGTCTGGAAGCCGTGGCGCTTCAAGTTGTAGTCGAGCGTTTCGGTAATGGTGGCATCATCGTCCACCAGCATTACGCGCCTGACCGGTTTGCTCATATCAGCATCGCCCTCGCGCCTGACCGGCGCCACTGGTTACGCCACAAGCGGCTGCCCTACGGACGCCCGTCCGGGCCGGGGAATTCCAGGGAGAAGGTAGAGCCGCTGCCCTCCCGGGACGTCACGCTTATCTTAGCACCGTGCAGATCCACGATGTGCTTTACGATCGACAACCCCAGCCCGGTGCTGCCCCTCGACTGCGCGCGGTCGATCCGGTAGAAGCGTTGATATATCTTCGGTATCTCGCTTTCCGCCATGCCGATTCCCGTGTCAATCACCGCGAAGGAGCCGGGGGTATTGCCGGAGCGAATCGTCACGGTCCCGCCTGCCGGCGTGAACTTCACGGCGTTCTCCACCAGGTTGAGCAAGACCTGATCGAGCTGCTCGGGGTTGGCGTAGACGGTGAAGTCCGGCTGGATCTCCAAGCGGATCTCCACCGCTTTCGCCCGGGACTCCTTGGCCAGGCAGTCGGCGCAGTATCGCGCCCGGTCCTCCAGGGACACCGGCCGGCAGCTTCGCATCGACGAAGCCACCTGCTCGGCGGAAAGAAGATTGACGACCAGCTTGCCCAGGCGCTCCACCTCTTCCTGCGCGCGCGCCAGCATTCGGCGCGAAACTTCCGGATCGTTGACGGCCCCGTCGAGAAGCGTCTCGACAAGCAGCTTCAAGTTGGCGATCGGCAGGCGCAGCTCGTGCGAAACCTCGGCGAGCAGCGAAGACTCGTCCTTGCCGCCCGGGCCGGCAGCGGCGTCACCTGGCGGCAGGCTCTTGTCTTCGCCCATCAAGTCGGAATCAGCACTCACGTCTAACATTGAACCATAGCGCAGCTATGGATTCCGGGGCAGGATCGGCAAGGGAAATATGAACAACCCTCACAAGATCCCGATAATCGCCGATCCCCGGGCAATTTTCCCGTACGATCTGAGGACGATATCGCTCGCCGGAGGTCCGCCCTTGCATCCACTGACATTGCTGGTACTAGACGGCTGGGGCATCAGCAGCCAAACCAGGGGCAACGCCATCGCTGCGGCCAGGACGCCAAACTACCTTAAAATGCTCGCGCATTTCCCCAACAGCACTCTGCAGGCCTCGGGCGAAGCGGTAGGTCTGCCGCCCGGGCTCATGGGCAATTCGGAGGTCGGGCACCTTAACATAGGAGCCGGCCGGGTCGTCATTCAAAAGCTGACGCAGATAAGCCAGACCATACTGAACGGGACGTTTTTCACGAACCCGGTCCTCGTCGAAGCCTGCGAGCGGGCCACGAGATCTCGTGGAGCGCTGCACCTTATCGGCCTGGTCTCGGACGGCTGCGTGCACTCCAGCCCCGATCATCTGGACGGTCTCATCGAGCTGGCCGGGCGCCAGAATGTCCCCGAGCTTTTTGTGCACGCGATCCTGGACGGGCGCGACACGCCGCCGCGATCGGCAAAAAGGTTCATGCGAGAGCTGGAGGAGAAGCTGTCCGGCAAAGGGAAAGTGGGGGTGGTCTGCGGGCGCTATTACGCCATGGACAGGGACAACCGCTGGGAGCGCACGGAGAAGTTCTGGCGGGCGCTGGTGCTGGGCGAGGGGCTTAGGGCCACCTCGGCCGTCGATGCCGTCGAGCAGGCTTACGGGCGCGACGAGGGCGACGAGTTCGTCTGCCCGACCATCGTCAACCGGCGCCCCCTGAAAAACGGGGACAGCATCATCTGCTTCAACTTCCGCCCGGACCGCGTGCGGCAGATCTCAAGGGCCCTCACGCAGGAGGATTTCACCGGCTTCGCCCGCGAGGTGCGACCGGAGATCTACTACGCCTGCCTCACCGAGTACGACGCCACGCTCGAGCTGCCGGTAGCCTTCAGCCCGGACCAGCTGCCGCCGCAGGACATGTCGATGACCCTGCCGGATCTGCTCAGCTGCCATCATCTCGGGCAGTTTCACACGGCGGAGACCGAGAAGTACGCTCACGTAACCTACTTCTTCAACGGCGGCAAAGAGCGGCCCAACGAGGGCGAGGAGCGGGCCCTGGTGCCCTCCTTGAAGGTGGCCACTTACGATCTGGCTCCGGCCATGCAGACCCCGGCCGTCTGCGAGACGGCCTGCCAGGCCATCCGTTCCGGAAAATATCCGTTCATTGTCCTCAACTTCGCCAACCCGGACATGGTCGGGCACACGGGCGTCTTCGAGGCGGCTGTGGAAGCGGTGGAGTCGGTAGATCAGGCGTTCGAGAAGCTCCTGGACACGGTAAGTTCCGTCAAAGGAACGCTCTTTGTGACCGCCGATCACGGCAATGTCGAGCAAATGATCGACTGCGAGACCGGTGAGCCGCACACGGCGCACACCACCAATCCGGTACCGCTGATAGTGGCGGACTTCACGGGCGGCGGCACTTACGGCAAGACACTGGCCGACGGCTGCCTGGCCGATGTTGCGCCGACCATCCTCACGGTCATGGGCATCGATCAGCCGCGGCAGATGACCGGAAAGTCTCTGTGGGTCACTTAGGACAGCGACCGTCCGGGACCGGGGAGCCAATCGTCGAATGATCTGCCGGCTGCCGGCCGTCTATAAAGCAGTGTAACGATGCGCAGGTTAGACCCTGTTAAAATTAAGTCTCGTGCAGGAGCGACCTCCAGTGTCCCGGATAGCCCGCCAGCCGGAAATCATCACCTTTTCGCCGGCAGCCCGGCTTACCCGGTTGCCGGTCTACGCGTTCGCTCGCCTGGACGAGCTCAAGGCGCTGGCTCGTCTAGAGGGCGCCGACCTGATCGATCTCGGTCTTGGCAATCCCGATGCGCCCACGCCGGCCCCGATAGTCAAAGCGATGACCGAGGCGCTGGCCGATGTCTCCCTGCACGGCTATCCCCCGTTTTCCGGCCGTCCGGATTTCAAGCAGGCGATAGCGGCATGGATGGAGGAGAGATACGGTGTCCGCCTCGATCCGGAAAGCGAGACCCTGCCGCTCAACGGCTCGAAAGAAGGGCTGGCGCACCTGGCGATGGCGTACATCGACAACGACGACATCGCCCTGGTTCCCGACCCCTGTTACCCGGTGCATCGGCGCGGCACTCTTCTGTCCGGCGGGATCGCCCATGACATCCCGCTTTGCGCGGACAACGGTTTCCAGCCGGATCTGGGCGCGATCCCCACAGACATAGCCGCTCGAGCAAAGCTGCTCATCCTCAACTATCCCAACAACCCGACGGCGGCGGTGGCCTCGGCCACCCTGCTGGAAGAGGCCGTTGCTTTCTGCCGCCGCCACCGCGTCTTGCTCGTCCATGATCTGGCCTATGGCGAGCTTTTCTTCGACGGCAAGAGGCCGCCGAGTTTGCTCGCGGTGCCCGGCGCCAGGGAGATAGGCGTCGAGTTTCACACGCTGAGCAAGACATTCAATATGGCCGGCTGGCGGCTTGGCTTTGCCGTGGGCAACTCCACCGTTATCAAGACACTCTACGCGCTCAAGACGAATATCGACTACGGAACTTTCGGGGCCGTCCAGAAGGCTGGAATCACCGCGCTCGGGCTGCCGGAGCCCGAGATCGAAAAGATTCGTAATACCTATCGCCTCCGTCGCGATCTTCTCGTCGCCAGCTTGAAAGATATGGGTTTCCCGGTGGAGCCACCGCAGGCAACCATGTATCTGTGGCTGCCGCTGCCTCGATCCCTTGGCATGTCTTCCACCCAGTTCGCCGAGACTTTGTTGAGCAAGACCGGTGTCGTCGTCACCCCGGGAGTGGCATTCGGAGCAGCCGGTGAGGGTTTCGTGCGTATCTCCATGGTTTGTGACGAAACGCGTCTTCAAGAAGCGATGAGCCGCTGGAGAGCCAGCGGCCTGATGAATTTATAAGCGCGGCGTTGTTTATCAATTCTAAGAAGAGATTTTCAAGTGGTTTCACACCGGAAATTTACCTGTTAGAATTGCGGCGGCCTCAGGTTGGTAACTGTTACTAACTAGCTAGCCTGTGAGACAAAATCGGACCTCGGACAATCCCGGTCAGTTTTCACTGGGTGCAGTAAAGAAGGAGAAAATCAAACTTTATGATGGCGAAAATTCAAACAATCGCACTTGCCGCGGCTAGCTTCGCTCTAGTGGCGTCTCTGACCGCATGCGGCGGAGCTCAGACTCCCGAGACAACCACTCCGTCCGCCCCGACTGGTGGCGCGACTGGTGGCGCGACTGGTGGCGCGCCGACGGCGACGCCCAGCACCGAAACTGGTGGCGCGACCGGTGGAGCAACCGGCGGCGCGACTGGTGGCGCGACTGGTGGCGCGACTGGTGGCGCAACCGGCGGCGCGCCGACCACCCCGTAATCACCCGCGGGACATCCGGTTGACAAACCGGCAAACCTCTCTCCCGGCACCGCCAGGTGGCGCGAGACAGGAAGAAATGAGCCGCTCTTTGTGATTAAATCACGAAGAGCGGCTTTGCTTTTGGCCGGCCATTCCCGGCACAGGAGGCGGTGAGCAATGAGGACAATCGGACAAGTCCGGCTTCTGCCGTTTGCCGCGGTCATCCTGCTCGCCGGTACGGCGGCTCCGGCCCCCGCGGGCGCGCGGGAGCCCTTGCAGCCCATCGCCGAGCAGCCCCCGTCGCCGCTTTTCGGGCAGCCATCGCCTGATGCGCAGCCCTGCGCGCCGGAAGCGCCGGCCGCTTATCCGGCCGCCACCCCCTACGGGCAGCAGGTCTATCCCGCTTACCCCAGCTACCCCGGCCCCGCTTACCAGGGGGGCCGGTCCTATCCCGGCCAGCCCGCCCAGCCGTATCCCGGCCAGCAGCCGGACTACCAGACGAACCCCACGCAGCTGCCGCCGGGCAGGCCGTATGCCGGCACCGGCGCCCCCTCCTCTGCCTGGCCGGGGCAGGGGCCGCTGGTGGTCCCGCCAATCTCCTTCGTGGACATAGGCAGCGGCAAGTTCGGGCAGCTGGCCATCGAACTCGAGGATGCCCAGTTCATGGAAGGCGCCGTCGACCGCCTGCAACTGGTGGCCAGGAACATGGACCTCACCCAGGGGCGCCTGGCGGCGCTGGCGATTGAGGTTCGGGGCGGGCACTTCCAGGACTTCACCTGCGACCAGCTTGTGCTCTCCACGGCAGGGGCGCTGAGTTTCGACACCACCAGGCTGCTCAATCACCGCATGCTGCAGTTCACCACGCCGGCGCAGGCGGCAGTGACAGCCACCATCGGCCAGGCGAGCCTGAACCGGTTTCTCAACTCGCCGCGCACCCTGGAGCGCATGTCCGTTACCGCCATGCAGAAGGCCGGCCTCTTGACCGGCATCATCGGCAGCAACGCCGGCGTCGGCCTGTCCTTTACCGGTGGTAGCCTCTCACTGGAGCCCGGGAACCGCATGCTGATCATGATGCAGTCCAGGCTGGGGGCCGGAGAGCTTTCCGTTCCCATACCGATCCGGGTGGACACCCGGGTGAGCCAGCAAAACGGCTGGGTGGCGCTCACCGACACTCATATCTCGGCTTCCGGTCAGGAGATCTCCCCGGAGCTGGCGGCGATGATTGTCAACAAGGTAAACGGGCTGTCCAGCTGGGGAAACAGGTCCGAAGACATCCACTTCATGTTCAATGATGTGAAGGTGCTGCCGGGCGGCCAGCTGGTGCTCAAAGGCACGGCCGAGATCCGCCGGCTGCGTTTCGGTGACGCCGAATGAGCGGCCGGCCGGTTAGAATTACGGCGTCAGGGTAAGTTTTAACCGGTCAGGCAGCCATCGCGGGGACTGATAACACCGGGACCCTGGAAAGCGAGATGTTCAATGTTCCGGCGGCGCGACAACAGGCAGTGGGATCAGCTCCGACCAATAAAGTTCACGAGAAACTTCACCAAGAACGCCGACGGCTCGGTCTTGGTCGAGTTCGGCGACACGCGCGTGTTTACCACGGCCAAAGTCGAGGAGCGGGTGCCGGCCTTTCTGATCGGCAAAGGAGAGGGCTGGGTGACGGCCGAGTACTCCCTTCTGCCCGGCTCCACCCTGGTGAGATCCGTGCGCGAGGTGAGCCGGGGGCAGCCCTCCGGCCGAACCAGCGAGATCCAGCGGATCATCGGCCGCTGCCTGCGGGCGGTGGTGGACCGGCGGGCGCTGGGAGAGCGGATGGTGACGGTCGACTGCGATGTTTTGCAGGCGGACGGCGGCACGCGGGTGGCCAGCATCTGCGGCGGCTTCCTGGCCCTTTATGACGCCCTGCTCAAGCTCAGAAAGCAGGGGGTCTTCGACGAGCTGCCGATTACCGAGCACATGGCTGCGGTGAGCATCTGCCAGGTAAACGGGCAGCTGCTCGCCGATCCGAACTACAGCGAGGACTCGCAGGCCGAGATGGACAGCAACGTGATCCTCACCGAATCGGGCAAGATCCTGGAGCTGCAGATCACCTCGGAGGGCAAGCCTTACGATGCCGCCAAGCTCGCCGATCTGATGGAGCTGGCCGGCAAGGCGATCAAGGAGATCATCGAGCTGCAATACGAGGCCCTGGGCGGGCGGTGAGCAACGAATGGCCCCCGCGTAAAGCAAACTTAAATTTAACCACCAGCCTGCTGACAACGTGTCAGGATCTATATATAGTGGTCAAGAGTTTTTCTAACAGCCAGAAGCACGAAAGCCTTGAAACGTCCCGAAAGCGTACGTCACTTCAATCCCCTGCATGAGACCTTCAAGGACGTCACCGTCTGGAAGCTCATGGCTTCTTCCTGGCGGGCTTTCTGCCGCATCTACGCCGTGCAGGGCTTTGCCGGAGCGGTGCGGGTGCTGCCGATCATCTGGACGATCATCGTCGCCGTGCGCGGATTCGCCCGCTTCCACGCCGGCGAGCACCAGCGCATGGAAGCGCAGCGGCAGGCCGGCGGCGACCTCGAAGAGACCATCTTGACCGGCGCCGAGTACGACGAGTACCGCCGTCTCGGGCGCTGGCTGCGGGACAGGCTTTACCGGCTCGGTCCCACCTTCATCAAGATTGGCCAGACGCTGTCCACGCGGGCCGATTTGCTGCCACTGCCGGCGATGCTGGAGCTGGCCTCCCTGCAGGAGGACGTGGAGCCATACCCGACCGAAATCGCCCGCGAGACCATAATCAGGGCGCTGGGCAGCCCGCCAGAAGAGCTCTACGCTTACTTCGACCCCAAGCCGATCGCCGCCGCCAGCCTTTCCCAGGCTTACAGGGCCGTGCTGTTTGACGGGCGCGACGTGGTCGTGAAGGTGCAGCGGCCCAATCTGCCGCTCACCATCGCCCGCGACGTCCAGGTGCTGGAGGCGATCGCCGACGAGGTGATGCGCTATCCCAGCCTCTGCCGGCACACGAACTGGCCGGGCGTGGTCGAGGAGTTCGCCCGCACCACATTCGAGGAGATCGATTACATTCGCGAGGGCAGGAATGCCGACCGCTTCCGGCACAACTTCCGCATGAACACCCGGATCTGCATACCGCGCATAATCTGGCGCCTGACCGGGCGGCGCGTGCTCACGATCGAATACGTGCCCGGTATCCGAGTCACGGACGTGGAGACACTGGAGGCGATGGGGATCGACCGCCGGGAAGTCACCACCGCCGGTGCTAACTTCTACCTGCGCCAGCTGCTCGAGGACGGGTTCTTTCACGCCGACCCTCACCCCGGCAACATCCGGATCATGCCGGACGGCAGGGTGGGGCTCTTCGATTTCGGCATGGTCGGGATAGTATCGCCGGAGTTGAAGAAGAACCTGGTCAACGCCTTCCTGCACGTGGTGAAGCAGCAATACCGGGAGCTGGTCGACGACTTCGTGGCCATGGGCTTCCTGCCGGACGACGTGGACCGGGACTCGCTGTGCCGCGACCTGACCCCGATTATTGAGGCGCGCTTTGCCGAGGGCATCAATCGCGTCCGCTTCCGCAAGATGCTCTTCGATTTCTCGGAGATCGTCTGGCAGTATCCGTTCCGCCTGCCCACGGAGTTCACCTACATCATGCGCGCCCTGCTCACGCTCGAGGGCGTCGCGCTCACCATCGACCCCGAATTCAATTTCATCGACACGGCCCTGCCGTTCGCCCAGCAGCTCATGCTCAAGGGAAGCGGGGCGGTCTTCCGCCATGCCCTGATGCGGGAGGTGTTCAGCGAGGGCCGGTTCAATCCTTATGCCGCCATAAATCTCTTTAAGGCCGCCGCCCGGCTGGCCGGCCCTACCGCAACCCAGGAGCCCCGGCAGGAGCCCACCGAGCCTCAGGAGACGCCGGGCCGGAACCCTCCTTGAATTCGAGGATGACCTGGGGTAACCTTGAGCCGGTTGCTCTCGAACCGGCAGCCGGCAAGCCATGGGAAAAGTCCCACTGATAATGGCCCGACCGTGTCAAATTCTTGGGTCACAATGGATGTTTTCCGTTAAGATGGATTTCACAATGCCGCCCGGCTCACCGGGCGGCAGACGGCAAGGCCGGGGCTGTGACGGGTAAGACAAATCAACTGAAGGCGTTTTCGCGCGTTTATGTACACGACCGTTCGATCACCCGGCATCCTGAGAATAATCTGCTCCGCCTGCGGCGGTGACTGCGATCCGGGCGCAAAGTTCTGCTGTGACTGCGGCTCGGTTATCGACTACCACACGGCCGCCCCGCAGGCCGCGGCGCCGCTGCCGGGCCAGACGCACGAGCCGGTGCCGACTTTCGCGCCGGTCTCACCGCGGCACGTTCGCGCCCCAAACAACGAGCAGCGCGCGGAGGCCGCCAGGCTGATGATCCTGCTTGCCAGAGAGCGCCTCTTCCTTTATTTCCACTGGCTCGGTTTTCTGGTCGTCAATATTGTCGGCTTCTGGATCGCCTGCAAATGCTACAACGAATATCTGGGAGATGACCTCACCAAGCTGATGATCGGCATGACGCCGCTTCTGTACATCAACTGCCTGGCGCTGCTTTTCATTATTCCTATCTGCGGGACCAAGAAAGAGATTGCCCGCTTGAAGGAGCGCCTCAATTACGTGCGCTTCCAGATCGAGTACAGCCATCTTATATGACGCCGCGAACGTCACCGCCATAGACCATACTCCTTTTTATCTGCCGCCATGCCCGCCGCTCCTTCGCCCAGGCGGCCTGCGGGCGCTAAACAGAAGGGCCGGCGGGCGAGGCATGCCTCGCCGCTACTGGTCGGGTGTCCAGCGGAGGTTCGGTTTGCGGGCGGCATGGGCCTCGTCGAGGCGGCCGACCGGGGTCTTGTGGGGCGCGCCGCGCACCAGATCCGGTGTCTCGCGTGTCTCCTGGTCTATGTTGAGCATGATCTCCACGAACTCGTCGAGCGTCTGCCTGGACTCGGTCTCGGTCGGCTCGATCATCATCGCCTCGGGGACGACCAGCGGAAAATAGACGGTCGGCGCGTGCACGCCGTAATCAAGGATGCGCTTGGCGATGTTGGTGGTGGTGACGCCGCGCTCCTTCTGCCAGATGCCCGAGAGCACGAACTCGTGCATGCAAGGCTGCCCGTAAGGGAGCTGGAAGTTTTTCCTCAAGCGCTCCTTCAGGTAATTGGCGTTCAGAATCGCGTCACGCGACACCTGCGCCAGCCCCTCCCTGCCGTGGGCGCGGATGTAGGTGAGCGCGCGCACGAGAATGCCGAAATTGCCGTAAAAGCCTTTCACCTTGCCGATCGACTGCGGCCTGTCCCAGTCGAAGCGGAAGCGCCCGTCCGCACGGGCAACCACCGGGACCGGCAGAAACGGCTCCAGGTTCTCCCGGCAGGCGACCGCGCACCCGCCGGGACCGCCGCCGCCGTGCGGCGTCGAGAAGGTCTTGTGCAAATTGAGGTGGCAGACGTCGAAGCCCATGTCGCCGGGGCGCACCATGCCCATGATCGCGTTCAGGTTGGCGCCGTCATAGTACAGAAGACCGCCGGCGTCGTGGACCAGGCGCTGAACCGTCTGGATCTCCTCCTCGAACAGGCCCAGCGTGTTCGGATTGGTGAGCATGATCGCCGCCACGTCCGGACCGAGCACGCACCGCAGCGCCTCCGGATCGACCAGGCCGTTTTCCTTCGACCTGATCTCCACGACCTGGAAACCGGCCAGGGCCGCGGTGGCGGGGTTGGTACCATGGGCGGTATCGGGGACAATCACCTTGGTGCGGGCCGGATCGTTATTGGCCTGGAAATACGCCCGGATCAAAAGCAGTCCGGTCATCTCGCCGTGCGCCCCGGCGGCCGGCTGCAGGGAGACGGCCGGCAGCCCCACCACCCCGGCGATGGCCTGCTGCAGCTGCCACATGAGCTCGAGGGCCCCCTGCACCTGGTCCTCGCCCTGCAGCGGGTGCAGCTCCCGGAAGCCCTCGAGCGCGGCCATGGCGTCGTTGATCTTCGGGTTGTATTTCATCGTGCAGGACCCCAGCGGGTAGAACCCGGTGTCGATCGAGTGGTTGAGCCGGGAGAGCCTGACAAAGTGCCGCACCACGTCGAGCTCGCTGACCTCGGGCAGGGCCGGGTTCTTTTTGCGGATCTGCCCGGCAGGCAGGAGATCGGTCAGCTTGACGTCGGGGACGCCGGGCGCCGGCAGCGTCTGGGCGCGGCGGCCGGGGCGGGACTTTTCGTAGATCAGTTTTTCCATGGTCGGCTCCGGGGGTGAGAGTCGGCAGGCGCGTTTCGCCACCCGAAATTCTAACCGCTTGAAAGCGGCAGGCGGAACCGGGCGCTAGTGCTCGAAAATGTCGCGCCAGCCGGCGAGGTCGAGCTCGGTGAGCGCCGGCAGGAAACCGAAGAGCTTTTGAGCCAGGGACAGACGCCCCTCTCTTTCGGCGACGGACTTGAGCTGGTTGTAGATGGGGATGAGCACGCGCACGTCGTTGGCCGCGTACTCGAGCTGGGAGGCGGTCAGCTCCTCCCTGGCCCAGTCGCTCGTCTGGTCGCTCTTGTCCATCTCCAGCCCGAGAAGCTCCCGGCCCAGGTCTTTCAGGCTGTGCCTGTCAGTGTAGGTGCGCACCAGCTTGGAGGCGATCTTCGTGCACCAGACCGGGTTGACGTCGGCTTCCAGGTAATGCTTCAGCACCGCCAGGTCGAAGCGGGCGAAGTGAAACAGCTTGAGAACCCGCGGCTCCTCCATGAGGCGCTTGACGTTGGGCGCCGGCTTCAGCCGGTAACGGACCAGGCTGACCACGCCCGCGCCGTCGCAAAGCTGAACCAGGCACAGGCGGTCCCTGTGCACGTTCAGCCCGCGCGTTTCGGTGTCGACGGCCACCACATCCTTGGCGAGATAGTGCGACAGCCGCTCGTCGGAGAGGTCGCCCTCAAAAAGGTCAGGCTTTCTGGGTTTCACCAGTTCCTCGAGTTTCAATTCTGCCTCCTTTGGCAAGCGTCGAGCCGGCTGCCCTGGCCCCATCAGGCGGACCTTCTGCCGGCTCCGGCGACCGCCCCTAGATTATAAGCGAAGCGGAACCGCTGAGAAACCGGCTTCGGCACGATTAAGCCGCGGGCATTCCGGGTACAAGATCCCTGTTACGACCGGGATTTCGGCGGGGGACGAAGTCGACTCGATGAAACACGGGCATCCCAAAATCCGCGCCTTAGCCTGTTTCCTTCAGGCAGCAGTCATACTGGCCATCCAAGCCGCTCCGCCCGCACGCGCTGTGCCGCCGCTTGCCAGCACCCGGGCCATCCAGAGACGGCTGGGCGCCGGCCAGCCGGACGGCTCGTCAAGCTGCTACAACCTGTCCTACGTGCCCGTCCTGCTCGATCTGGCCAAGGTGCTGGCCCGCTTCGAGCGGAACGTTTATTTTGTCATTCGCAGCGATCCCTTCTCCAACTACCCGGGCATCGATCTGCGCAAGCTGCTGCTCCTGCAGTCGAGCCCGCTCACCATACCGGAAGGGCTCTCCGACGCCGATGCCGGCATGCCCGCCGCCGAGCCGGGACAGCCCACGCTCTCGGTTCCCGCCCTGGAGCCGGAAGCGGCGGCGCCGAGCCACGGCAATCAGGAGTTCGTCTTGCCGGATGTGGCTGTAATCCCCCTGCCGACGACGGCGCCAATCTGCAAGATCCCGGCCAGGTCCGCCGGGGTCGGCTCGCCGGAGAAGGTCAAGCTGACCGTGCCGGCCAATGAGCTCAGCGGCAGCCCCGGTTTGAGCTTCGACTTTGAAGGAATCGCCCAGGCCTGGCACGGCTCCGCGCAGCCCAGCGTCGAGGCGGCATTTCTGCCCCGCATTCACACGCCCTTTCCCAGCCTGGTCTCTTTCAATCAACCGCTGCACAACATCACCCCCTTTCTCTTCTGGACCTGCCGCGCGGCGGAGCGGTCCGCCCGGGGCGCGCGCGCAGCGGCCGGGCAGGCAGGCTCCCGGTATGAGGGCACTTTTGTCGCCTGCCGCCAGGGCACGCAATTGAGCTACATCAAGGACAGGCAGATCGGTCTAATCGAGGGCCGGGCCGTGGGAGCCAATCGCGGCGGCAACCTGGAATTCGTGTGCGCCGCGGCGACCGTGAAGATTGAGCCGGGTGCTTCGGCGCTTGTCCAGTTCGACGAAAAGCGGATCCTCCACGTGCTGGCCATCGAGTCGTCCGCGCCCGGGCGGGTGTCGGTGAGCTTGAAGACGCGCAACGGCAGCCGGGAGTCGATCCGGCTTCTTCAGGGAGAGGCGCTTATCGCCGGCGACCACCTGCTGTCGCCCGCCGAGATCGCCGACTGCTCCGGGCTGAGCGTCACCGTCACCGCCCAGGGCCAGATCGCGCACGGGCGCTTCACCATGAGCGATCTCTTCGCCAGGGAACCGCTGCTCGACGCCGGCAACAGGCAGCTGACGCCCGAGCAGAGCTCGGCGCTCAGCGAGCTGAGGATGCGGGTCAACGCCAACGACATGGCCGATCAGCTGCCGTCGCGTTGAGACCGGCGTCGGGCGGGCAGGCCTTGCGGCTCGGTCACGCTCCGGGCTGCCGGACGGCCGCCGGCACTGGCGGCGCGAGACGCGGCCGCGGGCACTGCGGGCAGTATCGCAGGCGCCGCGCTCAGTCCCCCCCGTATGCTTCGTCAAGAAGCTCCGCCAGGTGGCAGACGCGAACCGGCAAGCCGGCAGCCTTCATCCCCTTCTCCAGTTGCAGCTGGCATCCCGGGTTGGTCGTCACCAGCACGTCGGCGCCGCAGTCGGCAACGCAGCCGGTCTTCCGGTCCAGCACCTGCAAGGAGAGCTCGGTGTGCGTGAGATTAAATATGCCGGCCGAGCCGCAGCAATGCTCGGCCTCGCGCAGCGGCAGCACGGTCACCCCCGGCAGGGCCTCGAGCAATCTGCCCGGCGCCTCGGTCACCTTCTGCGCGTGATGGAGGTGGCAGGCGGCGTGATATGCCACCTTCAGGGGCAGCGGCCGAGGCGTGCGCGCGAACTCGCCGGCATCGAGACATTCGGTGATGTCCCGCACCCGCGCCGAAAACTCCCTCGCCCTCTCCCGCCACTCCCTGTCGCCCTTCATGAGCTCCCCGTAGTGCTTGAGCATGGCCCCGCAGCCGGCCGCCGTGACCACGATCTCGCCCTGCGTCCCCTCGAATAGCTCGATGTTGCGCCGGGCCAGATCGCAGGCGATGTCGACCTCACCGGCATGGTAAGCCAGCGCCCCGCAGCAGGTTTGCTCGGGCACGCCGACCACGCGGCGCTGCAATGTGAGCAGGCGCAGGCAGGCATGATTGACCTGGTTGTAGAGGACATCCATCACGCAGCCGGAGAAAAGCTGAACCGGCCCGCGCTTCTCCCCGGAAATCCAGGACTGCCTGGGCAGCGCTTGAAAGCGGGGCACGTCCGGCAGGAAAGCCTGCCACTGAGCCAGCCTTCCCAACGCCCCTTTCAGCCAGGGCATGGCGGCAACGAGCCTCTGACCGCCTGCCGACTGCCACAGGCGCAGGGCGTTGCCCATAGCGCGCAGCTTCCGGTAATCGGGAAGAATGCGCGCGAAGACGTAACGCATGAGATGCCGGCTGCGCCACTCCCTCAAGCCGGCCAGATGCGGCCTGGCCTGATTGAGGATCGCCTCGTAGCGGACGCCGGACGGGCAGGCCGTCTGGCAACCCAGGCAGCCCAGGCAGGAGTCGATGTGCCGGGCCAGATCGCTTGTGAGGTCGCACTTTTCGCGACTCCAGAGGTCGAGCAGGTATATCCGCCCGCGCGGCGACTCCATCTCCCGCCCGGTGGCCAGGTAGGTCGGGCAGGCGGGCAGGCAGAGGCCGCAGTGTATGCAGGCGTCGAGAAGTTCGAGATTCACCCCCGGTTTGTCACCGCCGGTGGTGATGATTCCCGGCTCTCGCTCGTCTCCTGCTCCCATCGACTCCACCTATGGCTTCACATGCGGATTGAGACTGCCCGCCGGATCGTAGCGCCTCTTTATCTCAGCCTTGAGAGACAGGGCGTGATCGCCGGCGGCCGGCAAAGTGCGCACCCGCCACGCGTAATCCTCGTCCCCGCATGCCACCACCACAGGCTCCGCGCGCTCGGCCGCCCTGCCCTCCAGGGCCTTCTGGATGGCCGCTGCCGAGCCGGCATCGGGGGCGTAGAGCTTGAGCCGCCCCCGGCTCGGGCGAGCCTGCCAGGGCGGCGAGCCGGCCTGCGCCCGGCACCAGTCGGCCAGCGCCGGCATCGCCGCCGGCGGGCAGGCCAGCTCGATTTGCGACAATCCGCAGGCATACGCCGGATCCGCCAGCCGCCTGAGGAGAATCGAGCACTCCTCGTCGGACACGGCGACCTGCCGGCCCGCGGGCACGGAGATCCGCTTCTCCACGGCCTCCATGGTCGCCGCCACGACATCGGGCTGCCCGTAGCCCTGTATGAGCACGGCAAACGGCGCCTCGGACGCCGGTACGGCGAACCGGCCCGCCAGCCCGGTAAGCGCTGCTTCTCCCTCGCCCGCCAGGACCAGATCCAGCAGGCGGCGGTCGACGACTTCCAGGCAAGAAAGGGCAACGGCGCTGGAATTGAGCCTGAAGGCGATCTCGAAGGCGCCACCGGCCGTGGTGGCGAGCACGACAACGGCGCCAAAGCACGGCGGTCGGGCGAAAAGCCGGAGATGGGCCGTTACGACGACGCCAATCCAGCCTCGCGAGCCGATGAAGAGCTTCGGCAGATCAAAACCGCTGACGTTCTTGACCACCTTGCCGCCGCCGCTGACCAGCTCGCCGCCGGAAAGCGCGGCGGACAGGCCGAGGGTAAGCTCCCGGGGACCGCCGAATCCGTGCTCCAGGCAGCCGCCGTCGCCGGCGGCTATGATCTCCGAGACCGTAGCCCGATCATCAGGCCAGCTCACCGGCCACCATTGACCGCTGGCCGCGAGCATGCGGTCCAGCTCGCGGGCGGTCATGCCCGCCTCGATGCCAATCACCTGGTCCTCGCGGTTGTGCTCGAGCACCGCCGTCAGATGCGAGAGGTCGAGCAGGACAACCTCCCTGCCCTTGAGCCGGGAGGGCAAAAGGACTGGAGAGCGCGACACGCTCCAGGCGCCGGGCGCCGAGGAGATAACCGCGATCCCTTTTCCGGCTGCCTGGGCGAGGTAACTGCACAGCCCTTCGGCGGACCCGGGAGCGACCCGGCCCGCCGCCGGGGCGGCCTCCTGCTTTTCGGAGGTCGCTGCGTGCTGGTCGGGACCGCGGGGGCTGGCCATCTTTTTCTCCTCAGGCGCCGGCCACCGCGCAAGCGGGTGCTGGCTTGCTGGTATCTTAGATCGAATGCCGCGCCGGTTGCCTGCTATGCTGGCCAAGAATTGGCGGTGCGGAGCCCAAAATGGCAGCCTCGGACGGCAAGCGCGATCTGATAATAGTCTCAGGCTATTACGGCTTCGGTAACCTGGGCGACGAAGCGATTCTCGAGGAGCTGTGCCGCGAGCTCGGCCGGCTGGTGCCTGCCGAGAAGGTGGTCGTGCTCTCCGCGGATCCGCCGCACACCCGGGACACCTTCGGGGTCGACGCCGCGCCGCGCGCCGACCTCGGCCGGCTTTTCCGGCTGGCGGCCAGGGCCCGCCTTCTCGTCTCTGGGGGCGGCGGGCTCTTTCAGGACACGCGCAGCCCCGGGTCAACCATCTTCTACGCCTCGCACATCGCCGTGGCCAGGCTGGCCGGCTGCCCGGCGCTCATCTACGCTCAGGGGGTGGGGCCGCTCTCCTCGTCGCTGTCCCGGCTGGTCACGCAAAAGGCCTTCGCGCTGGCCGGGGCGATCACCGTCCGCGATCAGCGCTCGGCCGAGCTCGTGCAATCATGGGGCCTACCGGCGGAGAGAACCGCCGACCCGGTCTGGTGCCTTCCGCCTTCCCCTTTGCCGCAGGCCGTCGAGGCAGCGCTTCCTGCCGGGGCAGGCGCGCGGGAGGGCGCCCCGCTTGTCGGGCTGTCCCTGCGTCCGGCCGCCAGCTTCACCGACGCCCACCGGGCGGCGATGGAGCAGGCGCTTCTGGCGGGGCTTCCCGGGGAGACACGGCTTGTCCTGCTGCCGCTTCAGGGCTCGCTGGACAGGCCTCTGCTCGCGCGCGTGCGCGATTGCTGGCAGGCCGCCGGCCGGGTTGCCGTGATGATCGACCCGAACGCTCTCAGCATGCCCAGCCAGTGGATTACCCTGCTCAGCCGTCTGGATCTCCTGGTCTCCATGCGCCTGCATGCGGCGATAATGGCCCTGCGCTCGGCTGTCCCCTGCCTGGGGCTGGCCTACGACCCCAAGGTGACAAGATTGTTAACGGAGTTTGAGCAGCCGATCTTAAATCTCACCAAGGAGCCCGGGGCGGACAGCTGGGTCAATGACTTGAAAGCGGCGTTCTCGGCTCGTCATGAGCTTTCCCGTAAAGCTTCGGCCGGCACGGAAGCTGCAAGAAATTTGGCTTGCCAGAACTTTAATATTATAAGTAGAATGCTAGGCATGCAAAGAGATGTCTGAAAGGCTTGTCGGGGCTGTGGCGGGTCCCGGGGGAGAGCCGGCTCTCTATGTGCTTGCAGCACGCAGGTAAATATTCAGACCCCCCACAGGGCACCGCCCATAATGTCAACCTTGTCAGCCACAAATAAAGCTCGCCAAACAGTACTCGGCTATCCGGTCGATATCGTGGACGAGCCGCTGGCCCTCGAGATCGTAGAATCGGCCTGGCGGTCGGGCAAGCGGCTGCAGATAGTCACGCTCAACGCCGAGATGGTGGTTGCAGCACAGCAGGACAGGGAGCTCGATCGAATTATCCGACACGCCCACCTGATCATCCCGGACGGCGCCGGCATCGTCTGGGCATTGCGGCTGGCCGGGCAGTCCGTAGAAAGGCTGGCCGGCATCGATCTGGCGGCGGCGGCCCTTGCCAGGGCAGCGGCGGCCGGCAGGCGAGTCGCCCTGGTGGGCGGCAAGCCAGATGTGCTGGACAGGCTGGTCGGCCTTCTGCCCAGGATGCATCCCGGGCTCAACGTGGTCGCCTCCCGCGACGGTTACTTTTCCTCAGATGAAGAGGAGGCCGTGGTCGAAGCCCTTTCCAAGGCCGAGCCGGAGCTGCTTCTGGTGGCCCTGGGCGTGCCCAAGCAGGAGTACTTCATAGACCGCTGGCAAACCGCCTTCCCGAAGGCGGTCATCGCAGGCGTCGGCGGCAGCTTCGATGTCTGGGCGGGCGCCAGCAGGCGGGCGCCGCTTATCATGCGCCGGCTGCATCTGGAGTGGCTCTACAGGCTCGTCACCGAGCCCTGGCGCTGGAAGCGCATCGGCTCCGCGCTTCCCAATTTTTTCTGGCAGGTGGTGCGCGAGTTTGTCTCCCGGCGCCGGAAGTCGCAGGCGCCCGACAGAAGCCGGGAAGGCTAGACGCCGGGCATGCTCTTCGCCGGGGAGATCGGTGCGGCTGAGGCAAAGCTCGTCCCTTTGCGGGTGCTCGCCCACCTGGGCGACGCCGTCTTCGAGCTCCACGAGCGCGAGCGCCAGGCGCTGACCGCCGCCAGCGCCCGCCAGTTGCACGGCCGGGTGGTCGCCCGCGTAAGCGCCGCCAAACAGGCCGAGCTGCTTGCCCTCATCCTGCCGGAGCTCGATGATGCGGAGCAAGACATAGTACGCCGGGCCCGCAACCTGAAGGGAACCGTTCGCCACAAGTCCAGCCAGGCGGCCTACCGCCAGGCGACCGCCTTCGAAGCGCTGGTCGGCTACCTGTACCTTACCGACCGCCCCCGCCTGCGGCACCTGCTCGATCTGACGGTCCCGGGATACCCGTGCTTTAAGAAAAAATTGTAATGAGGCAGCCCCGCCTGAGATGGTGTTAAGTTAGGCTTGAGGGCGCCCGGCCCGCCAGTTCTTGTCAGGCAAATTCAGGGGATGGCATCTGCCTTGAGAATTGACCTCAGTGACGTCTACTCCAGTCTGGCAAACTACTCAGCCGACGGCCTGGTGATTAGCGATCCCCGCGGGGTCGTCACCTGCTGCAACCCGTCTTTTGCGCGCCTGCTGGATCGCCGTCCGGAAGAGATAATCGGCCACCGGCTGGAGGCGATAATCGATTGTTCGTGCCTGCATCAGGTCGCCACCGCCGATGGTATCAGCGAGGGCCCGCCCGCCCTGTCTCTTGCCAGCGCCGAGAGCACCGGCCTGCACAACGCCGTGGTGGTGGCCCGCAACGGCATGGACCTCACGGTGCCGGTCAGCCACATAGCCGTGCAGGCCAACGGCTCGCAGCCCTCCGGTTACCTCACCGTAGTCTATATCGTGCAGGCCAGCTCCGTCCAGCAGGCTCAGACGGAGTTCGTCAGCACGGTCAGCCATGAGCTGCGCACCCCGCTTACCAGCATCAAGGGATTCGCCGATACGATCCTGCGCGCCGGAGACCGTCTGGATTTAAGCCAGCAGCGCCGCTACGTGGGGATCATCAAGGATCAGGCGGATCGCCTGACCAGGCTGGTCGAGGATCTGCTCGCCGTGTCCCGGCTGGAGTCGCGGAGGCTGCAGCTGACTATCCGGGCCATCGATCTGCTGGAGGCCGTGCAGAGGGTGGTCCGCAACCTGGCCGACAAGGCCCGCGACCACAAGATCGTCACCAAGATCGGCCCGGGTCTGCCCCCGGTCTGGGCGGACGCCGACCGCCTGGAGCAGATCCTGACCAATCTCGTCGACAACGCGATCAAGTACTCGCCGGCCGGCACGACCGTGACAATCGCCGCCCGGGACCTCGATTCGCACCCGGAGATGGTGGAGTTCTCCGTGACCGACCAGGGGGCCGGCATCCCGCACGAGCACCAGCCGGAGATTTTCAACAAGTTCAGCCGCCTCGACAACCCGCTGGTCAGGCAGGCGGAGGGCACCGGTCTCGGTCTCTACATCACCAGATCGCTCGTGCTGGCGCTTGGCGGGCAGATCAAGGTGGCCAGCCGGCCAGGACAGACGACCTTCACCGTCCAGTTGCCGGCGGCGACGCTGGAAGAGCAAGCAGCAAGAGGCAAGGGCTAACCATGATGCTGCCGACGCCGGTAATTCTCATCATCCACCAGCCCAGGCAGGCTGCCGACTACGCGTCCATCCTGGAGAAGACGGGCGCCAAAGTGCACGCCGTCGCCTCCTTCGAGGAGGCAAACGAGCTGCTCTCCTTCCTGCACCCGGACCTCGTGCTTCTGGCGGCCAACATGCCGGAAGGGGACGGCCGGCTCTATTGCCAGCAGATCCGCGCCACCCTGGTCCAGCCGCGACCGGTGCTGGTGCTCCTGCATGCTTCCGATGACGTCAACGAGAGGATACGCTCCTTCCGTTACGGCGCCGACGACGTGCTCGGAGATCCGATCGACAAAAACGAGCTGGCCATCCGTGTCCTCGCGCACCTGAGGCGCCGCCAGGAGGAGCTGTCCAGCCCGCTTACCCAGCTGCCGGGGCCGAACATGATCCGGCGCATGCTGGAGCAGTGCCTGGTCTCCGACAGGATCTGGTCGGCGCTCTCGATCGACCTCAACAACCTGCGGGTCTATAACGAGGCCTACGGAGACCTGGCCGGCGACCAGCTGATCAAGGCGCTGGGCGCCATCCTGCTCGGGCTGGCCGCGGACAGCGACTTTGTCGGGCACCTGGAGGCCGACGACTTTCTCTTCATCACCTCGCCGGAGAAGCGCGAGGACCTGGCCGAGAAGATCTGCCGGCAGTTCGAGCAGGTGAGCAAGCGCTTCTATCCGCCCGAGGACATCGAGCGGGGCTATCTCGTGGCTACCGGGCACGGGGGGATCAGGAGGCGGGTGCCGCTGATCTCGCTTTCGATTGGTATCGTATCCAGTACCACGCGCCGCTTTCAGAGCTACGTCGACGTCCTTACCACCTCGCGCGATTACCGTTACGCAGCCAAGCAGCATCCGGGCAGTCGCTGGCTCGGCGATCACAGGCAGGCGCTCGGCGCCGGACGAAAGGAGACGCACCGGACGCGCATCCTGGTGGTCGAGCCCGACGGCGCCATGGCTTGTCTTCTGCAGGAGAACCTGGCGCTTGAAGGCTATGCAGTGCAGGTGACCAGCTCCGCGGGCGACGCCTTGAGCATCGCCCGCGGCAAGCCGCATCCGGACTTGATTCTGCTCGAATCCAATCTCGCGGACCGGCGCATGGACGGCTGGGAGCTCTGCCGGGCGCTCAAAGAGGACAGGGAGCTGAAGAGCATCTGGGTGGTGATGGCCACCGCCGATCCGGACCAGCTGGCGGCGCTGGAGGCCGGGGCAGACGTCTACCTGCCCAAGCCGTTCGACATGAACGCGCTGCTCTCCGAGGTCAAGCTCTATTTGCGCTCGCGCACCCGGGTCGCCGGCGCGGATCTGTAGGGGCACGGCAAGGGGGGCACAGCCTCCGGAGTCATCACCGGAGTCATCACAATAGATGCCCCCGCCTTGCCGATTAATGGATTGATCACCGCGGGCGACACCTGCCTCGCCCCTGCGGACTGCACACCACCGTGGGTGCCCGGCGGCTAGTACCGGCCGGCAGAAATTAAACTGCGCCCGCCGGGGCGGATGCAATCCGCCCGGGCGCGTCCAGCGCGCCGCTGCGAGCGAACGGGTTCTTATGCCGGCGCGTACTAGCGGAGGGCAGTTTTCAGATCGGCCAGAATCCAGTCTACGGCGTCGCCGATCCCGCGGGCCGTGTAATCAGGCTGCACCGGCCACTGATAGGTGCCGGCAAGAACCTGGCTTCCGAAGCCGGTTTCCACGAGGATTCCCTTGGCGCCGCAGTTGCGCGCCAGCTCGACATCCGTGGCCTTGTCACCGACCACGTACATCCGCTGCCGGTCGAAGTCGGGGTGCTCGGTCAGCGCCCGCACAACCAGACCGGGGGCCGGCTTGCGGCAGTCGCACGCCACGCTCAAAGCCGGCACCGAGCCTTCTTCCAGGTGCGGGCAGTAGTAAACCGCATCCAGGAGCGCGCCTTGAGCGGCGAGCAGGTCCACCAGCCGCTGGTTGAGGGCGCCAATGTGCTCCTCGCTGTAATACCCGCGGGCGGCGCCGGACTGATTGCTGGCCAGAACCGCGGCGATGCCGGACTCATTGAGGCGGCGTACGGCCGCAGCCGCCCCCCGGATCAAGACCAGGCGCGACAGATCCCGAATGTAGCCGACCTCCTCATTGAGGGTGCCGTCACGATCGAGAAAGACAACGGGACGTCTGTCGCCTGCCGAAAATGACATGACCATATTTTATGGCCGAATTTATGACCGTTTGCCGCGCTCGCCGCTTTGCTACCCCGAGACTGGCTCCAACAGGGCTTTTCAAGATCCAGTCCTGATCCGGACCCACTATCTCAATAAGGACTATTCATGCTAGGATTTTTGCAGGCTTCGGACTGTCGGCGGGCACATGAGACTCCACGACGAAAACGCGTCGTTTCGCTTTAACCAGGAAGGACTCCGAAAGTTTCTCGGGGATCTGGAATGCGAGATCATGGAGCTGGTCTGGAAAAAGGCCAAGCCGACCGTCACCGTGCGCGACATCTACGACAGCCTGCGCCAGGAACGGCCGATCGCTTACACGACGGTGATGACCACGATGGTGCGCCTGGCGGAAAAGGGGCTGCTCAACATCGTCGACAAGGTCGGGCTGGCCAACTGCTATGCGCCGGCGCAGGACCGCGAGGATTTTCTGCGCAGCACGGTGGCGATGGTGCTGGATATTTTCGTGCGCGAATTTCCACGCGAATCAGCCGAGTATCTGTCGCGGGCAAAGATCGAGCAAAAAGGGGCGCGGCGCAAGTAGGCGTCCCCTTGATCGACAAACGGCGCGGTTGGTGCCGGCGGGGCGCCCGCGCCCCGGGGACCGACAACGAAGCGGGCGGGACTTGCGTCCCGCCCGCTTCTAGATCCGTTCCCTTCGTGCCTACTGGCTGTCGGGGACTGGTGAGCCCGGGGGCAGCACGCCAGGTATCTTCTGGCTGTGCTCGGCGCGACCGGAGGTCATGTAGCGCTCGTCGATGATTGTCGGCTCGACTTGCAGCATGTTGGTGTCGCGCGGGCCTTCCACCTTGCTTATCTCCTCAGGCAGCTTCATCTGACCCGGGTTGCCGGGCAGAATCACTTCCGGCCTCACCGAGACGACCAGCTCGCTCTCGTTCTTGACGAACGACTTGGAGCGGTAGAGCGCGCCCAGCACCGGCACTTCGCCGATGATTGGCGTCTTGTCCAGCTCACGCCCGCTGTTGGCGGAGACCAGACCCGAAATGAAGAGCTCCTGTCCGGGCTTCATCTCGACGATCGTCTGCGTCTTGCGGGTTGTGAATCCGGGCACCGAGTTCGGCAGTCCCTGGGCGGTCACGCCGAAGCTCAAGGCCAGCGTCTGGGAAAGGATTCTCTCCTCAGGCGAAACCTCCAGGTTGATGTTGCCATTTTCCAGCAGCACCGGAATCATGTTCAGCCGCAGCCCGAACGGTTCGAATACGACCGACTGGGAGGTGGCGCCGTTTTGCGGGGCCGACTGGGGAATGGGGATCTCGCCGCCGGCCAGGAAGCCGGCGCGCTCGCCGGAGATGGTGACCAGCGTGGGCTCTGCCAGCACGCGGGCTCTCGAGTGGGTGATGATCCCTTGCAGGGTCGGGTTCAAGGACCAGCGCGAGGCCTGTCCGGAGGCGAAGTTGGAGGTCGACGTGAAGGCGTTGGCCAGACCGCTCGAACTGAAGGCGGCGCCACCCGGCGCGCCCAGCAGGAAGGTCTGCCCGAGCAGCGTCGGCGCGCTGGCCAGCACTGCCTGCCCGATGGCCGAGATCGGCGTGTTCACAACCTGGTTGCCCAGAAGCTGCGGGATGACGTTGGCGGCCGTGAAGTTGACCGGCGCCGTAGTCGCCCCGAAGCCGGCCCCCTTGGTGAGCCCTTGCTGCAGAAAGCCGAGAACGTTCTGCGCGGCGGGAACGACCGTCGGGTTGAAGGCGGTGGTGAACGTGCCGGTCGGCACGCCCGTCGGACTCAGCACCGGTATGCCGGTAACCGCGGTATTGATCACCTGGTTGGTACCCGCCACCGGGGCAAAGCCAACAATATTGTTAACCGAGCCTACCGGGAAGGGGAACGGGATGCTGCCCTGGGTGCCGTTGGTGCCGGGCGAGGATGTGAGCAGGAACGGGTTCACGTTGGCCCCGGAAGCCGGCGAGCCGCCCAGACCGAACCCGAAGCTCTGGCTCGTGAAGTTGAGGCCCAGCTGGGTGCCGAGCTCTCGAGCCGCAGCCGTGTTCATCTCCATGAAGGTGACATGCAGGACGATGAGAGGCGTCTTGCGGACGCGGATCAAGCTCGTCACCCGGCCGCCCTCGCTCACGATGAGCTGCGCCTTGCCGACGTTGTTGTTCAGGTTGGAGAAGTACGTGTACCGATCAACCTGCGACAGGGCGGAGAGCAGTCCGGTCTGCCCCTGCTGTTGCATCTGCGCCCCCATTCCCATCTCGCCGATGCGCGGCTCGACGAGACGTCCGTTGGCGGCGATTATCTTCATGCCCCGATCGTCCATAAACGAGTCGGCGGCCGTGAAGGCGCGAATGACCGACTCCGGATGATCGACGTCACCAAGCAGGATCACCCGGTCACTGCCGCCCACCGTGAACGGCTCGACGATAATGCGCGGGTCAATCTCGCGGAGGACCGCCTGCAGCTGCGAGAAGTCACGGTTCACCCGGACGTCGACGGCGATCGAGTTGCCGGCGTCATCCCAGACCACCAGAGTGGTGGAACCCGGAGATTTGCCCAGCAAGACGATCTGGTTCTCGGCCACGACGATGGGCTCGGCCACCGACGGGTCGCTTATCGACGTGCGGACGATCTTGTTCTTCAACTTAAAGGTTCGCGACTGCGAGACCTTGAGGTCGATGACGTTGGTCGGCTTGAACTCTTCCAGATCGACGGCGCCGCTGACAACCGGCGGGATAGGCGTCGAGGTCGTGCCGGCCGCCTCGCCCTGGGCGATTATCTGGTCCGGCGAGAGCTGGGCGATGAGCTGCTTGTCCGCCGCAGCCGGCTGGACCTCGGGCTCCGCTTTCGCTTCCTTGCCGTCGCCTTTCAGGGCGCCTGCGGGAATCTCACCGCTCATTGCCACCAGGGTCGGTGCAGGCTTGGCCGGCTCGGCGCTGGCCGTCTGAGCCGGCTCTTCGGTGAGCGGCAGCGCCGGGTGAATGGTGAGCGCCGCAGCCGGTGCGTGGTTGGCGGCAGCTCCCGACTCCTTCGTCTTGAAGAAGAACATCACCTGCCCGTTGGCGCCGGTTACGGCTACGCCGTGAGCGCTCAAGGCTGCTGCGTAAGGCGCCGCTGCCCGCAACGGGCGGCTTGCCGCTCCCGATGCCGGCCGGGCGGCCTTGCCTTGACCAGCCCCGGTTGTGCGAACCACTTTGCTGTCAGTGACGCCAGCAAGCTTCTGCCAAATCGCCGGGGAAGCTGGATCTGAAAGCGCCGGTAGCAAGTTGGCTTGCAGAAGTGCCATGGAAACACTCACGGCTAAGTACAACTGCGGCTTTTTCATGAAAGTCTTCCTCTTTTCTAGCCCTATGAAATTCATGTCTCAGCTCTCCCGAGAAGCTTACTGATTGTCAGGAATTGGTGACCCAGGCGGCAGCACCCCAGGTATCTTCTGGCTGTGCTCTGCGCGACCGGAGGTCATGTAGCGCTCGTCAAGCACGGTGGGTTCGACCTGCAACATGTTGACGTCACGCGGTCCTTCCACCTTGCTTATCTCTTCGGGCAGCTTCATCTGTCCCGGGTTGCCGGGCAGGATCACCTCCGGTCTCACCGCCACCACCAGCTCGCTTTCGTTCTTGTTGAAGGCCTTCGAGCGGTAGAGGGCGCCTAATACCGGCACTTCGCCGAGAATCGGGGTCTTGATGAGCTCGCGCCCGCTGTTGGCCGAGACGAGTCCCGAGATAAACAGCTCCTGCCCCGGCTTCATCTCCACGATCGTCTGGGTTTTGCGGGTCGTGAAGCCGAAGGTCGGCGATGTAGCGCCCGGCAGCTGGAAGGAAAGCGCCGGTGAGATCAAACGCTCCTCGGGCGAAACCTCCAGATTGATGCTGCCGTTTTCCATGAGCACCGGGATCATGTTCAACCTGAGCCCGAACGGCTCGAATCCTACCGAGGTGAGCGCGGTTCCGGCGGTAGCCACGTTCTGCGGAATCGGCTCTTCGCCGCCGGCCAGGAACGCCGCTCTCTCACCGGAAAGGGTGACCAGCGTCGGTTCTGCCAGCACCCTTGCCCGCGAGTGGGAGATGATGCCCTGCACGGTCGGGTTCAAAGACCAGCGCGAGGTGCGTCCGGAGGTGAAGTTCGAGGTCGAGGTGAAGGCGTTCATCAGCGCGTTGGTGCCGAAGGTGGCCCCGCCGGGCGCGCCGAGCAGGAAGGCCTGCTGCAACAAGCTGGAGGGCAGCGTGTTCAGCACCGGCTGACCGATGGCCGAGATCGCCTGGTTGACGACCTGGTTGCCCAGCAGCCTGGGGATCACGCTGGCGGCCGAGAAGTTAACCGGCTGCGAGGTGGCTCCGTACTGGGCCCCCTTGGTCAGCCCCTGCTGCAGGAAGCCCAGGACGTTCTGGGTCGGCGGGATGAAGGTGGGGGTGGCCGTGAAGGAGCCCAGGGCACTGCCGGTCGCCGAGGTAACCGGCACAACCACGCCGGTTCCGGCAAGCGGTGCCAGACCGACAACCGGGGTCACCGAGCCGACCGGGAACGGGAAGGGTATGCTGCCCTGGCTGCCGTTCATACCGGTGTTGGAGGTCAGGAAGAAGCCCGGCGTGCTGCCGTCAGCAGCACCGGAGAAGTTCTGCCCGCCCAACCCGAAGGCGAAGCTCTGGCTCGTGAAGTTGAGACCAAGCTGCATGCCCAGCTCGCGGACGGCTGCCGTGTTCATCTCCATGAAGGTAACGTGCAGCACGATGAGAGGCACCTTGCGGACGCGAATCAGGCTCGTCACCCGGCCGCCTTCGCTGACGATCGCCTGCGCCTTGCTTATGTTGTTGTTCCGGTTGGAGAAGTAGGTGTAGCGGTCGACCTGCGAGATAGCCGACAGCCTGCCGGTCTGCCCGCCCACCTGCTGCTGCGCTCCCATACCCATCTCGCCGATACGCGGCTCGACAAGGCGGCTGTTGGCCGCAATTATCTTCATCTCGCGGTCATCCATAAAAGCGTTGGCCACGCCGAAAGCGCGAATGACCGACTCCGGATGATCGACGTCGCCGCGCAGGATTACCCGATCCGACCCGCCCACGGAGAACGGCTGGACGATAATTCTCGGGTCGACCTGGCGCAGCAGGGCCTGCAGCTTGGAGTAGTCCCGCTGCACTTTCACGTCGACGGCAACGGAGTTGCCGGCTTCATCCCATATAACGAGGGTGGCGCCGCCGGGCGCCTTGCCCAGCAGGACAAGCTGGTTCTCTGCCACCACCACCGGTTCCGCCACGGACGGATCGCTGATGGACGTGCGAAGAATCTTGTTCTTGAGCCTGAAGGTCCGCGATTGCGAGACTTTCAGATCTATCACGTTGCTCGGCTTGAACTCCTCGAGATCAACCGCGCCGCTCACCACCGGTGGTATCGGCGTCGAGGTGGTGGCGCCCGGCCCCTGGTCCGCCTGGGCGACAATCTGGTCGGGGGCTAGCTGGGCGATCAACTGCTTGTCGGCCCGCGGCGCATCGTTCATTGCCACCAGGGTGGCCTTGTCGGCGGCGGGGGCAGAGGCGGCGGCATCCGTTCGCTCGGATAGAGGCAACGACGAATGGATGGTCAAGGCGGCTGCCGGGACGCCACTGGCTTCAGACGAATCAGAGTCGCCGCTCTTCAGGAAAAGCATCACCTGTCCGGCGGCACCACCGGCGGCGACACCATGAGCGCCGGCAACGATGGCCTGGTGTTTCGCGTTCGCCGCACGCGCAATCGCATGCGGTGCCAATTTGGCCTTGACCGCCGACGGCGAGCCGGTCCTTGCAGCAGGCTTACTTTCAGCCGCGCCCGACAGCTTCTGCCATATTGCAGGCGAGGCTGGGTCCGACAGCGCCGGTAGTAAGCTGGCCTGCACAAGTGCAAGTGATGCACTCAACGCTAAGCACAACCGCGGCTTTTTCATACGAATGATCCTCTTTTCTAGCCCCTATCGCGAACGTAACCCGATACCATACCAGTTACCCCAGAAGATTATCACGACTTGCGTGGATTAGCACGCGTCTTTTCAACCTGCCTTTCTTCGGCGGAACCCGCATTTAATGCTCGTGCCAAGCAGAGGCCACTTGAATACTATGAGAACATATGCAGGCGATGTGGATTCATCATCCGATTGGCTGAGATCCTCTTGGGAAGCCCGTTTTAGTAATCCAGATTGCCTTTTTAAAGGCGCCTCTCATTCTACATCGGTCTAAATGATGACAACCGTATTTGGTGACACCAGTTAGTTAAGACCATCTTCATTGTCAAGCGAAGAAGCAGCTTCTTCGCCTGGAGTGCTCGGATTCTAACAGTAAATCGATCCCGCGCAAGCCTGATTTTATCCAGGTTCTAACAATCAGCGCGTTATCGGACTCTAGCTGATCTTCTGGAACATGTAGCCGATCCCGCGGGCTGTCAGGATGAGATCCGGGTTGGAGGAGTCCTCCTCCAGCTTGGACCGCAGTCGGCTGATGTGCACATCCACCACGCGCGTGTCGATGCGATGATCCGGCGGATAAGCCCAGACCTGCTGCAGAATCTCGCCGCGCGAAAATGGTTTTCCGCTGTTGGTGACGAGCAGCTCGAGCAAGCTGAACTCCATGCCGGTAAGGCGGATGCGCTCGTTCTTCCGCGTCACCTGACGCTTGTTGAGATCTATTTTCAGGCTGCCGACCGTGATCACATTCGAGCTCTTGCTCTGCGTCGTGTCCTGGTGCTTCTCCACGGTGCGCCGCAAAACGGCCTTGATGCGCGCCTCCAGCTCGCTCGGGCTGAAAGGTTTCACCACGTAGTCATCGGCCCCTATCTCCAGACCTTGAATTCGATTGGAAACATCGGCCACGGCTGTCAACATAATGATAGGCGTGTCCGATGTCTTGCGGATCTCCCGGCAGACTTCATAGCCGTCCATCTTCGGCAGCATGACATCCAGTATCACCAGGTCCGGCTGGAAGCTGCCGAACAGATCCAGCGCCTCCTGCCCGTCGGCGGCGGTGGCCACGTTGTAGCCCGCCAGCTTCAGACGGGTCTCCAGAATGCGCCGGATCGACGCCTCATCATCAACAACCAGAATCTTCTCTTGATCGCTGTTGGTCTCCACCACTTGCTCAGTCTCTTTCGTTTGGGAAGGTGTATTCATTGTAACTACCAATCCGGGGAATTGCTCGCCAGCCTGTGTCCCACAACTGGTTGCCCGGTTGCTGAGATGTCCTTGAAGCAATATATCATTTTATAGGCGAGGACGGGCACGCAGACGCCCCACAAAGCGCACCTCCGGCGAGGGAGGCCCGCCCGCATTTCCCGGCGCGCGAATCTTCCGCAGCACGCAGGCGCTATCAGGTCCCCGACTTCCAGGACCCGAGGTACTCCACCATCTCCGGCGTCAGCCTGTCGATGGCGATCCCCATCGACTCGAGCTTCAGGGTGGCTATCTCCCGGTCGACCGATTCGGGCAGCAGTTGGATGCCTGCCGCCAGCTTGCCTTTGTTCTTAACCAGGTACTCAAGGGCCAGCGCCTGGTTGGCGAAGCTCATGTCCATTACCGAGGCGGGGTGACCTTCCGCGCAGGACAGGTTGACAAGACGGCCTTCGGCCAGCACGTAGATCCGGTTGCCGTTGGCCAGGACAAACTCGTCCATGAGCGGGCGCACGGCGCGCTTGCTGCGCGAGAGCTTCTCAAGGGCCTCCAGGTTCAATTCCAGGTCGAAGTGCCCCGAATTGCAGACGATGGCCCCATCCCGCATCTTATCGAAGTGATGGCCATCAATGACGTGCCGGTTGCCGGTCACCGTAATGAAGATGTCGCCCAGCGGCGCCGCCTCGGCTATCGGCATGACGCGGAATCCATCCATCACCGCCTCGATCGCCTTGATCGGATCGACCTCGGTGACGATCACGTTGGCGCCCAACCCCCTGGCCCGCATTGAGGTTCCCTTGCCGCACCAGCCGTAACCGAGGACAACCACGTTGCGCCCGGCAACCAGGCGGTTGGTGGCGCGGATGATACCATCCAGCGTCGACTGTCCTGTGCCGTAGCGATTGTCAAAGAGATGCTTCGTCTTGGCGTTGTTCACCGCGATCGCCGGAAAAGCCAGCTGCCCGTCGCGCTGCATGGACTGCAGGCGGGTGATCCCGGTGGTCGTCTCCTCCGTGGTGCCGATCACGTCGCCTACCTGCTTGGCCCGCCTCTGAACGAGCGTCGCCACCAGGTCGGAGCCGTCATCGATGATGAGCTGCGGCTGGTGGTCAAGAGCTGTTTCGATGTGGCGGTGGTAGGTGGGGATATCCTCCCCCTTGATCGCATAGACGGAGATGCCCTGCTCGACCACCAGCGCCGCCGCAACATCGTCCTGCGTGGAAAGCGGGTTGGAGGCGATCAACAGGCAATCGGCGCCGCCGGCTTTCAAAGCAAGAGCCAGGTTGGCCGTCTCGGTGGTGACGTGCGCGCAGGCGGAGACACGTAAGCCGGCCAGCGGCTGCTCCTTGCGGAAACGCTCGCGGATCAGGCGCAGAACCGGCATGTCGGCTTCGGCCCACTCGATGCGCTTCATCCCCGCGCCAGCCAACCCCGGATCCTTAATCTCTGCCTTTGCCATGGTCTTGTTACTCACCTGATTATCCTCATATAGATGATGGCCGGCTTCCCGCATGAAGATCCCGCCGGACTGGTAAACGGGGAGCGAGGGAAGGGCTCTATATGGTATCGCCCATTATCGCTTGACAACCTGTCATTACAGGGTTTTACGCGACGCGGTTTAAAGGCCGTAACAAAAACTCCGCCCCCGAGCGGCTTTGGCGGCTTCCTCGCTTGACAACTACTAATTCCTGGCGGCGCCCGGTGAACTTCTTTGTTCCGGCGAGGCCACTTGGTGGTATTTTATGGGGATAAAGATCCAATCCTTAAAAAAGTTGATCGAAAAGGAATTTCAGTTATCAAGGTCTATCGACGGGCACATAGTTATCAGCCAGGGGTTTTCCCGAAGCCCGCTCAGAATTAATTTACGGTCGGGCAGTCCCGGAACCCGGGCAGAAGCCTCAGCAGGCGGCGGATGGGAAAAACGAAGGAATCACCATGAAGGCAACCCGGACAGCAAAGTTAACGGCATTGGCGCTGAGCGTCCTGTGCCTCACGGCAGTTGCGCCCGGCAACGCCGCGCCTTTGCTCCGCGGCTACGTCAGCCGCGAACAGGAGCGCGCGGAGAGCCGCGGCGCCCTGGCGGCGGAAAAGAGCCAGCAAACCCTGCCGGCCACCGTCACCATCACCGGCTCCTTCCCACCCGGCTTTGAGGGCAGCTGGCGCTGCCTGACCTCGGTCACCGACTCGGCCATGGACGGGATCACGGCAGGACAACAGATGGAGTCGATCATCGAGTTCAGGCGCACCGGCGACGGGCGGGTGGAAGCCAACTGGAACCAGGCGGGCTGGAGGGAAGCGCAAGCCAACGTCACGGCCTTTAACGACAGGGAAGCCCAGATCGACCGCACCGACTACTATTTCGGCGAAAACATGAACGGCAGCTGGGCAGCCAGATCGCGCGACCGATTCGCGCTTGTCAGCCCGGACAAGATGATCTCCCAGAGCTACGTCGACCAGTACATCGACGGGCAGTACCTGGGCCGTTATCGCACCAAGTCCACCCTGATCAGGCAGAACCGGGACGTCGCGTTTAATAAATAGGCGCAGGGGACACGGTGCCAGGGCGAGGGCGCATGCAATGCGCCCTCGCGAGGGTTGGGTGTACCGGGGTTACTTGGCTGCGGCGGTCGGGGCGGCTTTGCCCTGGCGGCGAAGCCGGGCGAAGGCCCGGGCGCCGCGGTAGATGGCCGTGCGGCCCAGGTCGCGCTCGATGCGCAGCAGCTGGTTGTACTTGGCCGTTCGTTCCGACCGGCAGGGGGCGCCGGTCTTGATCTGCCCGATGCCTGTGGCCACGGTCAGGTCGGCTATGGTGAAGTCCTCGGTCTCCCCCGACCGGTGGCTCATCACGCAGGCATAGCTGTTCTCCCTGGAAAGGGCTATGGCGTCCAGCGTCTCGGTGAGCGTGCCTATCTGGTTCGGCTTGATCAGCACCGCGTTGGCGACACCACCTTCGATACCACGGGCGATGCGCCTGGTGTTGGTCACGAAAAGGTCGTCGCCGACAAGCTGGATGCGCGAGCCGAGCTTGTCGGTGAGGATCTTCCAGCCGGCCCAGTCTTCTTCCGCCAGCCCGTCCTCGATGCTCACGATCGGATATTTGTCCACCAGCTTCTCGTAGTACTCGACCATCTTGTCGGCCGCGAGGCTGCGCTTCTCGGTCTCCAGCACGTACTTGCCGTCCTTGAAAAACTCGGTCGACGCCGGATCCATGGCCAGCGCCACCTGCTCGCCGGGCTTGTAGCCGGCCTGCTCGATCGCTTCGATGATCAGCTCCAGAGCCGCCTCGTTGGTTTTCAAGGAAGGGGCGAAACCGCCCTCGTCACCAACCCCGGTGCCAAGGCCTTTCTTGTGCAAAACCGCTTTCAGCGTCTGATATATCTCCGCCGACCAGCGCAGGGCCTCGGAAAAGGAGTCCGCCCCCACCGGCACGATCATGAACTCCTGGAAGTCGACGCCGTCGACCGCGTGCTTGCCGCCGTTGAGAATGTTCATCATCGGCACCGGCAGAATGCACGCCGACACGCCGCCGACATAGCGGAAAAGCGGCATACCCAGCGAGTTGGCGGCAGCCTTGGCCACGGCCAGGCTCACCCCCAGGGTGGCGTTGGCGCCCAGGTGACTCTTGTTCTCCGTGCCGTCCAGCCGCTCCAGCTCCCGGTCTATGATCGTCTGCTCGAGGCCGTTGGCCCCCAGAAGCGCTTTGGCCACCGTCTCGTTGACATGGCGAATGGCGGTGAGGACGCCTTTTCCCTGATATCTCTTCGGGTCCTTGTCGCGCAGCTCCACGGCCTCGAACGTGCCGGTTGAGGCGCCGGACGGCACCGCAGCGCGGCCCGCGGCGCCGTTGGAGAAGACGACGGTCACCTCGACGGTGGGATTGCCGCGGGAGTCCAGGATTTCCATCGCCGATATCTCTTCAATATGCGTCATTTGGGCTCCTTCGTGTACAAGAAGACATTCCCTGCGCCTGCTCTTTTAGGCAACCTCGTCTTCCAAGCGGGCGGGGCATGCCCCGCCTACAGGCGCTGATAACGATCTGGCATTCCGTATGATTTTATCCATGGTGGCACTGGCGTTCGATCGTCGTTCCAGTATAATCCTTCTTGACTGGGATGTTGTTTCACAGAATGTGAGAGTCCTCAGTGGATTTGTCGGTCACCATCGGGTGCTTGCGACACCCCGTAAAAACTAGAATTGGCGGTTCCCTATGGGCAAGTTCTATGGGGGAAGTTTCCAGGCTATTCAGGAGTACTTCCAACAAAAGTTCTGCCGTTTTTGCAGTCACCCCTTTACTTCAGATGGCATCGAGTTACTAAGGGAAGAGCCAGGCATCCTGGTTGTGCGCGTGGGCTGCTCCGTCTGCGGCCGGCCGCTGGGGGTGGCCATCGTGGGCACGGGCCCGGCGCCCGCCCCCGACCGCACGAAGGCGGCCCTCGACTGGACCAAGCGCGACCGGGAGAGGCTCTCCGGCAAGCCGACCATCACCTACGACGACGTGCTGGACGCCCATCAGTTCTTCGACGGGCTGGGCGCCGACTGGGCCAAGCATCTGCCGCGCCAAGGGCGAGCCTCCGGACACTGATAAGTAAGCAGCAGGATCTACAATTGACCTGGTGGCCTGTGTCAGCAGGGAGTCGATGCTAGGCAAAGAGATTTTCACCGTTTCACGCCCGCCCAAGGCGGACCCGCTCTTTGGCGTCACCTGGGCTTATCCCAGCACCTACCAGGTGGGGATGTTCGGTCTGGGCTATCAGCTCGTCTGGCGCCTGCTCGATCGGGACCCGGAGATATTCGTGGCCCGGGCCTTCACGGACTCCCAGGAGCCCTTGGACGCCTGCGAGCTGGTCGGCTTCACGCTTTCCTGGGAGCTCGACTGCATAAACGTCCTCCGGCAGCTGGCCCGCCTCGGCATCCCGCCCACCAGCGCCCAGCGCGACGGCGGCACGCCTCTGGTCTTTGCCGGCGGCCCCGTCTTGACAGCCAATCCGGAGCCGTTCGCCGAGCTTTTCGACGTCATCCTGCTCGGCGATGCCGAGGCCACCGTTCCGGAGCTTCTCTCGGCCTGGAAACGCATTCGGACGCTCAAGGACAGGCGGGCACAGCTGGTTGAGCTGGCGCAGGTCGAGGGGATCTACGTTCCGTCGCTTTACCGCTACAGGCTGAGCGAGCCCGGAGGCCCGATCGAGTCCGTCGAGCCCACCTGCCCGGCGGCGCCTGCCAGGCCGCAAAAAAAGGTCTTCACACCGCCGCCGGATTATGTCGCCCACTCGTGCATCATCTCGCCGGACTCGGCCTGGGCGGATGTCTTTCTCGTCGAGATCGCCCGCTCCTGCCCGCAGGAGTGCCGCTTCTGCCTGGCCAGCTATCTGACCAGGCCCTTTCGCGCCGGCCGCCTGGAGACGATCCTGGAGAAGGTCGATCTGGGGCTCAAATACACGGCAAAGATCGGCCTGCTCGGCCCTTCGGTAACCGAGCACCCGCAGTTCGACCAGCTGGCCGAAGCGCTCATGGAGCGGCCCGGCACGCAGATATCGATCGCCTCCGTGCGCGCCGACACGCTCAACCCGACGATTCTGACCATGCTGCGGACGCTCGGGCAGAAATCGGTGACCATCGCCCTCGAGTCCGGATCGGAGCGGCTACGGGCGATCATGAAGAAGAACCTGTCCGAGCAGGAGGTGCGCGCGGCGATCGACCTCATCGATCAACACGGCCTCGATGCGGTCAAGCTCTACGGCATTGTCGGGCTGCCGGGCGAGACGCAGGCCGACCTCGACGAGACCGTCCGCCTCTTGTCGTCGCTTAAACGCGACCACCGGCGCCTGCGCTTTACCCTCGGCGTAAGCTCCTTCGTGCCCAAGGCCCAGACGCCGTTTCAGTGGGCGCCGCGGGACAGGCGCTCGGGGGAGAAGCTTGAATACGTGCGCAAACATCTCTGCCGGCTGGGCATCGAGGTGCGACCGGAAAGCCACAATTGGAGCGACATCCAGGCTTTGCTCTCGCGCGGGGACCGGCGTCTGACGCCGCTCTTGCTGTCTGTGGCGGCGGGCAGGGGCAATCTCGGCGCCTGGAAACAGGCGCTCCGGCACCCGCCGGACGGCTGCCCGGGGATGGACCACTACGTCTGGCGCCCGCTGCCGTATGACCAGACCCTTCCCTGGTCACATTTGATCGAGGAGCCCAGGGCGGACCGGCTCCTCAAACACAGCCATCAAGCCGGGGAATTGGCCCGGTCGATGTGAAATAATGCTTTCTCTACAGACAAGCCGCCCAGGAGTGCTCCATGGAAAAGACTCAGGAACTTGAACAACTGGTAGCACCGCTTCGCGACGATCTTCTGTCCGGGGCAGCCGAAATTGCCCTGCGGGCCATCTTCGTCTTTCAAACCATGCTGCAGGGCACCGACCAGATGCCGGTCGCCGCGGTGCATTCTCTCTTGACAAAAACGGCGCGGGCCCTGACCGGGGCGCAGCCGGCGATGGCGCCGCTGTTTCACCTGGGCAACAGCGTGCTCCTTTCCGTTCGCGGCGCCGCCACCGTGACCGACATCCAGCAGCGCTGCCAGGAAGCGCTGGACAGGTTCGAGAAGCAGCTCTGCGACAGCGCGGCGGTGATAGCCGACATCGTCTTCGATCTCATCCCCCCGGGCGAGTCGGTGTTCGCCTACTCCTTCAGCTCCACCGTCGTCAGCGCCCTGGCCAACGCCAGGTCCCGCGGCAAGTACTTCCGCGTCGTCTGCACGGAGGCGCGCCCGGCCCTCGAGGGGCGCAAGCTGGCCTCGACGCTGGCCTCCGGCGGGCTCGAGGTCATCCACACCTTCGACAACGCGCTGGGGATCGTCCTGCCGACCTGCCGGGCGGCCTTCATGGGCTGCGACTGCGTGGGCAGGCCGGGGCTGGTGAACAAGATCGGATCCTGGCCGCTGGCCATGGCCTGCAAGGAGCTGAACATCCCGATCTATGCCCTGTGCGGCACCGAGAAGTTCGTCGACGACGAGCGGCTGTTCGAGTTCGAAAAGCACGAGCGGCCTGGCGAGGAGGTCTGGGACGCCGCCCCGAAAGGGGTGCGCGTTCTCAACCACCAGTTCGAGCTTATCCCGCTTTCGTGGCTGACCGGGCTGGTCACCGAGCAGGGCATCCTGAAGGAGAAGGACATCGAACGCTACGTCTCCAGGCTGGAGGTGCACGATGCGCTCAAGCTGGAAAGCTCGGCGTTTTAAGGCGCCCCGGATGCCCGTGCTGACAGGGCGGCCCGTCCTCCTGCTTTCGGCGGCCCTGGCCTGCGCCGCCGCGAGCGTGCCGGCGCAGGCCAGGCTGGGCGAGGATTTCGACGCTTACGCGCGCAAGCTGGCAAAAAATTTTGCACCGGCCGGCAAGACGACCGCCGCCGCCGGCATCGAATATCAGTACAGCCTGCGGGCCGACCCCCAGCAGCAGCAGGTCTCGCCCGGCTATGCGGTAAGGCTACTGGTGGCGGTTCAAAACGGCAAGGTGCTCGGGCAGCAGATGATCGTCCACCCCGGCACCAACCCGCTGGTGGGCTCGGCCTTCGCGGCCGCCAACGGTTTTGCCTTTGCTTACGAGGCCCTGGGCAAGCCGATGCCCGCCGAAAAGGCGCGGGTGGCCAGCGAGTTTCAGGTCTTCCAGCAGGCCGTCAACCAGGCCTTTCTCGGCAAGGCGCAGAATATCCGCTACCCTGGCTATGCGGGCTTGATTACGCTTATGAGGGACAACACCGGCAACCTGGCGATCGCGGCGACCCTGGCGCCACCGGCCGCCCAGGCGCCGGCCGCCACGCCGGCAGGCTCTGCTCTCTTTCCGCCGGGCAAGCCGCTTCCCGGGAAATGACGGCGAAACTGATCTAAACTGACAACGGGCCAACCAGGATGTTGCCGGGCAACATTTCACCTTATCGCCCTCGCCGGACCCAGCGATCGGTGGTATACCAGGGATAGGAAGGAGGCTTGAAGGAACGTGTCCACAACCAAACTTCTAGAACGTCCTGCACGCAAGCGTGCCTCGAAGAAGACAGCTCTTACAACGTTGTCTGCCTGCCCGGTGGATGGCGCCGGCTGGTGCCCGTATCCATTTTCTCCCGCCCAGCTCGAGCGGCATCTGCGGCAGAAGATGGCGGCCCAGGCAGCCGAGGTCAAGACAGGCAAACCAGCCGGAAAGACGCGTAAGGTAAAATGACCTCTTCGCCCGCCTGCACGGCGGGACCCGAGAGAGGCAATGACAACCAAGGCGTCAGAGAGCGAAACCGCCCGCGGGGTCACGATCGTCCGCGGAACGGTCTGCCACGTAACCGCTGATCCCTTCTCGCAAGCCGACGATCTCAATGCGCTCGAGACATATGAGGACGGCGGCCTGGCTTTCGACGAATCCGGGAGGATCCTGTCGCTGACGGATTTCTCGGAGGCCCGCCGCCGCTACCCGCAGGCGGGCCTCATCGACCGCAGCGGCTGCCTCATCCTCCCCGGCCTGATCGATTGCCACATTCACTTTCCGCAGACCCTTCTGATCGGCGCCTTCGGCGAGGAGCTGCTGGACTGGCTGCGCCGCCATACCTTCCCTGAGGAGATCAAGTACAGGGAGCGTCACTACGCGGAGCAGGCGGCCAGGATCTTCTTCCAGGAAGAGATCGCCAACGGCACGACGACGGCGCTCATCTTCGGCGCCCACTTCGAGGAGGCGACGGGGGTCGCCTTTGCCGAGGCGGAGCGCAGGGGCTTTCGCGCTTTCATGGGCATGACCCTGTCGGACTGCAACCTGCCGGCCGAGCTGGCGCTGCCCGCCGAAGACGCTTATCGCGCCTGCAAGCGGCTGATCGAGCGCTGGCACGGGAAGGGCCGGCTCAAATATGTGGTCACCCCGAGGTTCGCCCTCACCTGCTCCCCGGAGCTGCTGCGCGTGTGCCGGGCACTGACGGAGGAGCACCCGGACGTTTATTTCCAGACGCACCTCAACGAGAACCACCACGAGATCGAGCGCATCAAGGAGATATTCAGCGACGCCGACTCTTACCTGAGCGTGTACGACAGCTTCGGCCTTCTCGGTCCGCGCTCTTTTTTCGAGCACTGTATCTACTCCAAGGACAAGGAGATCGACCGCCTGGCCCAGTCACACAGCCGCGTCACCCACTGCCCGTCCAGCAACATGTTCCTGGGCAGCGGCCTGATTCCGCTCAAGAAGTACGTCGACCGCCAGGTCATCGTGGCGCTCGGCTCCGACGTGGCCGGCGGAACCAGCTTCAGCCTGCTGAAGGAGATGGGCCACGCATACAAAGTACAGGCGCTGCAGATGTTCGCCATGGAGCGGCCGGATCTGGCGGTCATGCTCACCCCGGTCAAGCTTCTCTATCTGGCCACCCTGGCCGGCGCCCGCGCCCTGGGCATGGAAGGGCAGATCGGCAATTTCTCCTGCGGCGCCAGCGCCGATCTGGTGGTGGTCGATCCCGGTCTGGACGCTTATTTCCAGGCCCGCTTGAAAAACGTGGGCAGCACTGCCGAAAAGCTTTTCCTGCTTGCCGTGCTCGGGGACAAGCACCTGGTCAGGGAGGTGCTTATCGGCGGACGCACTGCACACAGCCGCTGACCCCCTGCCCACGCCGCCGTAACTGCTTCTGATATCGACTGCGTAATTTCGGCGCGACGGTCGACCATACAATTCCAGCATCCCTGCCCGCTCAAGGTCTGACAATCGCCCTGTATAGCTCGTGTAGATCGAGCTCCTGCTCGATGACCTTGGCGCCGAGGTCGTTCAACATCTCGGCCTTGTTGGCGAGAAACCTGGTGCTCACCTTGTGCCGCACAGGCAGCCCGGCCAGCGCCTTCATCCGCTCATCGGTGTTGCCAGCCAGGGAGATATAACGTCTGCGCGTCCATCGGTCGAGAAGCTCTAGCCGGCGACTCCTGTCCTGTCCCGGCGGCAGGTCGTTGAGGAACTGCCAGACGGTCTGCTGATAGTCCGCCTCCGGCGTGCTGACCGGAAATCCAAGCACTTTGGCCAGCATGCTCTCCTCGGGCTTGAGCGCCAGCTTCGGCCCTTTCATTGTCCGGTAGGAAACCAGTGCCAGAGCAACCGAGAGTGCGCCGCCATAAAGTTGCAGCGAATTGCCGGCAAAGGAGAGACCGGCCATGTTCAAGCTGGAGCCGGTCCCGCCGAGCGTGCCTTTTTCGGTGAAGTTGGAGGCGTTGATCAGGCGAACGTGCTTTCTCGTCCTACCGGACGTTATCCGCACGCGATCGGAAAGCAAGGTTCGCTCCGCCTCAATCCGTGACCAGACGGAATGCTCCTCCAGCAACGAGGCGACGATCCTGCCGATTACTCGCTTGCGCAACGCTTGCTCCGCCATATCAGGCGGGGCCGTTCGCCGGTCCAGCATCCGTTTTCTGAGCTCGTCCACCGCGCTGCCGACCCCGAGGATGGCGGCCATGTGAGCGGCTCTATCTGACAGGGGCGCGAGCCGCTGGGCGTTCTCATTGTGCTCGGCTTGCAGGATATCGACAAGCTGCGCGGCGCGCGGGGACACTCCCGGCACCACCGCAACAACGCGCCGGGGGCCCACGTTCGCGGGCGGCATCGCCTCCGGCGGCAGATCGGGGATGGCGGTCAGCAATTCCAGCAGATTGACATTCTCCTCAACGACCCTGGCCATCAGATCGTTAAGCATGGCCACCCGGTAGTTGAGAAGCTTGCGAGTCACCTTTACGCCCGGGTTAATTCCGGCCAGGGCAGCAGGATCGTGTGGGCCCCCGGGCTTATCGCGAAGAATACCCTGACCGCGCCACAAGGCGATTAGAGCGTCCCGCCTGGTCTCGCGCTTGCCCGGCGGCACCAGATTGAGAAAAGTCCACAGCGCTTCCGGGTACTCGACATCCTTCGGGCAGGGAAGCCCGAGGACCTTGGCCAGCATGTTGGGCCGATAGGCCGCGGGGAGCCTGGGACCCCTCGCCTTGTAAAGCGACAGGCTCGAAAAACTGACGGAGACGGAGCTGCCCAGAAGCTGCAACAGGTTGCCGACCAGGGAAAGGCTGGCGATGCGATTGGCGGAGCCGATGATGCCCAGTGTGCCGCGCCCGAGAAAGTTGGAGGTGTTGATCGTGTCGACGGCGCGGTTAGCCCTGTCATTGACCCTTAGCGTCTGGTCATTGTCCCTGGCGATCTCTCCTTGAATCTTGGCGTAGACACAACGAATCTCCAGGTAAGCCTGGACAATTTTCTCCAGTAGCCGGCGGCGCAACGCCTGCCCTTCCTGGCTGGCGACACCGGCTTTAGCCGACTCCTCGCTCAGCGCCTCCAGGCGGCGGATGTCCTCGTCTACCTTGAGCGCGTGCGCAAGACCGGCAGCCCGCGGCGACAGCCGGTACCGGTCCGGGCCGTCCTCGGCAGCCGGCAGCGAGCCCTGGACGGCCCCCATCGCAGCATGCGAGGGCGAAAGCAGCAGCATGCACAACAGCATGGCGAGGATCCGGGTACCGGAAAGCAAGCTTGCCGTGCGCCGGGCACGCCGGGCAAAAGAACGACGCTGCCAGGGAATTGCTCGATTCACCTGACCGTATCCTTCGTCGCGGTAACCGCCTGGTCGAGATCCAACAGGTCGACATTCATTTCCAGCACCGCGGCCTGCACGTCCTTGAGCATCGCCTGCCGTACCCTCAGCAGCTTCAACGTCACCTTGTACCTGGACGGCATACCGGCAAGCGCCGCCGTGCGCTCCTTGCTTTTGCCCTTGCCGGCTGTATAACGCTGCTTGCGCCAGGTGTCCAGCAGCTCGGCCAGGCGAGTCTGCTGCTTGCCAGGCGGCGCGGAGTTGAGGAAGGACCAGACCACGGCCGGGTAATCCTCCTCAGGAGACTGCGGAGAGAAGCCCAGCACCCTGGCCAGCATGTTCGGCCTGGCCGCTCGCAGCTCCTTGGGTCCCTTCATCATGCGAAACGTCACCATCGACAGAAGAACGGACATGCTGTAGGCGCCGATCAACTGCAAGAGGTTTCCGCTCAGGCTGGATTTGCTGATGATCAACGAGGAGCCGATCGTTCCCATCGACCCGCGGGTGGCAAAGTTCGTCAGGGTGAGGAGTTGAACCCTCCGATCGGTCGCCTCCTTCATCCTGCTCAACTCGTCGCCGGTCTGGACGATCTCCTTGTTTATTCGCGCCCAGGTCGAGCCCACCTCCAGCGAGGCGTTCAGAACCTGCTCCGTGAGCCGGTCTCGCACCGCAGGATCAAGCACAGGCGCCGTGCTCACACCGGCGGCCAGATAAGCCCCCTGCGCGCCCTCTCTTTCGGCTGCGCCTGCCAGTGCGCATGACCAGGGCGATCCGATAGCCAGCAAAAGAAGAGCCGCCAGCACCTTCGCCCATCCCGCCAGCACGCGGGCCCGGCGAAAGCATGCGGGTTTCTTCGCAGATGGGCGCGAGCTGTCAGAAGTCATTGGGACTCCCCACGGACCTTCCTGAGTTTTTTGCGCGGGCTGCAACGGCCGACCCGCAGTCAGACCAGAGGGCCAATTAAATCATCTTGACATTGGCTTACGGATACAGGCCGCGCAGGCGGCGGGCCTCGACCACACGCGCCACGGCGATGCGCCAGGCGGCCATGCGCAAGCTCACTTTTTCCCGGCGCGCCAGGTCGAAAACCTGCTCGCAGGCTTTGCCGACCAGCGCGTCGAGCCGCTTGTAGACCTCTTCTTCGGTCCAGAAGAGCCTGATCAGCCCTTGCACCCACTCAAAGTAGCCGACCGTGACGCCCGAGGCGGCGGCCAGGATGTCGGGCAGCACGGCGATGCCCCGGTCGTCCAGGATGTCATCGGCGTCCGGGGTCGTGGGGGCGTTGGCCCCCTCGACAATCACCTTGCAGCGGAGCTTGCCGGCGTTGCCGGCGTTCACCTGGTTCGCCACCGCGCATGGTGCCAGGATGTCGCACTGCAGCTCCAGCAGCTCCGCGTTCGTGACCGCGTCAGCCTCCGGGTAGCCCTGCACGCTGCCCACCCTGGCCACATGGTCTTTGAGATGCGGGACGTTCAGCCCTCTTTCGTTGTAGACACCTCCAGTTACATCGGAGATCCCGACAACGTTGAACCCTCGTTCGTGCAAGCTCGACGCCACCACGGATCCCACATTGCCCAGCCCCTGGACGACCACCGTGGGAGCGTCGGTGATGAGCGAGAGCTTCTCGACCGCCCGTCTGGCGCAGAACACGACGCCGTGCCCGACCGCCTCGGACGCTCCCAGCGACCCGCCGATCGACTTCGGCTTGCCGGTCACCACGGAAGGCACCGTATGTCCTTTGTTGACGCTGAAGGTGTCCATGATCCAAGCCATGGTCTGCTCGTTCGTGTTGAGATCAGGTCCGGGAATGTCCTCGTCCGGACCGATGAGCTCGATGATCTCGGAAGCGTAGCGCCTGGTGATGCGCTCGATCTCGCGCTCGCTCAATTTCGCCGGGTCGAGGCGGATGCCACCATGGGCGCCACCAAACGGAAGATTCATCAGCGAGCATTTCCAGGTCATGAGCATGGCGATTGCCGCCACTTCGGACAGGCTGACCTCCGGGTGGAAACGGATGCCCCCTTTGCCGGGACCGAGCGCAATGTCGTAATGCACGCGATAGCCGGTGAAGGAGCCGACGTGCCCGTCGTCCAGGCGGGCGTGCACGACCACCATGAGCGATCGCTTCGGGTGCCGCAGCGGCGCCAGCTCGTTGGCATCCAGGCGCATCCAGTCGGTCACCCTGTCCAGGCGCTGCTGCATCATGAGGAAGTCAGCGCCTTCCCATTCGTTCTCCAGGCAGCGTGGCTGCTCGTAGGAAGATCCCCCCGGGCGCTTCCCGCTGCTCTCCTTCTCTTCGTTCGGTGGTTTGGTCATGGAGGTTCCCGCCTTGCGTCCCCTATTGCCGTCCGGGCAGCCGCGCAAGCAAGGCTAACAGATCATAACCCGTCGCCCCTACAATTTCGACAGGACAAGCTCATGAAGCGTCCCGGCTCGCCGGCGCACCTGCTCGTAAATCTCCCGGGCGCGGCTTTCCGTCTCCGCGAAGAAGCCTTTATCTTCGATGCCCTGCAGATTGATGAGCACGTTGTAATAGGCTCCCTCGGCGCAAGCCCGGGCCATGAGGCCGGCCACGCCGGCGTCGCTCAGCGAGCTGGGGTTGCCCTTCTCTACCATGAGCTCGGCCAGCTCCAGCGCTTCCACCGAGCTTCTCATGACATTGAGCGGCACCAGGGTGGCCTTCTTGTTGGCCTCGGCGACGGCTGCCAAGCGAGCCGCCGCGTTCTCCGGCGTGTCCCTGGGCAGCCGCCTTGCTGCGATTATCCGGTTGAAAGCCTCCGTGTCGGCGTCGACCGCCGACAGCAGCTCGGCCTTCAGGCGCTGGGCGCGGACGGCGGTTTTCTCCATCAGCTCCTTCAGCCCGGCATACTCCTTTTTGGCATGGGTGAGGTTGGCGACCATGGAGCTGAGCGAGGCGGAAAGCGAGCCGGCCAGCGCGGCCACGCTGCCGCCGCCCGGGGCCGGCGACTCGCTCGACAGCTCGTCGGCAAAGGCGGAAAGGGTCATGTTCCTGAGCCGTCCGCCCTGGCCGGCCACGCGGTACTCGATGATCTTCTTCTGCGGATCGAAGGGAGCCAGCTCCGCCAGGCCGAGCGATTGCACGGCCACATCGATCAGCTCGTCGTTCGGGACGCCGGTCGAGCGACCCTGCCTGGTCAGATAGTGCCTGCCCGCATCGAGCATCGGCTCGAGCGGTATGAGCCCCACAAGCTCGCTGCCAGTGACCCGCAGTCCGAGCGCGTCGGCCTGGCGGCAGACCTCGTCGAAGGCCGTGTGCACGGAGGTCACCCGGTAATCCACAAGGTTGATCGAAACCTGCGCGCGGCGGTACTCCTCGATGTACCAGCCCACCGCTTTGCAAGCCTGAAGAGTGCCGGGCACGGTGACCTTGTTTCCCCTTTCGTCCCTGACGATCTCCCCGCCCTCGTCGCGCTTCGCCCGCCCCGCCTCGCGAATGGCAAGCGCGATCTCGTTGGCCAGCTTCTGGGACCTGGTGTTCAGGTTGACGTTGTAGGCGATGAGGAACTGCCGGGCGCCAATGACGGTTGCACCGCTCAGGGCATTGAACTCGCCCGGCCCGAAATCCGGCTTGAAACCCGCCTTCATGCGCTCGGCCAGCGCCTCGTATTCACCCTTGCGGACATCGGCCAGGTTGCGGCGATCCGGCGAGGCGGCAGCTTCCGCGTAGAGGTACACCGGGATGCCCAGCTCCTCGCCGACCCGCCTGCCGAGCCTCCTGGCCAGCTCCGCGCAATCCTCCATGGTCACGCCGGAGACCGGCACGAACGGGCAGACATCGGTGGCGCCTATACGGGGATGGGCGCCCTGATGCTGGCGCATGTCGATCAGCTGCCCGGCCCTGGCGATGGCCCTGAATGCCGCCTCGAGAGCCGCCTCCGGCTCGCCCACGAAGGTGACCACGGTCCGGTTGGTGGCCTTGCCCGGGTCGACGTCAAGCAGCTCCACCCCTTCCACGCCGCTGATGGCCTCGGCGATGGCCTCTATGACCTTCTGGTTTCTCCCCTCGCTGAAATTCGGCACGCACTCGACCAGGCGCATCTTGGCCTCCTTTTGAACCGGCCTTATTTTAGTCGAATCAGGGAATATAAATTACGCTGGCAGCAATTTAGCAACCGGGCCCCGTCCAGATGCCGGCGCGCGAGCGTCTCGCGCGTTTTTGCGAACGAATTCTTTTTGCCGATGGTGCTTGCTTCCGCCGGCGGGATCGGCGCGAGCGCCCGCCTGCGGCACCGGATATGGTGTCAAACCGGGCGCGCCCGCCTCGGCCCGTAGCAATGCCACAAGGTGGCCCCCAGCATGGCAATGGAGGCGCCGGCCCAGGCAAGGCTCCAGACGGCGGCAGGTATGCCGGTCATCTGCTGCATGTTGGTCGCGTCGGAGAAGGAAGCGTAAGGATAGAAGCCCAGCGAAATCTTGACAAGCAAGACTACGTCGGTCAGCGAATTGAGCGCAGTCTCAACGGCCAGAACGAGGATAAGCAGGTTGGCCAGGTCCGGCCGCAGCTTCAGCCCGGCGAAGACAAGGGCCGCCGCGATGATGAGCCCCCAGGAGAGGCTGGCCAGCCCCTGCCAGATCCGCCATTCGTTGAAGATGGCGCCGGTCATGAGCGTGACGCTGGCAGCGCCGACAGCCAGGCCTGTCAGAACAAGGGCCGCTTTCGACAGGCGCGGGTGGCGCCCGATGAAGATCAAGAAGCAGCCGAACAGCGCTGTTCCCAGATAGCCGGCCTGCGTGTAAATGAACGGATTGCCGCCGTGGCACATGGTGAGCCCGCCGTGGCCGCTGTTGTCGGAGACGATCGTCAGACCGGAGACGCTGCCGCCCGTCGCCAGGCAGGCAAGCGCGTGCCCCATCTCGTGCACCGCGGTGACAAAGGTAGCCACCGGACCAAGCACAAGCTGCGCCCAGGGCAGATCCCAAAAGAAGACGCTGGCAGCCGTGACGACCACCAGCAGCGCCAGCGAAGACCCCCTGCCCGGCAATTTTTCCTGCTCAATGGCCTCAATCACGCAACCCCTCCGCGCCACTCCCCATTCTAACGCCACCACCCTCTGCTAAACTGGCGCTGGGATCATAAGACAGATGGCCGAGCCAGAGCGTCGGGAGCATGCCGCGTTGCAGAAATCATATTTCGACCGGAAGGTCGAGTATTTTATGCAGCCTGTGCCAGCCGAGGTGGAGCGGCGCACGCGGGCGATCGTCGAGGCCGCCGGACTCGCTGGCGGCTCCCGGGTGCTGGATGTGGCTACCGGTGTCGGCGTGCTCATCCCGCACATTCTCGAGCGAGGGGTGAAAGCGGGCAACCTGATGGGCTGCGACCTGAGCGAGCAGATGCTCGCCGGCGCCAGGGCACGATATCCCGGGGTCTTCTTCTGGCTGGGCGATTTCCTCGATTTTCCGCGGTCGCTGGGGCCCTTCGACGCCATCTTTTTCAATGCCTGCTTTGGCAATTTTTTTGATCAACGCTCGGTAATCGACACCGCCGTGCACCTGGCTGACCGGGGCGGCCGGATTGTAATCAGCCACCCGATGGGCTCCGGGTTCGTGGCGGCGCTCCACAAGAGCGAGCCGGAGATAGTCCCTCACCTTCTGCCCGCCGAAGACAAGCTCAGCGAATGGGCTCGTGACTTTCGCCTCCAACTGGAGACCTTCCGCGACGAGCCGGATCTCTACCTGGCGATTCTCAGGAAAAGCCCGCAATGAGCCTGAACCTTCTTATCGCGATCACGCTTGTCTGCTGGGGAATCTGGGGCATCTTCGACAAAAAGGCGCTCGAGGGCTCTTGCCATCGTGATGTCCTGCTCATGCTCTACCTGCTCTTCATCCCCGTCGTCCCCGCCGTCGGACTGCTGCTCAACCACCTGTATCCCGGCTGGCAGCCGAGCTGGCCGCTCGTCGCCTGGACAGGCCTGGCCGCCGTCACCTACACGATCGCCATGGTGACCTATATCACGGCCCTGAGTCAGACAGAGGCGAGCTTTGTTCTGGGCATCACGGCCAGCTATCCCCTGCTGTTGCAGTTCATGGCCGTGCCCTTGCTGGGCGAAAGCATCGTCTGGAACCGCCTGGCCGGGGCGGCGCTGGTCGGGCTGGGCGTGACGGCCATCGGCGGGTCCGGCAGGGAACAGCGGGCGATTCTCACGGGCAGAAGCCGCAAGGTGATAATCTGCTGTGTGGCCGCAGCCAGCATCTGCTGGGGGATATATGGGGTTTTCGACAAGAAGGCGGTCTCCATAGCCCCACCACTGGCCGTCTACTTTTGCCAGTGCCTCTGGGATGTCGTGCTCCTGGTCTTCTTGTGGCTTTATTTTCGCCGGCAAGGCCACACTCCCCGCTTGACCTGCCCGCGAACATGGCGGTTCTGCGCGCTGTCCACGATCAGCTTGCTCATCGGCGCCTGGACCTACCTGACGGCGCTCGCGCAGTCCACCGCCTCTTACGTGATTGCCATTACCGGCTGCTATCCGCTGCTCATGTACCTGTTCGCCATCCTGCTGCTGAAAGAGCAGTTCAACAGCGCCAGGCTGGTCGGGATCATACTTGTGGTTGCCGGGGGAATTCTCGTCCAGTTCACACAAAGCACGTCCTAGCCGCCCCCGCGCCCGGCAGCGACAGGAGCGGTTGATTGCGGCGACCGTCTCCCGTCTCCGTTGACAACGACCGGCCGCCCGCAGTATCGTCACGCCCCGATCATGTACACCAGCACGCACAAGAGGTTACGAAGAAAGCCCGTCGAGGCTCCACAGTTAGGGCAATAATTGGCGCCATCCGGCAACTGCGCTCCGCATTGCTTGCAGTACATCGTATGCGACCTCTCGATATCAGCTACAGGGATGTTTGCTCCGCTCGCCTTGACCGGAGCAGAACCAGCATACACCAACTGGCGAGGGCAGGTGGCCGGATTTTGGCGCGCAGCGCCCCGGCAAGCACGGCAGCCGCCGCCACTGTGTAGCCAGCGGGTCGGCGGCACCGGCGAGAAAATCCGGTCCCACGCCGCCAGGCGGCGGCGCTTAGATCCAGCCGGCTCTCAATGCCTTGACGGCAGCCTGCGTCCGATCGGAAACGGAGAGCTTCTCCATGATGTGCCGCATATGAGTCTTGACCGTCTCCAGGCTCACGCACAGCCGTTCCGCCATCTCGGCATTGCTGAGCCCCTCGACGACCAGGCGCAAAACCTCCTCCTCCCGCGACGAAAGGACCCCCTGCCAGCAGCCGGGTTTGCTGCCCCCGCCGACGCGCAAGCTGGCGGCCTCGCCCAGCATCCGCTCGGCAATCGCCGGATCCAGCCAGGCAGCGCCGCTGGCCACGGTGCGGATGGCCATGACGATGTTGTCGCCCGACAGGCTCTTCACGCAATACCCGTTGGCCCCCGCGGAAAGCGAGGCAAAAATGTATTCCTTGCTCTCATGGGCGGTGAGCATGACGATCCGCGCGTCCGGCCACTGGTCTTTTATCAGTTTGCAGGCCGCTATGCCATCGAAGACCGGCAGCCCAATGTCCATCACGGTTACCTGCGGGCGCAGCTCCAGAACCTTCTCGACGCCCAGGCGCCCGTCGCAGGCCTCGCCCACGAGCTGCATGTCGGGCGCCCTTTCCAGCAGGACCTTTATGCCCAGCCGGACCACCTCTTGATCCTCTACAATCAGCACCGATACAGGAGCCCCAGACATAATCCAGTCCCGCGTATAAAACGGCGCACGGTGGCGTTCCCACCCGGACCTTCCCCATTTTCAATTTACGCCAGCAGACCCTGGCAGGCATCCCCCAGGAATATGAATCCTGCAGCCGGGGTTGCCGGCCGTAAAACGGCGGCCCGACATTCGATTTTTTAAACCCCGGAGAGGGTGGGATTCGAACCCACGGTACAGCTTTTGACCGTACAACTTCTTAGCAGGAAGCCGCTTTCGACCACTCAGCCACCTCTCCGCACGGAGGATCAAACTATATCATACCCGCATGGGGGCAAGCCGCGCACCGCCGGCGCTGGTTTGCCTGGCAGGGCGGTCTTCCGCCCGGCTCGGGCCTCCCGGCCGGCCGGAAGGCCAATGCCGGCTGGCCTGATCACCGGCAGGGCTCCCGCGCATGCTTGCAATTGAATGCCGGTGCTAGAGAACGCCGAGGACCACCAGCTTGACCCAGTAATAGCAGATGGCGCTGGCGAAGATTAAACTGTCGCCGCGATCCAAAAAGCCCCCGTGGCCGGGAATCATGGTGCTCGAGTCCTTGACGCCCGCATCCCGCTTGAGCAGGGACTCGCTCAGGTCGCCGAGCTGGGCGCCGACGCTGCCCACCGCCCCCATGAGCGGGGCCTGCCACAACTGGAAGCCGAACGGGTGGCCGGGGAAAAGATAATGGTCGGAGACGAAGACCACGTAAGTTGCCCAGAAAATCGCCGAGAGGAAGCCGACAACAGCCCCCTCCACCGTTTTTTTCGGGCTTATCTCCGGGTACAAAAGCCGCCTGCCGAACAGCTTGCCGGCATAATAGGCGAAGACATCGGTGCCCCAGATGATGAACAGCGTCGCCCAGACATAGGCCAGACCTGGCTGCTGCAGCGGGTTGTGGACCGGCTGCCAGCCGGGCGGGATCAGGTTGCGCAGCAAAACAAGGTGGCTGGGCATCCAACCGAGATAGATGAAGCCGAGGATGGTGGTGGCGATATCGGCGATCGAGGCTGGCGGCCCCTCGTGGCGAAAGAGCAGGCGAAAAAACGAGATGCAGATGCCGACCGTGAGCAAAAGCGGAAAGTGCTCTTCGGAAAAATCCTGCGGCAGGTGCAGGGCCGGTATCGAAGGCAACGCCGCGACCACGAAGTAGGCGATGATCATCCCGCGGATGATGCGGGCCGACGGGTGCATCCCTTTTGCCCGCGTGAGCGCTATGAACTCTTCTCCGCCCAGGTAAGCGGCCGCGCCGAGCACGACCGCCAGCACGACACCACCGAACATTACGGCGGCCATGGCGGCGCCACACAAAAGCCAGCCAAAGAGCGCTCTCACCGGACCGACCTCCCCTTTCCGGGCTGGACGGAGGCGGCGGCGTCGGGCTCGCCGGCCGAGGAGATCTCCGCAGGCCGTGCGGCTGCCCGCCGCCGCGACATCAGCCTGGAGGCGACGAGCGCCGTGAGCGGAATCGTGCAAACCAGCCCGAGGCTGCCCGACAGCGCGGCCGTTATCTCGGTGGCCACCAGATCGAGATTGACCAGCTTGGTGGACGGCATCTGGGCGGCCAGCAGCATGAGCGGCAGGGCGCCGCCCGTGTAAGCGAGAACGAGCGTGGTGGTCATCGTGCCCATGATGTCGCGGCCGACGTTCATGCCCGAGCGGTAGAGGTCGCGGGAGGTAAGGGACCGATCGGCGCGGCTTATCTCCCAGACGGAGGAGGCGATCGAGATGCCGACATCCATGATCACGCCAAGGGCGCCGATGAGCATCCCCGCCGCCAGAAGGCCGCTGTAGAAGACCGGCGGCCGGCTCATCATCGTGCTGCGCAGGATCTGGGCCTCCTCGCTGGAAAGCCCAATCAGCGGCGCAGCCTGAATCACGGCCTGCGCGGCGGCGCCGGCGATCGCCACACCGCCGGCGGTGCCGACCATACCGGCCAGCGCTTTGCGCGAGAAGCCGGCCGAGGCAAGCATGGTGGCCACCGTGGAAGCCAAGCAGACCACGGTGGCCACGGCGAGCGGATTGCAGCCCCTGAGACTTGCCGGAAGCAGGACGAGCCAGATGAGCGCCACGCAGATGATGAGACCGGTGAGCGATTTTACCCCCTGCCGCCCGCCGAAAAACAGGAAGACGGCCAGGAAAGTGATGAGAAGCCCGAACAAGGCCGGCTCACGCCGGTAGTCCGATATGTTCACTTCCGGCTTGCCACTGCCGGTGATGGCAAGCGAAAGGATCACCTCCTGCCCGGGTTTTATCGAGACGTTGTAGGCCGGGTTGTCGGTGATCTCGTTGGGCACGAGAAAGGTCGACCCCCGGAAGGGCCCCTCGGTCACCTCTATCTCGGCAATCTGGCGCCTGCTCACCATCCCCGTATGCTGGAGAAGCTTTTGGTCGAGCGAGGTCGCCGAAACCGATTTCACCCTGCCCACGACAAACTGCTCGTCGACACCGGGGCGCTGGGCGCTCTGCTGCGAGCCCGCCGCCGCCGGCAAGACTGACAGCGCCTGCCAGAGCACAAGCAAAAGCAAGGTCAGGGCCGCCGGCGGCAGGCGAAAACCGAGCGGCAGGAGCCCGGGGCGCTTGAGCGAGCACCTCACGGTTCCCCGCCCTCCGCCTGGTCCTGCAGCATATCCAGATTGAGCTGCAGGGAGGGCGCCTGCCGCTTGAGATGGCGGTAGGCGCCCGGCGTGGCCACCCGGCCGCGCGGCGTCCTCTGGATAAAGCCGCGCTGGATGAGGAAGGGCTCGTAGACGTCCTCGACCGTGTCGCTGTCCTCGCCGATCGTCGCCGCCAGCGTGTCGATGCCCACCGGCCCGCCGCCGTAGCTGTCGATCAGGATCTCGAGCAGCCGGCGGTCGGTGTGGTCGAGCCCGGAGGCGTCAACCTGATAAGTGTCCAGCGCCTCGGAGGCCACGGCGGCATCCACCCTCGCCCTTCCCTTGTACTGGGCGAAGTCGCGCACCAGCCTCACCAGCCGGTTGGCGATGCGGGGGGTGCCGCGACCGCGGGCGGCGATGATCTCCACGCCGGAATCGTCTATGTCCACGCCCAGGATGGAGGCGGTGCGCCTGACAATGCAAGATAGCTCCTGGTTATCGTAGAACTCCAGGCGGCAGACAAAGCCGAAGCGGTCGCGCAGGGCGTTGGAGATCATTCCGGCCCTGGTGGTGGCGCCGATCAATGTAAAGCGGGGCAGGGGCAGGCGCATGGTGCGCGTGGCCTGCCCTTTGCCGGAGGTGAGGTCGATGACGAAATCCTCTATCGCCGGGTAGAGCAGCTCCTCGGCCACCCGGCTCAAGCGGTGGATCTCGTCTATGAAAAGCACGTCGCCCGCCTCGAGCTGGTGCACCAGACCGATGATGTCGCGCGGCCGCTCCAGCCCCGGGCCGGTGGTCATGTGAATGCGCGAGCCCATCTCGTTGGCGATTACGTGGGCAAGCGTCGTCTTGCCGAGACCGGGAGGGCCGTAGAAAAGGACGTGATCGAGCGCCTCGCCGCGCGCGCTGGCCGCCGAAATGGACATCTCCAGCATCGACTTTATGCGCGTCTGCCCGATGTACTCCACCAGGCGCAGCGGGCGCAGCGACTGCTCGACCTTGCGGTCGGAGGCCGACTCGCGCGCGGAGAGGATCTCCGCCCGCCCGGCGCGAGCGGCTCCCGCAGGCGGGCGCGCGCGCTCCGCTTTCGGGCCCGCCTGCTTGAAGCCACCCGGGTTGCCTGGATTGCTGGGGACAATGGTCATCGCCCTATTATTACCCACGGCCTGGCCCGGCTGCAGTCCTCGAGGAGAGGGATTTGATGCGGCCGGGCGATTAAAATTTGTCAAGGTCTTGCCAACCCGGCAACCATATAATGGCGGCATGACTTATCAGGTCGCCAGCCAAACGCCCCCGGCCGTCGCGAGCACGGCTCCAGCACAGGATTTCAGCCCGGCCGGCGACGGGCCGCAGCTGTCCATCGTCATACCGGTCTTCAACGAAGAGGACAATGTAGACAGGCTCTACGCCCGGCTGCTGGACACGCTGCCGGCGCTGGGCAGGAGCTTCGAGATCCTCTTCATCGACGACGGCTCCAGCGACGGATCCTATGCGCGCCTGGCGGGAATTGCCGCCGCCGACCGGCGGGTCAAGGTCGTGCGCTTCGTGCGCAACTTCGGGCAGACCGCGGCCCTGGTGGCAGGCATCGATCACGCGGCCGGGCAGGTGATCGTGCCGATGGACGCCGATCTGCAGAACGACCCCGGCGACATCGGGCTTCTGCTCGCCAAGCTCGACGAGGGCTACGACGTCGTCTCCGGCTGGCGCAAAGACCGCAAGGACGAGCTCGTCACCAGGCTCATCCCCTCGTGGATGGCCAACAAGCTCATCTCGGTGATAAGCGGCGTGCGGCTCCACGACTATGGCTGCTCTCTCAAGGCATACCGGCGGGCGGTGATCAAGGACGTGCGCCTCTACGGCGAGATGCACCGCTTCGTGCCGATCTACGCCACCTGGATGGGCGCGCGGGTGGCCGAGATAGCGGTCAATCACCAGGAGCGCCGGTTCGGCAGATCCAAATACGGTATCTCCCGCACCTTCAAGGTGGTGCTCGACCTCGTGACCGTCAAGTTCCTCTCCGAATACGCCACCAAGCCGATCTACCTGTTCGGGCAGGCCGGCTTCTGGTCGTTTGCGGCCGCGTTCCTCTCCTTCGCCTGGATGGTCGTGCTCAAGTACGGTTATCACACGACCTTCATCGAGACCCCGCTGCCGGTGCTCTCGGCCATGTTCTTCATGCTCGGGGTGCAGTTCATCCTCATGGGACTGCTGGCCGAAATCCAGATGCGCACCTATCACGAGTCGCAGGGCAAGCGGATCTACATGGTGAGAACAACCATAAACATCGAGGGCGGCTCAGGCGGCGAGCACCGGTAGACGGTCGCGGCCGGCCCGGTCCGGCGGATAATATAGAGGGCCGGGAGCGCCGTAAGCGCTAAGATGGAAACGTACCAGATGCTGGAACTTTATCAGCAGGAGCCGCTGCCATCCACAGCCGAGATTGAGCGGAGCTTCCCAGGATCTCAATGACGCTTTCCACAACCGCAGCAACGAAGCCGGCGCAGCCTTCCCCGGGAGCGGCGCTCCTGTGGTGGGTCGTCACCGCGCTGGCCGGTTTCGCGTGCCTCTTTGTCACCCTGGCCGCACCGCACCTGCTCGGCGTGGTTATTAAAGCCGGCGACACGGCCCCGACCGCGATCCTGGCCACCCGCTCGGCCACGATCGTGGATGAGGAGGCGACAAGGCGCGCCCGGGACCAGGCCAGGCAGTCCGTGCTGCCGGTCTTCCGTCGCGATCCGGGCATCGACCGGCGCATCCTGGATCGCCTGGCGGCTGAGCTGGCCGAGGTGACGGTCATGCAGCGGGGCGGCAAGATCCCGCTGCCGGCGTCCCTGGGCCTGACCGCCGAGGAGCAGGTGTTTCTCATCGACGCGCCGGAGCGTTACTGGGCCCACATCCGGGCCTCTGTCGCCCCGCGCCCGGCGCAGCCGCCCCTGGCAGGCCGCCTTCAGGCGGTGCCGGCGCAGGGGCCGCTGGAGAACGTCCGGCCGGACATCGAGGAGAGGATAATCAACAAGCTGCGCCGGCACCAGGCAGGGCGCGCCCGGGCACCGGCGGCGGATCCGCTGGCGTCTGTGGAGGCGGCGCGCCGGCTCTACGGCGACTGCCGGGCAGACGCCCGCGGCGAGATCCTTTTTCTGGCGGTGGCGATAAAGCCGCAGGACTGGCCTTTTCGGGCGGTGGTGATAAGGAGCGCCACCGGGCGGCTGCTCAAGCTGGGCCCGCTTTTCCCCGGCATTCCGCGCAGCGACTGGGAAAGAGCCATGCTGGAATTCCTGCCCGACAGATGGGACGATACGGTCCGCTGGGCGGCGGCCAGGCTGGCGGCGCATGTCATCGAGCCCAACGTGGTCGTGGATGCGGAGGCGACCAAGGCGAAACTGGACGCGGCCGCCGCGGCGGTGAAGCCGTACACCATGGAGGTTCGGTCCGGGCAGGTGATCGTGGCCCGCGGCGCGGTCATCACCCCGCAGACGGCAGCCGTGCTCAAGGAGCTGGGCATAACCAGGTTCACCAACTGGCCGCTGGTGGCCGGTCTCGCCCTGTCGCTGGTGGCCGCCTGCACCTTCTTCGGCATCTTTCTCCACACGTACGCGCCCAAGCACCTCTTCAGCCCGGCGTCGCTCGGTCTCCTCTTCACGGTTTCCGTGGTCACCTGCGCGGCGGCCGCTTTTGTCGGCCGGGATTTCCCCCAGTTCGTGCCGTTGCCGGCGGCGACGCTTATCGCCACAATCTTTTTCGGGTCGCGCGTGAGCACCGGGCTTCTCCTTGTCCTTATCGTCTTTCTCAAGGCAGACGATCTGGTCGACACCACCAACCTGGTGGCGCTGTCGGCTGCCTCCACCATCGCCATCGGGGCGAACATCAAGCGCCGCAACGATCTCATGGTCAGAGGCTGCCTGATAGGCGTCCTGCAGGCGGGCGGCTTTCTCGTGGCCAATTCGCTCAGCCACGAGATAGCCGGCGCCGCCGCCGTCATGCGCGAGCTTGCCGTGCAGGCGCTGGGCGGGCTCTCCTCGTGCATCGTCGCCATCGGCAGCCTGCCGTTTCTGGAGAACATCTTCGGGATGGTCACCCCTTTCCGGGTCACCGAGCTGACCGACGCCGATCAGCCGCTGTTGCGCCAGCTGGAGGAGAACGCGCCCGGCACCTACCAGCACAGCCTGGCAGTCGCCAATCTGGCCGAAGCCGGGGCGCGGGCGATCGGCGCCGACACCAACCTGGTGCGGGCCGGGTCGCTCTACCACGACATCGGCAAGATGGTGCGCCCGCGCTATTTCATCGAGAACCAGCTGGGCGACACGAACCCGCACGACGCGATGACGCCGGAAGAGAGCCGAGACCGGGTGCTGGCGCACGTCACGGACGGCATGGCCCTGGCGCGGAAATACGGCCTGCCGAAAGCCGTGCGGGACTTCATCCCGCAACATCAGGGCACCACGCTCATGGCCTACTTCTATCACAAGGCCTGCCTGCGCGACGGCGCCGACAACGTCGACCCGGACTTTTATCGCTACGGGGGCCCGCGGCCGCAGTCGAAGGAGGCGGCCGTCGTCATGCTCGCCGACGTCTCGGAAGCGGTCACCCACAGCATGAGCGATCCCACGCAGGAAGAGGTGGAAGGAGCGATCGGCTCCGTGCTCAAGGCGCGCTGGGACGACGGTCAGCTTGCCGAAAGCGGCATGACCAGGGACGAGCTGGAGCGGGTCAAGAAAGCCTTCGCGCGGGTCTGGCGGACGCTGCACCACGAGCGCCTGAAGTATCCGTCGACGACCACTGGTAGAATGCCTGTTCCACCGGAGCCGCCACCGTCCCAGAAGTTAGGTCAGTCCAAATAGCTAATCCATGATGAGCAAACTGGCAAGGCGTTGGCCCGCATATCGAACAGCTACGCGAGGTCTGCAGGAGGCGCTCAAGATTGGCGGCTACGCGACCACGCCGGTGGGCAAGGCAGTCCTGGAGTTCGATCGCTCCCGCTGAGCGTTCGCCCGGTCAGCGCCGGCGAAAAAAGGAAAAGGAGCTCTGCCCGTAATGGCGGCGGTCGAATTCGACGAGATTGTCCTTTTCGCTTTCCAGCTCCACCTTCGCGGCATGCTCGATCACCAGGACACCGTCCGGCGACAGCAGCTCGTGCTTGCCCACGCCGTGGAGGACGCTTGCGTAAAGCCGGCTTCCGTAGGGCGGATCGGCGTAGATGATGTCAAAGGAGTCCGGCTCGAGCACGGGCAGAACCTTGCGGACATCGGCGCAAATCACCTCCCCTTCGAAGCCCAGCCGTTTCAGGTCGGCCTCGATTCCCCTGGCCAGCCGCTTGTTCTCCTCGACACAGACCAGCGACCCGGCCCCGCGGCTCAGCGCCTCCATGCCCATGAGCCCGGTGCCCGCGAACAGATCCAGGAAGCGAGCGCCCTCGAGATTGTTGCGCAGAATGTTAAATAAAGCCTGCCGCATCTTGGAGGCGGTCGGCCTGGCCTCCAGCCCGACCGGACCGGAGATTGCTCGCCCTCTGGCGGTGCCGCCTGTGATTCTCATGCCTGCAACCCGTGCATGGTAACATGATAACTTGTCATCTAAACCGTTCTTTCGGGGCTATGTCAACTAGCGGGCGCCGCATTGCCAGAGAGCTAGCAGTAATCGTTTTCCCCCAGCTTCCCAAAGACAGGGAGAAGCTGGAGGCCGTCGAGCTCAAGGCAATCGTGGCCAAAGCCGTGTCGATGCTGACGGATTACGCCAGGCAATGTCTGGCCGAGGCCAATGCCCTGGCGTTGAAATCAGCGGAGGCGCTGTCGGGCATCGAGGTGGAGCATCCCGACAATGCCGAGCGGATCGAAGATCTCGTCCCGGTTCCCGTGACAACGGGACAGCTCAAAGAGCAACTCGAGCAGATCGAGCGCGCGTTGCATCTGGTATCGGAGGCGCTCGACATACCGGAGACAACCGCCCAGTGCGGGCCGCAGGAGTCGGAAACAAAAGGTTTTCTGGCGCGGTTGCTTTCCACCTACGCCGAGCACCGGACGGAGATTGATGAGTTCCTCCGGCAGGCTCGTGCGAAGTGGAAGGTGGAGAGGATGGTGAGCATCGACAGGGATATTTTGCGTCTGGCCTGTGCGGAGGCTCTCTTCATGCAAGACATTCCGATCAACGTGAGCATCAGTGAAGCCGTGGAGCTTGCCCACCGGTTCGCGGACGAGAAAGCCGCGCGGTTCATCAACGGCATCCTCGGGGATCTTGCCCAGGCGGCTTCGACCTACAGAAGGACTGGCGTCTTGAAGGGGCTGGAGACCGGCGAAGTGGACAGCCAGGGGAGCACGGTTGCCAGCAAGTCATGACCGACAACGAACAGTCGCGGAAGCAGGGATTCTGGGGAAGCACTCTTTCCAGGCTGAAGTCGGCGCTCTCTCGCACCAAGGAGGCGGTCGTCGACAACATCGTCGATCACTGCGAGCAGGCACCGCCGGCGGGCCTGCCCCATCATGTCACCGCGGCCGAGCCGCTTTCCACGGTGGCCGTTCACGATCTGGCGCCACCGCCGGCGGCGCCACCTCCCCCGCCGCCGCCCCGGGCCATAGACGATGAGTATCTGGAGGAGCTGGAGGAGAAGCTGATCAAGGCCGACATCGGACTTGCCACCGCCGAACTCATGGTTAAGGACCTGCGCAAGGAGGCGAAAGCGAAAGGCTGGAACTCGCATGACGTGGAAGCGTTCCTGAAAGACGAGTTCAAATCCATTCTTGCCTCGGCCCCGAGCCCGCGGCTGAACATCCAGTCTGGCAAGCTGAACATCATCCTGGTGGTCGGCGTCAACGGGACAGGCAAGACGACCAGTATAGGCAAACTTTGCTGGCGGCTGAAGAGCGAGGGGCGGAAAGTTTTGATGGCTGCCGCCGACACATTTAGAGCCGCCGCCGAATCGCAGCTCGAGATCTGGTCCGAGCGCGCCGGCGTGGACATTGTGCGCCTGCCCGACGGGTCGGACCCGGGCGCGGTGGTTTTTCAAGCGTTGAGGAAGGGAGCGGCCGAGTCGTACGACGCGGTGGTAATCGACACCGCCGGTCGCCTGCACAACAAGGCTAACCTGATGGCGGAGCTGAAGAAGGTGCGGGGGGTTATCGACAAGCACGGCGCCGGCTGCTCGCTGGAGTCCTTGCTGGTGCTCGACGCCTCTACAGGACAGAACGGCTTGCAGCAGGCGAAGGTTTTCACGGAGATCTGCCCGCTGACAGGCGTCATCCTCACCAAACTCGATGGCACCGCCAAAGGTGGCATCGTCTTCAGCATCGCCCGCGAGCTAAAGCTGCCGGTAAAACTGATCGGGTTGGGCGAGCAGATCGACGACCTGCGCGACTTCGAGCCGGAGCTGTTCGTCGAGGCGCTGTTCTAGCCCCCGGGGGCGCGGGCGTCCCGCCCGCCGGTCAGGATGCGCGGCGATCAATATTCTGGATGTTTACGCCCTGCGGCAGCCGGAAGATGAGCGAGGGCCGGCGCGCTACGTTGATGCCAGTTTGCATGCCGCGGTAATACGCCCGATAACCGGCCCTTCTGGCGGCGGAGACCAGCGGGTGGGTCGGGTTCATCAGCTCGTCGAGCATGCCCTGGAAGTTGGGCGAGCCCCAGCCTGTCACCGCATCGAAGCCGGGGCCGGCGGAGTAGCCGGTGCCGCCCAGCTTGTTGTCGCCGACCGTGATGTCGTTGAAGACCTTCCTGGCGATGACCGGATCTTGCCCCCACCTGTACAGCATCGTGTTGACGAATCCAATCGGCTTGCCGCTCGCCTCCGAGAGCTGGCGGACAAGCGCCTGGAACAGGGGGTTCGAGGAGCTGGTGCCGCCGACCCCGATGAGTCCCTGGTCCGTCGGAACCTCGACCGGCGTGTCGGGCGACGCGTTCATAGAGATGTCCGGGACTATTCTGCCCGAAAACGACCTGCCGCCGGCGTTGCTTATCCAGGTAATGAACTTCTGGTAGACCGGGCGCGGCTCCACGGCTGAGACACCACCGCCGGTGGCACCGTTCCTGGACCAGGCGACCTCTTTCACGCGGCGGCCGCTGGCGTCGATGTACTCCGCGGTTCCGCCCACCGCCGTGCCGTTGCCGCTGGAGGCCGGATAATCCGTCTGCACCGGCAGCGACCCGCGGTCGGAGGCGCCGTCATCGCCGGATGAGAAGGTGTGAGTCTTCCCTAGGGCGATGCCGTCCTTGAGAGACTGATCCAGCTCGGCGCGCCCGTTGGCGTCCCACGCTTCCTGATCCGGTCCGCCCCAGCTCGTGCTCGAGCCCTGATACTCCACGCCGTCGGGCGCATGGTTCACGTAATCGATGCCGTGGACGAAGCCCTGCGTGCTGTTGTCCTCGGAGATCATATCGACCCGCCCTTCGCGCAGGTTGAGCTTTTGATCGACGGCGTCCAGAGCGTTCTCCACGTTGGCGCCCTGAGGATCGGGCGCCGTGCCACCGCTGGTGTTGTCGATGTGGCCGAGGGTGCTCGGATCGATACCCTTGCTCTCCAGATACCTGGGAACCGCCTGATCGAGCGTGCCGCCGAACGACAGGAAGGCCGTGCGTCCCGCCCTGTTGGTGTAGCGAGCGGGATCACCGCCGTATGACTTCATGACGACATCGGCCGGCATCGGCTTCTGCTTAACAGCAGCCGGCCCGCGGCTCCCGCCCTCGCCGCCGCTGTCCGCCACCCCGGCATGCCCGCCCTGGCTGTCGGCGATAATGGCGTGCGTTTGAGCCGCCTCCGAGGCCAGGACAAATTTTGGCCTGAGGACCGCTCTCTGGTCGAGACCGAGAACAGCGGTAATCCTGCCGGCAAGCTGCTCGGGCACCGAGTATGTTCCCACGCGGGCGATGTAGGAGCCGTGTGTCGGATGCCGGTAGCTGCCCAGCTCGGCTTTGAACACATCTCTCATCTGTCCTGCCGTGCCGGTCAAAGTCACGGTGCGGGCGCTGGCATTTTCGCCGTCGACCCTGAGCCCGTGCTGCTGAGCGAACTGGCGGGCCTCCGCCATGGCGGCAGGATCCGCGCCGTACAACCGGTTGAACTGCTCGCGGCTTATCGGCTCGGCCTTGCCGGCCTTTATGCGCTCTACCATCCTGTCGAACTTGAACTGATTCTGGCGCGCCACCTTGAGCGTCACCCGCATCGGCGTGTTGGGATCAAAAGATTCCGCCTTCGGGTCGGCGGGCGCCGCCCGCTCGCTGCCGGCAAGTTCCGCCCTGCCGTCGGAGATGCGAGCGCTCATGCCAGGCGCGGAGGGCCGGCCGGCAACGCCTATCGTTCGCGCGAAGGCGGGCAGCTTGCTGTCGAACGCGGTCCACTTGCCGGCTTTCCACTCGGCGAAAGCATCCATATCCAGATCCAGGGTCCTGTTCAAAAGCGGCACCGTCACCGCCTCGCGGGCAAGCACGTTGCCGGCCGCGCCGGCGCCAATCTTGTAACCGGCGAAGCCGAGGGCGGAGTTGACACCGAGCTGCCCGGCCACATCGCCCCACTGCCGCCCGGATGCGTCCAGCTCTCCCCACGTCCTGGCCGAGAGCCCTTTACTGTAGGCATCCTTGAACCCGGGGATGGACGAGCCGATAAACCAGGCTCCCATGGCCACCGCGGCAATCCTGCCGGCCGGCCCGGCCTCTGGCAACACCACCTTGAGCGCGGCGCCCAGGGCCGCCGAGCCGCCCAGAACGGACAGCAGATGCCCGGGATGCTCGACCTCATTGACCGCTGCGTGCCAGAGTCCCTCGGGCGAGTGCCAGATGCCGTCGGCGGTGACCAGGCCGACTCGCTCGATGCCTCCGAGCACGCCGGTCATGCCGATCTGATTTTTCCCGTTCGCTTCCTGACTGAGCTTCTGAGAAGCTTCGTGCACCGGGATGTTGCCGGTCCTGCTCTGAACCTGGAAGTCGCCTGCTTGTCCTGCCGCCATTTAGTGTTCTCCTCAATCCTCAAAGCACCTGAGCGGACACCGCCGATTCACCTCGTGAATCGAGCCGCCGAAACTGGTTGAATACCTGCGGAAATTCGGAGCGCCGGGTCGTGGGACCCTTTCGCCTCATGCAGCAAGGATAACCGCACCTTCCCCGCCTGTACATTGGGGAAAATACGGCGGCGGATTAATTTGAGGGAAGGGCGGCCGGCCCACGGCGCCGCGCAGGAGCGGCCGCAGGCGGCGCAAGGCCGGTCCGAGCGGATTGCCCTCGGAGCCGTCCGGGGCCGTGCCCCCATTGCAGCCCGCCCCGGCACCTGGCCGCCTCCCTGCGGGCTTAGCGGCGACGGTGATTCGCCGCCCGGCACGCATCGTTCCACTGTCCCTGGTGTCCTGTCCCGTAAATCTCTTTAGCTACAGGATCGGGTGCCTTTGTGACTTTCCGCGTCGACACGGCTGCCTGCAAAGAGAATTTGAGGGACAGGACACCAGTACCGCCCGGCAGAAATCAACGTAGGCCCGCAGGGGCGGATTGCAGCCGCCCGGGCGCGTTCAACGCGCCCCTACGAGCGAACGGGTTCTAATGCCGGCGAGTACTAGCAGTAATCGCTGCCTCCGGATGAGCGAGCGGCGGCGATCAGCTCCAGGGCGTCCGGGTTCTCTATGCTGGAGAGATCTCCGACCGGCTCGCCGAGATACTTCTTACGGATGCTCCCCCGCACAATCTTGCCGGATCTCGTCTTTGGCAGAGCGCCGACGAAATGCACCGCCTCTGGTTTGAGCGGGCCGCCGAGATGCCTGGCCACGCGATCGAGAAGCTCCTTTTCGAGGGCGGCAGACGGCTCGGTGCCGGGGGTAGGCACTACGAAACAGACAATCGTCTCGCCCTTGAGCGGATGAGGAACCCCGATGGCCGCTGATTCGGCAACAGCCGGGTGCTCGATCAAAATCGACTCCACCTCCCCCGGGCCGACGCGCTTGCCGGCGACCTTGACCGTGTCATCCGATCGGCCGTAGAGAAACCAGTTGCCGTCATCATCAACCTTCGCCCAGTCGCCGTGATACCACACGTCCGGGAAACGGCTGAAGTAGGTGTCGAGATAGCGCTGGGGATCCTTGAGGAATCCCTTGGTCATGGACGGTCCGGGCTTCCTGCAGATCAGATGGCCGATGGTGTTGCGCACGCTCGCCCCTGACTCGTCGACGACGTCCACGTCCATGGCCAGTCCCTGCGCGCCCAGGCTGCACGGCTTAAGCGGCATCAGTGGCAGCGGCTGCAGAAGGCAGCCCACTATCTCCGTGCCGCCGGAGATGTTGATGATCGGACAGCGCTTCTGTCCTATCTTCTCGAAAAACCACATGTAGCTGTCCGGGTCCCACGGCTCGCCGGTTGAGCCGAGAAAGCGCAGACTGCCCAGGTCGTGCCTCTGTGTCCACTGGTCGCCCTCCGGGCGCAGCACGCGCACCACGGTCGGGCTTATGCCGAGCGCACTGACGCGATACCGCTCCACCATCTCCCACAGGCGGTCCGGCTGAGGATAATTGGGCGCGCCCTCGAAGACGACCATCGTCGCCCCCCAGAAGGTGACGCCGATCATCTCCCACGGGCCCATCATCCAGCCTATGTCCGTCACCCAGAAGAAGACGTCTTCGGGGCGCAGATCAAAGGCAAAGCCGAGCTCTTTGGCGATCTGAGCCAGCGCGCCGGCGTGCGTGTGCACAGTCCCTTTCGGCTTACCGGTCGTGCCCGAGGTGTACAGGTACATGGAGGGATGCTCGGCAGGCAGGCTGGCGGTGCCAGGCTCCGGCTGCGCGCGGTCGACCAGATCGTGCCACCAGACGTCCCGCCCCTCCACCCAGTTGCCGGGCGCTCCGGTCCGCTTGAGGACAACCACGTGCTTGAGATCGGGCAGCAACTCCGCAGCCTTGTCGGCGTCGCTCTTAATCGGAATAGCCTTGCCGCGCCGGTAGCCGCAGTCGGCTGTAAAAAGCACTTTTGCCCCGGCATCGGCCATTCTCGCGGCCAGCGGCGCGTCGCCGAAACCGCTGAACACGGGGACAGCCACGGCCCCTGTCTTTAAGCAGCCGAAGAGGACGGCGACCACCTCCGGAACCATGGGCATGTAAATCCCGACGGCATCCCCGGCGCCGACGCCCAGCCCCCGCAGGGCAGACGCCACGCGCGAGGAAAGCTCGTTGAGCTCCCCGTATGTCAGGCTCCGCCTCGATCCGTCATCGCCTTCCCAGATGATCGCCGGGTGATCGGCGCCTACCGACGCGCGGGCGCCAAGCCGGCGCCCGGCTTCGAGATGCCAGTCGATGCAGTTCTTGTAGATATTGATCTCGCCGCCGGTGAACCATTTCGCCCAGGCAAAGCCCCCGGAGACGTCGAGCAGCTTGTCGTAAGGCTTATCCCAGAGCACTCCCATGTAGTCGAGCGCGGCGTCCCAGAACCACTCTACGTCGGCGGTCGATCTGGCGATAAGGTCCTGCCAGCCTTTCAACCCGTTCCGCTCGATGAAATCCGCGGCCCGGCATTTCAGATAATCGCCCGTCGGTTTCCAGATAACCTCTGCCATGGTCAGGCTCATAAATGTCACTCGTCAAGGCTGTTTTAGCTGGCGGAAAGTTATTATACTTTAGCCGGTTCGGTTCGCGGGCGGTCATCATAGCTGCGATGCTAATCGGAATTGAATGCCTTCTTGTCTTCCTGGTGATGGCCGGACTCATGTACATGCGCCGGCTGTCGACGCTTCTCGCCCTGCCGCTCATGGGGCTGCTGATAGCCGCGCTGGGCGGCATTCCGGCCCCGGACATCCTCTCGAACGTGCTGGCCAGGGGCGCGACGAAGCTGAATGTCGCCTACACTACCACCATGTTTGGTGCCATGCTCGCCGAGCTGATCAACAAGCAAGGCATCGCTAAAGCGGTCGTGCGATGGACGGCCGAGTTCGCCGGCGACAATCCATTCGTGCTTGGCCTGTTGCTTACCGCAGTCACCGCCGTGCTGTTTTCCACGCTAGGCGGGCTCGGTGCTGTGATCATGGTGGGGACGATCGTGCTTCCGGTGATGCTCTCCATCGGGGTTTCCAGCCTGGCCGCGGGCTGTTTGCTCCTGTTTGGTATCAGCATCGGTGGCATGTTCAATCTCGGGAACTGGCAGCTTTATATCGACCTCCTCGGCGTGTCGCAAAGCCAGATAAGCAGCTTTGTCGTTCCCCTGGCCGGCATCATGTCGGCGCTGCTGCTCGTGTTCCTTGGCGTCGAGTTGCGCAAGCTGTCCAATGTCGGTTACATCGCCACCGGTTTCGCCGTACTGGCCGGCATTTTCGCTTTCTTCTACAAGAGCGGGCCCGCCGCAGCGCAGGCAGCCAGCCCAGCCATAGACGCGACCTCGGTGCAGGTGGCCGGTATTGCCGGGGTGCTGCTCTTCCTGTACGCGCTTTACCGGCACCGCCAGAATGCCACATCGTTGCCCGGCATCGCGCTCCTCACCCCGTTCCTGCCGCTCGCGCTCGTCCTCCTTTTTCACTGGGACATCATTCCCGCCTTCGTCGCCGGGCTGATTTATGGAGCCCTGGCCACGTGGCAGCGCAACTCGGTGAACACGTTCACCCGGGCGCTTCTCGACGGGGTGGTAAGCGTGGCGCCGGCGGTCGTGGTGATGATAGGCATCGGCATCTTGTACATGGCGGTGACCGACGACAAGTTGAAACAGGCGATGGCACCTTTGCTCACCCATATCGTCCCCACCCACGCGCTGGCGTACATAATCGTTTTCACCCTGGTCGCCCCGCTGGCCCTCTACCGCGGTCCCTTGAACGTCTGGGGGCTGGGGAGCGGGCTGGCTGCCCTGATCAAGAAAACCAGCGCCCTGAGCCCGCAAGCTCTCTTTGGAATGCTCATGTCGGTCGGGCAGATCCAGGGCATATGCGATCCCGCCAACACGCAGAACATCTGGGTGGCGACCTACCTGGGAATCGACACGCGGACAATCCTCGCGCGTACAATTCCTTATGCCTGGGCGGGGGTCGTCTCCGGTCTCCTCCTGGCGGCGGGTCTCGGTTATGTGCCGTGGTGAGCTGGTGAAAGATGGCCGGTAACATTCGCATTGGCATCGACGTGGGCGGCACATTCACGCATGCCGTGGCCATCGACGGCGCCGAGCTCAAGCTCGTCGGCAAAGCGAAGGTGCTCACCACCCATCGCGCGGCCCAGGGCGTCGCCGCCGGCATAATCGAGTCGCTCCAGCTTCTGCTTTCCGGCGCCGGCATAGCTCCCGATGACGTCAGTTTCATCGCGCACAGCACCACGCAAGCGACCAACGCGTTGCTCGAGGGCGACGTGGCGCCGGTGGGCATCCTGGGCATGGGCGCCGGCGGAAACGCCTGGCTCGCCAGAGCGGCGAGCAATGTGGGGCATATCAGGCTGGCGCGCGACAAGTTCCTCAAGACGACGCACCGCTTCATCAACACCAGCAAGCCGCCGTCGGACGATGCCATCCGCTCGGCGCTGAGCGAGCTGGTGGCCGGCGGCGCCGGCGCGGTGGCCATAAGCGAGGCGTTCTCCGTCGATGAGCCGGACAACGAGCTGAGGGCGCTGGCGGTAGCGGAGGAGATGGGCCTTTACGCCACGGCCGGATCGGAGGTGAGCCGGCTCTACGGGCTGACTGTAAGGACGCGCACCGCGGTAATAAACGCCTCCATGCTCCCGAAGATGATCGAAGCCGCGACCATGACCGACCGGAGCGTGCGCGAGGCGGGCATCAAGGCGCCGCTCATGATCATGCGCTCGGACGGCGGCGTCATGGACATAGACTCGATGCGCAAACGCCCGATTCTGACCATCCTCTCGGGACCCGCCGCCGGCGTTGCCGCAGCCATGATGTACCTGCACATCTCGGACGGCATCTTCCTGGAGGTGGGCGGGACGAGCACCGACATTTCAGCGATCCGCAACGGCAAGGCACAGGTGAAGTCCGCGGAGGTCGGAGGTCACAAAGTATACCTGCGCACGCTGGACGTGCGGACGGTCGGTATCGCCGGCGGTTCCATGCTGCGCATAAGCGGCGACAGGCTGGTCGACGTCGGCCCGCGCAGCGCCCACATAGCCGGACTCGGTTACGCCTCCTTCTCGCCGGCGCTGACCAGCCCGCAGGTGAGCCTCATCACCCCGCAACCCGGCGATCCTTCCGATTACGCGGTGCTCAGCGAAGGCCAAGCCGATCCCTCGGTCTGCTTCACCCCAACCTGCGCCGCCAATCTGCTCGGGCTGGTGCCTGAGGGCAATTGCGCAAGAGGGAATGTGGAAGCGATCCGGAAAGCCGTGGAACCCATCGCCGTCCGGCTGCACGCCAGCCCCGAGCAGGCTGCGGACAGGGTTCTCGAGGCGGCCACCGGCAAGTGCTGGCCGGTCGTGCATGAGCTGATCAAAGACTATAAAATGGATCCGGCAATGGTGAGCCTGGTGGGCGGCGGCGGCGGCGCTGCCGCGCTGGTGCCCTTCCTTGGCAGGCACAGGGGGCTGAGGCACAGCCTGGCGGAAAATGCCGACGTCATCTCAGCGATAGGAGTTGCGCTTGCCCTTGTCCGCGAGTCAGTGGAACGGCAGATCATGAATCCGGACGCCGAAGCTATCCTCAGGGTGCGCCAGGAGGCGGTAGTGGCCGTGCAGCGAATGGGAGCCGATCCGGCGACGGTGGAGGTGCAGGTTGAAGTCGACCCGAAGACGAGCATCGTGCGCGCCACCGCTTTCGGTGCCACGAGCCTGACGACCGCGAAGGAGTTGAAGCGGGCGCTCAGCCCCGATGAGCGCAAGAAGCTGGTCGCCGATTCGATGCGCGTTGCGCCCGAGGCCGTTCGCCTCGCCTGCGAAACCGATCATTTCCAGGTGTACGCCGCCGAAACAACCACGAGCCGGCTCGGCAGGCTCTTCAAACTAAAACACCACTCCCTGCGCACCCTGGACGAGACAGGCGTGATCCGCCTGCAAATAAAGGACGGAATCGCACAGCTCACTACTGTCTCTCGAACCGAGAAGGCGCTGGCAGACATCGCCGAGGACCACTCACAATACGGCGACGCCGGCAGAATTCTTCCCGCGATGATGCTACTTGCGGGAACAAAGATCATCGATCTGTCCGGACTGTTGGACCTTTCACAGATAGTCTCGGTGGCAAAGATCGAGCTGGAGACATTGCCGCAAGACTCGAAGACAATCGTGATCGCGAGCTTACCGTAAGAGCGGGGGCGTGAAGATGAGACGACCGATCACACATTTCCTCGCGGCCGCCGTTGCGTGCTGCACCTTCACCGCCTGCACACGCGCTAATGAGCTGGCGATCGGCAAGGCGGCAAAGATAAAAGGACCGATCCAGATTCCGATCGCGCCGCCGGCGGATTTCAACTTCAAGCCGGTCGCTCAGATAATGGCGATGAGAAAGGCCGAGGTAAATAAATACGCGGCGCTGCTCAAGAGCGACTACAAGCCCAACAGCGAAGTCTTCGGACAGGTCGAGGATCGCAAGCCCTGGTGGGGTACCATCGGCATGGCGTTCTACGGAAGAGGATCAAAGAGCATCATCGGTCCGGCGGAGGAGTCGCGTTTCGTTCTCAATCCGTTTCTCCTTGCGGGCAACATGGAGATAATCGGGCTGGACAGAAGAAGGATACGGGAAGCCGACCTTCTTCAAATGAGCTATCCGACATTTTACCAGCCGGCAGGACTTCGCTGGTGGCCGGATCAGGGCAAGGCCGAGGTTACGTACCATGTGTCCTCGCTGGAAAGTCAACTTGCGTCGATGCTCGGATATTCCAGATACGACACGCGCAGCGCCGGCATGGGGCTCGAGCTTATAAACGCGCGCGACCTCGGGCTCAATTACGTTTACATCCCGCCGGCGTGGGCGTACAACATCGAAATCGGATCACCGATGCGCGGGATCATCTCCATACCGCAATTCATCCATTGCGGCGGCAGCTGCGGCTATCCGGGCGGTTGCAATAATATGAGCCCCGCTCGCGCCGAGCTCGATCGCTTCAAGATTACAAAGTTGCCGGCACGCCTTGTGCTGATGTTCTGGGCAAACGCGCCCGCAAAAGGAGAGCCGCCGGATATGACCTATACCATCAATTACCAGTAAAAACTGCCGATACCTCGTCAGCGCCGCCGGCCGGTGCGGGCGGGGCATGCCCCGCCCGCATTACCATCGGCACCCTAGGGGTGATAGTCGCGATTGATCTGCCTCTGCAAGCGGCTTTCTTCCCAGTTCAGTCGGTACTGCTCCGCCGGCGTAATGTAGCCGCCATTCAGCCTGGCGTCCCGCTGCTCCTGGCGCCGGATTCTGCCATCTTCGCTTTCGAGCTGCCAGTAGCGACCGCCAAGATTTCCCCGGTCACAGCGGATCTCCCGGTTGAGATAGGAATCGCGGTGGAGTACTTCGGCCCGCCGCGGATGGTGCTGCCCAAACCATCCAGCATAACTGGGATTGTTGCCGGTGACCAGCACCGTCGCCAGCGCAAGCGCGGTCAAGATTCCGCCTCTTCCCGTACGCAGAATTGCATTCTTGCTAGTCATTAACCTATGCTCCTTATCGATCGGTGGTATTCGTTGTTTAATCGCAGTCCGGTCTGCACATTGTTAAAGACGCCTCTTGACACGCTAGAGTTCAATTGCGGTTGTTAAATCCATGTTAGAGATGAGTGAAGCGCTGCCGCCGGCACTAAAGAAGGGAATCGAGGAATTCAACAGGCGCGATTACTTCCAGTGCCACGAGACGCTCGAGGAGCTGTGGCACCGGCAAGGTGAGCCGGAGCGCCAGTTCACGCAGGGAATCATTCAGATCGCCGTCGCTTACCATCACCTTCTAAGAGGCAACCAACGGGGCGCGCGGAAGCTCTTTCGCCGCGGGCTGGAGCGCTTGACGCAGCACCTGTCCTTCGCCCCTGCCGGTGTTGACGTAACCAGCTTGATCAGGGCAGTTCAACTGAACCTTGGTTATATGGAGACCACCACCCCGTCGCGCGACATCGAGCCGGTCACCGCTAAAATCGATCTGCCTGCCGAGGATCCGGCGTAGAGAATTGGAAAAGCAATACATCCATGGAGTCATGTACTCTTACCTGGAGTAGTGGGTGATCTATATCCCGAGAGGGTATAAAGGTGTCATATTGGGGGCCGCTGCGAGTGCTCGCGTAGCCGTATCGCCGTTCGGCGACAGCCGGGCTAGGGGGACTGTCATTTGCCTGATCGAGCTCGTACCCGGAAGCTCGCTTGCCACCTGCGGCACGCCTTTGCCGTTTTCCTTGCGCTGGTCTTCCTGGCGACAGCCGGCAGTCCGCCCGCCTACGGGCAGACTGCCGGGGGCGGCACAACGGCCCAGCAAACGTCGATCCCCAATACCACGGCCGCCCCGGCTCCGGCCCAGCCGCCCGTCGTTCATAGCGGCGCTCTGGCGCTTCCCGCCCACGCCGTCCTCAATCTCGGCTCGCTAAGCCACATATTTCCATCCCCCAGCGCCACCCCGGTTCACCTCATTCTGGGCGGGCAAGCCACGACGATTGCGCCAGGACAGCAGATAACCGCGGCGGAATACCTGGCCATCGGGCAGGTTTTGGTGAGCCCGAGCCACACGCAAACGCTCCTGCTGAACAGCCAGGGGGAAGCAATCGGTGGCTACGCGCGCCTAACCCCGGCACAGGTCGACTCGAACCTGCAATCGCTGGTTCTGCCTTCCCATGTTTCCCTCGGCGCCGTCGGCTTTACGACCGGCTCACCTTTGAACGTAGCCGGGTCGGCGACCGTCGCCGGCTCGCTGTTTGCGCTTCAGACCCAGGTGGGGCAGGCATCCGTGCTCAATATGGGCAGCCTGACGGTCCTGCCCGGCGGACTAATTTCGGGGTATGTTCCCGCCAGCGCCCCTGCCGGCCACGCCGTTGCATCCGCCGGCCTGGCCATCAACGCCGGCGGCGTGGTGAACCAGGGCTCGATCGCCACACCGGGAGCGCTCACCGTCAATGCCGGAGGCAGCATTACCAGCTCAGGGTCGATGAAGGCGTCCGGGGATGTGAGCCTGACTGCCGGCTCCGGGCTTGTCACCAACAGCGGCCTGATCTCGGCCCAGGCAGGCAACGTGTACTTCAACGCGCCGCAGGCCACGGACATAAGGGTGAACAATCAGGGGGGAACGGTTCAGGCGCTGGTGGGCAACATCAACGTGCGCGACGCCGGCTATAACGGGTCGGCCAATCTGACCTTGACCGGCGGCAACTGGCTGTCCGGGGAGCTCAACCTTAACACCGGGCAGGGAACCGCGACCGCCAATGTCGACCAGGCAACCGGCACGGTCAACGTCACTGCCGCCCAGGTGCACCTGTCCGCCCGGACAACTGACCTGACACTCGGCAACATGACCATATCCGGCGACCCGACCTTTTACAACAACGCGGGAAGCGTCACATTGAGCGGGTCTTTGACGTTCTCAGGGCAGGACCTGGCGATTGTCGCCAGCCAGGACATTACCGCGGCGTCGGGGACCACGATCAGCACGGCGGCCGCGGGCTCGGGCAACGGCGGCAACATCACTATGATTGCCGGCGCCGCGAATGATTTTGGCAATCCCTTTGCGACCACCGGCCCGAGCTCGAGCGGGGCAAACCCCGACTCTACCAGCAGCATCGCCATTCAAGGGCCATCGAACACCGGCGGTGCCATTCAGCTTGCAGGCGTCACCACATTCTCCTCTGCCGGCGGAGGAGCCTCCGGGAACGGCGGCAACGTGACGATGATTGCCTTTCCCGGCACTTCATCGACCTCCGGCACGGTCAGCGTGCCTTCCACCATTGTCACCAGCGGCAGCGGCGCGGGAAGCAACGGCAACGTGCTCATCATTGCCGGCGCAGGGTTCAATGGGGCAGCAACCAGCACCAGCAACCCCTATCCAGCCACCCCGACGCAGGCGGTGACTCTTGCCGGCATCACAGCCACGGGCGGCAGCGGAGGCGGGGGCTCGGTCACCGTTGCCGCAGCCCAGCCTTCACTCGTGGGCAACAACGGCTACGTCGCCATCACCAATGGGACGGTACAACCTGGAAGCGATTCTTTTGCATACGTCAATGTCTACGCCGGAAAAGTCACTTTCCAGGGAAGCGTCACCGCCAACCAGCTTACGGTTGTCGCCGGAAATAACATCGGTTTGGACGGCGCGGTGACGGCCAACAGCGGCATATCGTTAACAACTTACGGTAGCGGCACGATAGGTGGAGCCGGCACGCTCAACAGCACGGGACCGATCGCGCTGACATTCGGCAACAACCCGATCTACATCGGGACGTCTTCCGGTCTGATTACCGTCACGCAAGGCACTACGAGCCCAACAGTCCTGACAATCGGCACTGCCCAGAACTCGCTCAGCTCCCTTTCGATAGCGGCACCGAGCGATATGACGGTGTCGAACAATATCACCGTGGGTGGTGCCGCGAGCGGAGCGCTGTCGCTGGATACCACAGCAAACAATCCTTACGGCAACAACATAAATTTGAACGCCAGCATCACCGCCAATGCCGGCATTACTCTCACAGTCGGCGGGGCCGGAACAATCGGCGGCTCCGGAACTGTCAACAGTGTCGGCGCCATTGCGCTGAACCTGGGAGCGCAACCCGTTGCACTCGGGACGGTATCGAGCGTACTTACAGTCACCCAGGGCGCGTCGACCACTCTTTCGATTGGAACCGCGCCAAACTCCATTTCGTCGCTTGCCATAACCACCGGCGGCAACATCACGACTACCAGCGACATAGCCCTGGGCAACTCCGGCGCTCTTTCCCTGGCTACAACCAGCGGCAGCGGCAGCATTGACCTGGAACATAGCCTGACAGCCAATCTCGGAATCACGCTATCGACGACGGGCACGGGCACAATTGGCGGACCTGGATCGATCAACAGCAAAGGACCGATAGCTGTCAACCTTGGGACGGGCACTGCTACCTTAAGCGCCACCGCGAGTTCGACCACAATCGGGCAGGGCACCGCAGCTACTTTGACTATCGGAGCGCTTCCATCCGCTATCAGCTCGCTTACAGTCAATTCCGCCGGCAGCATCAATGTAGCGTCCCCGATCAACTTGACCGACGGCTCATTGACGCTTGGCATTACCAGCGGCGCGGGCACGATCGGCGGCTCAGGCAGCGTGTTCGCCAGTAGCGGAATAGGACTCACCCTCGGAGCGCTGGGCGGGGCGGTGCTGAGCAGCACTTCGTCAGGCAAGCTGACGGTTGTCCAGGGCACAGCAAGCCTGACCATCACCTCGCCGACACAGGTAGGGTCGCTTACCATCAACTCCCCGGAAAGCATAACTGTATCGAATGCAGTCAACCTGGGCAACGCTTCGCTGTCGCTTATCTCCAGCGCCGCGGGCAACAACATTACGCTCAACGGGAATCTGACCGCAAATGGAGGAATCGCGCTCACCGTCAGCGGAACGGGGATCATAAGCGGCGCCCACGGCACCGTCGACAGCACCGGTCCGATAACGCTTAATCTAGGCAGCGATGCGGCGTCGCTATCGGTGAATAATTCTCTGATAACTGTTACTCAAGGAGGCGCCGCCAGCGTATCCATCGGAACAACGCCGGCGTCCATAAGCTCTCTGTCTGTAAGTTCCGCAGGCAACCTGACCATTCCGGGCAATATCAGCGTGAACGGCAACATGACCCTGTCAGTGAGCGGCAGCAATACAATAACCGGGACAGGGACCATAGCCGCAACCACCCTGACAGTAAACATGGGCACAAGCGGCAGCTCGACACTTGCCACCAGCGTTCAGCAATTGGCGAGCACAAGCTCTGGAGCCTCGCTGACAATAAACCAGACCGGCTCCCTGCAATTGAACGCGAATAACGAAGGTTCCGGCACGCTGTCGATCTCAACGGACAAAGACAGCAATATTGACGTGAATGGAACCGTAACTGCCAACGGTGGCATCACGCTAACCGCGCTTGGAGGTGGAACCATCGGCGGCAGCGGCGTCCTGAACAGCACCGGAGCAATTGCCTTGACACCGGGCACTGCCGGCACGACCACCCTAGACATGTCGTCCGGGAATATCACGGTCGGACAGGGAACATCTCCCGCTCTAAGGATTGGCTCACCCGCTTCACTTGGATCGCTCACGATAAACTCACCCACTGCTATAAGCGTGACCAGCGCGATTACGATAGGCGGCTCGTTCAGCGGAGCGCTGACGCTCAATTCTACCGGGGCGGACAACAACATTTCTTTGAACGGCAACAGCCTGACAGCAAACGGGGGTGTTTCTCTTTCGGTGGCGGGAGCAGGAGCTATCGACGGCGGCGGCAGCGGCGGCACGATAAACAGCACCGGTCCGATAGCGCTGAGCTTCGGTACCAATAATGTCACCATCAGCAGCGCCTCTAACTTGATATCTATCGCGCAAGGCGGCAACAGCGTCACCATCGGCACGCCCGCGTCATCCCTGAGCTCTCTTGCCGTAAGCGCTGCAGGGAGCATCACCTTATCCTCGGCGGTCAATGCCGGCAGCGCTGACGTCGCCCTGGCCATAACCACCGGCGGTACCGGCACGATTAGCAGCGCCGGCAGCTCCGACAGCCTTACCACGACCGGCAACATAACCCTCACCCTGGGGTCAGAGCCTGCAGGAGCCACCACGACAACCGTGGACTCACTGTCCGGCAACATCATCGTCAGTCAAGGCACTTCGTCGCCCATAACAATAGCCGCGCCGTCTAGCCTCGCGTCCCTTACGATAAATTCCGCCAATAGCATAACAACCACCGCCAACACGGTGACCGTCGGAGGGGCGTCCACGGGATTCCTGGCGCTCAACTCGACAACTCAGGGCAACACGATCACTTTAGATGGCACACTAACTGCAAACGGCGGCGTTGCGTTATCCGTAACGGGCGCGGGCACAATACTTGGCGCAGGCAGCCTCTCGAGCGCCGGCAGCATCGCCATAAGCCTGGGAACCCCCAATAACGGTGTATCCATAAGTCAGAGTTCCGGCAACATCGTAATGAGCGGCGGCGCAAGCACCAAGTTCAGCACGCCCGCGGCCTTATCGGTGAGCTGTGCCTGCGACATAACCGTCGGCAGCCTAGCCGTCTCGAATCTGTCGCTTTCGGCGACCGGAGCCGGCACCATAGATAGTGGCGCCAGTGTAATCAGCACCACCGCCTCCGGCCAGGGATTTTTGACACTTAGCTACGGGCAGGCGGTCGTGTTGGGCACCACATCTGGAGGGGACTTTGCGGTTACTGCCGGAGGCAAGACAGTTGTTGCCAGTTCCGCACCGGCTGAGTTCACGCTCAACGCTCCGGCGGTGACGATTAACAGCAACACGGCAATCAATGCTCCGGCAGTATTTCGCATTCACACCAATAATTTGTTTGACAGCGGCACCATCACTTCGTCGCAGCCCGACGGCCTGGTGGTCATAAGCAACTACGGTCTGAGCGGAGGATTGGCTCTTTCCGGCAACGGCACTGCAAGCCACCCGGCGACGATAACTGTCACCAACGGCGGCAACATCAACATTCTCGAGTACAACGGGCAAACCATTGCCATTAACTCGTCATACTCGATGGATCCCGGCGATGGGGGAGGCGTCAGAATCTGGGAAGCAGTCATACCGGATGCATCGTACCCCACATTTATCGACAATCCAGTTTATGCTCCCAGCAGCGGAGCGCTGGTCAACCCCAATCACGGGCAAATCACCATTGCCAATGGGGTTACTCTGACGCTCGGTTCAGTCCCCAATTCGGTAGCGGCGGAATCGACCTACCCGTCAGTCGCCGCGCCAACCATCACGATTGGCACCACAAGTGGCAGCGGGGCAGTGGTCCAGACAATGAACGCATCGGTCCTGGCGATTCACACTGATAATTTGATAGACAACGGCACCATCACTTCTTCGGCCCCTGGGAGCGCACTGATCGAGATTAATGACCGCGGCATGAATCCACTGTCGCAGCTTACCCTTTCCGGACATCCGCAACCGATAACCATCGCAGACAACCCTTCAAACACAGGTGGCTCAATAACGATTGAGGATTTTTACGGGCAGCAAATCAATATCAACGCCTCTTACACGCTGAACAGCGGCGGCGGCGCAACAAACACCGCTGGTCTCACGGGCATCTGGGAATCGAGCCTCGGCGGCGACGCCACTCCTGCCGGCACCGGCCCCGCGCTGGAGTCATCGCACGCCTCGGGCATCCTGGTCGTCGCCCCGGGCGTGACCCTGACTCTTACCTGCCAGCCCGAAGTCGAGCTGGATGTGCCGACGCAAATTGTCGGCAGCGGCGCCAGAATCATAGCTACCGGTGGAGCCCAGCAACTGACGATCGAGGCCAACCATCTCACCAATAACGGTCAGATAATTGACCGGGTCCCAAATTCACTTATGGGGGTGGCCAATGACGACGTCGGCACGCCATATGCTACCGACGCAGACATACAAGGAACGATTCGTATAAGTGGCAACGGAAGCTTTAGCTTCGCAAGCGGGGTTCCGGGGACCATCAGCATAGGAAATGAGGGAAGCGGCGTTCCCAGTCTGATTCACGGGGTGACCTTTGACGGCAGCCAGACGTTCACGGTCACTCCAGGCAGCAACAGCGGCATCACCATTCAAGCCAATAGCGCCATTACCATCGGCAGCGGAACCACTCAAGCTTTCAGTGGCAGTGACGTCACCTTCGACGCGCCGGCCACTATCAATAACGGTGCCGTCACAAGCGCGACCGGCAATATAATCGTCCAGAATTCAGGAGCAACTCAAGCTTCCACCCTCCTTGTCAACAATGGCTCCTTCTCGACTTCGAGCATTAACGCGTCGATAAACGTCACCGGCCCCGTCACCGTCACCGGCACCGGCACAAGCCCAGCCTCCGGTGCCTTAATCGTCGGGGGCACCGGCGGTACTTTTTCTGTCGGCGGCTTTCACAACAGCACCTTCATAGAAGGGGGCTCCGCCATTCCGGTCGCCATCTTCGGAGCAATCACGGCAATCGCCGGCGGCCTGTCCATCGAATCAAGCAACATAACCATCAACGGGAAGGTGGAGTCCTCAGTCCCCGGCGGCGTGATATCCCTCGACAATAATACGGCCGCGACAGGCGGGCTCACAATCTCCGCCAATGGCGGCATCGTCGCCTATACCGGCGGAGCCTCCGGGGCAATACTCATCAACGAAAACAATGCCAATCAGCCGATCAATATTAGTGGCAACCTGACACTCTACGCGGGCACCGGCAGCGCCAGCGTCGCTGGTATACTCGCCACCTCGAATTCAGGAACCACCCTCACGCTGGAAAACGGGGCCAGCCTCAGCATTACGGCCGTCAACGCTGCAGAAGGCTCGCTCTTTGCCATGCCTGTGATCACCGCCAGTGGTGGCAGCAGCACCGTGTCACTCACGACGGCCGACGCCTCTGCGGATCTGCTCGCGAGCTTGAGTGTGGGCACCGGCACCGTGTCGCTCATACCGATAGTTGCCTCTGAGCGCATACTGGTAGGCTCATCGTCTGCCGCCGCCGGATCGTTCAATGTAACCAGCGGCGTGCTGAGCTCCATCGCAGCCGGCAAGCTGGTGATCGGATCGCTGTCCTCGACCGGGGGCACTGTGCTTTCAGGTTCGATTTCCCTCCCGTCCGGCACTGCCGGGACGACGCCAGGAGTCTACGACCTGGACTTCGAGACCGGGGGCAGTTATTCAAATCCGTCGAGCCGCTCCATCGACACTGCCGGCAACAATCTGACGATAAACGCGCTTGGCCCGGTCAATACGGGCGGTGGCACCATAACCGCTCCTGTCGTATCCATATCCGGCAGGTCGGCCTCCGGCGCCGGCGTCACGATTAACGGCGCCTTGACCATTGATGCGAATACGATAAATTTCGCCGCCACGGCCGCGGGACCCTCCGCGCCGCCGGTCCTAGCCGTTGCCGGTGGGGCAACATTGAGCCTTACCGGAACACCGAACCTGACCATACCCGGGGCTGCCTCCATCAGCGGGACCTTAACCGCCTCCGGGAACCTGACCCTTACGGTCGATGGCAACCTGACCACCACCGGGAGGATCAGTGCGGGCGGGGGCGAGATTGCGTTGAACACGGGAAGCGGCGGCAACATCGCGCTGGGAGGCACCATCGGCGGCAGCACCACGGCGGTTGTCGTACATGCCGCGGGTAACATTACGCAAGCCACCCCTGGAACCATCTCGGGCACGTCAGTGAGCATCACCAGCGATTCAGGCAACATAGGCAACACCAGCACGAAGAGCCCCAACGTCGTGGTAACGACGACCCCCGCGTTGACAGTCGGGGCCTCCAATCAGGCAAACCTGTCCGACACCGCGGCCGGCGGCGTTCAAATCAATGGATTGACCACAAACACCTTCCAGCTCAAGGCGAGCAGCACCATCACCCTGGGCGGCGCCATTAGCGCCCCCAACGTCAGCTTGACAGGAACGGGCGCCAATACATCAATCGCGTTGGGTTACGGTGTAGGCACCGGCGCAGGGGCTGTCGTCCTGACGGCGACAGGCAATGGCACCATCAGCCAGTCGGGCGGCTTGATTCAGGCCGCTACGTTGACCATGAGCAGCGGCAGCGGAAGCATCGGCAGCAGCCTTCCGACCGCAATTTCCACCAGGGCCGGAACGCTGTCACTGCACACCGCCGGCGCCGCCTTCATAAATAACCAGCCTGCGGTCACGCTCGCCGCCAGCACCGTAGGCTCAGCCACCGTGGCCGCATCCCAACTCAATCTCGTCTCGGCCAACGTCATCACCACAGCCGGGGCGATCTCGGCCCCTGCCATCAACCTGAGCAGCAGCCTGTCTTCCGGGCCCGGCATCGTGGTGGGGGCGGGATCAACCCTGAACGCCACCGCAGCTTCAAAGAGTGCCATCACGCTCACCGCCGCAGGAGTAACTGTCGGCGGTACCATTAACGGTTCCACTGGCACTGTCACTCTTGATACGAATAACACGGCCACCCCCATCACGGTTGGCAGCTCGGGTTCCGGCTTCAACGTCTCGCCGGCTGCCTTGAGCAACATCAAGGCAGGAACACTCGTCATCGGCTCAACCGCCGACACGGGAACCCTGACCGTAACCAGCAACCTGAACCTGTCCGGCCCTTACAACCTCCAGCTCTTGAACGGAGCCGGCATTGATACCACCGCCGGAACCATGACAATCGGCGCCCGGATGTTGTCGATTACGTCTTCCGGCGGACTGATTAACCTGGGCGCCATATCCGGCACCAGCGGCAGCGTAACCATCAGCAATCAGGGCACGGCAACAACCGGCATCGAGTTGAACGGGCTGGTGGCTGCGGCGACCGTCAATTTGTCGTCCACCCAGAGCGGAATCGCGTTCGGCAATGGCACCGCTGATGGGGTTGCGAAGGGAACGACTTCCGTAACAGTGACAGCACTCGGCCCGTCCAGCAACATCACCTCATCGAACACCGTCCTGGACGCGATAAGTTCACCCGCTGTGAAATTGCAAGCAGGAAATAACGTGGTCTCGCTTGGTGTGGTAAATCCCCAGAGCAAGGCAGGGCCGGTTTCGCTCACCGTCACTGCCGGTCATGATGCAACAGTCATAGGAGAAGGACAGATAAACTTTATGAACGCATCGTCGGCAGTACACAACCTGGATGTCTTCGCCAATGCCGGCGGCTCGGGCGGCAACATGACGATGACCGCCGGGGCGACTGTGTCCGCAGGCAACCAGCTCAGGTTAGATCTGCCAGGAGCAGCCAACCTCACCCAGGCAGGCGCGACCGTTACCTTGACCAGCCCGACCGTCATAATTAGCGGAAATTCCGGCACTTTCGGCAGCGGCGCCGCCCCGATCAAAATCGGGACATCCAACCTCACCGCCAGCACCACGGGGACCGGCAGCGTATTTGTGAGCAACGCCGGTGACGTAACGCTGACCGGCGCGAACACTGCCGGCGGGCAGTTCAGCCTGACCAGCGCGGGCAACGTCAAAATAGGCAGCGGGGCGACGGTCTCGGCCGGTAGGTCTGTGTCTTTGACCGATACTCTACCCTCATCCTCGATCGCGCAACTGGACGCGGGCGGAATCACGACCCTTTTCAGTCCGAGCATCGTGCTCAAAGCAGGGCTCGGCATCGGTGCTCCCGGCAACGAGATAACAGTGGCGGCGTCGAGGTCTCCCGCCGGCGCGAGCGAGACCGTAGCCCTTACAGCCAACAGCGGGGCCGGAGTCTCCGTTGTGGCTACCAACTCAGCGGCGACAGGTACAATCGAAAATCTCAATCTGACCGGCGCATCCTCGGCGGGAGCCGCAAGCACGTTCTCCGCTTCGACCTCTGGTACCGAAGCGGGCAGCATAAAGCTCGTCTCCGGGGCCAGTGTCACCGCAAGCGGTGGCACCATTGACCTCACCGCCGCCAGCGGCGGCAACATTCTCCAGCAGGCCGCCGGCACCACGTTGACCGCCGGGGCCGTGAATCTGTCGGTTGCCGGTGCTGACAACAGCATCGGTACCGGGGGCACGGGCGGCGTGGCAATCGGGATTACGAACGGCACACATGCCGTGAACCTCACGGCCAGCACCGGCACCGGTGTCAGTGGCACCGGAAGCATATTCGTCGCTTCAGCCGGTTCCGTCAACATCACCGGCAACCTGTCGGCGGGCGGGCAGCTCAGCCTGATCACAACCGGCGCCGGAGCCAATGTCACAATCGGCTCGGGCGCCGCGATCCTGGCCGGCGGCGCGGCTTCAATCAAGGCGGCCGGCAGCATCACGCAAGCGGACAACACTGGACTTATCGCGGCCCAGCCGTTGAGCCTGATTGCCGGCGCCGGCGGGATCGGCTCCGGCGGGCAGGCGCTAGTGGTCGATGGCAGCGGTGACAATCCCGAGCAATTGACTGTGCAAAGCGGCGGCATGGCGAACGTTTCCGGCGCAGCCGGACTGTCAGTGGCTTCTGCCAGCGCAACCGGCGCCCTTACACTGACTGCATTGTCCGGCACTGTGGTCAGCAGCGGCACGATATCCGGCGCTTCCGTCGCGCTCAACTCGATTGGTCCCAGCCCCGGCGTCAACCTTGGCGGAAATGTGACGGCATCGGGAGCTTCCGGCGTCACAATCGACACCGGCGGCGTGGCCGGCGACGCACCCGGCAAGTCCATCACGTCGACTGCCGGTTTCGTCGCCATCACGGCCTCGAACCTGGCTTTTGGAGGCACCGGCAACGGCGCCATCAACGCCGGAGCCAGGACTGTGACATTGACTCCGGCGGCGAGCTCCCAGACCATCGGTGTCGGGAGCGCCGGCGGAAGTTTCGCCGTGACGGGCAGCGTGCTTAAAGCAATAACGGCCGGCACGCTGGTAATCGGCTCGACCAGCAACACCGGCGGCACCGCAGTGGCGGGAACACTCAGCGTCGGCGGCTCGGGTGCGGGAGCTTACAACCTGACCTTTGACACCGGCGGCGCGTTCGACGCCAGCCTGGCAACAATCAATTTCGGGGCCAGGACGGTGACCGTCGACCAGGGCATCAGCAAAGCGACCGTCACGACCGGCGCCGCTGCCGGCACCACCGGCACATTCGAGGTTGCCGCGGGAGCGGGCATTACGGTCGGTGAACCAATCTTGGTGGGCGCGGGCGGGCATGTGTCGCTTTCTACACCCAGTGGCGCCGTCTCACTGGGGTCCAACGTTGGCGGAACCGGCGCGGTGGTGGTCATCAACAACACGAGCACGGCTTCGACCGATGGCATTACCGGCTCCGGGGTCGTCATTGGAGGAAATGTACGCCTGACAACCGCAGGAGGAGCCATTGAGAATTCCGGAGCAACTCCCCTCAACACTCAAGCCTCAACCCTTTCCGTCGTCTCGGCCGGAAATGCCATGATAAGCAACACCGGCGCGCTTACGCTGGCTAATTCCAGCGCCGGGGCCACGCAAGGGCTCAGGGTGACAGCCAGCGGCAATATCGCGGTGAGCGGCACCGTCGGATCGTCCGGCAGCTCGGTCGCGTTGAACGCCTCAAGCAGCGGGAGCATCAGCACGGTCGGAACCGGCGTTATTGAAGGCAATGCCACGCTGTCCAGCGCAGGCGGCAACATCGGCACGCTGGCCGCGCCGCTCAAGACGGCAGCAACCTCCCTGACAGCCAGCACCACCGGCTCCGGAAGCGTTGTGGTCAACAACAACAATTCGAGCGGGCTGACCGTGGCCGGGGCAAACGCAAGCGGCAGTGGCGCATTCCAAATCACGGAAAATGGACCGCTTTCGGTGACCGGCTCAATCACGACCAACGCCCCCACGACCGCCAGCACCGGGCTGCTGAAACTTGTTCAGACGAACGGCACGCAGCCCCTGACCGTAAACGACAACCTGACCGCCAATGGCGGAAGCATCGTGATTCAGAATCAGAACGCCAGCGGCTCGATTGTGCTCGGCGATGGCAACACTTCCGTGGGTATCTCTACTAACGTAGTAAGCTCGCTGACGAGCGCGAACGGCCAGGTGTCGGTCTTCCTCGGCACAACTGCTCCGGCACAAACAGGCAGGAAGACTTCGAGTTGGAACAACATAACCATTACCCAGTCTCCCGCCGGCGCAGTGTATCTCGGCAGCAATCCTCCGCAAGTTATAGGTGGTACCGGTGGCACCGCCAGCACTGCCCCGACGATCATTTTGAAGAACCAAAATGTGCTCTTCAACGTCCCGACCACCACCATGCCGGGCACAATCACCATAAACAAGGGCGTCACGATTACTGCCGACCCACAGGCTCCGGTGGCGGGTCTTTCCGCCCCGCAAGTAGACAACGCACCCACAGCCACACGCGCCGGCAGCGCTCTGCCCCTGGCGGCGCCGTATGAGCCGGCGTTCCACGAGTCGTACAATTGGGCGGTGTCCCCCGCCCCCGTTTCAGCCCCCCCGAATGCCAGCGCGCCGGCAGCGAGCAACACAAACGTGACTACAGCCACGGTCCAAATCGGACCCGGCATCCCCGGTGGCGCGGGCGGGACGCCGGCGCTTGAAAGCGGGAAAGATGCCCGCGCCCCCGGGATAGGGCAGGTTGGCTCGCCTGCGCCGGAAGAGTTCGATCCCGAGAACATCATCCTCTTCGACGGCCTGAGCATCCGCACCGATGAGCAGATCGCCCCGAACGCCGCGAAGCTGCCGGTTGAGGGCACAGGCGAAATTGGTCCGTCCTACGATGCCATCCCGGCTGCAGGGGCGAGGCACGCCTCGCCCGCAAGCTGTCTCCAGCAAATCTCCTATGTAGTCCCGAGTGCCGTGTTGCCCGTTTCCCACCAGGAAGACTCATATACGAATGCGGGCGGGGCATGCCCCGCCCCTACCGGCTTCAACCCACCGCGACAGCGTCGCTATGGTGTTCAGCTCACCTCGGGCGTCGACGCCGGCGTCGGGGTCAATGGCACCACCGTTGAACTGCGCAGAGGCAGCGTCCTCTTTATGCCCAACAAAGCAATGACCGTGGAAACCAATTTCGGTTGTGTTTCCATCGCAGCCGGATCGGTGGTGCTGGTGACCGCGCTCCACAACGGCGTCGCCATCTACGATCTGCATGACGGCAGGAGCGGCGACGTTCGGTTCTCAATGCCGGCTCATACCGTATGCCTGGCGCCGGGGCACCATATTCTCGTGACGCGGCAGGGCGCAGCCGGCTACGAGCAGGTGAATCCGCTTGCCTCGATCGGGCACCGCAAGCTGCAGATGTACGACTGCGGTCTGGGGACAAGACAGTTCTCATCCGAGTTCTCAATCGTATCGGCCCTCAACGGGCTCCGGTTGCTCACCCGCATGAAACACTCGCAAAACCCGCATGACGTACAGGTCCTGCAACAACTCATGAAGAACGCGGCCATAATCCAGATGACCAGGACCAACTCCGGAGCTTTCCGCCGCCTGGGCACCAGCCGTTCCTACGCAACCGCCGTGGCCGCGCAACGATAACCTGGGTGCAAGTTGAGCGATATTGCCCGACATGATAATATGACCACATCGGGGCGTGGCTCAGCTTGGTAGAGCGTCCGTTTCGGGTGCGGAAGGCCGGAGGTTCAAATCCTCTCGCCCCGAGATTTCAAACTGTGGCGACCGGCGGGCGCTGGTTTTCAGTAGCCGGAGACCGTCCGGGGGTCTGGCAGAGGAAGCGACAGGATGCTGGCTTACATGCGTGGCGTCATTGCCTCCAAGGAGATGACCGGCGCTGCCGCTGACCGGTTGGTCCTGGAGGTTGCCGGCATCGGCTTCGAGCTGTCCGTGTCGCACCGGACGCTTTTGACCGCCGGGCAGGTGGGCGACGAGGTGACGCTTTACACATCCCTTGCCATCAGGGAGAACGACTGGACGATCTTCGGCTTTGCTGCCGCCGACGAGCGCGAGATGTTCAACCTGGTCCAGTCGGTCACCGGCGTGGGTCCGCGGCTTGCCCTGGGGCTGGTCGGCACCCTGCCGCCGGAGGCGCTGGCTGAAGCGATCCTGTCCGAGGATCAAAGACTGATCAGCCAGGCGCCCGGCGTCGGTCCGAAGGTCGCCCAGAGGCTGATTCTGGAGCTCAAAGCCAAGATTGAGGACTGGAAACAGAAGCGCGGGCTGACTTTCCCGGCGCAGGGCGGGGCCCGCAGCGCCGCCTTCGAGGAGGTCCGCTCCATCCTGGCCGGTCTCGGTTACACGGGCACCGAGATCAATCTGGCCCTCAAGAAAGCCGAAGAGGACAGGCTGGAAGAGGATGTCGAGCAGCTTGTCAGGCACAGCTTGAAGGTCCTGGGGGCCGTCAGCCACTAACGCCGCACCATCATGTCCATCGCGCACAACAGACTCTTTCTCGCGGCAACCGGCGCCGTTGTCTCGCTGGTCCTGGCAGTCGGTCCTGTTGTTTTCATCCGGCATGGACTGCTGCATTTCACGGATCACTGGCAGGAGGTGGCGTTTTACGTGACCTTCGTCATCGGTGGCGCTGCTGGCGGTGCCATGGGCTTCAATCTTTCCACCGGCGTCAGGGAGATCCCCCGCCAGCGGAGGCTGGTTTGGGGCACCGTGATCTGCTTTCTCCTTTATATGAGCTGCACAGCCCTGTGCGAGAAGATCAACTTTGGAACGATCGACACCGGCTGGTGGCGGACGGCCGGCCTGGTGATATTCCTGGCCGGGGTAATCCTGCGGGAGTGGGCGATCGCCAGGCTCGGCCGCCTTCACAGCGGCTTTGTGGCCATTCAGCCCGAGCACAAGCTGGTTCGCAACGGGCTCTATCGCATCATCCGCCATCCCAGCTATCTGGGCGCGCTGGTAACCCTGGTTGGCATGCCGATGGTCTTCGGCACCTGGTTTCCCCTGCTGGCGATACCCGGCGCCTTCGTGGCCGTGAGATGGCGGATCGAAGACGAGGAGAGCCTGCTGGCCGAGGAGTTTGGCGGCGAGTTCCAGGAATACAAGAAGGGAACCTGGCGGATGATTCCCTATCTGTATTGAGCGCCGCCGGCGCCTCATAAGCCAAACATAATTTACATTCGCGGCTGTCAAGGGGTGCGCTTTGCAACCCAGCACCTACAATACGCCTCGGGGCGGGCAAGAGATGCCTCGTCGCACGGGTGGCGCTTGCGCCCCCGCCAACGAGCGGACGTTCCTGCACGCCTCTTTGTTAATAAATCCTGTGAAAACAGCGCGACCGGCAGAGCTGCCAAGAAGATAAAGGTCCGCCCAGAGCGCAGCCACACGCACCCGACCGACCCCGAGGAGACAAGGCCATGAGCGAAGCCGCTTTGACTAAAGACGAGATACGTTGCCTGCAACTGTGGTTCCGGCAGGCCCTGTCCGAGGTGGAAAGGGCGGAGGTAGCGGGCAGCTTGATCAAGCGGCATGGCATCGCCGCCGAGGGGGATGGCGGGCATCGTGACAACCCGGTCCGCAGACGGGTGCCCCGCGGGCTTTTGCCGGTGCATCACAAAGAGATGGTCACTCGCTAGGGGGATTTCATTCCCCGGACCAGTTGAAAGAATTTCCCATTCCCCGGGGATGGTCACGGGCCGCCCAATCCGGCACAATCATACTGGGGGCTGACGACTGGTGCGTCCCAGCGCAGCCAGCGTGGCGCACCCCCAGGTGTTTACCCCAGTACCCCACAAATCAAGCGCAGCAGAACCGGCTCCCTCCCCACAGGCAGCCGGTTCTGCATTTTCGTGCCCGCAGCGCCCCGGCAATTGAACTTTTCTGCCGCCCGGAGCGTCTTAATAAATGTGCGGTTGAGGATACAATCTAAATATTGATCGACCGGCGTGGATCCCTGTTGTCCACTCGTATATGCGATGGATGCGGGGCGGGTGTCGTCGTGCGCGGGCATCGGTGGCCGGCGCGCACCCATGGAGGAGCCTATGAGTCCCCGTCCTTACGTACCGCTGCACCTGCACACGGAGTACAGCCTCCTGGACGGCGCCACGCGCATAAAAGACCTGGTGCGCAAGGCCAAGGCCGAGAACATGCCGGCGGTGGCGATCACCGATCATGGTGTCATGTACGGTGCCATCGAATTGAGCAAGACCTGCCACGAGATAGGCGGCGTCAAGCCGATCATCGGCTGCGAAGGATACATCGTCGAGGGCGACATCACCGAGCGAAAAACCAAGAAGGACATTCACCACCTTACCCTGCTCGCACGCAATCGCCAGGGCTATCAAAATCTCGTCCACCTGAACTCGCGGGCGCACCTCGACGGCTTCTATTACAAGCCGCGCATCAACAGGGAGCTGCTCGAGGAGTTCAAGGACGGGCTCATCGTCCTGTCCGGCTGCCTGGGCTCTGAGGTCAGCCAGCTGCTGCTCAAGGACGACTACGAAAAAGCGAAATCGACCGCGTCCTGGTACAAAGAGGTGCTGGGAGACGACTACTACATCGAGATTCAAGATCACGGCTACCCGGAAGACCGCAAGGTAAACCGGCAGCTGGTGCGGATCGCCTCCGAGCTGGGCATCAAGCTTTGCGCCACCAACGACAGCCATTTCACCGACGCCCACGACGGCGTCGCGCATGACGCGCTTTTGTGCATCCAGATGGGCAAGCTGGTGACCGACCGGCAGCGCATGAAGTTCAGCGGCTGGGAGTATTTGAAAAACGGGGACGAGATGTCCATCCTCTTCCGCGACCACCTGGACGGCGAGCTCATCGAGCAGTCGCTTGTGAGCACGCTGGAGATCGCCGAGAAGGTCGAGCCTGTTAAGCTGGGCGGCGATCCCCGCCTGCCCGTGTTCCCCGTCCCGCCCGGGCACACGGCGGAGACCTATCTGAATCAAGTAGTGTGGACCGGCATAAAGCAGCGTTATCCGGACGTCACCGCGCAGATCGAGGAGCGCGTGCGCACCGAGCTGAAGGTGATCGAGGACATGAACTATGCCTCGTATTTCCTCATCGTGTGGGATTTCATCCGCTTCGCGCGCAGCACCGGCATACCGGTCGGGCCAGGGCGCGGCTCGGCCGCCGGCAGCCTCGTCGCCTACGCTCTGGGCATAACCAACATCGATCCGATCAGGTACAACCTGCTGTTCGAGCGCTTCCTCAACCCCGAGCGGCGCTCCATGCCCGATATCGACACCGACTTCTGCATCGAGAGGCGCGACGAGATCATTCGCTACGTGCAGGAGAAGTACGGAAAAGACCACGTGGCCCAGATCATCACCTTCAACCGCATGACCAGCAAAGCCGTGCTGAAGGATGTGGCCAGGGTGCTGGAGTTCCCCTTCGCCGAGTCGAACAAGCTGGCAAAGATGGTGCCGGTTGTCCGCGGAAAGCCGACGCCGCTGGACGAGATGATCAAAGAGCATCCGGAGTTCAAGAAGACCTACAACACCAGCGACGAGGCCAAACAGGTGATCGACCTGGCCAGAAAGCTGGAGGGCATCAACAAGACCTTCGGCATGCACGCGGCCGGAGTGGTCATCTCGGATGTGCCGCTCGAGGAGCTTGTGCCGCTCCAGCGCAACAACGACGGCACCGTGATCACGCAGTTCTACATGGAGGATCTCGCCTACGTCGGTCTGGTCAAGATGGACTTCCTCGGTCTCCGCAACCTGACCATGATCGACAAGGCGGTAAAGATAATCAAACAGACGCGGGGGATCGAGATCGATCCCGACAGGCTGCCGCTCGACGACGACAAGGTCTATCAGACCATCTCCAACGGCGACCTGGCCGGCATCTTCCAGCTGGAAACGTCATCCGGCATGCGGCAGGTCGCCCGCGACATGAAGCCCTCCTGCATGGAGGACCTCTCGGCGCTCATCGCCCTCTATCGCCCGGGACCGCTGGATACCGGGATGATCGACAAGTTCATCGACTGCAAGAACGGCCGCACGCAGATCACCTATCTGACGCCGCAGCTCGAGCCCATACTGAAGGACACCTACGGGCAGATCGTTTACCAGGAACAGGTGATGCAGATAGCCCAGCGGCTGGCCGGCTACAGCCTCGGTCAGGCAGATCTCATGCGGCGCGCCATGGGCAAGAAGAAGCCGGAGGAGATGGAGAAGCAGCGCGAGCTGTTCGTGGGCGGCTGCGCCAGGAACGGCATCGCCGTCCAGGTCGCCGAGGCGCTGTTCACGATGATCGTGCAGTTCGCCGAATACTGCTTCAACAAGTCCCACAGCCAGGCATACGCTTTCCTCACCTATCAGACCGCCTACCTGAAGACCTATTACCCGGTCGAATACATGACGGCGCTTTTGTCCAGCGTCTCCGGGGAGCAGGACAAGGTGCAGGGCTACATCGCCGAGTGCCAGGCGATGGACATCGACATCCTGCCGCCGGATATCAACGTCTCCGGTCACGACTTCACCGCCGACGGCGGGGCGATCCGCTTCGGGCTGTCCGCGGTGAAAAACGTGGGCGAGGCCGCGGTCGAGGAGATCGTCGCCCGGCGCGACAGCGGCGGCAAATATCAGTCGCTTCAGGACTTCATCACCAGGGTCGACCTGCGAATCGTCAACAAGCGGGCCCTCGAGGCCCTGATCAAATGCGGCGCCTGCCTGGGACTGGGCGTCTCCCGCAAGCAGGCCCTGGAAAACCTGGACGCTCTGGTCGAATCGGCCAGCCGCCGCCAGGTCGAGAGGGCATCAGGGCAGATGAGCCTCTTCGGGCTGTCGAGCGTGGCCACCCTGCCGGAGCTCGCGCCGCTGGCCGGCGATGCCGGCGAGTTTCCGGAGTCCGAACTCCAGAGCATGGAGCACGAGCTGCTCGGTTTCTACGTGACCAGCCACCCGCTGCAGAAGGTGGTCAACCGCCTGCGCTGGCTGACAACCCACTCGCTGCGCGAGGCCGCCGAAGCGCCGGACGGGACCACGGTCATCCTGGGCGGGCTGGCAACTGCCGTGGAGAAAAAGCTGACCAAGCAGAACAAGCTGCTGTGCATAGTCCATCTCGAGGACCTGGCGGGCAAGATAGAGGCCGTCATCTACAGCGAGACGCTGGACAAGCTGCCGGCCGATGTCCTTGCGCCACGGCAGCTGCTGCTCATAAGAGGCAAGGTCAAGAAGAACGAGGAAGATGTCTCGATCCTGGTCAATCAGGCCCGCCGGATCTCCGACGCCTCGCTGGTCAATATCTTCCTCACCCAGGAGCAGAACTTCACGGACCTTCATCGCCTGAAGGACATATTGAACGCGCACAAGGGCGACGACCCGGTTCTCCTCCACTTCCCGCAGGAAAAGACGAGCCAGACCATCCTGGTCGGCAGCCAGTACTGGGTGGCCGCCTCGGCCGAGCTTTCCTCGGCGATCAACGCCGCTTTTCGTCCCGGCATCAGGGTCCTCATCAGCCGCGTCGCCGTGTAGCTTCGGGCACCGGCACCGCGCCCGTCCGGCTGGTGCGCAAATCGTTCGACTTTCTGTATAATCAAATCCTGTAAGTTTAATTAGGATGGCTGTTGTAAAGACAGACCCTGTTAAAATTACTCGTTCCGCCGACCAACTACTCAAAGGAGGCTTCGTTCGCACAACACAACGCCCAACTTCCAGAACGGCAGTTGTCCAAAACTGGGCTATAAGGTAAGCGTTTCGTGTACCCCTCAAGACGGCTCGCATCTCAATTTGACTCGATGTTCGTCTTGCAACTGTTATCGGCATCCACTAAAAGCAGCTCGTAGTGCAACGAGCGCGACAGGGGGAAGAAACATGTTTGGACCACATCTTACTTTAGAGGCGTATGGCTGCCCGAAAGCCAGGCTAGCTGATCTCACGCTGATCAGTAACGTTCTGGATAAGTATCCCGAACAGCTCGAAATGACCAAGATCATGCCACCGTACGTGTTCACGTACCACGGCGCTGTCGAGGATGACTGGGGAGTATCCGGTGTCGTGCTGATCGCCGAGTCTCACATATCCATCCATACCTTCCCGGACAAGGGGTTCGTCACCCTGGACATCTTCTCCTGCCGGGATTTCGACGTCGACTCGGCGATCGAGTTCTTCTGCCGGCAGTTCGAGCCCGAGCACTACGAGAAACAGGTGCTCATGCGCGGCCGCGAGTTTCCTCGCAGCGCCGGCCGCGCCGGGCAGATAGTCGAGCGCGAGCGCCTGAAGGTCGCCTCATCCCGCTGACATGTTCATCTCCATCAACCACATACCGGTCCGGCGCGGCCGCGAAGAGGACTTCGAGAGGATGTTCCGGGAGCGCGAGCGGGCCGTCGAGGACCAGCCCGGCTTTTTGAGCCTGGACGTCCTGCGCCCGGGCACGCGCATGCTCATGGGCGGCAAGCCTGAGCAACCGGACAACGAGTATCAGGTTCTCACCCGCTGGGAATCCGAGGAGGCTTTCAAAGCCTGGGTTCACAGCGACGCCTTCAAGCGGGCGCATTCGCGCGAGTTCGATGCCACCATATTTGATGGCAAAAGCTATCTCACGCTGCACGCCGCCATCGAGGGCGTGAGCGCTTAGCGGCGCCTAGTGGGCGCCACCCGATGAAGCGGTCGCGGTAGCCTTCGAGCCGCCGCGGCCGAAGAGCTTGCCGACGCCGTGTCCCATGGCGGCCGGCACGGCGGCAACCCTTTTACCCACCGCGCCGCCGCCGTCTTTGACTTTGGAGGCGGTGGCGACCAGCCCGTGCCCGATCGCCCTCGGCACCACGGCCACCTTCTGGCCGACGAACTGCGTTCCGTCGACGATCCTGCCGCCGGTGGCCTTGAGGCCATGCCCGATCACCCTGGGAGCCGCCGCCAGCTTGCTGCCCGCCGTCCCGGTACCGTCCTTGATCTTGCCGCCGGCCAGCATGATGCCATGGCCGGCCGCTTTGACACCAGCCCCGATACCACCCGATATCTTCTTCGTGCCCTTCACCACACCGGAGCCCGCAGCTTTTGTCGTCCTGGCGATCCCGTCGACGATCTCTTTCGGTCCGGACATGGAGCCGGCCGCCGGAGCCGGGGTCCGCGAGGATTCCCGGACGGGAACAGGCGGCGACACCTTGTTCTCCCTGGGGGCGACCGCTCTTGCCTTTGGTTGCTTGACCGCCCGCATTCTGTTGCTAAGACCCCGGCTGGCGGTCGCCGGCGCTTGAATGTTCAGGTACGGGTCCAGAACCGACTGAGGCCCGGCAAACGCCCCACAATCCGCAGTCAACACCAGGCCCGCTGCCACCAGCATCAACTTTTCCCGTGCAGGTCTCATCAGTTCACCCCTTTAAAAGTAGAACCCTGACCTTTATAGCACAGGGGCGCCCGCCGACGGGGCACCTGAGGGGTTGTTAAGCTTAGCTATAATGGTATGAACGGCCGGTCACTGCCATGCCTGCCCAACCTTACCACTCAATCTGAGAGGGAATTCCTGATGCCATTTGTCCAAATCGACCCGCTGCTGTTCTGTTCCATCTGCCTTGGCTGGGCGCTTCTCTGCGGCGCCAGCGGGGCGTACAAGGCCTTTTTCGAGGCGCCGCCGGAAGGGGCGGAATAGCTGGGGGCGGCCCTCGTCACCAGTGGCGGTATCTGGGCTCGGGAGCCGTTCAATGTCCCTTTTCGGCAAGCGCCTTGTCCGGCTCCTTGCCGTGTCCTTCCGGATGGGGCAGCTTGACAATCTCCACCGAGCACGGCGCGTGAGAGACGACGGCCTCGGAGACGGAGCCGAGAAGGAACTTCGTAAAGCCGCGCCGCCCGTGCGAGCCCATCACGATCAGATCCGCCGGCCACTCGCGGGCGGTCTCCAGGATCTTGTCCTTTATGTAGCCTTCCAGCACCTCGCAGGCGACGTTGCCGGCTCCCAGCCTCTCGGCAAGCCTGGCCGCGCCCTGCTCGACCAGCTTCTTTGTGGCATCGAGGAGCTCCTTCTGGGCTTCGAGGGCGAGCGGCACATAGCTGGTATGCCAGCCGGCGTACTCGGGGTGGAAAGGCTCAACCACGCTTATCACCCGGAATCTGCTGCCTTCCGGCCAGGGCCTGGAGAGCACCGCTTGCAACGCGGCGTCAGAGTGAGGCGAGTCGTCCATAGCGAGCAGAATATTCATTGTTTTACCCTCGATCTGTCCGGTCCCGGATCCATGCCGCAAGGCCACACCTGAGATCATAGCTCAGCGGCGGCAAGCGCATTTCGCGGGCGCAGCCCCTCTTTACATCAGCCCTTGACCACGCCGACCGGTTTGAGACGGGCGACGCGGCGCGCCAGTCCGGCGGCGTCCACCGCCCCGACCACCTCGTCCACCGATTTATAGGCCTCCGGCACCTCCTCGGTGAGCCCTTCCCTGCTCGTCGCCCTGGCGATCACCCCCTTCTCCCTCAGCTCCGCGATCACGTCAGCCGCCTGGCGGCCTTTGCGCGCCTGCGTGCGGCTCATCAACCTGCCCGCCCCGTGGCAGACGCTGCCGAAGGTCTCGGCAAGCGCTTGCCCGGTGCCGACCAGAATGTAGGAAGCGCGCCCCATGTCCCCGGGGATGATCACCGGTTGGCCTGAATCCTTGAACGCCGGCGGCAGCTCGGCGCGCCCGGCGGGAAAGGCGCGCGTCGCGCCCTTCCTGTGCACCAGCACCTGTCTGTCCGCTCCGGCCACCCTGTGCACCTCGAGCTTGGCCATGTTGTGCGCCACATCGTAAAGCAGCTTCAGCCGCGTGTCCCTGCCGAAGAGCTGGTCGACCACCTGTTGAGCCCAGTGCGAGATGCACTGGCGGTTGGCGAAGGCAAAATTGGCAGCGGCCGCCATGGCGCCGAGGTAGGTCTGACCTTCCGGCGACCGGATAGGCGCGCACGCCAGCTCGCGGTCCGGCGGCGCCAGCCGGTACCTGTCCATGACCGGCTTCATGGTGGAGACGAAGTCGGTGCACACCTGATGGCCCAGACCGCGCGATCCGCAGTGGATCATAATCAGCAGCTGCCCCAGGAAAAGCCCGAAGTCACCCGCGGTTTGCTCGTCGAAAATCTGCTGGACGTACTGAATCTCCAGAAAGTGGTTGCCGGAGCCGAGCGTCCCCAGCTGCGTCGAGCCGCGCTTCCTCGCCCGCTCGGAGACGGCCGAAGGATCGGCGCCTTCCAGGCAGCCGAAATCCTCGGTGTGGCTCAGGTCCTCGCCGGTGGCGTAACCCTCCTCGACGGCCCAGCGCGCCCCCTTCTCCAGCACGCGGTCCAGCTGCCTGCCGCTGACGGTGAGCTTGCCGTCGGAGCCGGTGCCGGCAGGCACAGCCTTGTAGAGGCTGAAGACAAAGTCCTCCAGGCGCGGGCGCACCTCGTCGATGTGCAGCGGGCTCGTGAGGCTCCTGACGCCGCAATTGATGTCGAAGCCGACGCCGCCCGGCGACACCACACCCTCATCCACATCCATGGCCGCCACGCCGCCGATGGGAAATCCGTATCCCTGGTGCATGTCCGGCATGGCGATCGCGCGATCGATGACGCCCGGCAAGGTGGCCACGTTGGCAGCCTGCTCCAGGGACAGATCGCGGCAGGCCGCCTCGAGCAAAGACGGGCTGCTGAAAATCAGGCAGTCCACCTTCATCCCCGGCTTGTAGCTGCGGGGGATGAGATAACGATATCGATCGATGGGCTTAAGGACATTATCCCATTTCGTGTTGGTGCGAACAGCTGTCTTGCCGCTGACCATGGCGCGTTCCTCAGATGTCCAGGTAAACCTGCGCCGTGTAGCCGTCGGCGCCGTGCCTTATCTGGAGCTGGTGGTAGGTGACGGCTTTGACGTAGGTTTTGATCGCGTGCTTCTCCCGCTGGTAGGGCTCGCCCTTGAGCTCGGCTTGCAGGAACTCGCTGCCGTCCCCGCTCGTGTGCCTGAGGATGGCGAAGTCGTGAAAGAGCTTCTTCTCCCCGTCGAACATATAGAGGATCTCCGACAACCAGTTGTAGAGGAGATTCTCGATGTCGTCACCGAGCACCTCGACGGCGCTTATCTCCAGCGGCTCAACGGCGTCCAGATCGACTACGACCGAGGTCAGGGCCCGCGCGCACTCGGCGAACAGATCGGGCAGATTGGGCGCCCAGGCTTTGAATCCCAGATCCGCCGGGTGATCGAGAATGGTGAAACCGGACATCGAGGTCTTCATGGACTGACCTCCAGCCATCCGCCCCAGCGGAGCCGCTCTCAGGCCATTCTAGTATAGAAAAACTTCGGCAGACTCGCGGGATATCGATCCAATCCGTCTGCCGAAGTAAGGCTTTCAGCCGTATCTGTTTTTTAGCGGCGCCCGAAATAGGCAGCGTCCCTGACCAGCGGGTTCTCGTCGGAAATCAAGTGCTCGATTGAGCGCGCGGGCGTGCTGGGATTTTTGGCCACGAGCGAGCGCACGAGCCAGGCCTGGTGCGCCGCGAGCGTCTTGAGGCGATAGGGCGGCGTCTCCGGGTTGATCGCCTCGGCCAGGACATCGCGAAGGTCGTCTTTCTGCTGGAGTTGATTCATCTGCTGCGTCCTCCCGGAAAATACCCGCTCCCTCCTGCGTTCGCCACAACTTAAGTGTCGGCTGCAGTCAGCAACTTGCATCTTCCGAATATCTATTAGATAACACTTTGGCTCCCGTGGCGAGATCAGATATTCCGAGTAAAGCTGGGGAAACCCTTAGGATCAGGTCTCAACTCATTTGCAATTGTCACCTGGTTACAGTCGGGCGATTAGACCCTTGACGGCCCACCCACTGTCAGCTAACATCAAAAAACGGCCTGGGGGGATCAGGTCTGGGGAAGATTAGCAAATGTTGAGCCGCGGTTTTTATTTTTGGTTTACGGAGGTTCACCTGGGGTGAGTTAGGTTTCGTTTGAGCCTCCAGGTGGACCGCAGATCAAGCAATCTGCGGTTTTTTGTTTTCTAAGGGTCCGGTCAACCGGCAAACGTAAAATGATGCAAACTTGGTTCTATTCCTATTTCTTTTTTGCCAGGGGCAAGCCCGGGTAGGTTGTAGTTCACGCGCATCCACCGCCCGGGCCACCTCAGGACCCGGGCTTTTTTTCAGGCTGTATCGCAGGGAGATTTGAAAGTGTTAGAAGCGAAGCTGGCAAAGAAGAACAACCCCCACCACAAGACCGTGGTGGCACTTACCGAGTCGGTGTCCTGCGGGGGACGCGAGCTGCTGGTCATTGGCGGACCGTGCTCCGTGGAGTCCATGGAGCAGATGGAGGAGACGGCTGCGCACCTGGGTGCGGCGCCGGTCCAGGCGCTGCGCGGCGGCGTCTTTAAGCCGCGCACGTCGCCATACGCCTTCCAGGGGCTTGGCGTCGAGGGGCTCGAGATCCTCTCAAGGATAAGCCGGCGTCACAAGGTGCCGGTGGTGACCGAGGTGATGTCACCGGACCAGGTGGCGGCGGTGGCCGGGCATGCCGACGTGCTGCAGGTAGGCAGCCGCAACATGCAGAACTTCGAGCTGCTCAAGGCGGTCGGGCAGCAGCGCAAGCCGGTCCTGCTCAAGCGGGGATTATCGGCGACGATCGAGGAGCTGCTGCTGGCAGCCGAATACATCCTGGCGCAGGGCAATCCGAACGTCATCCTCTGCGAGCGGGGGATCAGGAGCTTTGACACCTTCACGCGCAACGTGCTCGACCTGGGCGCCGTCGTGGTCCTCAAGCAGCTCACCCACCTGCCGGTCATCGTCGACCCCAGCCACGCCGCCGGCAAGCGGGAGCTGGTCGCCGACCTGGCGCGGGCGGCGATCGCCTGCGGCGCCGACGGCCTGATGATCGAGTGCCACCCGGTCCCCGAGCAGTCAGTGTCGGACGCCCGGCAGGCGCTGTCGCTTCCCGACATGGTCGAGCTGGTGCACTCGCTGCGCCCGATCGCGGAGGCGGTGGGCAGGAAAATCGCCGGCGAGCGGACGAAGGTGCAGCTTTCGGTGGTGGCGCCCCCGGCCGACCTCGCCGGGCAGCGCGCTCTTCACGGCGAAGCCGCGCGCCGTCCGCCCGCGTGCGGGAGGTAGTCAACATGGACAATTCTGGTTGGCGAAAGACGACCGGCGAGGTGCTGCCGCCCGCCGACGAAGCGCGCCTCCTGACCGAGATTGCCGAGATTCGCTCCAAGATAGACGGGCTCGACGATATCATCTCCCGCCTCCTGGCCGAGAGGCTGGGCCTGGCGCAGCAGCTCACGGGGGCGAAAGGCAAGCTGGCGCTGCCGGTTCAGGATGCCGGACGCGAGGTGGAGGTGCTCAAGCGGGTGAGCGCCGCTGCCGGCGACCCTGCGCTCGCCGAGGCCGTAAAGAGGATATACGAGGCGGTAATGGCCGAAAGCCGGGCGCTGCAATGTCAGAAAAACGTCCGTTTATCTGACAAGCTGGCCGAGCCGGCCGGCAGAGACCACCCCCGCTCGCCGGAGTTGGGCAGAAGGGCGCCGCTCTATTTCCCCCGCATCTGCGTGGCGGGTCTGGGGCTCATCGGCGGGGCGCTCGCCCGGCAGGTGAGAAGAAGGCTCCCGAGAACGGCCATTGTCGGCGTGGACGAGCCGGAGGTTCTCGCCGAGGCCCTGCGTCAGGGCGTGATCGACACCGGGCAGACAGAGGTGACGACCGCCCTTCACAAGGCGCAGCTGGTCATCCTGGCAGCCACACCCGACGAGAACTTGAAGCTCCTGGAGAAGATCGCGCCCCACCTGAGCCGCCGGCAGCTCGTCCTCGACGTCACCTCGACCAAGCAAGCCATCTGCAAGCTGGCAGGTGAGCTGGACCTCCGCGGGGCGGACTTCATCGGCGGCCATCCCTTTTTCGGCAGCGAGAAGTCGGGGCTGGCCGGGTCGCAGGATCTGGAGATCGAAGGGAGAACCTTCTGCCTGGTGCCGGCGGGAAGATCCTCCGAGATGTCATTGCGGAGGGTGTCCCGCTGGCTGTCCGCGCTCGGGTTCAACATCGATGTCTGCGATGCCACCACCCACGATGCCGCAGTGGCCGGCCTCAGCCACGCGGTTCAACTGCTTGCGGTCCTGCTCGGGGCGGAGATTGCCGAAGGGCTCTCGGATTGCCATCTCAAACGCAGGCTGCGCTTGTCCGGTCCCAGCTTCGCCCAGCTCGCCCGGCTGATGGAGAGCCCGCCCGAGCTGTGGACGGAGATCATCATGCAGAACAGGGAGGCGGTGGCGGCCATTCTGCGATCGCTCGCCGGCCGGATCGACCTGGCAGCCGATTCAATCCGCTCCGGCGACGCGCAGGCGATCCGGGACGAGTTCCTATCTGCTTCCCGGGTGCCGAAGAACATGTAAGACCTTCCGCATTACCAGGGATCGTCTGCCTGCCCCGGAAAAATCCGCCGCCGGGCTCCGGTCACCAGGGTCACCCGCCGGTCAAAAGATCTTGCCCTCATCGAGCGCGTCACTGCCCCCATGGACGGTATCGGCCCAGCAACTTGCAGGATTCGCACGAGCTTTTCAGGGCGGCGACGGCGAAAGCGTCCTGCGTCTGCCCGTCGAGCTGAATATCGATGAAGAACCGGTAATGCCAGGCCGCCTCGGGGATCGGGCGCGACTCGATCTTGGTCAGATTCACCTCCTGCTCGGCCAGCTTGTCCAGAACGCGGGCGAGCGACCCCGGCTTGTGCGGCAGCTGGATGGCGCAGGAGATCTTGTAGGGCGGCTCCGGGAATTCTCTCGGGTTATGGAGATCCCCGCAGCGCCTGGTGACGATACCGAATCTGGTGCTGTTGTCCGGATAGTCCTCGACGTTCGTCCGCAGCACCACCAGCCCGTGCTCGTCCGCGGCTGCCTCCCCCGCGATTGCAGCCAGAGACGGATCACCCGTCTCCTTCACGAAGCGCGCCGCCCCGCTCGTGTCGAAGTAGGCTACCGGGCGGACACCGCTCAGCCCGGCGAACAGTTTGCGGCACTGATCCAGCGCCGCCGGATGGGAATAGATCTCCTTGAGCGCTGCTGGATCGGCACCGGCAAGCCCGATGAGCTGGTGGTGGACGGGCATCGATACCTCGCCCACGATCTCCACATCGCACCTCCAGAGCAGATCGTAGTTCGCCGTGATCGATCCGATCGATGAGTTCTCGAGGGGGACGACGCCGTATTCGCAACCGCCGGCGGTGACCGTCTGGAAGATCTCCTCGAAGGTCTGGCACGGCACGAAGCCGGGCTCGCCGGGCGAGCCCAGCGTCTTCGCAAACATCTGCCCGGCGCTGTGGCTGAACGCCCCCGGCGCTCCCTGGAACGCAAACGTCGGTTTGCCCTCGGCCGGCGTCATATCAGGCTTGCCAGCTCATCGAGCGGGATGCTCACATCGAAGTCCGCCAGCCCCAGTCGCGTGTGGGGCAGGACGAACTTCACCGACTTGCCCTGGCGCTTCTTGTCGAAACCCATGGCCTCGACAATCTTCTCGCGGGACAGCTCTTCGGGTATCTCGGTGGGCAGCCCCAGCTTCCTCATGAGCGCCTCCGCCTTCTTCATGCTCTCCTTGTCCATCCGCTTCTTGAGCACGCTTACTCGCAGCGCGAAGGCAAGCCCGACCGCCACCGCCTCGCCGTGGGTGAGCCTGTAGCCGGACACGGACTCGATTGCGTGCCCGAGCGTGTGCCCCAGATTGAGGCAGCGCCGCAAGCCGGATTCCTGCGGATCCTTGGCCACGACCGAGAGCTTCATCTTGATGCAACTGGAGACAAGCCCCGGCAGCGCCGGGTTGTCGTAGGCAAAATTGCCGTTCAGGCTTTTCTCCATGAGATCCCACAGGCGCTTCGGCCCGGCATCATAAACCGTGTTTTCCGCCACGGTCTCCTCGATAAGCGCGTACTTGAGCATCTCCGCCAGCCCGGATACGAAGTGGCGCCTCGGCAAGGTGGAGAGGATCTCCGGATCGACAAGCACCGCTTTGGGAAAGTAGAAGGTTCCAGCCAGGTTCTTGCCGCTCGGCAGGTTGATAGCCGTCTTGCCGCCGATCGCCGCGTCGACCTGGGCAAGCAGCGTCGTCGGCACGCAGACGTAATTGAGCCCGCGCAGATAGGTGGAGGCGACGAACCCGGACAGGTCGCTCACGGCGCCGCCGCCCAGCGCGACAACCGTGTCCTTGCGATCGAACCCCCGGCCCTGCAGATCCTCCCAGACGCGCAAAAGCGTTTCCGTGGACTTGCACGCCTCGCCATCGGGCACCTCGAGCGTGGACACCTGGTATTCGTCGGCGGTGAGCGCCGACATCAGGTCGGAGAACCAGTGCGCGGCCATGTATGGCTGGGCGATCATCATCACCCGCCGCCCGGCGCCGATCTGCCCGAGAATGGCCGGCAGCCGCCGCCTGGCACCGACGCCCACGTCCACCCGCGAACGAATGTCGATCTGGGTGTTCCACGAGATTGTAACCACGGGCCCGGTGTGGCGAGCCTTGTGTTTTATGGCGCTCATTCTGGCCTCCTGAATTATGCGGCGCCGGCTGAGTCACGATCTGCCTGTCCGCGGTCCCAAACGGCGTCGCTTGCCCCCGCTTGAGACGCTGCGGCTGCGGGCCAATTTCTTCCGCCTGCGCTGTGCCTCGGTTTTTAGATTGCCAACCTCCCTCCGTTCATTCCTGGCCGCCCGGGTGGCGGCAATGTTCGAGGTACCGGTCATAGGACGCCTTCATATCCGCGATCGTGTCCCCTCCGAACTTGTCAACAAGCGCTCGCGCAAGCACAAAAGCCACCATGGCCTTACATACCACCGAAGCGGCAGAAATAGCACATACGTCCGATCTTTCAAAATGGGCGGTGCCGGCCTGGAATCCCGGGAAGGACACCGACGGCAGCCCGTTGCGCAGGGTCGGAATCGGCTTCATGTAGGCGCGTACCCGCAGGCGCTCGCCGTTGGTCATGCCGCCCTCGATCCCCCCGGCGTGGTTGGTCGGGCGGGTGAACGGCAGGGCTGTGCTGGTCGGGCCGGCGGGCATTATCGGATCGTGCACCGCCGAACCGGTCCGGCCCGCGCTGTCCACGCCGTCGCCTATCTCCACGGCCTTCATCGCCTGGACGCTCATCAGCGCCTGTCCAAGCTGCCCGTCCAGCCGCCTGTCCCACTGCGTGTAGCTGCCCAGCCCCACCGGCAGCCCCTCGGCGAGCACCTCCACCACCCCGCCCAGGCTGTCGCCCTCCTGCCACGTCCGCTTGACGAGCTCCTTCATCTGCTCCTCGGCCGCCCGGTCGGCGCAGAACATCTCGGAGGCGGCCACCGCTCGGTCCAGCTCATCAAGATCGACCGCCTTCAGGTCAGCGTCCGCCCGCACAGTTCCTACCTGAACGACATGCGCGGCCAGCTTGATGCCGAACTGCCCCAGGAGCTGCTGGCAGACGGCGCCGACCGCCACCCTTGCCGCCGTCTCGCGAGCCGACGCCCGCTCGAGCACGTCGCGGATGTCCCGCTGGCGAAACTTCAGGGTGCCGGCAAGATCGGCATGCCCGGGCCGAAAACGCTCGATCGCTTTCCTGGCCAGCTGGGCGGCGGCCTCGTCAGCCTGCTCGTCGATCGGCTCGGCGGACATGACAAAGCGCCAGTTATCCCAGTCCTTGTTCTTGATCAGCAAGCCGATTGGCGCACCGGACGTGATACCATGCCGAACGCCGCCGACAATCTCCACCCGATCGCTCTCAATCTTCTGCCGGGCCCCGCGCCCGTAACCCTGCTGCCTGCGCCGGAGCTCCTCGTCGACGCGGGCGACATCGAGCGGCATTCCAGCCGGAATTCCGTCGAGAATGGCAATCAGCGCCTGGCCGTGAGACTCACCAGATGTCAAAAAGCGTAACACCAGTTAAATGCTCCGCGGGCCGTTCACGCGCCTTAGATCATATAACATCGCTATACTTGGCTCTGCGGAGATCCGGTACCGGCGATGAAGCAGTTGCAACCCAGGATTTCCGGTGAGCTCAAGGCTCCCGGCGACAAATCGATTACACACCGTGCCCTGGTTTTTGCCGCCCTGACAAGCGGCCGCTCGACCATATCCGGGCTCTCCCCCGCCCAGGACTGCCGCAGCACCATCGCCTGCCTGCAAGCGCTGGGGCTGACCGTCGAGCCGGACAAAGGGCTGCCGGGGGTTGCCAAAGGCGAGCCGGGCAAGATCGCGGTCGCCAGCCCGGGATTAGCGGGGCTGAGGCAATCCAGCCGGCCGCTGTATGCCGGCAACAGCGGCACGACGATTCGTCTTCTCTCCGGTCTGGCGGCCGGTCTGCCCTTCGTGACGAGCTTCGACGGCGACGAGTCGCTGCGCGGGCGACCGATGTCACGGGTGCTCGACCCGCTCTGCCGCATGGGCGCCTGCGTGCAATATCAGAGCCGCGAGGGCTACGCGCCCTACGCCGTCAGCGGCGGCAAGCTGGCAGGCATCGACTACACGGCGCCGGTAGCCTCGGCCCAGGTGCAAACCGCGCTCCTGATCGCCGGCTTGCAGGCACAAGGACGAACCACGGTCACCGTTCCCGGCACCCCGCGCGATCACACGGAGCGCATGTTCCGGCACATCGGCGTTCCCTTCCAGGCAAACGGCGCCGGCTCGATTACGGTGCAGCAATTGACCGCCCCAATCGCCCCCTTTCACATCGACGTGCCCGCGGACATCTCGTCGGCGGCGTTTTTCATGGTGGCGGCGGCGCTGCTGCCGGGCTCCGGGATCGTGCTGCCTGCTGTCGGGGTGAACCCGGGCAGGCGGTTGATTGTCGATGTGCTAAGGGCGATGGGAGCGTCAGTGACCCTCGAGCATGAGCGGACCGTATCCGGTGAGCCGGTGGCTGACATCGCCGTCACGTTCGCCGGGCGCTTGAAGGGCACCACCGTCGGCGGTGACATCATCTCGGCCGGCATCGACGAGCTCCCGATCCTCTCCCTGGCCGGCGCGCTGTGCGACGGCCTCTTCTCCGTGCGCGGCGCCGCCGAGCTGCGCGTCAAGGAAAGCGACCGTCTGAAGGCGATCGTCTTGAACCTCCGCGCCGCCGGCGCCGGCGTTACCGAATACGAGGACGGCTTCGACATTCAAGGCCAGGCACATCTGCCCGGCGGTTCGGCCTGGACGACCTTCGGCGACCACCGCCTGGCCATGACCGCAATCATCGCCGGGCTGGTCTGCGACACGCCGCTTTCCATCGACGACACCGCCTGCGTCGCCATATCATATCCATCATTTGAAAGCGACCTGAAAAGCTTACTCAAGTGATGCCGGCAGCCTCTGCACAATCGCCTCGACAACGGCGCGCGCAATCGCCAGCCCGTCCTGCGCTTCCGTTATGCTCGTATCCGGAGCCTCGCCCGGGTAACGCCCGGCCGTGCACCAGACGGCAAGATCATAACTGCGCTGCAGAACCGGCTCCAGCGATCGGTCAAGGGCGATGCAGTCGGCGCACAACTCGCGGAGATCGTGGATCTTTGTGCCCGGCTTGTCGTTCCAGACCAGGAAGGCTTTCACCGCCTTTTCCACCGCCTGCTGGCTGTGAAAAAGCGACTCATCGTTGAGCTCTGGCGAGTCGCAGGCCAGCAGCGTCGCCGCGCTGAGGTCGTTTTTTGCCTTGCGCAGCCAATCGCGGGTATTCTCAACCAGCACCTCGTCTTCGGCCCGCCCGGCGCCTTCGAGCACGGCCAGCGTGCCCTCGCCCTTTCCCTTAGCGCTTGCCGGGACATAGGCGCCTCTGGCGTAAAGAAGTTTGCCTTCCCGCAAGACGGTAGACGGCATGGAAGCCTCGAGATGCAGCTGCCTGTCAAAGCGCGATCTCGTGTAGATTTTCACGTCCACCGCCACGTATTCCTCGCCCATCTTGCCAATGTCGTGCCGCACCCTGCGCGCCTCCGGCGGCGTCCCGTCCGGTACGATCGCCAGGAAGTCGTAATCGCTGGTCTTTCGGAAGTCCCCCCTGCTGCGCGAGCCGAAAAGGTAAATCCTGTCCGGCTGCAGCTGCTCCACCAGCCGCCGGGCGATCTCCTCGGCTATCGAATCCTGTCGCGACTTTTCTTGCCGAACCGAAACCATCCCGTCACCTCAGGCGCCTGCTTACATAATAGACGCCCGGCAAGCGCAAAAAGTTCAGGCACAGAACAGAGGCGCTCAAGATCTTTTCCTGGATCTCTTGTCCGGCGAGCTCTTTTTCGCCCGCAGCAGGTTGCCCGGCGTCTTGCGCTTGGCTACCGTCTTCAACGCCCTGCCGTGCGACTTGTACCCTCTCGGGCGGCGAACGCCGAAGTCCTCCGCCTTCACCTCGATGATGTCCAGCGGCTCCTTGCAGTAGACGGAGAAGTGGCAGGCCGCTTCCAGTCCCAGCCGGCAGAGCTCGAAGCCATCGTCGATGCTGTCATAGACGCCGTACAGGCAACCGAGCGCGTAATCCGATCCTGCTCCCAGGCAAGCAAACCGCTCGTACTGGCTGACGCTCAGGTTGTTGGCGACGCCGAAGATATTCTCGGGCGTCACCACCATGAAGCTGTTGTAGATGCCGGCGAAGGTCTCTTTGCCGGTGTCGACGAGCGTGTACGATTTCTTCAGCTCCGAATACAGCTCGAGAAAAAAGCCGAATACCTGCGCGCGGCTCTTGAAGGCGTTGGCCATCATCTTGTGGTTCGTCTCATGCAGATGCTCGACGATGTTGTCCAGAAGCGAATAGCCGCTTGTGGCAAGATAGGCATGCTTCAGCTTCATAATCTTCGAGCCGTCGGCAAGATCGGTGAAATACTCGCTGCCGAAGGTGACGATGCGATCCGCGCCCATGAAAACGCGACCCTTTTTCTTCACGGCTACCAGAATGGTCATTGAGAAACATCCCTCCCGACACTTCGTCTACCCTCGATGTGGAATCAGCCCGACCACATATGTTAAGTCACCCGGGAAAAACAAGTGAATAAGCCTATTGCCGGATACCATTACTATAAGATAGACGGATCGGTCTTGCGGTCGGGAGGTGGCGTGATGAACTTTAGACTGGCTGCCGCGGTAGCTGCGGCGCTCACCTGGGCGTTCTTGCTCAAGAGCTCACCGGCCGGCGCCCAGTATTACCCGAGCGATCCGCCTGCTGCCGCTCCTGGCGCCTACGGAGCGCCGGCAGGCTCGGGGGCATACGATACGAGCTACGGCGGGCCGCCGCAAGGGTACACGGTCCCGGGTTCCTTTGCCGGGCGCCAGGGGGCGCAGCCGGCGGCAAGCACCGCTCGCGTCGGGCAGTGGTTTCAGCAATACGACCAGATCAGGCGCCGGGCTCAGATGAACCCGCGCGAGCGCCAGCAGGCCGACTACTTTCTCTCGAAGATAACCGCCGTCTTCGTGCCCGGACAGGAGAAGATGCAGGCGCGGCAGCTTCTGACATCGATGGTCAACCGCTACCGCCAGGCCACGCAATCCTTGAAGCAGCTTCCCTTGATTCCGGAGACCGGAGAGCTGCAGCGCGGCTATTACCGTTACTTCGTCACGGCCGGCAACCTGTTCATCGATTACCTGAAGGTGCAGGACAATCTCCTGGCCCCGGATCAAAACACAGGGCAGCCGATAGCGGCGGGGCTGATGCAGCGCAAGCAGGACCTGGAGGCCTTGAACCAATCAATCCAGAGCCTCGACCAGCAGCTGCGGGAGCGATACGGCATCGCGCCCTATCAGTATCAATAGGCCGGGCGCGTTAAAGCGGCACGTTGACCTTCTGCGCGTAGATCCTGGTGATTGTATTTATGTCCCGCGGTGACAGGCGGGAGTGCTCGTCGGTCACCGGATACATCATGTCCTTTCGATCGGGGCTGTGACCGAGGATGCCCAGGGCATGACCGAGCTCGTGCGTCACGATGTTCTGCAGCACCTGGTAGCGAATCTCGGGGTCCTTCTGCGCGATGAGGTCGAGGTTGACCTCAATCACCTGTGGCGGCACGGAGTACTTCGGTCCCACCTTCGGCATGTATAGCGGCACCGGCACCAGGCCTACGCTCAACACGGACAGAGACCCGGGGGGCCTGGTCTTCCACCTGGTGATCGTGTGCGCGCCGAGCAGGCAACCGCCGCTCCGGGAGGCTAACCCCAGATGCCTCCACGTTACCTTGATGCGAGCCTCGTCCGGCTGCGCCACCTGAACGAAGCGGACCAGCCCGCTGGTCGTATCCTCCCAGCTCTCGAAACCGCGAACCACGGAGTCGGTGAAATCGGCATCAGGGAAGGGCGTGATGAACACCGGAATCGGCACCGTCTTGAAACGAAATATCCTTCCCCCCGTGGCCTTCATCACCTCCGGGAAATAGTCCCCGCTGGTTTTGATCCGGGCGTTGGGCGGGTCGATCCGCACGAACTGCGGCGGGAAAACATCAACCAGGGCGAGTGGATCCTGCGCGGGCGCGCGCACCACCGAAGCCCCCTGCCCGGGCGCCCGGCCGGGACTGCCCGGCAGCGCGGCGGCAGGGCAACCGTTGTGCCCGGCCGGCGCTACCGCTGGCGCTCCCGGCCTGGCACGGGCGTGAGCAGCCGCTTTCAGGGCCGCCACCCTCTCCAGCACCGGGCCGCCCCGGATCTGCCCGAATACCCTCTGCTCGAGGGCCGCCACCCGCTCCACTACCGGCGCCTGCGAACCTTCGGGCAGGGCGAGAGCCCGCTCCAGGGCCTGCACGTCATCGACGAGCGAGCCCTCCGGCTGCGCCGGCGCCGGCGCAAAGGCGCCAAGCGTCAGTAAGAGAACGACTATCAGCGCGCGCTGCATGACCTCACCGCCTGGCCCCGCTCACCCGGGTCGGCACCCGTATCCATTTTGTCACGCCCAGAAGAAGCCCCGCCGGGGCGCCGGCGGGACGCCCGCCCTTGGAAAACGGTCAGGCCCGGGAAAGAACAGATGCGGTGACGATCTCCAGCGTTTGGCCCAGGCGCAGGAAGAGCTCGTCCATCTCCGCATCCGTGATCGTAAACGGCGGCGCGATCATGACGTGATCGCCGTTGTGGCCGTCTATCGATCCGGAGCCCGGATAGATGAGCAAACCCCGGGCTGCCGACTCCCGCGCGACCAGCTGCGAAATTCTCATAGCGGCCGGATGCGGCTCTTTCGTGTCCCTGTCCTTTACCAGCTCGATCCCGGCCATAAAACCGCGCCCGCGCACATCGCCCACGACATCAAAGCGCCGCAGCTCATTGAGGCGAGCGAAAAATTCCCGCTCTTGCGCGGATACCTTCTGCACCAGACCCTCGCGCGTCAGGATGGTGGTGGCGGCCAGTCCGGCCGCACAGGCGGCTGGGTGCCCGCTGTAGGTAAAGCCGTGCTCGAAGACGCCGCTGTTGCTCTCGAAGGCTGCGACCACGTGCCCGGCGGCAAGCACCGCCCCTAGTGGCAGATAGCCGGCTGCAAGCCCTTTGCCGAGGGCGATTATGTCCGGCTCCACGCCCCAGAGATCGACACCGAAGTTGGCGCCGGTTCTGCCGAGCCCGGTCATCACCTCATCGGCGATGAGGAGCACACCGTATCTGGTGCAGATCTCCCTCACTCGCGGCCAGTACAGGGGGCCTGGCACCGCCGCCCCGAGCGCCGCGCCGACGATCGGCTCGGCGATAAATGCCATCACGCGCTCGGGCCCGGCAGCCAGGATCGCCTGCTCCAGCTCGTCGGCCAGCGCCAGCGTGCAGGCGGCGCTTTCGCAGGAGCCGGCGGCGCCGCACCGGCAACGATAGGAATAGGCCGGGCTTATGTGCGGCTGCTCTTTCAGCAAGGGCAGATAAGGCTTGCGGCGAGCCGGGTGCCCGGTCGCCGCAAGCGCGCCGGCGGTGCTGCCGTGGTAGCTGCTCCGGCGCGAGATCACGGTCGCTCGCGAATCCTGACCCAGCTCGACGAAGTACGCGCGAGCCATTTTGAGCGCCGTCTCCACCGACTCCGATCCGCCCGACGTGAAATAAACGCGCGCGCCCCGCCTGAAGACCGGCGGCGCAAGGGCGCCAATCCTGGCGGCCAGGTCGAGCCCGGCCTGGCTGACAAACTGCGAGGTGTGCGCGAAGGCGATCTGCGAAAGTTGAGCGCAGATTGCCTGATTGATCTCCTCCACCCCGTGCCCGAGGTTGGCAACAATCGCCCCGCTCGACGCGTCCAGATATGTGTTCCCGGCCGTATCGCGCACCCAGACACCGGATCCGGTTGACACGGTTGGATAGGATCGCTTCAGGTTGCGGAAGAAAAAGCTGGACACGATGCGGCCTTCGGAAGAAAAGAGACGATCGGCACCGCGGCACATTATATGACGGCGACTGGCCGGGTCGGCTGAGGTAAACAAGATGAAATTTTTGCCGCTGGTATTCTGGTTTACAAAACTTTATGATAATTTAATGATGAGCCGGGAGCGCGCCGGAGAAGCCGGGAAGAAGCAGCAGAGGTACCTGCGAGAACACCCGGTGCCTGGCAGGGGGTCACATGGAAGAGCGATTGCGTGAACTGGCTGAAAGCCGCTACCAGCAGAAGGAGTTTCTGGCGACACTGTTCGAGCTTGCCCTGGAGGAGCAGTGGTTTGACCTGCAGCACATGGTGCAGCATGACATGGCCAAGGCCATCCTCGCCGACTATTCCTACGAGCTGGGCAAGGATTACCTGAACAGGGACATCTTCCTCGCCCACTGGGAGGACGTCATCGACGTGGGCTGGAGAACCTTCTGCAATCACACCGGGCTTTCCCGGGACAAAGTGAATCAGCACCTGCGCCGCCTGCGGGAGGCCATCTGAAGCCGCCGGTACGCGCTTCGCGCCCGGAACCGGCTAGAGCAGCTCTTTCCACTGCTTGCTGAGCGCGATGACCTGGTCCTTGAACGCGCCCAGCGTGGAGCTGCGTCTCAACACCTCCTCGGCAGCCTTCATGTCGCGCCGGGTGAAAGCCTCAGCGCCGGACCGGGCGAGTTGCTCCAGGTTTTGCTCTACGACGCGCAACAGAAGATCAAGAGCCTGCCCGGCCGTCATCTCCTTGTAGTCCGTAGCTACTTCTGGTGGCGAGTGCGCGGCTTCCGCCCGCTTCGCGGTCTCGGTCGACTGGACCGGCTCAGGCGGCTTGGCTGCTTCCATCGATTTGGCTACTTCCATCGATTTGGCTGCTTCCATCGATTTGGCTGCTTCCATCGATTTGGCTGCTTCCATCG
>JAJPGY010000009.1 GCA_021325555.1 Pseudomonadota bacterium | reverse complement strand
CGAAGGCGAAGACCGATGAACGGGCAATTTGGAAGTCGAAGCACAGCGGAGGGAGGGAAAGCGAGGAGCTTTCCCGAGCGGAGCGCCTCGACAAGCGGAGTGAGCGAAGCGAACGGAGCGTTTAAATAATGTTCGATTATCAGGCCGGAGAGAAATACAAACTGACCCTGATCATGGTCGGGCTGGCCGGTCTCATGGCCGGCATCTTCTTCAGCGTCCTTCTCATGCCCACCCCGGAGCCGGTGCGGCACCGCCCGGCGCCCGCTTACATGCGCGATCCGGACGTGACCGGCAGGCAGTCCGACATACCGCCTGCGCCCACGGTTGCGGGAGCGGCCAACGCCATGACACCGCCGGCGGCGCCGGCCGTGGCCACCGATCCGAACATGGCCAAGGTCTTGATCCAGCAGTGGCTGCCGCTGGTCTGGGACCTGAGCGCCGGCACGGCCAGGGACAGCCAGGCCAAGGCCATGCAGTACATGACCGCCGACTGCGCGGCGGCCTACCAGCGCAATATCTGGACGCCGGAGCTGGCCAGGCAGATTGACGAATCGGGCTTGAAGAGCGCCTTCCGCCCGGGCAACATATCGGCAAGCCCGACCGCCGACGGGGCGGTGGTGGTCTCCGTCGACGGCGAGCAGACTCTCATGGTGCCCGGCAAGGGAGAGACGTCGCGGGTGGTTCGCCTGGAGTATATGGTCAGGCAGACGGCCGAAGGGCTGCGCGTCGCCGGCATTAGCGAGGCCGGTCAAGGACTTTAGTCGGAACCAAGGAGCCGTTGAGGCAAAGGCAAGGAGAGCCTTATGAGCTGGAGAGCACAAATCGACGATCGCGGGGTCATCACCCGGTACAAGGACAACGATACCGGTGAGGTGATCAGCGCCAAGGAGTACGAGCGCCGCCTGCAGATGCAGCAGGGCCAGTATCTGCTCGCCCCCGGCAGCAACGTGCCGCAGATGACCGCCGTGCCCGCCGGCTATGTGATGGCCAAGCCCCGCGACGGCGGGGGTGTTTACGGCACCATGCCGGTAGCACCGGATCCCGCCTCCGGCATGCTCATGTCCCAGTCGGGAATGGCGGCCGCTCCCCTGGCACCGTCGGCGATGGCGCCTGCCGGCACCGCGCCCTCCCCGTACGCTCCCATCGCCGCAAGCCCGATGCCGGCGGCCCAGCAGGGCATGATCCCTGCCGGTATGACCCCGGCGGCCCAGCCGGCGGCCGCCGGTGGCGGCAACCCGCTCATTCAGCCGGGCGCCCAGATCCTCAGCTCGCCCAACGTCCTGGCTCCCGCCGGGCAGCAGGCAGGCGCTCCCGGAATGCCGGCCAACCCGGCGGGCGGGCACCCGCCCACCGAGGGCATGCCCGTGCAGGGCAAGAACCTGCGCATGGAGGGCATCCCCGGCCACGTCAACAGCACCTCGATCGGCTACAAGGCGCACGGCTTCCTGGACGCGACCTCGATCGCCATCCTCCTGCCGACGCTCGTCTTACTGGCCCTGATTATCGCCGCCGCCCACAAGAAGCGCCTCTTCCCCTGGCAGACCCTGCGCACCTTCAGCCCGCCTTCCGGTCTCATGACCCCGCGCGAGTACGAGCGTTCTTATCTCTGCCCGCCCAACCTGCGGCGTCACGGACGGATGGGCAAGCGCAATCCCAACGCCACCTGGGCGGAGCAGGACGGGGTCGTCATCCCGTTCGGCTTCCTTGCGCGCACGCACCTGCCGGTGACCATCCCGCTCGGGCGGCTTCCCAACAAGAACATGTTCGTGGTGGCGCCGTCCGGTTCCGGTAAAACGACATTGATGCGCGCGATTATCAAGGCCTTGCTGGCCAAGCCCTGCGTTATCATCGCCCTGGAAGCCAAGGCCAACGATCCCAACCTCGACGAGCGGCGCGAGGGCTTCAAGTACAGCGTGTTGCCGGAAGCGCAGGCCGCCGGATTCAACTGCCTCTATTTCAACCCCCTGGACAGCGAGTCGGTTCACTGGAACCCGCTCGACCTGGACCCGATTACGTTTGCCTCCTCTATCGTCCAGGACGTCAACTCCCTGCCGCCGGAAGAGCAGCACTGGGCAGAGCGCGACCACGGCTATATCGCCGGGCTGGTCACGCTGCTCAAGTGGGGCGCGGTCATGGTCTCCGGCGAGGACGAGAACGGGGTGGCCGCCGAGGTGCAGACGCTGCCCTGCAACCCTCGCGGCTTGATGAGGCTGGTCAACAACCGGCGCAACATCGTCGAGTCGCTGCGCCGGCTCAAGAGCAATCCCAACGTCGACCCGTCCGAGTTAAGCGAGATGACCCAGACGCTCTCGTCGATCATTCGCACGGACACGGACTGGGACAAGAACATCCAGGGCATCCGCGGTCGCTTGAGAATGTTCAAGAACCCGAATATCCTGCGCGTCACCGACAAGTCGAATATCGACATGCGCGGGTCGATGCACGAGCCGACGGTGCTCATCTTCGGCGCCCCGGCGTCATTGGGTCCCGATGCCGAGTCGCTGGCCGCCTGCTTCGTCTATCAGCTGCAACAGGCATTGCACACCAGATACGGTACAGCTTCCGTTCTGCCCTTGTTCGCCTTTTTCGACGAATACCAGACCTTGAACATCGACATCGCCGGCAGGCTGTCCGCCATCGTCCGCGGCGCCAACGGCGGTCTGGCCATTATCTTGCAGAACATAAGCCAGATCATGGGCAAGGAGGCGACCGGGGATCCGACTTCCTCCGGCGGCAGCGAGCTGAAGACGATATTCTCGAACTCGGCGCTGCGCGTCTGTCTCCACAACGCCGACGAGTCCACCGCCCGCTTCTTCTCGGATGAAATCGGCAAGCACGCCGTGATCGTCCCCGGTATCTCCGACCACTACGAGGCCAAGGGCTTCGGCATCTTCCCGAGCACGTGGAACCGCATTCACTCCCAGCAGGTGGTGGCGCGGGTCGATCCGGACGCGATCAAGCGGATGGAGAAGCATCACGCACTGGTCTATCTGGCCCCCGCAGGGGATCCGGAGTTCGGCGAGGCGAAGCCGTTCATGTGCGACCTCAGGGGCATCGAAGAGATCGCCCGACTGCACCTGTTGCACAACGTCAACAACCGCAACACGCCGCCCGGCGGCCCGGTGGGATCGGGGCCGGTTCCCGGGGCGCCAGCCGGATCGGGCGGGTCGGGACCGGTCATGCCTTCCTTCGTCAGCGTTGGCGGCGGCAGCCTGGGTTCGGCGCCGGCAGCCCGGTCGGGGATCGCGGCAAGATCGGATCGCCTGTGCCCGCATTGCGGGCAGGCGGCCGGCAAAGGCAAGTTCTGCATCGAGTGCGGCAAGCCCGTTCCGGTCGCGGCGAGCCTGGCTCCTGCGGGCGGCGCGTCCGCCCCGGAAACCTCCGTTGCCTCCGTCGGCTCCGCTCCTCCGGACCAGGCGGCCTTGCCCGCCGGGCTGCCGGGCTTCGCCGGCGCGGATGCGCCACCGTCAGCGGTGCCGGCGGCGGTCGCCCAGACGCCGGCTGCCGCAAGCTGGATCGCCACGCAGGTTACAGGACAGGTTATACCTCCGACTGCAGCCGCTCCGGCGGCACCGCCGGTGCCGCCGGCAGCTGAGCCGGTCGTCCCCGGCGCTCATCCGGCTCCCGTCCGCCCTCCCATGCCGCAGTTTGCCGCCGGCAGCCCCGGCACGGCTGCCGGACAGAAGGACCAGCCCGGGCGGGCGGCTGCCCCGCAGCAGCCCTTCCCGACCACCGTGGCGCCCGCCGCTCCGCCGGCCAGACCGCAACCCGCCCAGCGGCAGAGCATGCTCGGCAGCGTGCTTGCCGGGGCGACACCGCCTGTGATGCCGGGCTACGCGGCTCAGCAGCCGCAGGCGCCTCCTGCGGGCGCGCCCCAGGCGGACGGCCAGGCGGCCGGCGCTCACCGCCGCCCGCCGGTGACCAGCCTCAATCCGGATCTGGCCAAGCTGGGGCTGCCGCAAGCTCCCGGGCAGTCAGGTCAAGGGCAGCGCCCGGCGCGCAGCCCCGGCGGCGTCGAGTTCTAGGGTAACGCCGTCGAGGCTTTTGCCCGACCGATGCAGGCGGTGGAAAACCGCCGGAAATTTTGTGAAGTCAACGGATGCGAATCGTCTGCGGTTGCTCTACAATTTTATTTACGGGGTACAAAAAGCGGCGTTCGGGATCCTGGTTGCAAAGAAATGACTGACAAGCCGGTCAAGATCAAGCCCAAGAAAAAAAGTCTGGTGCTCATGCAGAGGGACATTTGGGCTCTTGTCCAGCTCTATCTGCATCGGACGGTCAGCTCCAGCCAGCTTGCGCGTCTTTGCTTCCCTGATATAAGTTACGAGACGGCACGCAAGCGCCTGCGCAGGCTGCAGCAGGCCGGATTCACGGGCTCCGCCTCCAGCGGGCGCATGGAGGGCCGGGGCAGACCGGAGCTCATCTATTTCCTGACCACGGCTGGAGCCAAGGCCCTCGAGCAGCACCGGGGCATCTCCTGGGAGACGGTGCCGACCGGGCCGCCGCATACTTATCACAAGGAGCACTTTTTGCGGCTCGTCGATGTCCGGCTGGCCATGGAAGAAGCGGAGAAGAACCGCACGATCATGGACCTGGAATGGATGACCGGCCGCGAATTCTGGAAGGAGCTCTCCGGAGACATCTCCAACGCCGAAGAACAGGCTGATGCGACGATCTCATTCCGCTATCCCGGCATGGAGCCGATAAAAGTTCTCCTGGAGATCGACACCGGCAATTTCCGCCAGACGCGGCACTGGGAGCCGAAGATCAGGGCCTTTCTCAAGACCGGCTATCCGATCTGGGTGGTCACCGGCAGCGCCACGCGCATCGTTACCCTGCGAAAGTGGACCGCCCCGCTTCTGGACGAGGCCGGTGTCGGGCCGGGTAAGTGCGTCTTTGCGGTCTATACCGAGATCGTCTCCAGAGGGGTCTTCGGGGCCACCTGGTACCGCACCGACGGGACGCTCACTGACCTGCGCCCCAAAATTGCCGATCCGACCAAGGCGCAGCAACAATAGGATTCCCGGCTAAGGCTGCGGAGCCTGACCCGGGACCTCGCCGATGTAGACCCCGAAAGGTTGCAGGGTGATCTTCGCCAGATCCACTTCCGCCCCGGTATTCGCAGCGGTGGCCAGCAGCGTCCTGGCGCGCGCGCTGCCTGTCCCCTTGGGCGCCAGATTGTAGCTCACCGTCTGCGGCGAGGATGACATATTCAAGGCCACCAACACGGAGTCCGTCTGCGTCCTGCGCAGATAGGACAGCACGTTTTCGTTGTGCTTATCCAGGGGAAGGTAGGAGCCCTCAGCCAGAGCCGGCGTCAGGCGGCGCAGGTTGATCAACTTCTTGTAGAAGGAGAAAAGCGAGTTCGGATCCTTCTCCTCGGCGGCCACGTTGTGTGTGGTGTAGTTGGGAGACACGGGAAGCCAGGGGCGCGCGGTGCTGAAGCCGGCGTTGCTGGACGCGTCCCACTGCATCGGCGTGCGCTCGCCGTCCCGCCCCTTCTCGTTCGGCCAGCCGATCCTGCCTATCGGATCCTGCACGTCCTCTATGCGCCCGGGATCGTTGTTCTCCATGCCGATCTCCTCGCCGTAATAGAGGATCGGCGTGCCGCGCAGGGTGAGCAGGAGCGCCGCCGTCAGCCTGGCAATCTCGTCGTTGTGCTTGCCGTCGCCGTAGCGAGTGTAGTGACGCGTTTGATCGTGGTTGCTGAACAGGTACACGGGCCAGCCGCCCGCCGGGTTCCGGTCCCACTCGGCGATTCGCCTGCGGAAGTCGGCGGCGGAGAGCCTGTTCACATCCGCGAAAAAGAAATTCATCGGCAGCTGAATCTCGTCCAGGTGCTTTCCGTACATCCTGGACAGCTCCGCTACGTCCTTGCCCCCTGTCTCGCCGATCAGCACGCGGTCGCCGGGGTAGCTGTCCGCAACCTTCCGCAGCTCGCGGAGGACCTGGTGCACCTCCGGCAGGCGGTCGTTGTACTTGTTCACCATGATCGGGTCGCCGTAGACGTTCTTGCCGGGCTTCACCGGATTGTCGCGCAGCTTTCGATCCTCGAAAAGCGTGGTGATGGCGTCGAGCCGAAAACCGGCCGCGCCGCGGTCCAGCCAGAAGCGCGCCACGTCGTACATGGCCTGGCGCACGGCCGGGTTTCGCCAGTTGAGGTCCGGCTGCTGCGGGTAGAAGAGGTGGTAGTAGAACTCACCGGTTTGCGGATCGAACTGCCAGGCGGAGTGCCCGAAGACGGAAAGCCAGTTGTTCGGCGGCGCCCCCCCGGGCCTGCCTGCGCGCCAGATGTACCAGTCCCGCTTCGGGTTGGTCGTCGAGGAGCGCGCCTCGATGAACCACCGGTGATTGTCCGAGGTGTGGTTCATGACCAGATCCATGACGATGCCGATGTCGCGTTTCTTCGCCTCCGCGCACAATCTGTCCCAGTCAGCAAGCGTCCCGTACTCGGGGGCGATGTTTCGGTAGTCGGAGATGTCATAACCGAAGTCGACCTGCGGGGAAGGATAACAGGGCGTCAGCCAGATGGCGTCGACCCCCAGCTCCTTCAGGTAATCCAGTTTGGAGGTTATGCCGTTGAGATCCCCGATTCCGTCCCCGTTGGAGTCGGCAAAGCTGCGCGGGTAGATCTCGTAGATCACCGCGTGCTTCCACCAGGGGTCCTGCCTGTGCGATCTTACCTGCGCCGTCGGGGTCGCCGGTGGTCGGGTCGCGCAAAGCCCCGGTCCGGCTTGCGCCAGCGCCGACAGGACAACGACCATCGCTGCCGTGGCGGACCGCAAAGATTCAAGCATGGCAGCACCCCCACTTGGGAACGCGGTGTCTTCGGTCGCTTGATTATAAAAGATAAAGTACACCAAAGATGAACGTTTCGCGAGCTGTCAGAAATGGAACAAAGGATCGGGGAAGGAGCTCGATGAGGGGGGATGTAATGCCACGCGATCTGCCGGTGGGGAACGGGCGCGTTCTCATCAACTTCGACAAAGACTACAATCTGCGAGACATCTACTATCCGCACGTCGGTCAGGAGAACCAGACGGTCGGGCATCCCTCGCGCTTCGGCGTCTGGGCTGACGGGCAGTTTGCCTGGGTCGGCCCGGGATGGTACATAGACCGCAAGTACATGAAGGAGACGCTGGTCACGGACGTGCTCCTGCGCCACGATCAGCTGAAGCTGGATTTGCGCGTGCACGACGTCGTCGACTACGTCTATGACCTGTTCATGCGTGAGATTCACGTTCAGGATCTGTCCGGCCGCCACCGCGAGGTGCGACTGTTTTTCAACCACGACTTCCACATCTACGAGCACGAGGTCGGCGACACGGCCTATTACGACCCGCGCACGGAGGCGGTGATCCACTACAAGAAGAACAGATGGTTCCTGACCAGCGCGGCCGGCAGCCGCAAGCGGGGAGTCGAGCAGTGGGCGACCGGCAACAAGGAATTAGGAGAGCGCGAGGGAACCTGGCGCGACGCGGAAGATGACGGGCTGCTGGGCTGCAACCCGATTGCTCAGGGTTCGGTCGATTCCACCATCGGCACCTCGCTGAGCGTGCCGGCCAGCGGCGAGGCCGTGGCTTACGCCTGGATCTGCTTTGGCACTTCATACGAAGCGGTGGCTCAGATCCACGAGCACATCCGCGAGGAGGGACCGGCCTACATCGTGCCGCGCAATCAGAACTACTGGCGGCTGTGGGTCAATCCCGACCATATCGATTTTCTCAGCCTGCCGCACAAGGTGGTTGATCTCTACAAGCGCAGCCTGCTTATCATTCGCACGCAGATCGACGAGGGCGGGGCGATCATCGCGGCAAACGATCACGACATCGCCCGCTTCGCCCGCGATACCTATTCATATCTCTGGCCGCGCGACGGGGCGCTGGTGGCCAACGCGCTCAGCCGGGCGGGCTATCGCGATCTGGCGGAGAAGTTTTATCTTTTCTGCGCGGATGTGATCAAGGAAGAGGGCTACCTGCTGCACAAGTACAACCCGGACAAATCGCTGGCGTCGAGCTGGCACCCGTGGATGAGGGACGGTATGCCGGACCTCCCCATCCAGGAGGACGAAACGGCGCTCGTGCTCTGGTCGGTCTGGGAGAACTTCAAGAGATACCGCGACGTTGAGTTCATGAAGCCGCTCTTTAAGGGCCTGGTTCGTCGCGGCGCGGACTTCCTGGTCAAGCACCGGGATCCGGAAACATTGCTGCCGCTTCCCTCTCACGATCTCTGGGAGGAGCGCTACGGCGTGCACACATTCACCGTCGCCAGCGTGGTGGGCGGCTTGCGGGCTGCGGCCGGCTTTGCTCACGCGCTGGGCGAGCTGGAGCGCTACAACACGTACCTGAAGGCGGCCGAGGACATGCAGGGCGCCATGGTGAAATACATGTGGAGCGAAGGGGACGGCAGATTCTGCAGAATGGCGACGCGCACCGCCGATGGTTACAACCTGGACATGACCGTCGACGCGGCGATGTACAGCGTGTTTGCCTTCGCCGGCCTGCCGCCGGGCGATCCGAAGGTGAAGGCGACCATGGATGCGATCAAGGAGAAGCTCTGGGTGAAGACGGACGTCGGCGGCGTTGCCCGCTATCAGGACGATTACTACCACCAGGTTTCAAAGGACATCAAGAACGTTCCCGGCAATCCCTGGTTCATCTGCACGATGTGGCTGGCGAGGTATCAGATCGCCACCGCCCGCACCGGCAGCGACCTGCGCGAGGCTCTGAAGCTGATCGAGTGGGTTGTCGACCACGCGCTGCCCTCTGGCGTGCTGGCCGAGCAGGTCAATCCTTACAACAACGAGCCTCTCTCCGTGTCCCCGCTTACCTGGAGCCATGCGGATTTCGTCGTCACCGTGCATGACTATCTCGAAAGGACCAAGCAGCTCATGTCCGAGGCGGTGTTCGAGCACACGATCATGCCGGTGTAACTTCCGGGCATACCGCAGTGAAATGCGGGCGGGACGCCCGCGCCCCGCCCACCGGGTTATCTGCGGCGCGTGTTCCCGCCGGTGACTTTCGAGACGCCGGACAGCAATTGCCGGGTCTGCGCGATGCGCGGATTGGACGGATCCAGTGATCTCTCTTGAATTGACAGCGCCTGTTGCAAGGTCTTCTGGGACTCCGCATATCTGTGCGTCTGCAGGTAGAGCGCACCAAGGCAGTAAAGCGTATCGGCGATTGCCGGATTGTCGGCAGCCAGTCGCTTCCGGCGGATCGCCAGCGCTCGCTTGTATAGTGACTCCGCCTGGGCGTAATTGCGCTCAAGCTGGTATGCCTGACCAAGATCGTTTAGTGAGACGGCAACGTCCAGGGTGTCGCTTCCCCCCGCCAGCTGCTTGATGTTGAGCGCGCGGGTCAGATCCTGCACGGCATCATTGTACCGCCTCTGGCGGATGTCCACATCAGCGATCGCCGAGAGCACGTCGGTCAGGTGGGTATCGCTGGGGCTGTAAATAACGCTCAACGCTGACGACGCCTGGCTGAGATAGGATCGCGCCGCCGCGTACCGTCCCTGCGCCGAAAGCGTCCGGCCCAGGGATGTCTTTGTTGCTGCCGATTCGGCCGAGCCGTCGCCGAAGATCTTCTGGCGATAGGCAAGCGCCTGCTGGAAGTATGCCGCGGCGCCGCCGTAATTTCCCTGCGCGTAATTGATGTTTCCCAAGAGCTGCATGCTGGATGCGTACTGGCGCCCGTCGCCCGGCAGTCCTTTGGCTAGATGTTCGGCTTGCCTGGCCGTGCGCTCGGCTTCAACGTAGTTGCCGCTGTTGAATTGGCTGGCCGCCGCGCTCATCTGTTGATCGAACTCGGCTTGTTCGGGCGATGGCGGCTGGGTAGGTTGCACGGGGCTAGTTCCGGCGCCCGGCGCCCCGGCGGGCGGGGCGTGTCCCGCCCCTGAAACCCTGGACGGGCCGGTTGGTGGAGAGAGCCGGTGCGTCAGGTACAAGCCTATTACGGCGCCAATCATGCCCAGACAAAAGCCTGCGGCGGCCCGCGTCAACCACGTCTTGGGCGGCGCTTTCCTCGTGACGGATGCCGGGCCGGCTGCAGCCTGCGGCTCCTGGACCGAAGGCCGAGCGATGGCAGGCATCTCGCCCTGCCCGCTGGTTGGACCGGTCTGTGCTCCCGCCGGCAGCGGGGCGGCGGCCTGACCTCTTTCCAGCGAGCCTGCCGGCGGCGTGCTTGGTTCCTGGACAGGCGGCAGCGAAGCCGAAGGAGTGAGCGTGTGCTGGCTGAACATCCCCAGCGCCTGCCGGAAATCGTGCATGGTCTGATAGCGCTCGCCGGGATTCTTGGCCAGCGCCTTGAAGACCACCTTCTCCAGGCCGGCCGGCAGATTGAGATCCGGGCAGACCTCCGAAAATGGCGACGGCGTCTCGTTGACGTGCTTGAACATGCACTCGAGCTGGTCCTGGCCCATGAAAGGCGCCGCGCCGGTGAGCGTCCTGTAGAGAACGCAACCAAGAGAGTAGATGTCCGTACGCGGGTCGAGCTCCTTGCCCCGGCACTGCTCGGGGCTCATGTACAGCGGGCTGCCGAAGACCTCCCCGGTGCGGGTCAGGTGATCGGATTCCGCTGCGCCGCCCTCCATGGAGAGGATCTTGGCGATCCCGAAATCGACGATCTTCACGAAATCAGGCCGGTCATCGAGGGTGACAAGCATGATGTTGCTCGGTTTGATGTCCCGGTGAATGATCCCTTTCTGATGAGCGTGCGACAGACCCGCGCATGCCTGGGTGAAGATGTCGACGGCCCGCTCCACCGGCAGGTTGCCCTCCTCGGTCAAAACCTCGGCCAGCGTCCTGCCCTCCAGGAAGTCCATGACCAGGTACGGCTGCCCGTCCTCGGTCAGCCCGAAGTCATAGACGGTGAGGATGTGCGGGTGGTTGAGGCTGCTCGCCGCCTGGGCCTCCTGCTGAAAGCGCCTCAGCGTGCTGGCGGTGGAAACGTACTGGGCGTGCAACATCTTGATGGCGACAACCCGCTTCATCAGGCGATGCCTTGCCTTGTAGACAACGCCCATGCCGCCCGTCCCGATCGTGGAGAGGATCTCGTAGCGGTCGGCGATGACGGCGCCGGTAGTGCGCTCGCTGGACAGCGGGGTGAGCGGCGTTCTGTCCTCGGGGCAGACGGTCTCCTCTCCCTCGTACTCTTTGCCGCACACGATACAGGCACGCTTTGGCTTGATCTCTTCGGCGCCCACAGACTCCACGCTCGCCGGCCCTCCTTCATAACATTGTAGTGCGCCCGCAGGAGAGCGCTATTTTGCCGGGAGCAATGTTTCCGCGTAGTGGCAGGCCGAGAAGTGCCCCGGCTGAATCTGGCGAAATTGGGGAAGTTCGCTCCGGCAGCGGTCCCGGACAATCGGACAGCGGGTGTGGAACGGGCAGCCCGGCGGGGGATCCGCCGGGCTGGGCAGGTCCCCTTGCAGGATGAGGCGCTTGCTGCGGTCATAGGACGGATCGGGCACCGGCGCGGCGCTGATGAGGGCCTGCGTGTAGGGATGAAGCGGTGTGGAATAGACGTTGTCGCGGCTTCCCAGCTCGACCACCCTGCCCAGGTACATCACGGCAATGCGATCGCTTATGTATCGCACGACGTCCAGATTGTGGGCTATGAACAGGTATGTCAGTTTGAACTCCTTGCGCAGGTCGATGAGCAGGTTCAGAATCTGCGCCTGAACGCTGACATCAAGGGCCGACACCGGCTCGTCGGCGACGATGAAACGCGGGCGCAGAGCCAGAGCCCGCGCTATGCCTATGCGCTGCCTTTGCCCTCCGGAGAACTCGTGCGGATAGCGGTCGACCATGGCCGGCGAGAGCTCGGCCAGTGTCATGAGCTCCTTGACCTTGTCCCTGAGCGCCTGCCCGGAGGCTGCTTTGTGGACCTCCGGCGGCTCGGCGATGATCTGCCCTACGGTCATGCGCGGATCGAGGCTGGCGTACGGGTTCTGAAAGACAATCTGCATCTGCTTGCGCAAGCCCTTCATGGTGGGGCGATCGCAGCCGAGAACGTCTGTTCCGTCGAAGAGGACCTGTCCGGATGTGGCGGGCAGGAGCCTCAAAATGACGCGTCCGAGCGTGGATTTGCCGCAACCGGATTCGCCGACCAGCCCCATGGTCTCGCCGGGGATGATCTGCAGATTCACCCCATCGAGCGCCCGAACCGCGCCGACCTGGCGGCTGAAGAATCCTTTGCGGATCGGGAAGTGCTTCTTGATTTCGCGCACGTCAACGAGCATCAGTCCATTTTACAGCGCTGAAAACCCGGGCGTGGGCGTCCCGCCCGCGTTGGACGAGCGATTCTCTCATCGGCGAGATCTCTGCGCCACCGGATCCCCTCAAGGGGTCTTTACGTTCAGCGTGTCCAGGGTCCTGGTGAACATGGCCACGACCCTGGAGATGAAGTGTCTTTGATCGGCCGCGGCTTCCGCTGTCTGGCGGGGCTCAGGCGGCCTGCGCCGGCGGCAGAGGCGCTGCGGGGTGAGGCGGCGGTTGGGCTGGGACCGCTGCTTGCGGGCGCGGGCCGGACCCTCGTAGAGCACGTCGTCGGGATAGTCGGCGGCAGCCTCCTGCAGGCGCCACCACAGCCGCAGCTCTTCATCGCGATTGATCACGAAGGGCAGGGTCGGGTCCGCACCACCGGCGGTGAAGCCCGATTCCCCGTACTTGCCCCAGGGATTGCCAACGATCTTGTAGGGTTTGGGGTCCCGTATATACACGTACCAGAACACTGTATAAAGGATCGCCAGCTCAGCGGCAATAATCAGGTAGATGAGCATGACCGCCTCCCGGCCTTTGCAGGGCCTTACAAACCAGGTGCGGGCAGAAACCTTTTCTTATCAAGGATTAAGCTTGCCGATATTCTAACGAAAGGTTACAAAAAAGCTACGCTTTTCTTAATAATTGCCGGTTGTCAGGAGATTAAATCTGCGCTGCCGCGGATTCCCGCCTGCCCTGTGTTTCCACCATTCGAGACTTGCCCTCCGCCCTAAGGAAAACACCAGATTGTTGCGAAGTGTTAAGAGCAGTCAACGACTGTAAATTAGTAGGGCGGCGCGGCGCTCTGAGGAAGGCAAAAAATGCAAATCAGCAAGGTCGGGGTTATAGGAGCCGGAACCATGGGCTCGTCGATCGCGGTGGCGCTCATCGGGCGAGGGTATCCGGTCGTGCTCAAGGATGTGGACGAAGACACCGTGCGCGCCGGGCTCGGGCGGGTCGATCGTCTGCTGGACTCGCGCGTCAGGAAAGGGCTGCCGCCGGCCGAGGCGGAGGCGATGCGCGCGCTTGTCCAGCCGGCCACCGATTACTCGGCCTTCCCGGACCTGGACCTGGTAATCGAGGCCGTGGCGGAGAGCATCGACGTAAAACGGCGGGTCTTCGAGGAGCTGGACGGTTGCTGCAACGTGCATGCCATCCTGGCCACCAACACCTCGAGCCTGCCGATCACCCGGATCGCCTCCTTCACCCGGCGCCCGGACAAGGTCGTGGGCATGCACTTTTTCAACCCCGCCCATCTGATGAAGTTGCTGGAGATAGTGCCCGGCCTCGATACCGCACCGACGACGGTGCGCACGGCGATCGAGTTCGGGCAAAAGCTGGGCAAGCTGGCCATCCGCGTGGAGGAGTGCCCGTCCTTCCTGGTCAATCGGTTGCTCGCCCGCTACATGAACGAGGCGCTCTGGTGCCTGCAGGATGGGGTTGCCGGGGTGGAGCAGATCGATCAGGCTGCCTGCGACTTTGTCGTGCCGGTGGGACCGCTGGCGCTCAGGGACATGAACGGCGCCGACATCGGGCTGGCGGTGGCCAGGTTCAACCACCAGGAATACGGCGAGCGCTTTCGCCCGCCTGCCGTGCTCGAGGAGATGGTCAAGCAGAACCTGCTCGGGCAAAAGACCGGCGGCGGCTTCTACCAGTACGATCCGCAGACCAGGAAGCGGTCCGGGCCCAATCCGGCGATTGAGCAGCTGATCCAAAAGGTCGGAACCCCGGCGCCGGGCGCCGAGCCGTTTGCGGTGGAGAGGCTCTTCCTGCCCATGATCAACGAGGCCTTCCTGGCCCTCCAGGAGAAGGTTTGCGAGGCGGAGGATCTGGATCCGGCGCTCATGGCCGGGCTGGGCATGCGAAAAGGGCCGCTGGCCCTGGCCGCCGAAATCGGGCTGAGCGAGTGCCTGGGCGCAATCGAGAGCCTTTTCGAGAGGCACGGCGAGCGTTTTCGGCCGGCGCCCCTGCTGAAACGCTACGTCTGGGCCCGGCGCACGGCGGTGGTGTGATCCCGGCGGCGTTCATCTTCACCGCCGCCGGGTCGGGGTGGCGGAAACCTTGGCTTGTCCTCGACGTCATATGGTGCGATGCGGCTCCGGGTCGTAGGCGGCAGGTGGGCAATATTCGGTTGACGCGCATTTTGCAGAGGGATCCATGCGGGTGTTGAGAAGGGCTGTGACCGTGGCCATTTGCGTGCTGCAATCGGCTCTGCTGGCCTTGCCCGCCCCTGCCCTTGCTGCCGGGGGCTCGGGGGCGGACCAGCTCTGCCAGTATGAGAAGTTTGTCTTCGGCAAGCCGCACCCCGGGCTTTCCGAAGAGCAACGGCTCAAGGATCTCGAGATGGACCTGTTCGGGCAGGAGCATTCGGGGTCTTTTGCCACACGCTTGCATGAAATTGCCGATGTCGTCGGGAAAAAACATGGCTCCCTCCATCTGCAGCCGCTGATCCCGACCTATGACAGGTCTGAGCAACAGGCTCCGTCCCCGGCCCGCGACCAGGGCGCCGCCTTGCCCCCGCCCAGCCCGCCCCCGATTGCGGCCCCCAGGCCGCCCGTGGCCGCTCAGGTGCCGGACCCGTCCGAGCGGGTAAAGGATCTCCTGCGCAAGGCGATTGCTTATCACGGCGCCGGCAACAACTCGATGGCCGAAAAAACGTTCAGACAGGTCTTGCAGATCGACCCCGGCAACTCCGACGCCCATTTCAGCCTTGGCGCGCTGGCCGAGGCCAGGGGCGATCTCGAAGGCGCCGATCAACATTACAAGGCGGCCCTCAAGGCATCGCCGGACGACACTGAGATTCAGCAGGCCGCCGCGGCGGTCGAGGGCAAGATGCGCGATCGCCAGCAGGCCGCCGAGCAGCAGCGGGAGGTGGCGCAGCAGGAGCAGCAGCGGCAGGAGTTGAAGAAGCTAAGCGACAGCGCCGCCAAAGCGTATCGCAACGGCAACTACGATCAGGCTATCCGGGACCTGGAGGAGGTGCGCCAGAAAGACCCGCAGGATCCGGACGTCGAGTACGCGCTCGCCCAGGCCTACAGGGGCAAGGGCAATTATCCCGCCGCGCGCTATCACATAAGGCAGGCGGTGGCGCTCGACCCGGGCAACCAGATGTATCGCAGCGTGCAGTCCGGGATCGATCAGGAGTCCAATTCGCACGATGCGCAGATGGCCGGCAACCCCGGCGGCAACAGCCCCGGCGGTCAGCTGGCCAGCTCCGGTCAGGATGGCGGTCCGCCCGGACAGCTTACCCCGATTCAGCCGGAGACGGGATTTCAGCCGATGCACCGCGGTCGCGTAGGCTACTATTCGGGCGGCGGCGGTTATTCCTCCGTGAGCTGGGGCGGCGGCGGCCGGCTGCGCAGGGTGATGGTAGGCGGGCTTGCCGGTGCCGCGACCGGGGCGGCGCTTGGTGGCGTATTTGGTGGCAGGCGCGGCATGGGGCGCGGCGCTCTCTTCGGCGGGCTTGCCGGACTTATCTTCGGGGGATTCTAAAAGTGAGTATTCCGATCATTCATAAAACTGCGATGCCGTACCTGTTTGGGATAACCTCGAAGGCCGCGGCATTTCGCCTGCTGCGGGCGTTGTTGACCGTGTTCGTGTGCGCGCCGCTTCTGGCGGTCAGCCCGAAGGCACAAGCCGAGACCTTACATGGAAGCGTGCAAAAAGACGACGAGATCCTGCGACTGGCCCCGCCTTCCAGCGGCCCGCCCGGCCAGCAGGACAGCCAGACGCACCCGCTGAGGATTGCCCGCCAGGGAGCGAGCCTGAATTCGCAGACCCCGCTTGTTGACCCGGGCTCTTTCGCGCGGCCCCTGAAGGGCGGCGCCGACCAGAACGGCTTCCGCCTGGGCGTCCTGCGCCCGGACAGCTTCAATTTGCCGCCGCAGAACAAGTTCGACATCGGCACCGAGCGAGGCTCGCGTGAGCTGATGATCGCCTGGGAGCGCTGGCACCACCAGCTTTCCGGGGCCATCTACGATCGCTGGAGCGAACGTGCCGAGTCGCCCGGCAGAGCCACCGTAAGGATAACGGTCACCCGCGATCACCACATCATCCCGCGGATCGTGAGCTCCAGCGGCGGCGCCACCTTCGACGCCGATCTCATGGACGCAATTATGAGCCTGGACGGCAACCCGGGGCTGGCATTTCCTTCCCAGTCCGAGCGCCAGCAGGTGTCCTTCGAGGGTGACTACATCGCCGGCACCAACGTCATGCCGGGCTATAGCTGGGTCAAAAACGACTACGAGCGGATCAGGCAGGATTACTGAGCGCAAGGCCCCGGCTGCAGATTTAATTTGCTGGGCCGATTTTGAGCCGAAATGGAACCGATTCTGCAACAGCCCCGGAATACCATGCGATTGGACCGAGGCAGGAGGGCGCAAGATGATTCGCACCGAATTCATGGACGAGGGTGACCGGGTCGCGCAGCAGTTCTGCGCCGGGCAGAGCCAGGAGGCGTTCCAGCAGCTACAGAGAGATCTGTATACGCCGCCCGGCGAACACGATCCGTTCATGCAGAAAACCTGGGCCAAATGGAACCACCAGGAGCTCAGGCAATTGACCAGCGATTTGATGGAAGCCGGTATCTTACCCAATGTGGAACTCGATGATCGCGGCGCCTCCTTGCAGGTGGTCGGAACCGACATCGAACACGACGGGCTGGTGCTTGCCGGGCAGGCGATCGGCGCCGATGGCCGGCAGCACGAGGAGCTGTATGTTATGGGACCCGACGGCAAATTCAGGCATGCCCACAGGGTCGGCGCCCGGCCTGGATGCGCCGGCGGCGTCGAGGCTGACGCGGACAGCCCTGCATACACCGCCTCGGAGGTCGACTGGATGGTCGCCCGCGATCGCATGTCGGGCCGAGACGATGCAATCCGAAACCCTTCCGACTCGAACAATGCCCTCATGGACCTGCCCGGCATGCCATAGCTTGAACACTGCTTCCTGATTCACCGGGCCTCTGGTGAAGATCGGCAGGAAGCAGCATCGCTTCCAGGCGCGAGGCCGTTGCCGGTCAAGCTCGGTGAGCGCCGGTCCGCGATTGAAGGAGCGGCTGGTCGGCGCTGGCATGCCCAGAGAGCACCAGCTCCAGGTCGACCAACGTTATCCCCGGCTGCTTGTTCCGGCTCCATTATTCTCGCCCGGCAGAGAAAAATTGGTGTTGCCGGGACTATGCCTTCCGGAGCAACTCCCAGAGATGCTTGCCCGTCCAGTCGGAGCGCGCCGACAGGCGCAGGGCGAGAGATCCGAGCAATTTCTCAACTGTTTCCGTGCGTCCGCGCGAATTTTTCAGTGCGTGCTTGCCCCGGATCAGCGCCGATGAGAACAGGGCAATCTGGTCGGCACCAGGGACAGGAACGGCAAAGTAATAGGGGCTGCCGCGGAAATATCGCCTGCTGTCATCCGGGAAGCGCTCGAGGAAATATCGCGCCAGCGGCATCTGAAGTTGATCTTCAAGCCAGCCGGCCGAGCGCGGATCGATCTCCAGCGCGGAGGCAACGGCGCGGCTGTCGCCGACCGGAAGAAGAAGCGGGAGAGCCTTTAGCCGGTTGAGAGAGCTGATGATCACCCAGCGCGCGAAGTCGGACGCGCTCAACTCCTTCGGGAGAGAGCGCATGCGCCGGTCGGATAGTCGCTCAGCCCAGCGAACCAGTTCCGCAACTTCCATCCTGGTTGCGCGGGTCGATTTGCACACGGTTTCCAGGACCGACTGGTCGAGCCGCTCTTCAAGACGGCTCAGCTCCGCCAGTGCACCGGATAGCTCCTGCGAATAGCTGCGCCAGAGGCTTTCGATACCGGCACCGGTCACGGTGCCCGGCAAGGATGCAGAAGCGTTCTTGTCTATAGACGGGGTGCTGGGCTCGCACAATTGCTTCTTCAGCTCGACACAGCGGATGGCCATGTCCGCCAGGGCGTCTCGCTGTTGCCGATCGAGCCTCAAGAGGGGAAGCTCTTTCAGGTCGCCGACCTGAAAGTTGATGGTGGGATTGAGCAGGAGAGCGGTTGCGGAGACAAATGACGAGTTCAGATAGGCAAGCAACCACATGACGTGCTCAGCGTCGGCGAAAATAGCCGAGCCGGCCACGTCGAAGATGCAACCGGGCGGCAGGACGCGTACCGCCAGGCCCCTGCTGTTTACGAGAGAGAAGGTCAAGCCGGGTTTGAAATAGTACCGCTCGTTCTTCACCACCCAGGCGGTCTTGCCGTTCAAATAGGGGTAGGCTTCCGCCACCGCGCCTTTAATTGCCGAGCCCTCATCCTGCCAATCCACGACATGAAGAACGGGATTCCACCACCTCTCCGAGCCGCCGCCCTTGACGTAAGGAAACCAGCGCCGGCCTATGTCATCCTGGTCCACGTCCCAGTTATAACGGACAAATCTCTCGTTGTCCGTCGTGGCCAGACCCTGCCGCAAATCGGCGGATTGGTGAAGGCTATCCGCGTCCTTCATTATCATCGGCAGGAGGGCGGGGAACTTGTAATTGAATGCGCACTGCCGGTGGTGCCTGAAGTCGGTCGCCTCTCTCTCGTAGCTGCCGTCCGCCCGTCCGTCGCCCTGGTGGATCAGTTGCTTCAGGTGCTCGCCTTTTTCCTGCGCGCAGGACAGGTCAAAAAACCGGATCTTGCGGGAAGCGTTGCCCTGCCGTGCTGCGGCAGGCTCGGCCCGCTCAACCAGCAACAGAGCGCTGTTGACCTTCTCGCCTCCCTGAAGGGGGAACACGCCAGTTCCTGCCTCGACGACCGCAATCAGGCTGGCGCGGTCGATCAGGTGCTGGCGCAGGCTTCCATACGAGGGGACGAACAAGAGCGATGTCTGCCCGATCAGCCCCAACCTGCCGCCCGGGGCAAGCAGGTCCAGCCCGCGACGGACAAAAGCTGCGCACAGATCCTGGTGGCAGTCAGGATAAAGCGATTTGAGCGCCGTCTTGAGCTGCCTGTCCATCAGTTTCCTGCCGATGTATGGCGGGTTTGTCACCACGGCGTGATGCTTTTGGGATAGTGGGTGATCGGATTGTGCCGACCAGTGCTGGGACAGGCTGCCGAGCAGCGCATGGGCTGAGCCACTTACTGAACCTCCGCCGGCGCTGGCCAGCCGGACCATCCGGAGCTGGCCGTTCTGGCCGAACCGCAGGCATCTCAGGAGAAGGGAGAGTGCTGAAACCCACAAAGCGACAGGATCGATGTCCACGCCGCACAGGTTCTGTCGAAGGATGCTCGAGATTGCCTCGTCCATGCACCACCCTTCCGACCGATAAATGGAAAGCAGCAGATCGAACGCCCTCAGCAAAAAGTGTCCCGATCCGCATGCGGGATCAATTATGCGCAGCTCCTCGGCCTTGAGGCGGTTCTCGCTCCGGTCGTTGAGGAGGCGGTACGGGGTACTATTGTCACATGACAAGCCGCTCCACTGCGGCAGGACTGAGTTGCACAGCAGAAAGTCGACCACCCAGTTCGGGGTATAGAGCTGCGTGAACGTGATGAGCCGCCTGAGCGTCAGCGTCTTGTTCGATGATTGAATCGCATCCTGCGACTCGCGTCGCAGCGGGCCGGCGAAGAACTGATATACGAATCCAAGCCCGGATTCGTCCGACCAGTGATCGCCCAGTTGGGCATCGCTCAGGCAGGACCAGGCTGTCTCCAGCTCCTCGCGGTCGGCAAAGGAGGGCGGCGGTAGAACATTGAAAAGGTCCGGCGGACAAAAGCCGCGCAACCTATCGTGGAGCCCGAGTGCCAGGTGGGGAAGATCGGCGGCGCGGCATTCACGGTCCAGCCGATTAACAGCGCGGCTACCCGGCGCATCAGATGCCAGTGCTCCGAGAGCGCCGCTGGTCTGCATGATCTTAAGAGCCGAGAGAATCAAAAGCCGGGACAAGACCGCGGCCTCGCCGCCGGTCAAGTAAGACTGGTCTGTGCCCGCCGGGAGTGTCTCGCAGGCGGACCCCCTGCTTTCAGTCCCGCAGGGTCGCTCGAGCACCGCACGCGCCTGCAGCACCGTGCTTCTGAAGCGGGCGTAGGTGGCTTTCCTCTCAGTCATGCTTGCTTGACCGGCATTACTGTAATCGATTTTGCCGCTGCGCGGCTTACGAGAAAGAGCCAGGGGATCGGGAAATTTTTTGCCTGGTTTATCAGAAACACTTTTTTTACTCAGCGAATCGGTTCCCTTCTAGCGGGTAAGATTGGAAAAGAGGATCCCCTCGGTGGGGGGATGGCGGGGGCAGTGGGAACATGCGGTTGACCCAGAGACTGGAAGCGTTTTGCCTTTCGCTCATGTTCGGCTTTGTGACCGCCGCTGTGCCCGCGACCGCCCAGGGCGGGCACGCCTCACTGCGTGACGTGCTGCGGAAGTCAGGCGACGAGCTGCCGGCCGCGCCTGCAGGCGACGCCGGCAAGAGTGGCGGGCAGATATACGTTTTCGGCAACTACCACCCGGCTCCGGCGGGGGCGAACCTTGTTACCGTGCCCGTCCTTTCCCCTGGGCGCCCGGCGTGGGTGTCCGTCCTGTCCGGTAGCGGCCATCCTATTCCAGATGTTTCCGTGCTCGTGGACGGTGTCCCGTTCTCCACCGACCGGGTGGGGGCGGCAACATTGCAGATCCCGAAAGCTCAGAGCGTGGAGCTCGCGATCATCGATGCCGACAAGAGGGTCGTTGACCATCGGAATTACTTCATTACCGGCAGCGGGTTCCTGGTGGCGGACGGGGGCTCAATCGAAGTCTACTCCATGTTGGATGAAATGGTTCCTCGCAAGGGCGCCGGGCCGGTCATCTCGTATGCGCCGTTAGCCATACAGCCGCGCGAGCCGCTGGTTGTTTTCGGACGCAATTTTACGGCTAAGCCCAACGAAGACGAGCTCGTGGTGGACGGGCTCGACGCAACCGTGCTTTCTGGCTCCCCCGTGTGCTTGCTGGCGACTGCTCCGCCACGGGTCAGCATTGGTCCGGTGAGGGAAATGTTCGTGAGGGCGGGAGATGACTCCTCGACTGTTCGGGAAGTTGACATATGCAAGGTAGAGTTCACGTGCAGGCAGAAGGAGCTCAAGCCTGGTGTTGCGTACCGGGCCAAGGTTCAGGTCATCGGGACTAACCTGCCGTGCCTGGTTGGGCTGGACAACTCAAGCCCCGAGGTCGTGCACATCGTCGACCGGTCCGGCCAGCCTGTTCCAAAGCAAGCAAAGTTCATATCCTCCGGTGGTGAGCAGAACGTTGTGCCGCTGACAATCACGCTGGAGAATACCGAGCCGTTTGTGGTGGACGCGCACTTGCTGCCGGATATTCCGGGTGCGCCGGAAGCGGAGAACCTGGCTAAAGATGAAACCTATCAGGGTCTGGTGAGGGAAGCCTCTAAAGGGGAGATCACCAGGCTCAAGCGTCGGTTGATTTCTGTGGAAAACAGACTCCTTCAGCTAAAGCAGAAGGGTGACCTTCAGGGAGCGGAAGGGGCTGGATCGGACGAGGAGCTAGAGCGGATCAACGCGGAGTTGAAGCAGACAAGCAACAGGCAGGCGCGTTTGTTGGCGATGCTCAACTGCCGGAGGGCTCTTTTGGAATCGTTCGGTGGCTCGGAGGAGGACTATCAGCGGTCGATCCAGCTTGCAGTCTACCCTTCCGTAGAGGGAGCGGAAGAAGCTGCTGGACAGGGATTGGTGATGGCGACGCCTGGCAAGCTGCCCGGCGCAGCGGCTCCGCGCGCTCAGGGGGCAGAACAGCCTGGTGGTCCGTCCATGAAGATTCTGGCGCCCAAGGACGCTGAAAAGGCGGCGCAAGAAGAAGCGGCGAAAAAGGCCGGGGCGGAAGCGGCGCTGAAAAAGGCGACCGAGGAAGCCTTGAGGAAGGCCGCGGCAGAGGAGGCGGCGAGGAAGGCAGCCGCGGAGGAAGCAGCCAAGAAGGCAGCGGAGGAAGCGGCAAGGAAGGCAGCCGCCGAGGAGGCAGCTAAGAAGGCAGCGGAGGAGGCGGCGGCGAAGAAGGCAGCGGAGGAAGCGGCAAGGAAGGCAGCCGCCGAGGAGGCAGCTAAGAAGGCTGCTGCGGAGGCGGCGGCGAAGAAGGCAGCGGAGG
>JAJPGY010000007.1 GCA_021325555.1 Pseudomonadota bacterium | reverse complement strand
GGACTTCCAATTCTTTGGGAACCTCGAATCGCGGCGCGTCAAGACGCTGCGCTGCGGATTCCTCCTCGGAATCCTCCGCTCCGCTGCCGCTCGTTGTCTGTCGCCGCAATTATTAAAGGACTTCCAATTCTTTGGGAACCTCGAATCGCCGCACGTCAAGACGCTGCGCTGCGGATTCCTCCTCGGAATCCTCCGGCCTGGCTGGTCGAGTCTTAGGGCAATTCAGATAATATAGGCGCATGTGCTGGCGGGTGCGAGTGGTTTTGCTGGTGGTTCTGCTCTGGGGCGGGTGGGGTTGCCTGGCCGCGCTGGCGGGGGGCCGGGGCGGGCAGGGGTGGCAGGTGGTTGTGAACGACCGGCAGGCGGCGGGGTCAAAAACCGTGCCGGCCCGGTGGGTGAGCGTCTGGGCGGACGGCAAGACCAGCTCCCGCAACCAGGGGTTGGTGGTCTCGATGGACGGGCACCTGTGGACGCTGGACGTGTCCACCCAATCAGACAAGGGCAGCTGTGCCGAGGGAAAGTTTCCGTTTTCCTACAGCGTCGATGAGCTGATTGCCAGCCCGCTCGGGGCTGGACAGGGGCGCAGGGTCCTCATGGGGCAGGGTGCGCTGGGATCGGCGAAGGACGTCATGCGCGATCACCTGGCTAACTGCGACGGCATCAAGGCGCTGCCGTCGCAGCCCGAGACGACGGAGTCCTACGAGCGCAGCAAGATCAGGCTGCTGTCCAATTACAACGGCAAGATCGGGCTGGAGCTCGTCAGCGAGTCGCTGGCCTACGGGCGTCCGGAGGCCATGGTCTCCAACGACTGGGGCGCTTACGGGATCGACAAGGGCTTTTCCGGGAAGGAAGGGCGGAAGCTTCTCCCCTCCGGCACTGCCGGTGAGGCGAGCGCCAGGTTTCTCAAGTTGCCGAAGTCCGAGCGGGACCCGTTCAGCCCCGGCGATTTCAGCCACTTTATCCTGGTTCCGGCCGGCGGCGGCGTGGCCGTGGAGTTCGGGGTTCCGGGGACGGCGGCCTCGGCCAGGGGTGAGGCGCAGGTGGTTCGCGTGGAACGACCGGGCGGGCTGGGCGATGCCTACGACAAGGCCCGGCTGGCGTTTGTCTCCAAGCACCGCGGGCTCATCCCCTGGGACAAGGTCAGCTTCTATACGATCGCCCCCGATGGGTCGGCGGTTGTCTATGCTCAAAACGGCGGGCTCTACTGGCAGGGGCTGACCGGCAAAGCCAGGCCGATCGGCCATGTGCAGGAGGTCAGGGGCTGGCAGTGGCACCGCGGGCCCTGGTGATGGGCAGCGGGATAGCTGCTGCCGGCCGTGCTCGCGCGCCCTGGAGAAAGCCTTACTTCGGGCAGACGCCGGTCATCTGGATCGGGTTTCGCCCCCGCTGCACGTAGACCATGACCAGTTTCGTGTGGTCGCACGGGCTGGCCGGCGAGATGTCGGCAGTGTATGGCATCACCTCTGGATTGAAGTCGATCCGGTCAAGAACCGTGCCGTCGGCATCGACGAAGGTGCCGGTAATCGAGTAGTAGTGCTCGCTCAGCCGCTCAATTCTGGGATTGACAAATCTGCCGACGATGGTGCCCTGGCTGGTGAACACCTCGACGATCGCATCAGGCATGTGTCCGGTTCCTCTTCCTGGAGAGCGCTGCGTTTACCAGGGATATTCTAAGTCCAACCGCGACCGTAAGCGCAGCGCGTGAACGGGCGAGGCATTTGCCGCTGCAGGGGACGGATTGCTCCTCGGAATCCTTCGCTGGCGGCACTGCGGTGCTGGCGATTTTTGAGGGCTGCCAAGGAGGGCAGTCATAAGAAAGGTTTTCTAGTTTTGCTCGCATGGTCTACTTGGCGGCAAGATGTGTTAAGAATGAGCATGCACGAGAGGGATGGCCTCCAGCGTTGCCATGTGGCATGGCCCCGTTGCGGCGCCGATCCGTCTGCGATTACCACCGAGAGAGCTGAAAAGGAGTTCGTCATGTCCTATACCATCGTTGCCGATGTTTGCGAAGGTGTAGCCGATTGCATTCCGGTGTGCCCGGTCGAATGCATTCACTGGGCGGAAGGCAAGACCAATGTCAAAGGCACCAAGTACACCTACATCGATGACGCGACCTGCATCGACTGCGGCGCCTGCCTGTCGGTGTGCCCGATTGAGGGTGCGATTCTCGACGAGTGGAAGCCCGAGCTGCAAAAGCCATAGGTTCCGCTCGGCGGAAGGAGATGCCACCGCCGGTGGTGCCAGTTTGCGACTGGCGGTCCCTGGCACGGACGGCCGGGACGGGAGGAGCGTGCGGTCCTGCTCGCGCAGCGGGCCTCACGGCGGCCGCGGAGACCGGGCTGCCGGCTTCGGCATCCGCCTGCCGGCAGCGCAGGCGTGCCCGGGCGGCCGCGGCGCTTAACAAAAACTCAGGCGGCGCGCGCGCTTGCCCCCTGACAGGACCTCAGGCTGTGCTATTATTTGATACTGCAAAATCAGGGATAATAGATAGCTATAAGGACAACGGACGAAATATTCGATGGCAGTTGCATCAGAGAAGAAAAAAAGCGTAATCGAGGCCAACCGTACCCACACCAAGGATACGGGGTCGCCGGAGGTTCAGGTGGCGTTGCTTACCGAGCGGATCAACCAGCTCACCGGCCACCTGAAGGGACATACCAAAGATTTTCACAGCCGCCGCGGGCTGCTCATGATGGTGGGCAAGCGCCGCAGGCTGCTGCAGTATCTGAACCGGGAAAGCCCCGAGCGTTACCGGAGTCTGATTGAGAAACTCGGGCTGAGGAGATAGGGATTGCTCAGGCGGACCATGTCCGCCTGTTTTGTGCTGCCCCTTCAGTCCGGTGCCACAGGCACGGGATTTGCGGCAGTCGGGCGCGCCGGCGCCGTTTCCCTGCCTTGCAGAACAGCGAACGAAGTACAACATTGAATTCAGAGGGACGAAGAAGTGCAAGCGGAAAAGATAGCCAGTACTCACACGACGACAATCGATATCGACGGCAAGGAGGTGACCCTGAGGACCGGGCGCCTGGCCAAGCAGGCCAATGGGGCATGCGAGGTCCAGTGCGGCGACACCATGGTCCTGGTCACCTGCACGGAGTCCGCCAACGTGCGGGAGGGGATTGACTATTTCCCGCTTTTGGTCGACTACGAGGAGAAGCTTTACGCGGTTGGCCGGGTGCCGGGCAGCTTCACGCGCCGGGAGGCGAAGCCGACAGACAAGGCCATTTTGACCAGCCGCCTGATCGACCGCCCGATCCGCCCGCTGTTCAAGGAGGGCTACCGGCAGGATGTGATGGTCCATGCCATCGCCCTGAGCGCCGACCAGGAGAACCCGCCGGATACGCTGGCCATGCTGGGGGCCTCGCTGGCGATCGAGATTGCCGGCCTGCCCTTTGCCGGGCCGATAGGCGCCGTGCGCGTCGGGCGGGTGAAGGGCAAGCTCATAGCCAACCCCACCTTCGAGCAGCTGGCCGAGTCCGACATCGACCTGGTGGTGGCCGGCACGGAAAGCTCGATCATGATGGTCGAGGCCGGGATGAAGATGGTGCCGGAGAAGGACGCGCTGGCGGCCATCGACTACGCGCACCAGGTCATCAAGCGCCAGGTGCAGGTGCAGCGCGAGTTCCTGCATAAGATTGGCGCCGTCAAAAAGGAGTTCGAGGCGCCGACGGTCAACGAGGAGCTGGCCGCCATCATCGCCGAGCGGGCGACCGAGAAGCTCAGGCAGTCGATGAACGCCGTCACCGACAAGGCCGTCCGGCAGTCGCTGGTAAACCAGGCCCGGGAGGCGGTGGTCGAGGCGATCGCCCTCCTTCCCGAGGAGCACCCGTTGCGCCAGGTGAGCGCGTCGCAGCTCGACGAGTACCTGGAGCTGCACGAGGCCAAGCTCATGCGGGCGCAGGTGCTGGACAGCGGCATGCGCGCCGACGGGCGCAAGTGCGACGAGATTCGCCCGATCACGATCGAGGTGGGTGTGGTGCCGCGCGCGCACGGCTCGGCGCTCTTCACCCGCGGCACGACACAGGTTCTTTCCCTGGCCACCCTGGGCACCACCGGGGATGCGCAGCGGCTCGACTCGATCGACCCGCAGAAGGAAAGGAAGTACATGCACCACTACAACTTCCCCGGTTTTTCGGTCGGGGAGGTGAAGCCGAACCGGGGACCGGGTCGCCGGGAGATCGGGCACGGCGCGCTGGCCGAGCGGGCGATCTTGCCGGCCCTGCCGGCGCCCGAGGAGTTCCCCTATGTTCTGAGGGTAGTCTCCGAGGTGCTCGAGTCGAACGGCTCCACCAGCATGGCCTCCACCTGCGGCTCCAGCCTGGCTCTCATGGACGCCGGGGTGCCTATTAAGGAAACAATTGGCGGCATCGCCATGGGGCTCATCCTGGAGGGCGATCGTTTCGCCATCCTCTCCGACATCCAGGGGCTCGAGGACTTCCTGGGCGACATGGACTTCAAGGTCGCCGGCACGCGCGAGGGGATAACGGCCCTGCAGATGGACATCAAGATAGAGGGGATCTCGCTGGAGATCATGCGGGTGGCCCTCGAGCAGGCCAGGCGCGGGCGCATGCACATCATCGACAAGATGGAGGCGGTGCTGCCCAGGGCGCGTACTGAGCTGTCGCGCTGGGCGCCTCGCATCATCACCATCCAGATCAACCCGGACGACATCGGCACGGTGATCGGCCCGGGCGGCAAGATGATCCGCCGCATCGTCGAGGAGACAGGCGCCACCATCGACATCGAGGACGACGGCACCGTCCTTATCGCCTCGGTCGACGCGGCAGGCGGGGAGGCGGCGCGCGACTGGGTGCTTCGTCTGGTGAAGAGGATCGTCGTTGGGGATGTCTACAGCGGGCACGTGACGCGGATAATCCCGATGGGCGCCTTCGTCGAGGTTCTGCCCGGCAAGGAAGGGATGGTGCACATCTCGCAGCTCGAGAACCGCCGGGTAGAGAAGGTCGAGGATGTCGTTTCGGTCGGGCAGCGCGTGGTTGTCAAGGTTCGCGAGATCGATGAGCGCGGGCGTGTCAACCTGACCATGAAGGGGGTGACCCCGGAGGAGCGGGCGCCGTTCGAGACCGGCGCCAACTGACGCTCTCCCCCGCGCAAAGCCGTATGGCAGGCAAGACGGTGCTGGCGGTGATCTCGGCTGTGGGACTGTCGCTGGCGGCCTTCTGGCTCGCTGGAGAAACGCCGGCCGGGCAGGCGGGGGCGCGAAGCCGGTCGCCCGCCCGGCAATCGAGGCCGCAGCCGCGCTCGAGCCGGAAAAGCAGCCGCATGCGGGCGTCAGCGAGCGCGCAGCCCGTGCCTGCCGCCGGGCCCGGCGGCAGGCACAAGCGCAGGAAGGGCACCGGCAGCCAGCCCGAGCCGGCGGCCCGCCGCCCCTGGCGCGGCGGGCCGCGCGGCGCCAGGGCGAGGACAGGCACGGAAGCGAAGGCCGGCACGAAGGAGCCCCCCGTGGAGCCCAAGCCGCTGCCGGCCAGTTACGAGCAGGAGTCTCGCCTTCTGGGCAAGGTCTACAGCCTGCGCGACCGGGCTCTCAACGAGGAGATGCGCGGCAACTACGGGGACGCCGTCAAGCAGCTGAGCCAGGCGGTGGAGATCTCCAACCAGTATTACGGGGGCAAGCCGTCGCCGGCCGAGTCGCAGCTGTACATGGAGCTGGGCAAGGCCGCCGAGGAGGCCGGTCAGGACGACCTGGCCAAACGCTCTTATGGCGAAAGCCTGAACCGCAATCCGAATTGCACGGACGTGCGTGTGCGGCTGGCCGCGCTCCTGGCCAAAACGGGGGATCCTGTGGGGGCGGCCGAGCAGGCCAGAAAGGCGGTCGCCCTCGATCCCGACGACCCCAGGGCGCACCACCTGCTGGGTTTGCTTCTGGAGAAGCAGGGTGACTTGGAAGCGGCCAGGGCGGAGAAGGCCAAGTCGAAGGCGCTCCTGCGCGCCGGGGCCAGGCACAAGCCGGCGCGCCTGGAGCCCGGCGCCGAGCCGGACAAGGCCGGCGACAAAGGTGAGCCGGGCGAGCAGGCGCCGGAGGAGATACCGCCTGACATGCCGCTGGGGCTGCCTTAAAGAGCGGAAGGGAGGGGCATGCCCCTCCCTCTTAAAATCCGAAAGGATGCGCTTATTTGTGGGCGACTCTTTCCTTGAATTCCTTGCCGGCAGAAAATGCGGGCACCTTCTTGGCCGGCACCTTGATCTTTTGTCCCGGCTTTTGCGGATTGTTGGTTTCGCGGGCCTGTCTCTCACGGCGCTCGAACGTCCCGAATCCGACCAGTGTCACGCGATCGCCCTTGGCGACGACATCCGTCACCACTTCGGTGAACGACGCGAGCATCTCTTCGACGGACTTCTTGGTGTTGTTTGTACGCGCGGCGATTTCGGCAGCGAGTTCTGCTTTGTTCACTGAGTTTCCTCCTGTACCCCATGCGGGTTGGTAAGACCAATAGTTTTCTGGTGCTCACCTTAAGACAGACCGGCTATCATCGGTTGCACCTCGTAAGGGGCAAGGATACAGCACTGCCGGGCATGAAACAAGAGACAGAGCATAAAATCTGGCTCTTGATAATGAGTTGCAAGATTCACCCTGCTTCTGACAAGTTATAACTTCCAGAAAAGTTTGAAATCTAAGGTGAAATCCGGGGTAAATTGGGAACAACTATAGTACCCAATTCCGAGCGGAGGACTTGATTGGCAGCGAGAGCGAGAGCCATTACCACCATCGACTCACGAACGGCGGCCTTCACGGCGGCCAACCTGGGGGAGGCGAAGAAAGGGCATGGAACCGTCGTGCTTGATGTCAGACAGGTGACGCTTCTGGCTGACTACTTCGTGATTGTGGGGGCCGATTCGGCGGCTCAGGTCAAAGCGATCGTGGACGCCGTTGATGAGGGCTTGAGCGAGCTGGGGCATCGGCCTATGTCCATCGAGGGCAAGAAGGACGGGCGGTGGGTTCTGATTGATTTTGGAGACGTGATAGTCCATGTCCTGCAGGAGAAGGAGAGAAGCTATTACAAGCTCGAGCAGTTTTGGAACCAGGCGCTCATTGTCGACCGCAAGGAGTGGCTGGAGGATTGAGGGCGGAAGGCGAGCCGCACTGCGTGCGGCGCAGCCTGAGCGGAGCGAGCGACGGTGAGTGCAGCGGCATACGGGGTCAGACTATGAGCTTTAGGACTAGACTGCAAGCTTTTGTTGAGAGCCGCCAGAAGATCCAGATCTGGTACGGCATGGGCTGCCACAACACGGTCACCGGGCGAGTCTTGAGCGTGGACCACGACCACATCGACGTGGAGGCATACACCCACGAAAGCGACGGGCAGATCCATGTGCGCCGCATTCTGGTCCCGCTGCACCTGATCCTGCACATCGACATTACCTCCGCGGAGACCGAAGAGGTGGACGAAGATCTGCTGGTCAACGTGGAGCGCAAGAAGGAGAAGAGCCCGGCGTCCCAGGTGCCGGTGATCGATCTGCCGGACGCGCCGCGCGGCTATGCGGTGCGCATCCTCTCCCAGCTCAACGCCTCCTATTCCAACCGTTTCTCGCGCATGTGCCACGGTCCGGGCGGCATGTATTTTGCCGTGGACGGCAGCGTCTGGTTCGTGGACGGCGCCGGGCAGCTGACCGAGTACGCGCGCATCCGGGGCAACAGCACCATCTCCGGGCTGAGCTTCGATCGCAAGGGCATTCTCTACGTCGCCACCATTCAGGGCACCATCTACCGGATCGATCCCAACAAGAGCGGGCGCGTGCTGGCCCAGCTCGATGGCAGCATGACCGGCGGCGGCACCTTCCTGGCCGACGTGGTCGTCGGCATGAGGGACGAGGTTTATGTTTCGAATTTCCCCTCCAACACCGGCGGCATCTTCAAGATCGACCGCCTGGGAGAATATGAGGTGCTGGTCGGCGGGCCGGGGCATGGCACGCAGGGGCTGCTGCTCGATCAGGACGGGTTCCTCTGGTGTTTCGAGCACGCGACCGCGTCGGTGGTGAAAAGGACGCTGGACGGTCGCGAGATGGCGCGGGCGGCCGTGGGCGAGCCGGAGAGCTTCAATTTCGCCGACGGTTACGACGGCAACCTTTCGATGGACTCGCTCGGGCGGATGTATGTCACCGCCGGCCGCGCCGGGCAGGTGGTGAGGGTGACCAGGGAAGGCAAGGCGGACACCTTTTTGAGCGGACTGGTCAACCCGACCGGGATAGCCTTCTCGCCCGACGGCACGCTGTTCGTGCTCGAGGCCGGCCGTTCCCGCGTGCTGCGCATCGCGGCCCTGGACAAGGCCGACAGGACGGCCTCGGCGACAGCGCTCAGTTAATCGGGCCGGGCAGGTCAGCGGGCGGACGAGGTTTGCCGCGTGCCCACGGGCGGCGGGACGCCTTCGCCCTCGTCCCCCTCCTCGGCTCCACTGCCGCTGGCGTAGAGCGACTCGACTAGATCCCTGTATTTTTCGGCCACGACGTTGCGCTTCACCTTGAGAGTGGCGGTAAGCTCGCCGCTTTCGATCGAGAACTCGTGCGGGAGAATGGCAAAGCGGCGCACCCGCTCGTAGTCGGCCAGCTCTTCCGAGCACTTGTTGATCTCCTGGCGAAGACAGCGGTGAAGCTCCGGAAGCTTTGCCAGCTCCTCGTAGTCGTTGAAGGTCCAGCCTTTTTCCCGGCCAAGCTCCGTGGTCGAGGTTTCGTCGAGCGTCAGGATTGCCACCAGGTGCTTGCGCTTGTCACCAAATACGATGGCCTGGGTGACCAGCGGTATCGTCTTCAAGATGGCCTCGATCCGCTGCGGCGCGATGTTCTTGCCGGCCGAGTTGATGATCAGATCTTTTTTGCGATCGGTGATCTTGATGTAGTTGTCGCTGTCTACGACACCGATATCGCCGGTGCGGAACCATCCCTCCTCATCGAAGGCCTCTCTGGTCAGCTCGTCGGCACGGAAGTAGCCGCTGAAAACCCCCGGTCCCTTCAAGAGAATCTCGCCGTCCTCGGCGATCTTCACCCGCACCGACGGCAGCGGCGGGCCGACCGTGCCCGGCTTGTTCTTCCCTATGCGGTTGACGGCCGCTGGTGCCGTGGTCTCGGTCAGTCCGTAGCCCTCGAGCGTGCTGATGCCGATGGCGTTGAAAAACTCGATCACGTCCTGGCAGGCCGGCGCGCCCCCGCTTACGACCATGCGCAGCCGCTTGCCGATGCGGGTGCGCATTTTCCGGAAGACCAGGCGCTCGGCGAGCCAGTGCTTGGCCTTGAGACCGACGCGCGGCTGCTTGCCTTCCACCTGGTGCCGGTACATCTCCTTGCCGACGCCGATTGCCCACTCAATGAGCTCGCGCGCCCTGCCGGAGGCGCCCTGGATGCCGCCTTTCACCTTGGCGTAAATGCGGTCCAGCACGCGCGGGACGACGATGATATAAGTCGGCTCGATCTCGGCCATGTTCTTGGCCACGTACTCAATCCCTTCGGCGAAAGCGCAGATGCTGCCGCTGGAGATCCAGTAGAATTCTCCGCACACCCGCTCGAAGACGTGGGACAGGGGCAGGAAAGACAGGTAGATGTCGTTGCTGTCGATCGGCAGCACTGAGGGCAGCTCGTTGAGCACACCGAAGATGTTGGCGTACGTGAGCTTGACGCCCTTGGGCGTGCCGGTGGTTCCAGAGGTGTAAATGATCGTCGCCAGGTCCTCGGCCCGGCTGGCGGACATCCTCTCGTCGATAACGCTCGGCTTCTCCTGAAAAAGGGCGCGGCCGGCCTCTTGCAGCTCCTCGAGCCCGATGACCAGCCCGTCTGCGATGTTCAGCTCGGTCAGGGACTTGCCGCCGGAGGGCGCGGACAGCAGCACGATCCGCTGCAGGTTGGGCAGCCGCTCGCGGTCGGCAATCACTTTGCTCATCAGGTTCTCGTTTTGCACAAACACAAAGCGAGCCTCCGAGTTCTTGAGGATGAACTCGATGTCGGAGGTGGAGCTTGTGGGATAAATCGGCACCGAGACCCCGGCGTTGGCCATGATCGCCAGATCGGCGGCTACCCAGAGATGCGACGTCTGGGACATGATTGCGGCCCGCTGTCCGGGCTCGAAGCCCATGGACGCCAGCCCGGCGGCCATCTCCTTGATCATCCTGGCCAAGTCGGTCCAGGTCATGTCGCGGTATGGTCCCCGACCTTCCTTGAAGCGTATGGCTGTGCGCTCCGTGAGCTCGGAGGCGCGGCTGAAAAATGAGGCTGAAAGAGACTGGTGCACGATCCCACCTCGCTGGTCTCTAACCCTGAAGTCGGGCAGGTATTAAATTGAAACTACCATGGTGGCCATATTATATGTCAGATCTCAAGACGCGCAGAAGGCCCGGGGGTTTCCGGCTCATGCGCCCGATCTCCAGGAAAGACCGGACTGCAAGCGCTTGCCGGCTATAGGCGAGCAGACGCCCAAATGAAGATTCATTAAAGCGGCCGGCTTCAGCCGGCCTGCACTTCTACCTTAGTACCGGCGGGCTCCTGGGAGATCCACTCGGCGACCTCAGCTGCGACCTCGTCGATGACCGGATCGAACATCAGATCGTGATAGGCCTCGACAAAGTGGCGGCGGCGGGTCTGCCCCGGAATGCGGGAGAGGATCTCGGCGGCTGCGTTGTTGTCGACGACCTTGTCGACCCCGGCCGTCAGCATGAGCGTCGGGCAGGTAATACGCTTGCTCTTTTGGGGTGCCTGCCGGCAGAGTTTGAGGAGCTCGAGGAGCATCTTTGCCGGAACACGGAATCGCCGCTCCGGGTCTGCCTCAATCCAGTCTCGAGCGGACCGGTCGCGGGTGACGAGGTCGCATCCGTAAGGCAGCTCGACCTCGGCCGCGCTGTCCAGAAAAGCCTGGAGAAGCCCCTTCAGGCGAAAAGGCAGGGTGAAGGTGCCGGCATGCCCGGCGAAGCCGGGAGAGCAGAGGACGAGCTTCTCCGGCTTCAGCTCCGGGGCTGCGCAGGTGGCCACCACGCCGCCCATGCTGTTTCCCAAAAGGCATACTTGTTTTTCCCCGACCTCGCCCTTCAGGTGCCGGTAGACGGCGGAAGCGTCGTCGAGCCACTGTTGGAAGCCGGTGAACCTCTGATCGCGGCGCTTGCCGTAACCGACCTGATCGTAGGCGACGACATAAAAATGCTTGACCTTCAGCCGCCTGGCCAGGGCCTCGAACCAGCCGCTGTGGGCACCGAGGCCGTGCACCAGCAGGAACGCCGCCCGGCAGCCGGACGGGGACCCCCAGGACCTGCCCGAGATTGCCCCTCCTTCGGTGGCGATCTCGAACGGTGTGCCGGTCGGTGTCAGGTTTATTTCCACTGTCATAACGCTATGAATTATAGCCGCCGCCAGCCGATTTAAAATAACCCTAGGCCCGGCTTTTTGCGCGGCATGACCGAGGGTGGTGTATTGACCCAATATCCGCTTGCCACCAGACCTGGTTTCAGCAGAAAGTACGTTGTATCGGCAGCGCTCGTGCTGGCGGCTATTGTCGCCGCTTTTTTGCTGTGGCGCCCGCCGGAGACCCCGCTCGGGCGGGCCCAGGAGCTCATCCGCGCTGGCAAGGCGGCTGCGGCGGTGCCTGTCCTCGAGCGATTCCTGAGCGAGCACCCGGACAATGCCGCCGTGTTTCCGCTTTTGGCCCAGGGTTATCTCAGTTGCGATCGGCTCGGCGAGGGCAGGACGGCGCTCGACACCGCGCTCCGGCTCAAGCTTCCCGCCGACACAATCATGCCGGTCATTCTCAGCTACGCCTCTTACTATGAGCAGAAGGGCGATTTCGAGGAGGCGGAGAAGCTGTTTGCCTCAGCCCAGACCGCCATCCCTGACCGGGCGATGACCGAAGGGCGGGCGAAGCTCTACGTCAACTGGGCGGAGGCGAACACCAGGGGAGGCGACCTGGAAGCCTCCGTCCAGCATCTGGAGCAGGCTCGCCGGCTGATACCCGGGCTGGGCGAGCCGCTCACGACGGTGGTCCCCCACAGGCTGGCGGAGCAATATCGTGCCCTGGCGGCCATAGCGGAGACAAAGAAGAAAGATGACCGGCAGGCCCTCGAGCTGCTCAAGAAAAGCCTGGCTGCCTCCGACGAGCCGGTGACCTGGATGTCCATGGCCAATATCTATTCGCGGCAGGGCAAGGTCGACGACGCCATCGCCTGCTACCGGAAGGTGAAGGATGCCGACCCCAACAACCTGGAGTCCAGGCACAGGCTGGTCGATCTGCTCGTGCAGGAGAAGGATTATGCCCGGGCGCAGGAGGCGCTGCTGGAGCTGACCGACAAGGAGAGGAGCGTGGAGAGCTACCAGCTCCTGGCATCGCTCGATCTGAAGCTGGGAAACTCCGCCGGTGCAGTGAGGGCGCTCGAGGACGCGCGCAGGTTGAGACCGCGGGAGCTTGGCTTGCTAAAGCAGCTGGAGCAGGTGCTCACAGACTGGAGTGCCCAGCTCAGCAAGCAGGGGCGACTGCAGGAGGCGGTCTCGGTCAAGGGGCACGCCGCCCAGGTGGCGGAGGTGATCGCCATGACCGAAAAAAAGAGCAATCAGGAGAGCGACGCCGCCGCCAACGCGCAGGCGCCGAGCTGGAATCCGGCCTCGCCGCCGATCGCGCTCACGGCTTCGCGCATCTGGCTCGCCAAGGGCAGCCTGACCCCCGAGGGGCAGATCACCGTTAAAAACATCTCGGGCATGCCGATCAACGACCTGTCGCTGACGGTCGTGTTCTTTGACAACACCCTGCATTCCCGCAACGGCTCGATAACTTTGCCCGTTACCGGCCCGAGCGCCCCGCCGTTTGCCCCGGGCACCAGCCGGGCGCTGTACTTCAGCTGCCCGAACATCGTGCAGTCCGAGGACCACCTGGCCGTTATCATCTTCTGGCGGGGCAGGCTGCTCAAGGAGCTGCCGGTGGTCAAGCAACAGCGCTGACCCGGCGGTGATAAACTTCTCTTATTCGCTCCGGCTACCCGTGCGGCTTGGCAGGCGCCGGAAGCGCCGGGTGACCGGTCGAGAAGTGCGCATGCAATGCGCCGCTATGTGATTCCGGCCCGTGATTGGCGGTTTGTTGTTGAGCGATTGGTGGCGAGATGACCGAGGAGAAGCCGTGCCGGCACGAGTTCATCAAGATCTTCCAGCGGAAGCTGAAGGGTCTTGAGCGGCGACTGGTGCCCACCAAAGCCTATCTGCCGATCGGCTTCAAGGTGGCGGACCTGGGGCACCTTGGCGAGGGCAGCTATGCCTTTTGCACCCGGTGCCGGGCGCGCCTGTACCCGAAGCGCACGGCGGCCGAGAAGGCCGCGGCCAGGGTAGCTGTGGCCCTGGAAAAGCAACAGGCAGAGCTGGCCGCGGCAGCCGCGAAGGAGGAAACCTCCCTGTCCATCGATGTTGAGGAACTTGAACTGGAGTCTGTGGATATGGAGGATATCGAAGCTGAAGGTGTTAAATTAGCCGAAGATGACGATTCCTGTCAGTTAGCGGATGACGATCTATGAGAGCGCTTTTTCGAATCATCGAGAAAATCTTTGTCTTTCTCGTTTGGCTGCCGCCAATCTACATGGTCTACCGGTTCGTGAGGTGGTACCTGAGACAGCAAAAGGAACCGGAAGAGACCTAACTTGTCCCGCTATATAGCCAGAATCATTCGCGCCATAATCGTCAGCACCCTGGGCTTCGGCGGGGGCGTCGGCTTGATGGTCTTTATTGCGACCCTGGTGATCAAGGGCGATCAAAATGCCTTCCAGTACGGGTTGCGAGCAGGCACGGCCATCGGGCTGGTTTTCGCCGTCCTGCTGGTCTGCGTTCTCCTGCCGCTCGATCTGACGGCCCACCTGTTTCTGGCGAAGGGCAAGTATCGGGAGCTGTGGGAGCTCGAGCAGACGCGGGAACTGTGCTTCGAGGGTACTTTGAGGGAGCTGACCGGCATGTGCCGGCAGGCACTGCTGGCAGTACCGGCCGTGAAGACCGTGTCCGAAGATCCGGAGAACCGGGTTATCAGGGCGGCGATCGGCATGAGCTGGCGTTCGGGCGGGGAGTACATCGACGTGGAGATAAAACAGGAAGGCGAGAACAAATGGGCCGTTCGCTGCACCAGCCGCCCCACCTCCACGAACATCGTCTTTGATTACGGGAAGAACTTCGAGAACGTGGAGACCTGGCTGGTGAAGATGAACGCCATGATGACCGCCGGACAGAAAACCGCCTGAGGATGTCATGGGCGGGGAGATTGTGGCTGCGGCCGGTCTCTGGTAATATGGAGTGTGCATATGCGGGTGTAGCTCAGTTGGTAGAGCGACAGCTTCCCAAGCTGTAGGTCGCGAGTTCGAGACTCGTCGCCCGCTCCAATTCCAATTTTCGACCTGAACGCCTGGTTTGTCGGCGGGCTGGGGTGCCCCGGGGTATCGTTGCTGCTTGCCGGGCTCTCTTCCCGCACGATTGCGCTTTTGTTATCCGGCAATATGATTGTCGCCTGTTTCTTCCCGGATGACGAGGCTGTTTGCAAGGTAGTGTACCTGGCTGCCCAGCTAGTCTCGCGCAAGTGGACAATGGCGCTCCGCGACTGGGTTGCGGCATGAATCAATTCTCGATCGAATTTGAAGTCCGTGAATAAAAGGAGCCAGCCGTCGTGAAGAACTCGATCGGGCTTTGCCTGAAATCTCCGCGTATGGCATATTTATGGTTGAGTACACGGGCGTTCCGTATTCGTGGCGTAATGAACAATTATCCAAACAGCGGCATCGATCTGGCGCAATATGTAATGTTCAACCTTGCAGTTGCCGTGAGTTGCTTCGGACTACTATTTCATAGATGGGTACACAAGCCATTAACGCGACGCGTGCTCTTACTCTTATCGTTGCTGGGATTGGCAGCCGGAGTCGTTCGTGACTATTTCTGGTACGACGGTTTAAAGGAACGTATTTTGCAGAACGCCCGCAAGGTCGCTGCGAGCGGCGGGGTTGTGCGTGTCAACGGTCTTCTGAATCTGGAAATGTTGATCGGTTGGATTGTTTCCACTGCTCAGTTTGCCATATTCGGATTGGCTGCCGGGTTTTTAGTGGCCGGCATAAGAACAAAGAGCCGGAACGGGGTTTTGCGAGGCGCAGCGATAGCCTGCTTCGCCGCCGCACTTCCGGCGTTGGTCAATGCAGCTATCGCATTCTGTCGCGACAGTAATTTATTTGGCTAGCGCTCTGCAGTCTTACCTTGCTTTGTTTTTAGCGCTCATCGCATTACGTCGGCCGCGGTGATCCCCTCTTACTGACAATGGACTGCCCGTACAGGGCGCAGCAAAGTGAAAGCCAGACCTTCAGTCAGTAAACAACTTGGTTACAAATCTGCTCTACAGTCTCCCATGTTGGCGCGGTTAAACAGACGGGAGAACCGACGATGACGACGAGAAACATCCAGACCGAGGCACCCAGGTTCTTTGACGATCTGAAATCGGGTAATGACCAGGCGAATCTCCGGCGCGCCGTGCGAGACGTTGAGGACACCAGAACCCAGATGTCTCCCCGGGAGTACAATCAGTACCTCAATGAGCTGAATCAGGAGACCGCGAGCAGTCTGCCCGCTCTGGAAATTCACTGTGATGCCGCGGACAGGTGCGAGAGGAAGGGAAACACCGCGGTAACCGTGAACGACAGGAACGAGATTACCTCCGTGACGGACCAGGACGGCAGAGTCTTTACCAGACGGGACGACGGCACATGGAGTCTATCGGAGGCAGGAATTGATATTGGCACGGTCAAGAATCTCGCTGTCGACGACCAGGGCAACATCTCGTACGACATCGGGCGCACGCATGTGACCTTTCGAGCTGACGGGGAGATCTGGAACGTGGACGAGGCCACCGGCGAGAAGATCGTCCGCGACCACACGGGACGGGTGACCGAAGCACCGGCAGGGGACGGCCAGACGCGTAAATTCCATTACGACCAGAATGGCAATGTGGACCAGATTGACGGCCGGCTCGGACACTGGGACCGCGTGGATGCAGAAGGGAAGACCGCCTGGGTCAATAGAAACAGCGGTGAATTATGGAAGGGCCAGTTCACTGTCGATGACGACGGAAATTTGCACTTCAAGTCAGATGACGGCGCTGCCTGGAAATTCACGAAAACCGGCCAAGACGTGCGCGAGGCTGCATCTTAGCTGAGGCGGCTGTTGAAGCGTTGCGCGCGCTTGTAAGAGTCCTCCGCGTCAAGGAGCAGGCCGAGCCTCTCCTCAAAATCAAGCTCCTTGATCTCTCGGGACTCCTTCTGCCGTTCCAGAGCCTCCAGCATTCCGTTTAGCTTC
>JAJPGY010000025.1 GCA_021325555.1 Pseudomonadota bacterium | reverse complement strand
CGCATGCCCCGCCCGCCAGAAGCCATGATTTCCTGGGCGCCGACAAGAAGCGCAGCGAAGGATTCCGAGGAGGAATCCGCAGCGAAGCGCAGCAATGAACGCGCGGCGATTCGAGCTCCCCTTAAGGAAACAAGCTGCTTTAATAATCGCCGCGCATTATTTATGGATTGAACGCAAACAAAAACGTGGTCAAAAAATTGAACCCGGCATGCCCGATTATCGTCGTCGTCGTATTCGTATACCGCCGCACAATGCCCATGATCACCGACCACCCGGCCACCTGCGCCAGGAAGACCGGCGCGTGGCTGAACTGCCCGTGCAGCAAGCCGTGGAGCACCCCGGCCGGCAGAATCCCGAACACCGGCTGCAGCGCCCCCCGCATCAGGGTCTCCTCGCCCACCCCGGCGCACAAGCCGGTAAACAGGGCGAGAATCAGCGACGGCCCGAAGCCGCCGCCGGCCGTGAAGCTGCCCGCGTTGTAATTGGTCAGCTTGGAGGCCAGGTTGCCCTCGATGTGGTGCGTAATCAGGGAGGAAGCCCAGTCATAGGCGAAGGTGAAAAAGATGAGGGCGACGCCGATGGCCACCTGCGCCGCCGTCGGCTTCTGCCAGCCCAGCCGCGCCACCGCCTCTTTCGGCCTGCGGGTGACGAAGACGCCGACCCCGCAAAAGGCGAGCGCCACCAGCCCCAACCCGTTGTAGGAAAGAAGCTGCTCGAGCGGAACCGGCACGGGAATTGGCAGAAGCGGCACCTCGATGCTGGCCGGGTCGATCGAGCCCAGCAGGAAGCAGACCGTGGTCACAAAGATCCAGGCGGCCACCAGATGCGGCATTGAGGAGGGCACGAGGATCGGCGCATCGGTCAGGGTCTTGAGCAGGTCGCGCCGCTTGAAGGCGGCAACGAACAGATCCCCGGAGACAATCCGGTCTTGAACGGTGAGGACATAGGACAGGGCAAGGCGCGCCTGGTGGAAAAGCAGCGCCCCGGTCGAGGCGCCGAGGGAGACGGTAATGCCGAACCCCCACTGGGCTGGACTCAGGATCGCCCCACCGACCCGCGTGTTTATCTCCTCGCCCGACCAGCCCAGGCACATGAGGACCTCGGAGACGAAGAAGATGCCGATTATGGTTCGCAGCACCCAGCCAAGCCAGGAGGAGCGCCCGGCGCCGTGAGCCATGAGCCCGAGGATGCAGCACGCCAGAACAATCAACAAGTCAAGGGACACTGAACACTCCGCCGGCGCTTGAAATTTAAATTTCTGACAGCTTCAAACCGCTCACCCGCATGTTATTATATTGTCAAGGTCTCGCAGTGATGACACGTTCTATCATAGATGCTTATAGGGCGCCCTGCCTCACCGCTAAAGACTAGAAGTTCGGAGGTTTATTCATGATCAAGCGTCTATTAACAGCAGCTGCACTCGCCGGCGCCTTCGGGACGACCGTGTTCTGCACGGCCAGCTTAGCCGGCCCGCTCATGTTCGGACCGATTAACGCCCCGGTGACCGTGCCCAAGGTCTTTGTGGCTCCGACCCACTATTCGGTGCCGATCAACAACCAACTGCTCAATACCTATCGTCAGGTCCGCGCCTTCTGGCTCTCGAGAGCAATCGTAAGGTAGGCCTAACCGACTCGCTCTGGACTTCCATTGAGCCACCGCATTGCGGTGGCTTTTTGCTTGGCCGCCTTACTTGCCGATGCGGATGACCACCTCGTCGGCGCCGGCCAGGTTCAAGCGCTCCCTGGCGAGGCGCTCGAGCCCGCTCGACGAGCGGTAGCTGGTGAGCCCCTCGCGCAGCTCCCTGTTCACCTGTTCGGACTGGGCATGCCCGACCTTAAGCGCGATCGCCTGGTTGTGCAGGAACACCTGCCGCTGAACGCTGTACAGCACCGACCTGCCGACATACCAGATTGCCAGAAGCATAATGGCCATAATCAGGCACTCACGTGCGGCTTTACTCTTGCTCACGGCCTTTAGCGGAACATATCCGCCTGGAATACGTCAGACGCATCTTAACATCCGGTCCCGGTCGTGTCCAGCCGCCAGAGCGCAGCAGGAGAGCCCGCCCGGCGCTTCTTTGTGACCCGGACCGGCCTCTTCAGACGCCGCTCTCCACCTTGTCGGAGGGCGCCCTTTTGCCGCCGCCGTTGTAGCGAGCCAGTATCTCGTCAACCTGGCGCTGGAAGTCGGCCATCACGGTCTCCACGCACTCGACTGAAGTGCCCTCGAAATAAAGCCTGATCATCGGCTCCGTGCCGCTCGGCCTGACGAGAAACCAGTTGAGTTCGTCGAAGTAGAACTTGAGACCGTCATCGCGACCGATTCTCGAGACCTTCTGGCCGCCTACCTCCGCAAACGGGCTTGACTCGAGGGTATCCATAAGCCCGCGCTGCGTGGTGGCGTTGAGGTGCAGATCGGCGCGGCGCCCGACCAGCCTGACGCCGGCTTCCTCCTGGAGCTTGGCCCAGATGCGGGACAGCGGACTGCGCTCGCAGGCCATCATCTCCACGATGAGCAGGTTGCCGAGAATGCCGTCCTTCTCCGGTATGTGCCCTTTGACGGAGATGCCGCCCGACTCCTCGCCGCCGATGAGCACATCGGCGCTGCGCATGTGCTCACCCACGTACTTGAAACCGACCGGCGTCTCAATCACCTGAAGCCCGTACAGCTCGGCCAGGCGATCCAGCATGTGGGTCGTGGCCACGGTGCGGACGATCGTGCCATTCAGCCCGCGGTTCTTGACCAGGTGGCGGCCAACAAGGCACAGCAGCTGGTTGGGCGACAGGTAGGCGCCGGTCTCGTCGATCACCCCGAAGCGATCCGCATCCCCGTCGGTGGCCAGGCCGACGTCCAGCTTTTTCTCGATCACCAAACTGATCAGATCCTTCAGGTATTGCGGCTTCGGCTCGGGCATGCCGCCCCCGAAAAGCGGATCGCGCCAGTCGTGCAGAACGGTGCAATCCACGCCGGCTTCCTTCAAAACCCGATCCAGATAGTCGCGGCTGGTGCTGTAGTTGGCGTCATAGCCCACCTTGAGCCCTGACCTGCCAATGAGCTCCAGATCGACGCGCTCCTTCAATGCCTCCAGATATGGTGGCTGCGGATCGAAGGTGGGCACAGGCACCGGCTCCACCTCGTAGCCTTCGGGGATCCGGTCCAGGTAGCAGGCGATCTGCTCGGTGATTGCGTTCGTGGCCGGCCCGGCATAGTGCGGTATGTACTTGATGCCGCAATACTCGGGCGGATTGTGGCTGGCCGTGAGCTGCAGCGCGCCCGCGGTCGGCTCCACCTGCACGGACCAGGCGATGGTCGGGGTGGGTACGTCGCGGCAGGAAACCCTGGCGGGCACGCCCATGGAGATGAGCACCCGGGCCGCGTGGTAGGCGAAACGGTCGGCGAGAAAGCGCGTGTCGTAGCCGACCAGAACCGGCAGCCGGGCGCCCTGGCCGCCCGCGTAGTAGCTGTGCCTGATATACTCGCCCACCGCATACGCCACCCTCTCCACGTTGGCGAAGGTGAACTGCTCGGCGATGATGGCGCGCCACCCGTCGGTTCCAAAGGTAATCTCAGAGCTCTTGTTCACGGTATTGGTTCCCATGGCCAGGCAACGGTGCCCGTCAACTCTTACAGTAGCAATTCCAGGTACTCTTGCACCGCCTCCCAGGCGGTGCGCGCCCGGCGTTTGGCGCGCCAGGGAAGATCGACGAACAGGCTGCCCGGTGGCAGGACCCTCGAGGGGCGCACGGCGAGAAGATCTTCGTCGGAGGCAAACTCGACCAGTGAACCGTCGCGACCGTAAAAGCGCAACGGGCTCCGCGAATCCTCACTAAAGATGCTCGGCCCGCCGTCACCAGCCGGGGACACCTCGTGAAAGTGAGTGGTCATGCGGAATCCGTCACGGGCAAAAACGGCGGTTATCGTGCCCCCGTGGGCGCCGCCCACGCGCCTGCGCTCTATGTGCAGCTCCCGCACCAGATCGAGGCTGACCAGCTGCCCGTCGTGGTTGTGCACGGACAGGCAACCGTGCGGGTCCACGGTCATCAGCTCGCCGCAGGCGCGCACCCGGCCGTCAGGATCGCGCACCAGCACACCGTGCCGGTCGCGCTGCCCCTCGCTGTGCGGCCGCCCCGCCGAGTCGGAGCGCTGGAACCTCTCCAGGTTTCCGGACTGATCGTAATGGAGGGCAATCCCCTCGCCGGCGGCTGATTTAACCTCCAGGACGCGGCCAAGCGCGTCCTTCACGATCTCGGCGCCGTTCTCGAAGCTCTCCAGGCGCAACCCGTCCGGGGTTACGGTGACGGCCGGCACGTAACGCAGACGATGTCTTTTCACCAGGGCAGCCACGGCGGTCGAGCGGATGTCCGCCGCTTGCGCCCGCTCGCCCTCCTCGACCGGCGGCTCCGGCTCGCTCGCCTGCGTGTCCGGTTCGCCGCCCTCCTCGGGCTGTTGCGCGGTGCGGGCGTAGCCGCCCCGCCAGCCGGCCCGCGCGCCCCCGGAGGCGGCAACGGCCCTGGCCAGCGCGCGCAGCAACTCCTCGGGCGTGCGCGAGCCGCCCGAGGCCAGGGGTGGCTCGAAGGCCTGCTCGCTGTCCGCAATGGCCATGAGCAGGCACTGATTGAGCACCGCCTTCATCCTGGCCGTTATCTCCTGAGCCTCGGCGGCCTGCTCCTCCAGCGTATCGGCGATATAGGAGAGCGCCGCCTGATTGCCCCGCCCGCCCGGGTACAAGTCGAGGGCAGGCGAGGGAGCCTGGGCGGTCGCCGTCGAGAGCGCCGTCCCGGAAGGGTCGGATTCCGCCTGCTGCTCCGAAAGTCCGCTGCCGGAAGCCGCCTGCCAGCGGCTCAAGCCGTCAGCAGGTCCGGCATCGGCGCGCGCGCGCGCGCGCGCGATCGAGCGATGCGTGTGACGTGGCCTGCTGCTTAGGTCCATCGGGGATGTATCCGTCGCGTTTTATACCAGCCTGGCGCTCGGTGTCCCAAGTCCCCCGCTTCAGACAGAATAGTAGCATTCAGGAGCCGTTCTTCCTATCGTCCGCGCGCGGCGAAACTTCCACGGGGAGCCATCCCCTTACCTGCAGCGACTCGGCCATGCGGATGCCGGAAGTGCGCTCATCGTAGATGGCCACTTGAAATTGAGCCATCGTGATCTTTCCCTGGTCCAGGAGCGTCTCCGCTAATTTGAGAGAATTCATCTCCTGCGGCGTCACATAACCCGAGTCGAGCACCAGCCTGTCGACCGGCACTTCGGGCGCCAGCGACATCTGGGCCACCAGGGCCTGCACCTCGGCCGGCCCGATGAATTGCGCTTCCTTGAGCAGCTGCACCAGCCTCGGCAGCTCGGCCACCAGCGGCTGGGTCTTCGCCAGCTGCTCGACCGGCACTTCCGCTCCGCCTTCGGCAAGCTCCAGCGTGCCGTCTTCCGGGACGACACGCGACTGGATCAACCAGCGCCGCACCACCACGAGATCGTGGCTCAGCCGCAGGCGGGGCTTGCGCAGGATGAAACCGGCATCAAGGATCCGGTTGTACGCTTCACGTTGCTCCTTCAGCTTTTCGCGCCGCAGAAAGCTTTTGGCCTCCCTGAGAAAGGCCGCCGCCACCACCTCCGCCCCGGCCTGCGGCTTGACGCCGAGCTGGTCGTAGCAGTTCACCGGGTGTTGCTCGCCCGAGAGAGCCGGCGGCGGCAGCAGGTCGGGGAAGAGCTGGAAAAGCTCGCGAGCCGAGGTGAGCGCGCCCTTGCCGTCACGGACAGCCCAGCTCTGGCGCAGGGCCGCGCACAGCACCTGCGATTCCAGCTCAACCCTGTTTTTCGGCCCACTGTCCCGCAAGTGGCTCACCCTCTCAAGGCTCTAATTCTTTTCCACCTCGAAGGTCAGCTCCGTATGACCGACGCGAATCTTGTCCCCGGACGACAGCACCTGTCTTTTCACCACCGGGTGCCCGTTCAGCAGCGTGCCGTTCGTTGAGCCCAGATCCTCTAACCAGAACTCGCCGTCCTCAAAGGTTATCCAGGCGTGATTTCGCGACGTGAACGTATCATCGGGGATGATTACCTGATTCGACGGGCCGCGACCGATTTTCACCTTGCGGTTCTTCAGCGGGAAGCGCTGGCCGGTCTTCTGCACGACCACGCTCACCGCGCGCGGCAGCACTTCCTCCTCTTCCGCCTCGGCCGTTTTCACGTAATCGAGCTGCAGGCTCTTCAGATCGAGGTCGGTGACCGTCGCGCAAAAGACACAGCGGGTATCCGCTGGCGTCGGCCGTCCGCAGGTCGGACATGGCTCAATGGTCTTTTCCGTCATTCGTGTGATTCCGTGAAGGTTTGGCTTATGGTGTTGCTCGCAACTTATTATATCTGGAAGAGTTGGCAAGCACATCTGAAGCGCAACCACGGATTAGCGCTGATGCCCCGCTTGCCAACAAGCCGGAGCCTCAATCCACTTCCAGCCCGATCGCTTTCAGGACTTCCGGCGTCTCACCGTAGAGCTTACGTACGCAGGCGATCTCGTCGGCGCTGGCGTGAGCGAGGAACTCGCGGACCGCCTCGACCTGCTCCGGATGCATGAATCGGCGCACGAAGGTGACCGAGCGCGTGTCCAGATCGGGAACTTGATTGCGCAGCGGGGTCGGACTCTCCACCTCCGGATTGACCGGCCCCTCGTCGTAAGCGTTGGCCATCTCTCCCCTGCCTGCCGTATCCGGCAACCCCGCTAAAAGTAATTTAATAGGCCGCTCGGCGCCTGTCAAATCCAGCCCGGCCAGAGCCAACGCGCGCCGCAATAAAAAAGGAAACGGCGCCGCAAGGCGCCCTTTTCCCAAAGCTGTTCAATTGTAAGCGGCGCTCAGACGGCCAGAATCTGAATCCCGGCGTCAGATCCGGGTTTCGCCTCCTCGACTTCGGCCTTTTTCGTCCTGAAGCAGTACGTGCAATATACCGGGCGATAGCCTTTGGGCTGGAAAGGAACCCGGGTGGGCGCACCGCACTCAGCGCAGCTAACCTCTGTTGTGCGGCTCGGATCTTCGCCGCTGCGCTGGATCCGCATGAGGAGCCGGCAGTTCGGGCAGCGCTTTGGTTCGTTTACCAGACCTTTGGCGCTGAAGAACTCCTGCTCACCTGCTGAAAATACAAAAACCCGCTCGCAATCGCGACAGGTAAGATTTTTATCCTCAAATGACATACGATCGAGACACCTAAGCTGGGAATTGCCGGACATACTGTGGCGTTTAGCGGGTCAGCTTTGCGGTGACCGGGGAGAGCGCCCATGTATGCTATGCTCGACACAATAACACCTATTTAAGCGGACTGGAAGCCCTGAAGCATGCACTCTGGGGTAAATGCCATACAAATATGGCATTTGCATATAGCCCTGGGCAGTGCAGTCAACACCGAGGTCCGGTAACGGCCCAGCCCCGGGCGCGGCTACTGCTGCCGAGAGTAGACGCCCGTGTCAAGCTCCGCCGGCTTCCCGCAGAAGTGGGCGGCGGCCGCCACCATGGCCGCGTTGTCGGTGCACAGCTCGAGTTTGGGGAAATAGACCGGCACCGGCGACTGCTCCCGGAACTTCCTGCGCAGCTCCCGGTTGGCGGCCACGCCGCCGGCCAGGACCAGACGCTCGGCAGCCAGGTCTTTCTGCGCCCTGAGCGTTTTTTTCACCAGCACGCTGGTCACGGCCTCCTGGAACGACGCAGCCAGGTCGGCTACCGGCAAAGGCTCGGGCAGCTTCTCCACGGTGCGCATCACCGCCGTCTTCAGCCCGCTGAAGCTGAAGTCATAGCCGGGCACGACCCCTTCCGGGAACTTGAAGGCCATCGGGTCTCCTTTCTCGGAGATGCGATCTATGGCCGGACCTCCCGGATAGCCGAGCCCCAGCAACCTGGCCACCTTGTCGTAGGCCTCACCCGCCGCGTCGTCTCGGGTCTGCCCGAGGATGGTGGCTTGCCTGTAGTCGGCAAAGTGGATTATCTGGGTGTGACCGCCCGATACAAGCAGGGCCACGAAAGGCGGCTCGAGGTCGGTGCCCAGGTAGTTGGCGCAAACGTGGGCGAGCAGGTGATCGACGGCGATGAGCGGTCTGTCCCACGCCCAGCTCAGGGCCTTGGCAGCCGACAGCCCGACCAGCAGCGTTCCCACAAGCCCCGGTCCGACGGTGCAGGCGATGCCGCTCAACTGCCCGGGCGTCACCGAGGCCGCCTTCATCGCCTCCTCGATCACCACGTTGATGGTCTCCAGGTGCCGGCGCGCGGCCACCTCCGGCACCACCCCGCCAAACTCCTGGTGGACGGTAATCTGGGAGATGAGCTTGCTCGACAGCACCTCGCGCCCGTCCCGCACGACGGCGGCAGCCGTCTCGTCGCAGCTTGTCTCGACGCCCAGGTATAAACTGGAAGGCACAGAATTAACCTCGCCGCCTGCCCACCCCTATTGACAATGGAATCGGTGGTCAGTAATATGCACCCATCTAAAGTCCGCTATTGTAACGTTTCTTGAGCGTTTCAGCCGGGCTGGTGATGCGGGGGCATTGCTCCCGGAGTGGACCTTACTACCAGGTGAATAGCCAGGTCGCCGTCTAAAGCGGTGGAGCGTCTGTGATGAGCAGCACGTATCTTTCAGCCCCCGCACCGGCTTTCGGGCCGTCGTGCACGACCGCCACCACCTCTGGTGCCGGCTCGCCCGCGCGGGCAGATTTTCGGCCCCCGGCGGCGACCGCAAGGGCCATAACGCAACTAAAATACCTTTGTTGTGGGTATAAAAAGGGCAGGCCCTTCATCTGGGCGGGCTGCGCCTTTCCTTCCTCCCTCCCGGGACCATCGAGACTTCCTAGCATTCAGGTGAGCTAGTCATGCCAAGGCTTCGCAAGTTCGCATTAATATCGGCGGCAGGCGTTCTCCTTTATCTCCTCCCCGCGCAGGCTCAGGGCCCGAGCTCATTCCAATCCTCAGGGGACACCGGCGCCCAGCTCCGGCAGACCGACACCACCTGGCAGGACACCGTCCCCCTGGCGCCGCCGGGCAACCTGGACGCCGGCACCGGCAACACCTTCCCCACCCTGCCGCAAGGCTACAACGGCATGAACGGCCCGGTGATCCCGCCGTCTACCACCCCGCTGGAAGCACCCAAAAGCGGCATGGCCGGCGGCATCCCCTCCGGGCAGTTCAACTACGGCTTTCCAGCCACCGGCTCTGACATTTACAACGGCGTCACCGGACGCGCCTACAACTTCGGCGGCGTGCTGCCGCCGACCTCGACCAGCAGCGTCGACCTCAACACCGTAGACCTGGCGCCGATGGCACCGAGCTCCGTCGACGACGGCGGGCCCGGCGGCTGGGGCCCGCCGGATCCCGGCAGCGGCTTTCCCGGCGGCGGATTTCCCGGCGGCGGCTTTCCCGGCGGCGGATTTCCCGGCGGCGGCTTTCCCGGCGGCGGCATGCCGTTTCCGGGGGCTGACGGTGGCGGCTTTCCCGGCTTACCCGGACTGTGAACGGGAGACTGCGCTTCTAAAGTGAGAGTTCAACCATGCTTAAATCGGCCATTACAGCATTAACCCTGATCGCCCTGGCGGCCTGCCCGGTCCTGGCTCAAGATACCGGGGCGCAGCTCCGCTACTCGGCGCCGACCACCGGCAGCCTGGGGCCCACCTACCGCACCGGGACCAACGCCCCGATGCTTCCCCGGGCAAGCTCGGCCGGCATGGCGCCGGTGTTCGGCACCGCCGGCGGGCTACCGCCGACCACCCTGGACAGCTTCGTCCAGCAAGCAGGGGGACAGGCCTTTTACATCTACGGCGACGAGGGAACCGACGGCCCGCCCCCGCTCAACGGGTTCGAACCGCAAAACCGCATCAACGCCGGCATCCAGGCCGACAGCGCCGGGCTGACCACCGGTCACGGCAGCCTGCTGCCCTCGGCTTGGGGCAAGGATGAGTTCATCGGCGGGCCGGAGATGAGCATGTCCGGAAGCGGCGGCGGCGGCGTGTATGGCGCGCTTCCCGGCGGCACCCCGGGCGGCGGCTACTACGACCCCAGCGGCGGCGTCTTTCCCGGCGCCGACGGCGGCGGCTTTCCCGGCGGCTTTCCGGGCGGATTCCAGGGCGGCGGGCCGGTAGGCGGCGGCGTCTTCCAGGGCGGCGCCGGGCCAGGCGGTTTTGGCGGCACCTTCAGCGGTCCCGGCGGCACCTTCAGCGGCGGCATGGGCCCGGGCGGCCCCAGCTTCAGCGGCGCGGGCGGATTCCCCGGCGGGCCCTCCTTCTCAGGCGGCGCCGGCCCGAACGGCGGCTTCGGGCAGGTCCGCATCCCCGGCGCCGGCAGCATCGGCGGCTCGTTCCCCGGCTTCTAGCCGCGGTTCCGCAGGAGCGCACATCCCCCGGATTCTTACCGGAAGCTCTCAGGGCCGCATTGCATGCGCCCTGACCGGGAAGCGGGCAGTATTGTAGCGATTGCCGCCGTACCACCACCGGCGGTGCCCGATCGCCCGCCTGCGATCTGCCCGTCGTGCAATCCACCGGCCGGAAAGCGCACCTTTGCTCGAACATTCTATAATTAGGTCTTTATGCCTCCCGGCTTTCAAGGAGGAGCTTATGGTTCACGCCGTATCGACAGACAAGGCGCCGCAAGCAATCGGGCCCTATTCGCAGGCCATCGTGGCCAACGGTTTCATCTTCGTCTCCGGACAGATCGCCATCGATCCGGCCAGCGGAGAGATAGTCGAGGGGGGGGTAGCCGAGCAGACGGCGTGCGTTCTTGCCAACCTCCAGGCCATCCTGGAGAAGGCCGGCGCCTCTTTGAGCCGGGTGGTGAAGACGACTGTTTATCTGCGCAGCATGCAAGACTTCGCGGAGATGAACCGCGTCTACGCCGATTGTTTCGGCGCCGCCAGGCCGGCGCGGGCCACGGTGGAGGTATCCCGACTCCCGAAGGACGTCAGCGTGGAGATTGAGGCGATTGCCGTTGCCGGCAGCTGAACATGCCAGTATGACCGCCACGCAGATCGCCTGCTTGATTGTCGTCGCCATTGCCGCTGCCATCGACATGCGGACAATGAAGATCCCCAACCTGCTCACCTTCCCGGCGGCAGCGCTGGGCATCCTCATGAGCTATCTGTCCCACGGCGCCCGCGGGGCGATCTGGGCGGCGGCAGGCTGGCTGGTCGGCGCCGCGGTTGTCTCGGCCACCAAGCTGTGCCTGCGCCAGGTCGGCTACGGCGACGTCAAGCTGATAGCGGCCGTGGGGGCGTTCCTCGGTCCGGCGCTCGTCCTTCTCACTTACTTCTACTTCTGCCTGTGCTTTGGCGTCTACGCTTTTGCGCGCGTGGCGGTCTGCGTCCCCTGGCAAGCGATCGTCATCGGGCTCTTGGCTGGACGCGTCGGCCCGTTGCCGCTGGAGAAGCTGGCCACGACGCTCAAGGCGCCGGTGCCGCTCGGTCCGGCCATCGCCGCCGGCACGCTCCTGGCCATCCTGCTCGAGCGGCAGACCATGCAATTTCTTGGATTCGTCAAATGAGGGTGCGCTCGACGGTGTCCCCGACCTGCGTGCCGGTGGCCTCGATGGTGCCGGCCGGCAGCTCCAGGCAGCCCTCGGCCGCCCGGTAGAAGCGGGAGACAGCGCCCGGCGGCAGCGCACGCACGACGCCCACGACCGACCCTGCCCGGTCCAGAAACACGGCATCGATGGCGTACTTCATGCCGAACATGTGAATCGACCGGCAGCCTGTGAGATACAACCCCTCCCCCGGCTGTAAGGGCCGGCGCCAGAGCAGCCCCCGCAGGCGGGTGAGGAAGCTGTCGGCCATGCCCGCCTTCTCGGCCAGCGTCTTGCCGCTGGTGGCGTTGTGGAAGCGGCCGAACTTACTTATGCCCACCGCCAAAGACCGGTCCCAGCGAGTTCATGATCGTGATTACGGCCGGTCCGAGCATGGGGCAGAGGATGAGCGGCATGATGAACATCATGATCACCGGCACCATCTTCACCGGCACCTTGGACGCCTCCTCCTCCTTTTTGCGCTTCATCTTGTCGCGCAGGGCCTCGGATTGCTGCCTGAGCGGATAACTGATGTCAGAGCCCTTGGTCTCGGCGGCGATTAGCGCCGACGCCATGTTGACCAGCTCCTCCACCCCGCAGCGCTCGCCCATCTCGGCAAGCGCGTGGGCCACCGACTTGGCGAAGATCTTGACGTCGTTGAGCAGCTGCCTGAGCTCGGCGTGCAGAACCGGGCAGCTCTCCGAGATCTCCTTGGACACTTTGTCTACGCACATGAGCAGACCAAGACCGGCCTGGGCGCAAACGATGAGCAGGTCGATGACGGTCGGCAGCTCCTTCAAGACCTGGGCCTGCCGCTTCTTGACCCGCGTGGCCAGGAAGAAGTTGGGCAGCATCCAGCCCAGAAGCCCGATCACCGGCGCGGCCAGAATGTTGAGCGGCTGGCCCGCGGCGCCGACCAGGGCGACGAAGACCGCGCAGAAGACCACAATCGCCTTGATGCCGATGAACATGGCCAGGTGCTGGGGCGTGCGGTAGTTGCCCTGAATGAGGAGGGTGGTCGCGCGCTTGTCGGCCAGGTTGGGCATCACCGACAGCAGAAGCTCGCCGACGCTCTGGGCGAGCGTAAGGATGGCCGACTCTTTTGGCTTCTCGGCCGCGCTCTCCTCCTCCTTTGCCTTGCGCGGGCGCAGCCGCACCTGGTAGTCCAGGTACGCGTCCATGAAGAAAACGCGGAATATGATCGCCCCTATGCCGACGACCGTCATGAACACCAGAACCGCGATGATGAACGTGTCCATTCAGGCTAGACCTCGAAGGTAGTCAGCTTCATCAGGATCCAGAAGCCGATCATCTCCCAGAAGACCAGGAGGATGAAGATTATCCTGGCGATCGGGTTGTTGAAAAACGGCACGATGTAGCCGGGCGTCATCACGTAGGTGAGCGCCGTGATCCCGTACGGCAGGACGCCGATGAAGGCCGCCGTCGCCTTGCCCTGCGCGGTCAAGCTGTTCATGAAGTCGCGGAGCTTGAAGCGCTCGCGGATGGCCTCGGCGATGGTGGCGACAACATCGGCCAGGTTCGCCCCTACGTCCTGGCTGATGTACACGGCTTGCGTCAACAGCTTGAAGTCGGGGGTGCGGATGCGCTGGGACATCTCGTTCAACGCTTCCCGGAAAGGCTTGCCCAGCTGCAGCGAGATGAGCGCCCGCTTGAACTCCGAGCGAATCGGGTCGGGGGCGGTCTCGGCCAGCACCTTGAATGTCTCCATCACCGGCGAGCCGGCGCGCAACGAGCTCACCATCGACTCGAGCACCTGGGGCAGCTGCTCGGTCATCTTGGCCTGCCGCTGCTTGGCCAGGCGGTTCAGGTACATTATGAAGCCGGCGGCGCCCGCCGGCGCGCCTAAGATCAAGCCCAGGATCATCAGATCGGGCGAGACCAGCATGGCCAGCATCGTAAAACCAACCGCGGTGCCGATAGTGGTGCAGATCCACTGCGTCTTGATCGAGGCGTACTTGGCCTCCAGTCCGGCCTGGGCCAGGATGCGCGCCAGATAGCCGGTGCGCTGCGCGGCAAAGATGTCCTCCTCGACCCCCAGCGGCTGCTTTTCGGCCAGGCGCTTCTGGTGCTTGGCCAGGCGCGTCAGCTCGTCGGCGTGCTGCGATCGCGCGGCCGCTATCAGGAAGAAGCCCGCGACCATCACAACAGCGAAAACCAAGCAGCCAGTGAGGTATATGCCGCTCATGTCCTATTTCCCGTAAATTTTGCGTACCCTCAAAATTTAGCGCAACCACTCGATCTTGAACGGCACGGCCTCCTGTTCGAGCTGCTCGAGGAATTTCGGCGGCAGACCGGAGCCGACGTGGCGGCACTTGAAGAAGCCACGCGGGTCGCGACCTTCGCGCTCGAGGTGGAACAAGGTGTTGATCGCGATCACATCGCCCTCCATGCCGGTTATCTCGGAGATCTCCGTCACGCGCCGGGTGCCGTCCTCGAGACGGCGGATCTGGATGATCACCTGCAGGGCGCTGGCGATAAGCTCGCGCGCCGCCCGCGGCGGCATGTCGACGCCGGACATGAGAATCATATTCTCGAGGCGCTTGGTGGCGTCACGCGGCGAGTTGGCGTGGATGGTGGTCATCGAGCCGCCGTGACCGGTGTTCATGGCCTGGAGCATGTCGAAGGCTTCCTCACCGCGGCACTCCCCGAGGATAATCCGGTCCGGCCGCATACGCAGGCAGTTGATCAGGCACATGCGCTGGGTGATCTGACCCTTGCCCTCCGTGTTGGGAGGTCTCGTCTCCATGCGCACCCAGTGATCGTGCTGCAGCTTCAGTTCCGCGGCGTCCTCGATGGTGATGATCCGCTCGCGCGGGTTGATGTGCGCCGAAAGCGCGTTCAACAGCGTCGTCTTTCCGGAGCCGGTACCGCCGGAGATGATCATGTTGACCCTCCCCTTCACGCAGGCCTTCAGGACCTCGGCCATCGGCACCGACAGCGAGCCCTTCTCGCAGAGTTGACCGAGCGACATGATCGCGGTGCCGAAACAGCGGATGGTCAGCGTCGGCCCGTCGATGGTGACCGGCGGAATGGTGGCGTTGACACGGGAGCCGTTGGGAAGACGGGCGTCCACCATCGGCGAGTTGTCGTCGAGACGGCGTCCCAGCGGCTGGATGATCTTGTCGATCGTCATGCGCAGGTGGCGCTCGTTCTCGAAGACGATGCTTGTCTTCTCCAGCCTGCCGTGCCGTTCCACGTAGACGGCGCCGGGACCGTTGACGCAGATGTCGCCGATGCTCGGGTCTCTCAGGAGCGGGCCGAGGGGACCGAATCCGAACACCTCGTCGAGGATGTTCTGCAGAAGGATCCCCTTCTCCATCATGGTAAGCGGCGCCGGATCGGAATTGACGATCTCCCGGATGCGGGCCCGCACCTGGGCCTGCGTGTCCTCGCTGATCTGGGTCATGCGAGAGGTGTCCAGCTCACGCCGCAGCTGGTCGATGATCAGCTTCTCGCGCTCGCGAATCAATCCCTGGTTGGCCGAGAACTTGCCCAGCTCCTGCTGCGGCTCGACAGCCTGCTGAGGGCTGGTATACTCCTCGCGGGCGTCGATGCGGTCGATCTCCGCCTTCGAGGGGCCAGCAGGCGCTGCGGCGGCGCCGGGACCGCCCGGCTGAGCCAGCCCGCCGCCCTGCTGTCCAGGCCTGGCCACCTGCCCGCCCTGTTGCGGCACCGGGGCGACCTCGCCCGCCTGCCTCTGTTTCACTAGCTGTCCCATCAAAGAGGATGCGGGACGCGCCGGCAAATTTTGATCTTTTCTTTCGTCTGACATCTGCTAGCTCACCACCTTATTACTTGCGCTTGCCAAAAATCGCCGGCAACCGGAATCCGCCTGCCTTCTCGCCGGCTCCCCCGGTGAGAAGCAGCTGCTCGCCGCCGCTCAAGCGGCGGGCGAGTGAGTCTAGCGCCTTGCCCAGCGCGGTGTGACCGGGGGCGATCTGCCCCTGATTGTTCACCCACTTGGCCGTTTTTGCATCGTTGGGAATCTCGGCAAATACTGGATAGTTCAAGTTCGCCCGGCACTCGGAGAGAACGTCCTGCGGGAGCCATTCCGAGCGGTTGATCACGAGTAAGAGCTTTTCCTGATTGTAGTGGGCCTTGAACGTGTCCAGGCACTTGCGGGCGTTGAGGATCGCCGCCCAGTTGTACTCGGTGAGGACGAGCACGTGGTCCGCCAGGTCCAGGGTGGCGATCGCCCGCTCGTCGAGCAGGTTCTTGGGCAGATCCACCACCGTAAAGCGGAACTCCTGCTTGGCGGTGAAGAGGATCTCCTGCACCTGCGCCGCGTAGATGTCCCCGATGTCTTCCAGCTCGGGCGGCGCTGCCAGGATGTTCAATTTGTCGTCGTACTTGGTCATCAGGTTGCGCAAGTACGTGGCGTCGAAGTTGGTGTGCGAGAAGTCGATGGTGGAAAGCGAGAACGAGGGCTCCAGGTTGAGGTAATGAGCCACCATGCCGAACTGCAGGTCGAGATCGACTATGCAGGTCTCGCCGTACTTGCTCAGGTAACCGGCGAGATTGGTCACAATTGTGGTTGCGCCAATCCCGCCGGTCGGACTGAATATGGCCACACAACGGCCGGCGGCCGTTGAGGTGGACTCGGACTGGTGCTTCAACTGTATGCTCTGCACAGCGGCCGGGAGATCGGTCCGCCAGCGCTCGGCATCCAGAAAGTCGGAAGCGCCGAGCCGGTACGCGGTGCGAATCAGCTCGGGGTCGGGCACTTCGTAGCTGACGAAGAAGTAGAGCTGCGGGAAGGTCTCCCGCAGCTCTGCAAGCAACGACAGTCCGCGAACCGGGGCCGGACTAAGTTCGATCCAGACCAGCTTTGGATGCAGGCTGCCTATCTGTTCGCGCGCCATCCCTCCGGAGACGGTCCCCACAAGCGCCAGCGAAGGCTGGCTGTGGATGAGGTCCTCGATGGTCTGGCGTTTGTCCAAACCAGCGTCACAAACAAGCAAAGTGGTCAGTTTCATAAAAGTCCAGTTCTCCTCAGCCTGGCGGCTCTCTAGGTACAGTTGTACCCAGCCCTTGAAAGAAGATCACGCAGCCCTACTGTTTGGGGACCGAGATAACTTCTTTCTTACTGCCGGACCACTCCTCGACTTCCTGCATCGGAGGCGGTGCCGGAGGCGCCGGAGCTTGTCCGCTGGGCACGCCGGGCAATGGCGGCGGCGGCAGGCTGGGCGGCGCGGCGGCCACCTCCGAGCTCTTCGGCTTCTCGAACATCGACGTCACGTCGACGACGGCTACCGGGGTGTGGTCCTTATCGTTCCTCAGCGTCAGATAAATCTTGCCCGCTGCCGAGACGGCCTTGATAAGCTTGCTTGCTTCTTCAGGGCTGACGGCGACGGTCACCGTGCTGGGGGGAACGGCCGCACCACCGGCCTGCTTCTGGAACGACTGACCGACGGCAATCACCTCGACATCGGACAGGATCGGCCCGGCTTTGGTTTGGGAGCCGGAGCCGGCCGTTGCCACGATATCAACATGACTGCCGGGGGCCACGAATCCAGCCACGCCGGTGCTCGGGTCGACGCCAAACGTCACCGCCCGGTAGCCATCTTTGATTTTGGATTCAAAGGTAGCCCCCTGGACCGGTCCCGAGGTGAGCAGATCGTGCGCGCTCAGGATCTGTCCGGCGGGAATGCCGTATTTGGCAACACGGCCCACCGCCATCTGAACCGAGGAGAAAGCATCGATCGGCGCCTTACCCGCCTCCACCTGTTTCTCTTCCAGGGCATCAGCCGAAATGGTCGAGCCTTCCGGTATGTCCTTGGTCGAGTACACCACCGTTGCCTTCTGTTCGTACTTAGCCTTGAGGGCAGCCTCCTGCTCTTTTGCCGCCTTTTCAGTTTCGCTCATCTTGCCGGTGACCATCATAAAGGCGATAAGCCCCAGGACCACGACAATCAGAACCATTACTGCTGGAGGCATTCGAGAGAGGCTTAGGAAAAATGCTCGTAATGGGTTCATTACTATTTCACCTTCTAGAAGAGAAAGATTAACCAGATACTATTAACTCATATCACAATCGCCACGACAATCGTCGCCCCTAGCGAAACAGCATTTCCTACCCGGCTCGCCAATTCATTAATACCCACTTTATCGGCACCCCTGCCCACCCCCGACAAGAAAAGGGGCGCTTTCGCGCCCCTTGATCTCTTCTGCCGCTACCGGCCTGCCCGCGCGGGCCTGCCTGGCCGAACGACGGACTAGCTGCCGCCCGAGGTGCCGGCGTAGCTGGACAGCGTGTTCAACTGTCCGACCACCGCGGAGAATGCCGCCGAGATCGAGCTTGCCAGCTGTCCTTTGGCGAAGCTGAAGACAAGACCGACCAGCACCGCCACGAAGGCGAGAATTGCACCGTATTCGGTTATGCCCTGACCAGACTCGTCCGCTACAAATGTTCCAATAAATCCTGACAAGTTAGCCTTCATAGAACCTCCTGTCCAGCCAACGCCAGCCCACGTCAATTTGCAGGCAAATAGTAATGGCACCAGGCAATTGTATAGGCTAGTGCGTTCTGGCGCAAAGAATTAGAGCTGTAAAATGTTAGTAAAAAAAACGAACCAAAAATTGAGAGCAAAACTTCTTTATTGAAGTGCCGGTCATGTCTTAACGAGCCTTTCCCTATCACCTCCTGTCATCACCATTCCAACTATACCCGTTTTGCCCCCGGCCGGGTCCGATCTAACACGGCTGAGCTTTATTTCTTTTCACATAAAGGCCGGGCGTCGAAACGCCTGTCAATTCTTACAGGCAGCCTCTCCACAAGTTTGCGCGGCGAAGCGGTACATTGAGAATACATTCCTGCAAAAGCCCATCTCGAGATGCCGAACGCGTCACCGCACACATGCCTCCAGAAAGCGCTGGACCACCTGGTTGAGCAGGATCAGGACGGCAGCTTCTCTTATCACCCCGGGCAGCCCGCCGCCATCGAAGCCACCGCCTGGTGCTCGATCGCCCTGCGCGACCGCGGGCAACTAGCCGAGCGGACGCGCTCTTTTCTGCTCGGCTGCCAGAACAAGGACGGCGGCTGGTCAACCAGGCCGCAGAGCGGACCATCCGACTGGACCACCAGCCTGGCCCTTCTGGCGCTGCGCCTCCTGGCGCCCGAAAGCCTGACCAGCCCCCCCTTTGATCGCGGCGTGGCTTTTCTGATGAGCACGAGAGCGGAGCTTTACAACCTGGCCGGGCGTCTGGTCCTTTGGTTGAGTCAAGGTCCGAAGGCCGCCGGCGACGCCAGGGGCTGGACCTGGAATCCGGGCTGCTTTCACTGGGTGGAGCCGACAAGCTATGCGGTTCTCGCCATAGATCCGCTGGCTTGCGCCGGCAGAGCGGATGTGAAGGAGGCGATCGACTCGGCCCGCAAGCTGATATTGACCCACGAGTGCGACGGCGGCGGTTGGAACTACGGCAACAGCATCTCACTGGGTGCCCACCTGCCACCATATCCGGTAACAACCGCGCAGGCGCTGCTGGCTTTACAAGATCAACCGGCCAACCCGATCGTCGTTGCCGGGCTTCGCTACTTGCGCCGGACCGCCCGGGTCGAAAATACGGTGATGTCCCTTGCCTGGGCGGCGCTGGCTGCAGACGCGCTCGGACAAGCGCCGGCGCCCGAGCTGTCGCAGCTCACCGCGCTTCAGAAGCCGGACGGCAGCTTCAGCAGCAGTCTTCACCTGACCGGACTGGCGGCCTGCGCGCTGGAGACGGCCGCGGGCAGCAACCCGCTCAAGCTTTCTGAGCCCGCTTCCGCTAATCAACAGGTAAAACGCAGATGAACTCAGGACACCACGACCGGCACACGCGAAGAGCCTTCCTGAAAGCCTCGGCGGCCGCGCTCTGCCTGACCGGTTGCGGCACGCTCAGACGGGCGGCCGATACGCAGGCGCCCGAGCTGACCGACGAGCAGCGCGCCAGGCGCTTCACCGGCATCTCCAGGGTCGCCGTCGTGCCCTGCCGGAGCTATGAGGACTACCCCGGCAAGCGGCTCCAGGAGCAGGCAGCGGCCATCGGCTTGCCGAGCCTGAAGAACAAAACCGTTGTCATCAAGCCGAACATGATCGAATACCGGCCGGACAGGCCGGTCACCGCCAACCCGGACATGATCGCCGCCGCCGCCGAGCTCATCGACTCGCTGGGCGCCAGCCGGATAATCGTGGCCGAAGGGCCGGGCCACTTTCGTGACACCGACTATCTGCTCGAGGCCACCGGCATCGGCAAGATGTGCTCGCGCCTGGGCCTGCCTTTCGTGGACCTCAACCTCGACGCCATCGAGCCGGTGGACAACCCGATCGGGCTCACCAGGCTGAAGCAGTTTTTTCTGCCCAGGACGATCCTGCAAGCAGATGCCGTTGTCTCCCTGCCCAAATTGAAGACGCACCACTGGGTCGGCATGACCGCCTCGATGAAGAACCTTTTCGGCACCGTGCCCGGCTGCAAGTACGGCTGGCCAAAAAATCTGCTGCACTGGCTCGGCATCGACATGTCGATCATCGATCTGGTCCATCTGGTGCGCCCGGCCTTTGCCATCGTGGACGCGGTCGTCTGCATGGAAGGGGACGGGCCGATAAACGGCGTGACGAAACACGGCGGCTTTATGGTCATGGGAACCGACCTCGCGGCCGTTGATGCCACCTGCGCCAGGGCGATCGGTGTCGACCCCCATCGGCTGCGCTACCTGCGTTTCGCTTCCGAGGTCGTCGGAAATATAGAGTCCGCGCGCATCAACATCACAGGCGCCGACGTGGCCCAGGTCAGACAGGAGTTCGCCATGCCGGTGACCTTCCCGGGCGTCAGGGGCTCCTGGAACCCCAGGCGGCACGGCGCTTAGGTCGCCCGCCCGGGGCGCGGGGCTCAGGATGCGCCCGCGCGCCAGACGGCGCCGCACATGCGGGCGTACAGGGCGGTCATCACCAGCATCACGGCCACGAGAAGATACCGGCTGCCGGGAGCCCAGGTGCAGACCAGGATGTACAGGTTCAGGCTCGACCAGCAGAAGACAAGGAACCGCCGCAGATGCAATGTCACCGGGGGCGGCAGCGGATGATACAGGTAGATCCACAGCGGCAAGCTGAGCACCACCAGATCGCCTATCCTCAGGTAGGGCGAAATCAAGGGCAGCGCGCCCAGGGCCAGGATCAAGGAGAGATCTTTCTTGACCTCCGGGGGAAGCCTGCCTGCCAGCACCCGGGCGATGATAAGGCACAGACACAGCCAGAGCACGCCGGTGGCCGCCTGGCAGATGTCGGCGTACACAGGCAGGTATTGCGCCGGCACCAGCACGTTGAGCGCGCTGGGCAGGGAGCCGGACAGGATGTAGCGATAGTCGGCGGATCTGCCCACGAACTCGTGCGTGAAGAGCTTGACGCAGTTGAACCAGTTGACCAGGGAGCCCCAGCCCAGGCACCATGCGCTTATGGCAATCATGGCCAGCAGCCCGCAGCTAATCCCGGCTGTGATGGCCGCCGCCTGCCTTCTGGCAGGGGCGGGCTTATCACGGGCAGCCACCGCGTTGATGGACAGCGCCAGCAGTATGGCGCCGACCGGCACCAGAAACTGCGTCTTGAGAAAGAGCAACGACCAGACAAGCCCGGCCAGGAGACAACGGTCGGCTCTCCAGAGCATGTATCCGGCGACAAGCGGGAGAAATGTCAGCAACGCGGTCGGCTTGCCGAGCAAAAAGTCGTGCAGCGCAAGCAGCAGGGTAAATATGGACAGGAACGCGCGCAGGGCGCTGACCGTTGCCGCGCGGCGCCAGGCGAAGACGACCGCCGAGGCCAGGTAGCTGATAAGCATCGCGGCCTGCCAGCAGATCATGGCCGCTGCGGGCGGCAACAGGCTGAAAGGGACGCAGATAAGGGCCACCGGCGGCGGGTAGAGGAACAGCGCCAGGGCGTTCGGCTCCAGGGCAGGCAGCAGCGCGTGGGCGCGCAGATTGAATGGTGCCTGGAAATAAGCATCAAAGCCCAACGGCGGATAGAGCGCCTGAGCGTTGCCCTCGCGAACCAGCGTTCCTGCCGTGTAAAACAGGCACAGCGAGTCCGTATGGGAGAGAAAGTCCATCGGGCGGGAGTCGAACGCTGCCAGAAGCGCGATGGTAATGAGAAAAAAAGCAAGCCCGGTCCACAGCAACTTGCCCTTGTCGGCCAGGCCGGGCAGGGTGCTGGTTTCCGGCACGCCAGAGGTCATATCTCCTTTGTCCTCCCCCGATCGTCTTACGTGGTTTGCCAATAGTACACTTGCAGGAGCAATCCGGCTTGCGCGCGCGCGAGCGGGCGGAGAGCCTACCTGCCCTTTTTCCGCAGGATGACGGCCAGCCGGTCACGGTAAACCTCCGCCCAATGCCGGTCGCGGCCCAGTTGCTCCACAAGCGGCGCGCCAGGCGGCAGAAATACCAGGCCGATCCGCCAGCGGTCGACGAGTTGCCGCCAGCCCGGCCGACACTCGGTCATGGTCAGGTAGTCGCCCACGAGTGCCGAGCCGTACATGTCGTAGCGCGAGTCGATGAAAACCGGCACCAGCGGCGACATGGACCAGATCATCACGTCGCCGAACTGCGGATCATTGAGGAGCCGGCCGGGCTCGGACATGGACACCAGGCGGCTGATGGCCGCCAGCGGCGGCTGAAAAGCCGCGCTCGCGGACGGCAGGCGCGGCGGCGCGACCTGGCTGGCGACCAGATAGACGCCGCCCAGGCCGAGGGCCAGGCAGGTAGCTGCGAAGGGGATGCTGCTCGGATTGTACAGGCGCCCGGTCGCCCCGGCCGGTGCGGCCCGGCCGCGGGCGGCTCGTGCGGAGGCGACAGCGACGGCGTGAAGCATGAGCAAAACGGAAAACGGAATCAGCCGCCGGCAGGCGAGGCCGGAGACGATGGCCGCGGCCAGCACGACTGCCGGGAACCAGCCAGCTTTTGCAGGTCCGGCGGCGCGCCTTGCGGCAAGCACAAGCCAGACGGCGCCGGCGGCGGCGAGGAGGTAGGGGTAGAAGGTGAAGCCGGCAAAATCAGCGGCGCTCAAAGGCCTAAGCTCGACAATGCGCGCGTTGAAGGGGACGAAGAAGAGGCGCGGCAGGTACTGCCACAGCCCCACCCCGTAAGGGTTCACCAGCGTGCCCAGCGCCACCGCGCCCAGGCACAGCCAGACGGTGACCGGCGGCGGGCCGCCGATGCCGCTTAGCGCCTCGAAATGGCGCAGCACCACATATAGTGCCAGGGCGATCAGGCCGACCACAAAACCAGTATGCAGGTTTGCCCAGAGAATCGCCAGGACGAAAAATGCGGCCGGCAGGCGCAGGCCTGCGCTCCCCCACCTTGACGGCGCCGGGCGCCTCCCTGCGGCGCCGTCCCGCGCTCCTGCCGGCGGGCATCCCTCCATGGCGGCAATAAGCGCCAGCCACACGCTAAGCAGGAAGTAGGAGAAGATCTCCGGACGGGCCAGAAAGTGGAAGCTGGCGGCAATGACCCCGGTCACCACCAGCAGCGCTGCGGGCAGGTCGCCTGCGCCCGCCGCCCGCAGGCGCGCCAGGGGGATGATAAGGAACGAGAGGGTAAGGGCGAAAGCCGCGAGATACAGCAGCCCGGTCAGCCCGGCGGCCCTGTATGCCAGGGAGAAAATCACCTCGCCAAGCCATTGATAGACAACCGGCGGCTGACCGCCGCCGACAAGCGGGTAAGTCCATGAGTAAGGGTCCGCCGCCGGCAGCCGGTGGTGCCCGACAATCCAGTTTCCCATGGTGAGCAGCCAGCAGGTATCGGGGTCGTGGAGGGCGCAGCCGCCCACGAAAGCGCCAAGCACAAAGACAAAAAGCAAGATGGCGATAAGAAGGAGCCTGTCCGGCCATGCACCGCCCCTGGTGCCGGAAGCCGCGGCCCCTGCGCTTACGGCTTGTTCCGTCACGGCTTGGTCTTCCCCGGTCCGGCCGCCGCGCCGTGCTGCCGGTTGCGCAGGTCGACGTGAAAGGTGTGATAAAAGTTAGCCATCCGCGCCCCCAGCCGCTGCCATACCCTGTGCACGGCCGGGTTGGTGAGCTGGGTGGCTATCTCGACCGTCTCCGCCCCCTGCGCCCGAAACCACTCCAGGGCGGCGCGCGTCAGGCGGCCGTAGATGCCGCGGCCGTGAAGATCGGCCCGCACCGCATTCAGTACCACCTGCCCCCTGCCGCCCCCGGGCGTCGATGCCCTGTCCAGCTTGCAGGTGAGAAAGCCGGCCGGCCCCTCCTGCCCCTGGTAAACGAGCACATGGTCGGCCTGCTGCCCGGACAGCGAGTTAGTCAGCCAGCAGCCGTAGAGCTCCCGCACCTTGCCGGGTGGGAAAGCCGGATCGCAGTTGAACCGGTTCAAATTGAACGCCCGGTTGCCGAAGCATCCCTCGGCAATCTCCCGCAACGGCACGGCGTCCTCGCCGCGAGCCGGGCGCACGTCGGGCTCACCCGGGGCGGGGGCGACCGCTGCCACCGCCAGCTCATAGACAACGATCGTGTCCACGAGAAGGAAGCCGCTTTGCTGCAGGCACCGCTGCGCGGCTGTGTCGCGGGCGTCGACCCGGCTGGACAGGTGCATCAGGCCGGCCCCCTGAGCATGGGCGAGGCAGGCGCCAATCAGCTCCAGCCCGGGCTCCACGAGGCAGGGGTCCGCACCCGGCGGGCTAATCAGCGGCTCCAGGCGCCCTACGCCGAAGCCGAACAGCTCGCTGTCCCAATCCATGCGGCGCAGCCCGGCCAGCCACATCCCCTGCCCGCTGTCCCGGGCGGCCATGACCAGCCCGCCGGCGGTCAGCCGCCGCAGCCGGTCCAGGTACGCTGCCGCCGCTTCGGCGGCCGGCTGCGAGCGGCTCTCGCACGGGAGAAAAGGCCAGCTTTCCAGGGCGCGCGCGAGCTGCCCTCCGTCCTCCCAGCCTTGCAGCCAGTGGACAGCGCATGTCGCTTCACTGCTCGAGCCGCTACCCTTCACCTGGCATCCCTTCCTCCGGCGTCAACGCCGCCCCTCATGCCGAGCCTTCCGCCTCCGGCTATTCCTGCCCGCCGGCACGGGACGGCTCGAAAACGGCTTTCACTATATAGTAAGGTCGGCCCTGCACCTGCACGAAGGTGCGCCCGACATACTCGCCGATCATCCCCAGCGCCAGCAGCTGTATGCCGCTCACCATGAGGACAATGGCCGCCAGCGTGGCCACATCGAAGGCGGCCCGGCCGTGAGCGATGTTCCAGACCAGAATGGCCGTGCCGAGCAGGAAGCCCAGAAGGGCGATCCCCAGGCCGATGGCGCTCACCACCTGAATGGGCGTGATCGAAAAGCCGGTCAGAAGGTCGAAGTTCATGCGAATGAGCTTGGGGTAGTTGTACTTCGAGGTGCCGGTCCGGCGGGTTGACTGCTCGACCTCCACCTCGCAGATCTTCACCCGCAGCCAGCTCGTGAGGGCGGTGATGAACTTGGCCCGTTCCGGAAACAGTTTCAGATACTCGACAACCTGCCGCCGATAGGCGCGCAGCATGCAACCGTAATCCTTGAGGCTGATGCCGGTCAGCGCCCCCATCATCTTGTTGACCACGAGCGAGGGCAGCGTGCGGGCAAGCGGGTCCTTGCGGCGGCGCCGCCAGCCGCTCACCAGCTCATAACCCTCGTCGAGCTTGGCCAGCAGCTTCGGGATCTCCTCGGGCGGGTTCTGCAGGTCGGCGTCGAGCGTGATAATCACCTCGCCGGCCGCCCGGTTGAAGCCGGCTATTACCGCCGGATGCTGCCCGAAGTTGCGCTGGAAGCAGATAATCACCAGGTGCGGGTCGCCGTCCTGCAGCGAGCGCATGATCGGCACGGACTGATCGGTGGAGCCGTCGTCCACGAAGATGATCTCGTAAGGCCGAGCCAGAGCCCGCATGACCGCGGTCAGCCGGGTGTGCAGCTCCGGCAGGTTGCCGGCCTCGTTGTAGACCGGGACAACCACAGAGTAGTAGGCGCCTTGCTCGCCGGCCGCCATCATCGGCTGCTCCCTTTCGGCATGGACGATCTTCTTCTCCCCCTAATGAGCCCCTATTCGGTCCGCCGATAATTACCGACCAGCTTGCGCACCGCCTCGACGACCAGCTCCTGGTCCGCCCGGGCCAGCCCGGGAAACAGCGGCAGCGACATCACCCGTTCCGACGCCCGCTCGGCCACCGGGCACAGTCCAGGCCCGAAACCATAGGCCTGCCTGTAATAAGGGTGCAGATGCACGGCGCGGAAGTGAATGCCGATGCCGATGTTCTCCGCCTCCATCGCCCTTATGAAGGTGTCGCGGTCCACTCGCAGGCGCTCGGTCTGCAACTGAATCACATACAAATGATAGGACGTCCTGACGCCGGGTCGCACCGCCAGCGGTACCACCTCCGGCAGGTCCGCGAAGGCTTCATTATAAAAATCCACCTGCCTGCGCCTCTCCATCCAGAAGGAGTCCGCCTTCTTCAGCTGGCAAAGCCCGAGCGCCGCCTGCAGATCGGACATGTTGTATTTGTACCCCGGGTAGACGATCTCCCAGTGCTGATAGCCTTTCTGGGCGTAGCGCTTCCAGGCGTCGGCGCTGATGCCGTGTAAAGAAAGGATGGCCACACGTTCGGCCAGCTCGGCATCGGCCGTGGTCAGCATCCCGCCTTCCCCGGTGGTGATGTTCTTGGTGGCGTAGAAGCTGAAGCAGGTCGCCTTGCTTACGGCCCCTATCGGTCTGTCCCTGTACCGGGCGCCTGTGGCGTGGGCGGCGTCCTCGACGACGAGAATGTCCTTTGGCGAGGCGATCGCCTGAATGGCCTCCATGTCGCAGGGGTTCCCGGCGAAGTGCACAGGGATGATCGCCCTGGTCTTTCCGCTGACGGCGGAAGCCAGTTTGCTGGCATCCATGTTGAGCGTGTCCGGCTCCACGTCCACGAAGACCGGTGTGGCCCCGGCATGGATGATCACGTTTGCCGTCGAGGCGAAGGTGATCGGGCTGGTTATCACCTCATCGCCCGGCCGGACTCCGCCGGCGATAAGGGCCAGGTGCAGGGCCGCCGTGCAGGAGTTGGTGGCCACCGCGTGAGGCGCCCCGACGTACTCGGCGAACTGGCGCTCGAACTGCCTGGTCTTCGGGCCAGTGGTGATCCAGCCGGAGCGCAGCGCGTCTATCACCTCCTTCTCCTCTTCCTCGCCGAGAAGCGGCCTGTGAAAGGGAAGATACTTATCCCGCACCGGCGCCCCGCCGTCGATAGCCAGGGTAGATGTCGCTCCTTTAGCCAAGCCCCTTCTCCTTTGTCTCCACCGGGCCCGGCCGCTCAGTGCTGCTCGATCCGGCCGTCGCGCGTCTTTATCGGGACGCTTGTCATCCACAGCCGCCGCTCCCACCAGGCGGGATTGGCCTCGTACCAGGCAATCGTCCTGGCCAGCCCGTCGGCAAGCGTGCTTGTCGCCTGCCAGTTGAGGAGCCGGCGCGCCTTCTCCGTGGAGGCGATGTGCTTGCGCACCTGCCCCGGCCGATCGCCTATATGTTGAATAAGCGATTCGGGTTTGCCGAGCATCTCCAGCACCAGCCTGGCAATCTCGAGAACACTGGTGGCGATGCCGGTTCCCAGATTTATGCACTGTCCCTTGAGCGCCTTCATGTCCGCGTGCAACACCTTGTCCAGAGCCTGGCAGTGATCGTCGACAAAGAGCCAGTCGCGCTCGCTGGCGCCGTCACCGTGAACGGTGAGCGGCTTGTCGCGCAGGGCTGCGGTGATGAAGCGCGGCACCACCTTCTCGAGATGCTGATTGGGACCGTAATTGTTGAACGGGCGGATGATGACGGCCGGCAGATCATAGGTGGCCCAGTAGGAGTAGACCAGGCGATCGGCCCCGGCCTTGGCGCTGGCGTAGGGAGTGAGCGGGTTGAGCGGATGCTCCTCGCTCATCGGCTCGGCCAGCGCGGTGCCGTAGACCTCCGATGTCGAGATATGCACGAAGCGCTCCACCCGGTCGCCGTGCTTGAGCACCGCGTTGGCCACGGTCTGCGTGCCAAGGACATCCGTCTCGAAGAAGGTGGTGTTGTCGTAGATGGAGCGGGCGACGTGCGACTCGGCCGCGAAGTGCACGACCACATCGGACATGGCGACCAGATCGTAGACCAGCTCCGCGTTGCGCACGTTGCCCCACCAGAAGGAGAAGCGCGGGTCGTTGCGCACCTCCTCGGTCAGGTTGTCGGGATCGCCCGCGTAATTGAGCGCGTCAACAACGATTACCCGATAGTCGGGATAGCCGTTCAGGAGATATCGCACAAAGCGGCTGCCGATAAAACCGGCGCCGCCTGTCACTAAAATCGTCTTCATGTCTGCTTCAGTACCGCGCTGCCGGAGATGACCGGGCTCATTCGGGAAGGCTGCCCTTATTTTGCCATGGTACTGGTTTAGTGCCCGACGCCCGGACAAAAATCTCGCTTACCGGGTCCTCGTAGACCCGCCGCCAGTCCGGTGACGCGGCAAGGGCCGCGCCGAGAAGCGTGGCCGGCGGGATGAGCACATAGTCGAGCCGGTAACGATCCAGGGTGCGTTGCCAGCCCGGGTGCGCCGACAGCGTGGACAGATACTCCTCGAGAAAATCCAGCGGATACACCGAGGTCCAGTCGTCGATAAAAACCGGCCGCCGCAGGCGGAAGTAAAGGTAGCCGCCCCAGTTGTCCAGAACAAAGCCGGCACCCGGAAGCCCGCGCTCGGCGAGAGCGGATACTGCCCGCACCGGCAGGCGCTGCGGGTCGAAGTCGCTTATCTTGAAGGAAGGCGCGGACAGGAATATGCCGGCCATGACCAGGGCCAGCGCGCCCTTGACCACGGTGACGGCCGGCCGGGAGAGCAGCGCCTGCTCCTGCGTCTCCAGCCGCTGCTCCACGGCCAGTAGAGCGGCAGCCGGCCGCCCGAGCACGCCCCGCTCGGCCTGCGGCGCGCCCAGGAGCGAGCGGCGCCAGGCGGCAAAGGGCGGGCCGGCGGCCGCCAGCGCCGCCAGGGCAAAGTAGGGCATGAGCCGCATGGTGTAAAGCCCGGCGAAAAAGAGCACGTTGAAAAGCAGCCACTGCCGGGCAGCCGGCTTCACCGCCGAGGCAAGCCAGAGCGCAAGCACCAGGGTATAGAGCCCGAGGTAGCACCAGACCGGCAGGCCGAGCGAGAAATCGACTGACCGGAACTCGCTTGTCTTGAAAAGGATCATCGGGTTGGCCAGATAGTGACCGACGAAGGAATAGATTGCCGCCCCGCGAACGTTCAGGCAGCTGGCCAGGGCCGCGGCAGCAAGGGTCAAAACGCCCCAGCGGGCCTCCGACCAGCTGCCTTTGCCGAAGCCGGCCTGCAGGCAGTCCCCCGCCGGCGCGATCGCCAGCATGAGCAGGCCGAGCATGAAGGTGCCGTGGAAGTTGACCCAGGCAATAAGAATCGCCGTGCAAAGAAGAAGGCGGCGAGCGCCGCTCGCCCGGCCGAGAAAGGCCGCGTAATAGAGGGCCAGGAAGGTCAGGTAGCTGAACTCCTGGCAGCGGGCCGACCAGTGCAGCGAGCAGACGAGCAAAACCGGCAGCAGCGCCAGCCAGCCTGACAGGAAGCCCAGCCCGCACGCGCGGGCGAACTGATAGGCCCACACCAGCGCCAGCGCGAAGGCCGCAGACGAGATAAGGACCAGCCCGTTGAGCTGTGCGAGCTGATAAGCCAGACCGTAGACCACGTCGCCCCCGAGCGAATGAGGAATGAAGGGCATCTGCGGAAAAACGGCCGAAACCCAGTTGGTGTTCGGGATCCTGTGCTCGGTCAACACCGACAGGCCGATCAGGATATGCCGGCAGGTGCCGCCGTCCCAGAGGAGCATGAGCGGGCGCAGGAAGAGGAAGCAGGCAAGCGCCAGGAGGAAAAAGTCCGCCCCCGCTACCGGCAGGAAAACGCTCCACCAGGGCGGCCGCTTCTGCTCGCCGGCACAAGAGGCGCTCACTCCCACTCGATCGTCGCCGGCGGTTTGGAGGTCACGTCGTAAAGCACCCGGTTGACCCCGGGCACCTCGTTGACGATGCGCCGGGAGATCGTCTCCAGCAGATCGTAGGGCAGGCGCGCCCAGTCAGCGGTCATGCCGTCCTCCGAGGTGACGGCGCGAATGACGATCTGGTTCTGGTAGGTGCGCTGATCGCCCATCACCCCCACCGACTTGGTCGGCAGGAGAACGCCGAAGATCTGCCAGACCTGGCGGTAAAGCTTGTGGGCCTTTATCTCCTCGCGGATGATCCAGTCCGCCTCGCGCAGCGTCTTCAGGCGCTCCCTGGTGACCTCGCCGAGAACCCGGATCGCCAGGCCCGGTCCCGGGAAAGGGTGCCTGACCCTGATGCCCTCCGGCACCCCGAGCTCCTCGGCCACCTTGCGCACCTCGTCCTTGAACAGCTTGGCGAAAGGCTCAATGAGCTTGAACTGCAGGTCGGGCGGCAGCCCGCCCACGTTGTGGTGAGACTTGATCTTCACCGCCACCCGCTCGCCGGTCTTGGGGTCGATCTGGGTGGCCGCCGACTCGATCACGTCCGGATAGAGCGTGCCCTGAGCCAGATAATCGAAAGGGCCCAGCCGGCGCGACTCCTCCTCGAAAACCCGGATGAACTCCTCGCCTATCTTCTTGCGCTTCTCCTCCGGATCGGTCACCCCCTTGAGCTTCTCCAGGAAGCGGTCGCGGGCCTTCACGTAGTGCACGTGGATGTGAAACTGGCTCTCGAAGGTTTCGACCAGCCACTCCGGCTCGTTCTTGCGCATGAAGCCCTGGTCGATGAACATGCAGGTGAGCTTTTCGCCTATCGCCTTGTGCAGGAGAAAGGCCAGGGTGGAGCTGTCTACGCCGCCCGAAAGCGCCAGCAGCACCCGTTTGCCCCCGGCCCGCTGGCGGATATCGACCAGGGCCCGGTCGATGAACCTGTCCATGGTCCAGCTTGGCGTCGCCCGGCAGACGTTGAGCACGAAGTTCTTAAGTATCTCCTGCCCGCCGACCGTGTGCACCACCTCCGGGTGAAACTGCAGCCCGTAGAAGCGCCGCTCCTCATCGGCTATGGCGGCGACCGGCGTGTCCATCGTCCTGCCGGTGACGGCGAACCCCGGGGGCAGCTCGGTGACGCTGTCGCCGTGGCTCATCCAGCTCTCGATGGCCGGGTCCATCCCGTAGAAAAGCTCGCCGTGATGAACGACGGTCAGCGTCGCCCTCCCGTACTCGCGCACCTCCGCGGGCTCCACCCGGCCGCCCAGGTCGTTGGCCATCAGCTGCATCCCGTAGCAAACCCCGAGCACCGGCAGCCCCAGCTTCCAGATCTCCCTGTCGAGCGTGGGCGCCCCCCGGTCGTAGACGCTGCTGGGCCCGCCGGAAAGTATGACACCGGACGGATTGAGCCGCTTGAGCTCGGCGGCGCTGGTACTGCAGGGCAGAAGCTCCGAATAGACACGGAGCTCCCGCACGCGCCTGGCAATCAGCTGCGAGTACTGGGAGCCGAAGTCGAGAATGGCAATGCTGTCCGTCAACGCCTTGTCCGGCAGCTTTTCGACCTCTAAAGCGGCTTGTGTGGAAGTCACGTGATCACCTCGCAATTGCCCGGCTGATTCATCTGTCTTTTAGCAGATATCCTCCGCATTACGCAAGACGAGCGCGGCGCAGCCCACGGCATAGGCCAGCAAGACGCAGAAAAGCGGATTGACCGGGCCGCCGGGCAGGAGATAGTCGTAGTGGACGAACAGATACAGAGGAAGCAGTAACACCGTGCCGGCGGCAATGGCCGCCAGCTTGAGCCAGTCCGGGAGCGCACGGGCGGGCGCGCTTTTGACAAGCACCACCGCGGATGGTGCGAGAAGCAAAAGGTCGTAGTCATGGCAGTAAAGCGCCGTCACAAGCCCCAGCGGCACGGAAAGGAGGAGGCCAGACTGCAGCCAGCGCTCGCCTCGCCCGAAGAGCCTGCCCCACCGCCAGATCAGGAAGACGGCTACGCCGCAGACGGCTGCGCTGAATATGGTGACGGCTGTGCCCGCGCGGGGGAATAATCTTAGCAGCTGTCCGCGCACCGTCGCGTGCAGCTGCGGCTGCGCCTCGGCCACGCTCAGCGGACTGCGCATAAATTCCAGGTAGTCGCTCCAGCCGGCGCCGCCCACCAGCAGCCAGGAGACGGCCGCCAGGACGCCGGCGACAACGGCGAGCGAGAGAAGCGCCCGCTTCCGGCCGGCACCGAAAAGATAAGCCAGGAAAGGCAGGATCTCGTGAGGCTTGAGGAGCAGGAAGCTCATGGCCAGCGCCGCCACCACAGGGCGGTCGCCCCGCAGCGCCCAGATCGCCAGGCAGAAGGCGCACATGAGCACGGGCCCCAACTGCCCGATGCGAACCGACTCGTAGAGCGGCCCGGATACGGACAGCACCGCCCAGAGGCAGAGGACCTCAGTCCAGCCAAGAGCGAACGCCCGCTGCAAGGCAAAGAGGCTGCCCCCGGTGGAAGCCAGGAGCAGGCCGGTCCACAGCCAGGGAGCCAGCCGGGCGGGCACCGCGGCCAGAGGCAGCAGCCAGGGGAGGGCCAGGGGCGGATAATAGAAGGCCATCACGCGCTCCCCGAGCCGGGGGAACATGGACTGCTCCGCCGACGCCAGCTCGGGCAGGCGGTAGATATCCTTTCCCTGCCCGGCGACCATCATTTTCGCGGCCGCGAAAAAGCGCGGCAGATCCGTGATCCGGTCGAAGGAAGACCAGGAGCCGGCGATGAGGAGAGCCGGCACAACGGGCGCCACCACGGCCAGCAGGGCCGCAAGCGCCGCCGCTCTCCTCGCTCGCATGCCGGGCTCAGCCCCCTCGCAAGATCATGGCGCGGGCGATGCGCTCCATGGCCACGGTGTAGGCGGCCAGGCGCATGGATATGCGGCTCTCCCTGGAGACGGAGGAGATCTTGTTGTAGGCCGTCACCATGATTCTCTCCAGCTCCTTGCGCACCTGGTCGATGCCCCAGTAATGATTGTTCAGGTTCTGCACCCACTCGAAATACGAGACGACCACGCCGCCGGCATTGGCCAGGATGTCCGGCACCACGAAGACACCCTGTTGCTGGAGAATCCTGTCCGCCTCGACGCTGGTGCAGTCGTTGGCCCCCTCGACGACAATCTTCGCCTTGATCCTGGCCGCGTTGCGGGCGTTCACCGCGTCGCCGAGCGCGCAGGGTATAAGGACGTCGCACGGCTGGGCGAGAAGCTCCTCATTGGTCATCCACTCGCCGCCGGTGAAACCTTTCATGCTCCCGTGCTTGCGGTAGTAGCGCTCGGCCGCCTCTATGTTGATGCCCCCGGCGTTGTAGACCGCCCCTTTGGAGCTGGACAGGCCGACGACCCTGGCGCCCAGCTCCTCGTGGATCAGTTTGGCGGCGAAAGAAGCCACGTTGCCGAAACCCTGAAATATGACCGCGGCCCGTGACATCTCCAGCCCCAGCTCCTTGGCCGCCTCGCGGGTAATGAGCATGACACCGCGGCCGGTGGCATCTTCGCGCCCGACCGAGCCGCCCACCTCGAGCGGCTTGCCGGTGACCACGCCCCAGCACTGCCCGCGCCTTTTCGAGTATTCGTCGGCGATCCAGGCCATAACCTGCGCGCTGGTGTTCACATCCGGCGCCGGAATATCGATCAGGGGGCCGATGTTGTCGCCCAGCAAATTGGTGAAGTTGCGCGTGAGCGTCTCCAGCTCGCGCCCGCTAAGCTGCCTGGGATCACAGGTGATCCCGCCTTTGCCGCCCCCGAACGGGACGTTGACCACCGCGGTCTTCAGGCTCATCAGATGGGCCAGCGTCCGCACCTCCTTGAGATCGACGGTGGGATGGTAGCGGAGCCCGCCCTTGAAAGGTCCGCGCGCGTCGTTGTGCTGGACCCGGTAGCCGCGGAAGGTCACGTACTTGCCGTCATCCCGGCGCAGCGGCACCTCGACGATGATCTCCCGCTTCGATCGATTGATGGAGTTGAGGACGTCGATGTCGATAAACATCTCGTGCTCCATGAGCTGTTTTATGGCGTTCGTCGCGTAGGTGGTGACCACGTCCGCCGCCATGATACCGGTACTCATCAGAATCTCCCTTGCCGATTCCCTTGAAAAGCAGGGGCGCCCGCTCATGAGTATAGCTTAAGAATCACCGGCGGGCGGCCCCGGCCGTTATTCGCGAAAGCGCCGCGCAAAGCTGATCGACCTCTGCGGGCGTATTGAAGGGTCCGAAGCTGGCCCGCACCAGCCCGGTGGCCGCCGTGCCCAGCGTCTCATGCGCGGACGCCGCGCAGTGCAAGCCCGCTCGCACGGCGATGCCGAAGTCCCTGTCCAGAAGATCGGCCACCCGGTCGGCGGTGATGCCGGCAACCGCAAAAGAGACGATCGCCGTCCGCCCTGCGCCAGAAGGCGGTCCGTAGAGCCGCACCGCCGGCTCGGTCGCTGCCCAGTCGAGGAACTTTCCGGTCAGCGACAGCTCGTGCTGGCGGACCTTGTCCGGCCCGGCGGCCCTCAGCCAGGCGATCCCGGCTCCCAGGGCCGCGATCGCCGGACCGGCCAGCGTCCCGGACTCCAGGTGGTCGGGGTAAAACTCCGGCATGTCCAGATTTTCGGAGCGCGAGCCGGTTCCACCGGCGACCAGCGGCTCCAGCTCGATCTCCGGCGCCACGTAGAGCAGCCCCACGCCCGGCGGTCCGAGCAGGCTTTTGTGCCCGGATGCCGCCCACAGGCTTATGCCCGGGTGATCCAGCCCGGATGGCACCACGCCCGCCGCCTGCGCGGCGTCAACCAGCAACGGCACGGACAGGCGGCAGCAGATCTCGGCCACTGCCGGCAGGTCAATCAAATGTCCTGTGACGTTGCTGGCGTGGCTCACCGCGCAGAGGCGCGGCCGGTATTGGCCGATTTTTGACTCAAGATCCCGCAGATCGACGCCCTCCTCTTCGGAATAGGCGGCGGCGACCAGCTTTATGCCGCACCTGCCCTCGAGCTGCCTGAGCGGGCGCATCACCGAGTTGTGCTCCAGCGGCGATGTCACCACCACATCACCCGGGCGCCAGGCCAGCCCCTTGAGGGCCATGTTCAAGGACTGCGTGCAGCCGCCCGTGAAGACCAGCCGCTCCGGATCTTTTATCCCCAGGAAAGAGGCGGCCTCGATTCGCGCCGCGTAGATCTTTCTCGCCGACTCGACGGCAAGCCTGTGGACGCCGCGTCCCGGATTGGCCGAGTCGCGCAGGTATGTGTCCTGCGCCCGGTAGACTTCTTCCGGCTTGGGATGCGTCGTGGCTGCGTTGTCGAAGTAGATCATCTGCGCGCGCGCCGGCCGCCGGTTCCTCCTGGTTATGCTAGCATCTTTGGGTCGCAAGCTTTTCCCGTTCACATTTTTGACCGCAACCAGCGACAAGCAGGAGCATCGGGCGGCCAGGGCGATTCTCGTGATCGCCGCCGGCTGTCTTCTGGTCGCCTGCCTGTCCTGGGGCTGCGCCGGAAAGGACAGCACCGCCGGGCCCGGCGCGCTCACCGGCATCTGGCCAGCCAAGCGGCTCACATTTGCCGAGATCCTCAAACAGCTCGACCGCCTGCCGGAAGGCGATGTGGCCGCGCAGCTGCGCCTCCTGCGCTCGGCGCCGGGCACGAGCGACGAGCAAAAACGGGAGGCGGCCTATGTTCTCGCCCGCCTGCTCCAGAAGGGCAACGCCGCCGGCGATCTAAAACAAGCAGTGCGGCTGCTCGAGGAGGCCTCCGCCATAGCCCCGCTCTGGGGGCGCTGCCAGTGGCACATCTCGGAGTGCGGAAGCAGCCTGGGCAACGAGAAGCTCGTGAGGAAGTCGCTTGCGTCGATCGCGGAGCGCAGCGCCGCGATCGACGAGGTAGCCGGCGCCCGCTACGGGCTGGCGCAGTCCTATCTGCGCGCCAACGAGAAAGAGCGGGCAAGGCAGGCCTTCGCGGACATCCGGCGCCAGTTTCCGGGCAGCCAGTGGGCGCTCGGCGCCGCCTACTACCTGGGCGAAATGGCCCTTGCCGACGGCGGCAAGCAAAACGAGGCGCTGGCCTGTTTCCGCCAATATCTGAAGGCCAGCCCGGACGGCCATTTCGCCCGCGACATCGTCGCCCGCCTGGCAGCCCTGCCCGGCTACACGCCCACCTCCTCCGACCGGGCGCTTTTCGCCCAGGTGCATTTCGTTCACGGCGAGTGGTCGGAGGCCCTTGCCGACTGGAGCAGATCAGCCGTCAAGGGTCGCTGGCTGGAGCAAGCCACCTGCCAGGCGCAGTTGAAGCGGACAGCCGAGGCCAGGCAGGCTCTCTGGTCGGGAATCAAGGCGCATCCCAATGATCCGTCCCTGCCGGCAGCCGCGGACATGCTGAGCCAGATGTCCTCGCACGACGAGGCGGTTTCATTGTGGAAAACGATCCTGGCAGCCAGCAGCAGGTATGGTGACCTGGCCCTCTGGAACCTGGCCGTCCGCTCTTCCCCGCCGCAGTCACTGGCTTACTTCCGGCAGATCCTGTCCAGATATCCGCAATCGAACTACGCTCCCGAGTCTTTCTGGTGGTCGTTCTGGGACGACGTGCAGCATGGCAAGCTGAAGGCGGCGCTGTCCGAGGCGGCGGCCGGGCAGAAGCGTTACCAGCGGTCGAAGGCCGCGCCGCGCCTGGCCTTCTGGGCCGGCAAGCTGCACGAACGCCTGAAAGAAAAGGAGGCCGCGAAAACCGCCTACCGGTCCGTGCAGGCAAACTACCCGTCCAACTACTACGGCTGGCGGGCGACCGCGCGTCTGGCTGCGCTGTCCGGTGGCAAAGACGAGGGGTGGCGCACCGATCCGCTGGCAAAGCACCCGAACACGGAATGGACCTGGCCCGCGCCGCCGGCGCTGGTGAGCTACGATTACGTGGAGAAAAGCTGCGGGGCCACCGCGGCGACCCTGCTCAGGCTGCACCAGTGGGAGGAATCGCTGGGGCAACTGAAGGAAGACGCACCGCCCGTGGTGCGAGCCTTCTGCCTGGCCATGGTCAATCTGCCGCTGGACGCGCTCGAGGAGATGAAGCGCGACCTGGGAGGCAGTCCTGAAAGCGCTCCGCAATGGCAGCTGGCCTACCCGCTGCTGTACGGGCGGATAATCGCGCCGGTGGCAGCCGCAGCCGCGGTCGATCCGCTGCTCGTTCACGCCCTGATCCGCGAAGAGTCTCGCTACAACGCGCTCGCCTTGAGCCGCTCGAACGCCATCGGGCTTATGCAGCTGCTGCCCGGCACAGCATACGGTGTGGCAAAACGCCTGGGCGTGACGCTCAACGGCACAAACGACATTTACAATCCGGAGAACAATCTCAGGCTCGGCATCGATTATCTGGCGTATCTGCTCAGGGGCAACCGGACCATGGCCGGGCCGGCGGAGACGGCGCTGCTGGGCATCGCCAGCTACAACGGCGGCCCGAACGCGGCCCGGCAGTGGGTCGCCAGAATGAGACAGCAGGGCGCCAGCGACTGGGATCAGTTCGTGGAGAACATCTCGCTCAAGGAGACACGCGATTACGTGCGCAAAGTGTTCGCCAGCTACTGGAACTACCGGCTTATTTACAAGAGCTAGACTTCGCCCAGCGCCGTGCCCTCGTGCTTGGGCTCGGGGTGCTTCGCCTCGGCGCCAGCGAGGCCCAAGAACTGCTGCCACAGGCCCGCCCGTGCCGCCCTGCCGTTGCCTGTCTGCGCGGCGCCGCTCGCCTTTCTCGCATCCTCGAGGGACGGCAGCTTGTACCCGCAGGTCGTACACAGGTGCCGATGGAGCGGCACCTTGAACTTACAGCGTGGGCATATGACGTACTGCATGATTCATCCCGAGTATAACAGACAAACGCCAGTGTCCATCAAAGTTTTTGCGGGCGTGTCTGCTTTCAATACTGACATACCCATGTTCAGGCCAGGTTAAGCGAGGGAAAAACTTGTGCTCGTTGTCGGGGCGCCGGAGCGCTTATGATCAGGCCATGTCCAGGCTGATTCTCACCTTCGAGAGCTTGTTCCGGGTCATGGCCGCCGACCGGGCGCTCAAGGACCGGATTCGCTGCCGCCCGACCCCCACGCCGCCCGGGCTCTCCGCGGATATCTGCGGCATGTCGATCGAGCTTATCGAGCCCGCCCAGCAGCAGCAGGCGCTGGCCCTGCTCGAGGACGCCGGGCTCAGCCCGAGCGGGATCCACCTTGTGGATTGAGTCGGCACCCTGATCGCCCCGCCCCTAGCACAGGGCCGCCATATTACATCTTGATCACCTTCTGTAAAACGAAGCGCCGGACGCAGCCTGGAAAGCGACCGCCGGGCACCGGCCGGCAACACTTTCCGGCTAGACGCTTGTTTTTCGGGCAACCGCTTTTGTACCTTGAAGACCTGTTTTAAACCCGTTCTTTTGCTCAAGGCGACCCGCTCCAGCAAATTCATTGCCATCCCTGATCATCCTTGCTCCCCCGTAAAGCCTGCTGCCCGGGAGCCGTTTTCAGGTGGCCGCCTTGCCCTTCATTGACCCGAACCAGCACAACCCCGTCTCTGCCCCGGGTTCGGGGCCCGGCGCGGCTATGCAAGGAGGTATTTCGTGTACAAGTTCAACGCCAGCCTCATGGCCATCACCGACGGTGATGTCGTGGAGCAGCTAGTTCATCCGGACGTGTTTCGCAAGATTCGCCTGTCCAACGTCACAGTCGAAGGCGATCGCCTCCGCTACCAGGATGAAGCCGCCAGGGTGACCGAGGCCACCGCAGCCATGACCGACGACAACGGCGTCGTCACCAGGGAGTTCACCTTCCCTGCCGGCAGAATGACCATCCAGCGCGACGGGCTCGAGCTGCTCGTCGAGGTCTTTTACCGGTGCCCGAACACCAGGGGGCGTGACGGCGAGCGCAAGATCCTGCGCTGCGCCCTGCGCGACCGCCAGCTCGACGGCACCGAGGCGACATCGCCGCTCTGTCACTTTCCCAACTCGCACCCGGCCACCAACCGCCTGCCGCACCCGGAGTTCAAGGCGGCGGAGCTCTCCATCTACTGCTTCGATCCCGAGCGCTACCTGCCCGAGGGCGAAATGCGCGACTTCATCGTCGACTTCGACGATGCGGTCTACAAGAATTTCGACCCGGACAAGTTCTTCCGCCTGTGGACGAGAGCATTCGAGGCGAGCAACATGGCGCCCTGGCAGCCCGCCCCCTCGCTCAAGGGCGTGGCCCAGCACTTCGTCGAGAACGCCGGCCGTCTGCTCGCCAGGCACGGCTACCACCGCATGGACGCCGTCTGCGGCTTCTACAACGTGGCGGAGTTCTTCATCGACCGCATGGGCTTCACCTTCACCTACGGCGAGCACCAGGCGGCCTTCGCGGCCCTGCAGGCCGCCCTCAAGCAGCTGGAGTCGCGCGCCGGCCGCCACCTGAACCCGCGCGAGGCAGCCTGGGTGGTGGCGCTGCAGAACATTCCGGCCGAATTCATCCCGGAGCGGCTGCGGCTGGGCGTCCGCTGGTTCAACAGCCCGACGGACACCAGCTATGTCTGCCGGCTGCACAAGGAGCTGAACCCGTTCCCGACCGACCCCCGTGTGGCGTCGCTGACGCTGCCCGCGCTCTTCGCCCCGCCCTGCCCGGCGGAGCCCACACCCGATACCGCCGGTGGTAGCACTGTGACCGCCGCTCAGCCGGCATCAAACCCGGCCCCGGCCAAGTAAACCAACGGACAGGCGGCGAGCGGCCCTCGGCAATCTGCCGGCGGTGCCGCTCGCCGCCCCCGCTTCTTTCTTGCGGCGGCCTTCTCCTATCTAATATAGGAGACTCAAGCGCCGAATACCTGTTCGGCGCCACGCGTCTGGGGTGACAACCCCTGGCGCGGGCGTCCGGCCCGTATCCCGGCGAGCAAGGTGCCTGCGCCCCGGGATCGATCACTGCTTCGATCAGGCAGGCATGTGGCGCCGCCGGTGGGGTGACGCGGATTAATGCGGACGCTCAGCGCCGGCTGCTTGCAGGCTCCCCAGCCACGGCCACCCCGGTGCGCAGGCCCGTGATCACGAGCGCCGCGAGCACCGCGAGGAGGATGAGCATGAGCCCTGCCGGCGGCGGCTGGCACAAGACAACGGCTGCCACGTAGGCGTTCAAGGCCAGCCACCCGGCCAGCAGGCAGCGTTTGACGGGCAGGTTGATATGACCGTCCAGCCAGAGCAGCGCCCCGGGCAGGGACAGGAGGCTGAGGTCATATAGCAGGAGGTGCGGCGAGCCCGCCACCTCGGCAAAGCCGGCGAACAGGGCGATCATCGCCAGCCTGGTCGTCTCTGTCGGCGCCTTGCCGGATAACCGGACTGCCCACAAGAAGACGGCGATGACCGGAATCAAGCCGCCCAGATAGATGAGCCACTTCAGGTCAGCCCGCGCGACCGCCGGCAGCATAAGCAGAATCACGCCCGGCAGCGAGGCGATGAGCGGCTCGCGGACGATGTAAGCGCTGCCGGTCAGCGTCTCCTCGGAGTACTTGAAAGAGCCGAGCCAACCGGTGAAGGCCGAAGGCCCCGTGCAGGCGATGGACATGGCCAGGATGAAGGCGGCGCCGGCCAGCAGCCCGAACAGGCAGCGCCGCTGGCGAGAAAGCAGGGCCGTGAACAGCGCCGCCAGAAAATAATGCGGCTTGAGAATCATCGCCGAGAGCGCCGCCCCGGCCCGGAAAGGCGAGCGGCTCAGCAGGCAGAACAGACCGCCCGCCAGCGGCAGCGCGCCGAACAGCAAGGCCGACTGGCCGACCCAGAGATTGGCAAATACCGGCAGAAAAGCCAGGAACCCAGAGAAGACGGGAAAGAAATGGACGTTACAGTGCCTTGCCGTGCGGCGGGCGCACCACAGCAGGGCCAGCAGGTTCGTCAGATCCCAGACCACCCGCGACCAGATGCGTCCCAGAAGGGAGAGCGGCGCACAGAGGCAGGCGACAAGAGGGCTGTACATGAAGCCAGCCACGGTGCCCTCCGGCAGGCCGGGCAGGAGCCGATGCGCTTCCTGGTTGTAGGGCCAGTCGCGGAATGAAAGGTTGGGGCTCGGCGGGTACAGTTTGCCGGCTAGGCCCTCTGCGACCAGCCGGCCGGAGACGAAGAAATTTATCCCGTAATCGCAATTGAGCTTGGCTGAGGGGGCAGCCAGGTCGGAGATCAGATCAAGGGCGATCGCCCCCGCGCACCAGAAACCGAGAAGCAGCAAGAGCAGTCGCCGGCCGCCCGGGAGCCACGACAGGTTGAGCAACTTCGTCACCACCCCGGCCTCCAGGCTAAGCAGGTGCGCCCTGCTTGATGTTACCAGGGCAAATGCGGCAGCCAGGCTCTTGACGTGCACGAGGGGGGGGTGCCTGCCGTGGCGCTGAGATACACTGATGCTAACATCTGTTCGCACCAAGCACTCGGGGGTGATTTCTATGGGGACGACGGCAGCCGGCAAGGAGATACACGAATACGCCGTGGTGCCCCTGGCCAGGCAGTCCGGCGAATCGGATGAGGCGGCGCTCCAGCGAATCTTGAGCGAGCAGGCCCAGTTAGGCTGGCAGGTCGTCGATTCCTGTGGCGACGAGGTGCGCAGGCCGGTGCTCATCTTCCGGAAACTGGCGGGAGGCGCGCGGCCCACGCTGTACACGGTCGAGCGGGTTCCGCATATCAAGGGGCAGGACGATATAGCCGACGTGCGCGAGCGGCTCTGGAAGAAGAAGGAGGAAGGCTGGATCCCCGCCTGCGTTCTGGACAGTCCGGTCACGCCCCCGGTGGCCGTATTCCGCAAGGCTGAAAGCTCCACGGAAGGGCTGCTGCTGAAGGTGAGCGAGGTCAGCCCGACTATCCTCGAGAAGATCGAGGAGGCGATAGTTTACGAGCTGCTAGACCAGCAGGTGCGTGACAACCTGACGGCCGAGTGCATCATGCACGGCGGCGTCAACCCTGTCCTCATCCTTCTCACCAAGGACACCGAGCAGCCGTTCGAGTATCTCGTCGAGCACGCCAAAGGCGGGCTTTTCAAGAATCAGACAAGCAAGCTCACCGCGCTCATCACCGCCCGGGCTGCCGAAGGATGGCAGGTGTGCGGCGCATTCGAAGACTCCTTTTTCTGGCCTTGCGTGGTCTTCCGGCGGCCGGCCGTTGAGATGCCGGTGACACCAAGGGAGGTGGCAGAGCAGGTCAACCAGCCGGAAGGAAAGGCATAGCGGCGCCTCATTGTCGAATCAGCAGCGGCAGCTTGGGGCAGACCGAGATGCTCCGTCCGGGTATTCAGCCGGAGCGCGGACATCGCGTTTCTCTTCCTGGCCGCCATTATGGCGCCGCTGCCCTTCCTGGCCAGCGCGATCAACGGCTCGGTCCAGCCGGTGCTCTGGCTTTCGGTCGTCGCCAACGCCTTCGGCATCGGTGAGTTTCACGCCGGCGCCACCCGGTTCAACTGCCTGAACCGCCAAAATCGCTTTCTCCAGCCTGACCCGCCGGGCTGCACCAGGCTCCAGGGCGCCGTGCGACTTGCCTGTTCGGACAGCGCATACAAGGTGGTGCTCAGCTGGTTTGCATTGAAACGATTTCGGCGAAACCTTTGACGCCGCATGAGGTGACGGGAATGAGCGGTTTG
>JAJPGY010000005.1 GCA_021325555.1 Pseudomonadota bacterium | reverse complement strand
TTCGCGAAAGCCCTACGGCTCTGGCGATTTGTCGATCTGACAAACCTTGAGCCGAAAGACGTACAATCTCTGACAGCGTGTGCATGGACACCTTTCTCCTGGACACCCGGCACCCCTTTCTAGGTAAAAGCAACCTTTAGAGTGCCAGAACAAGAGAATTCCAGCGCACGCTACCTTTTCCGCAAAGTTATCAGACTAATGCCGCCTCAGCCGAGGGCGGTGGCCCAGCCGCCGAGAATGGTGGCCCACCACTGAGAAAGGTGGCCCCTTGACCTGAGAATCGGCGGCCTCTTGGCGTGAGAATCCGCATCCGGATCTCGCTCAAAGGTCCAGGCACAGCATGCTTCGCGTCCGTTTTGACCACAATGGTGGAATCACCAGTCACCCAAAACTCCGAACGGAAACCGGGTGATTTCGGTTCCCAAAAATATTTTGACGGGCCGCAAAAGGGGCCACACTTGCGCACATTCCCCTTATTGAGAATGCTCCAAAGCGTGGACCGATGATGCTTTGACCCCTGTCTGAAAAGTAAATGGTGGAGGCGGCGAGAATCGCACTCGCGTCCAAAGATGCTGACCTACAGGCTCCTACAAGTTTAGTACAGCATTTGTCCAGTCGCCCTTGCGAGCCCGCTGGACCCGGCCTGCACGGCCACCCGGGTTCGCGATTATGTCTTGGACCGGGCTAGCAACCGCTAACTTTGCCCGGCGGCAGCCACCATGGTTGACCCACTAGCATCGGGTAGCCAAGACACTAGCGAGTTCCGCACCTAAGGTCTAGTTAGGCAACGGCGCGCAGAGCGCGCTTCGCGGAGAAGTCAACGTGAATAACGTTGGCATTTGTTTGTTTTGCCCGGTGTTTAACGAGGTCCCGAACAACCTCGACCTGCAACCTGTAACCCGACATCCCTGTCGAATCTAAACGCCCCCATAGGTTTGGAGCTGGCAGAAGTCTGAATTTTCAGGTTTCGCGCCCGGGAATCACCCCGGATTTCTCATTATACCAGGATTGGCAGGATCTCCCGCGATCCATGACGCCCGGGACCGCAATGGGTTCCCCCATCGAGCGCGGCGGCTGCCGGCCCGGGATCAATCCCGGCGCAGCGCCATGCCAATCCAGTGGCCGTCGATCTCCTTATCAATCACGGTCAGAGGCTGCCCCTCGAGCGCCCCCTCCAGCAACGGCAAGCGCTCCAGAAGGATGCCGGCGCAGACGATCAGCCCGCCGGTGGCGGTCAGCTGCAGGTAGTGAGGCAGCAGAGCCACAATATCCTCGCAGGTGAGGTTGGACAGCAAAAGGTCGTATTGCTTACCGAGAACAGCATCCGTCGTGCCGAGCAACAGGTGAACACGATCGTCGACGCAGTTCAGCTCGACGTTTTCCTGCGCCACCGTCAGCGCATTCCGATCGTTGTCGATTGCGTCGACCGCGATTTCGCTTTTCAGCTTGGCTGCAGCGATCGCCAGGATTCCGCTGCCGGTGCCGACATCCAGCACCCGAGCCGCTGTCGGAAATCGTTGCAGCGCGCGCAGGCAGTATCTCGTCGTTGCGTGCAGCCCCGTGCCGAAAGCCATGCCCGGCTCAATGAGAATGACGGCTCTGCCGGCAACGGCGTCGGGCGAAAGGTCATCGCGACGCCAGGGCGGGCAGATGAGAAGCCCATCCCCGATGACGAAGGGCTCGAACCCCTGTTTCCACTGGGCAAGCCAGTCATCCTCGACCACCGTCTTGATCCGCAAGGAGCTCAAGGACGCCCCAAGGCCGTATTCTTCCAAGCAGGCTTTGAGATCGCCAACATGCTCCTCGCTCGCCTCGGGCAGGTCGAACACGGCATGCACGAGGATCCGGTCCCCTTCCAGCGGCTTGATCTCGCAGCCCCGGGCCCCCTGGTGGATCATGACGCTGGAGGCGAGATCCTCCTGCCGCGCGCCGACCTCGAACTCCACGGCAAGCCATGAGCGGGGCGGTTGCGGGTTCTTTGTCATCGTCGACGAAACCTGTGTCAGTGCTGATCCGAAAAGCCCCGGAGCAGGAGCGGTCAGTAGGGTGCGTACGCCGGAGAAGGCTCCCTGATGATCATCAGGTCCGGCATGCCGTTGGCGCCAAGATACTGATTCAACGAGGGAACGAGATCCATGCCGTTCATGGATGTTTGCGGGACGAAAGGACCAATTTTCTGAAACGTGCTGATAAGCGTGCCCTGCTGTGTGGGCGATCCGCTCATGTCAAAATCGCGATTCGAGCTCTGGTTCTGGACGCTACCGTTCGGCAGCGGCGTGAAATGGTTGATCGATTCCTGCAGAAATTGATTGACCGCCTGGTTGGAGCCCGGCCTCGTTTGGGTAATGTGATAGGTCGTCCGCGTTACGACCTCATTCTGATTGCTCACCTCGCACTTCATCGCGATGGTTAAGAAGCGAGCCTCTAGTCCGGAGGCAAATCCGTCCCGTTCGAACGGCAGCAGATTGGCATGCCAGATGTTGCCCGCCCTGTCCGCCAGCATCCCCCAGGTAACGGTCATCTCGTTGTCCTTCCACTCCCGGACGTTCTGCGACATGCCGTTGCGCAGGTCAGTCACGCTCACGGTGAGATCGCCCTGCTTGTGCCATTTTCCGGCCATCCATGGCGGGATCCGGAACCACTCGATTCGCGGCACCATCGGCCGGGGTGCCTGGGCTTGAGGCGCAAACGGCTGAGCGGCCTGCGGCGTCGCCGGCGGCGGTGGCTGCAGGTAATCCGAGTGCTGCACACCGCCAAAGAGCACCTCGGCGCCGGCGGGCTGCGCACCGAGGAACGCAGAACCGCACAGGCAGATGGCCATGGCGATCGCGGCCGTTACGAACCCAGCTCGATGTTTCTGCCTCACGCGATTACCCTGCCGGCACGAACCGCCCCGGTTGCGACAGCCGGTCAAAGACCAATTCTCGCCGGTCAGGAACGTTCTGTCCATGGCTCCGGCTCCTCAAGAGCGCCGGAGGCTCGTAATCCCCCCGGTGACCGCGGCTTGCCCGGAAAGTAAACCGGCTCGTGGCGGTGCCCTGAGGCCAGCCAGCGCGGGCCGCCCCCGGCAACAGCCACGGTGCGTAGAGCAAGGACGAGCATCCGGGAGAATCTGCTCCGCCCACTAGCGGGTCGCCGCCTTCTCCGCCGCCTCGGGTGGGTTGGCGGCCCGGTTCTTGTCTGAGAGCAATTTCATGGCGAATTCATGCCCGTCTTTGAGCTCCAGCACGTGGCTTTCCATCAAACCCACCTCCTGCTCGAGCACGGCAATTTTCGCCTTCAGCTGCTCGATCTCGGCGAGAAGCGCCTTCTGACCGGCGCGTGCTTTCAGCAGATCGCTCATCTTAACGATGGCGACGATCATCAAGAAATAAAAGCCGATAATGGCGACTATCGCTGCAGCCATAACTCACCTTCGTGGAGCCCTGGGACGGACATAATATCCGATTGTATCGCAGAGGATAATCGTTTATTGTTGACGGCATGCCCGAAAAGCTCCACATCGCCATGGTGCTGCGCTCCTTCTCCGTCGGCGGGGGGCTGGAGCTGTATGCGCACAAGCAGGTCGAGGGGCTTCTGGACAGGGGTCACCGGGTAACGGTGGTCTGCAGCGAAAGCAAAAGCGAGCTGGGCCACGAAAATTTGCGAATCATCAGATTCGCCGCGCCCCGCACCGGGGCGGGCAAGGCCGAGCGCCTGCAGCATCAGTTCCAGGCGGCGACCGATGCCGTGGCCAGCGCCGGACCCTTCGACATCGTCCATTCGCAGCATCTGCCCATGGACGGCGCCAACGTGGTGACGTTCCACAACCACACTGTCTTCAGGTTATCGAAGGTGGGACGCCCCTGGGAGCGAAGCCTGAATGATGTGAAACTAAATATGGTGCCGGCGTATCGGCTGCGCGAGCAGTACGATCGGCTTCTGTGCAGCCAGGCGCGATGCCTAATGTTCTCCTCCCGAACCTGCCGTGACGACTTCTACGACACCTACGGCTCCAGTTGCAATCTGGAAGCAACACCATGGGTAGTGGCATATCCGGGAGCGGAGCTGTCCGGATCCGGCTCCGATATGCACGGCGACCGGCAGCACCCGACCGCCAGGCAGTTCAGCTTTCTTTTCGTGGGCAGAGGCTACCGCAAGAAGGGGCTGGACGTTCTCCTGAAGGCGTGCGGAATTTTATCGAGACAGGGAAAACACTTCAAGCTTTTGATCGCCGGTATGGGCGCCAGGCCGATCGATCGCGCACGGCTCGTCTGGATGCGCCTGGAAGATCAGGTCGATTACCTGGGCTTCTGTAAGGACATGGACGCCGTCTATCGCCAGTGCCAGGTCATAGTAATGCCATCGCGGGTAGAGCCGTTCGGCATGGCGCCGTTGCAGGCCATGCTGCGGGGGCTCTGCCCGATCGTCAGCCGCGTCTCGGGCATCTCGGAGGTGCTGCAGGATGGGCAGAACGGCCTTGTTCTGGAGGATCATCTCGATGCCCGGGAACTGGCCCGGCTCATGAGTCGATTGATTGACGAGCCCGGAACGCTGGCCGCCATGGGCGACGAGTCCAGGAAGCTGGCAAGCGAGATGACCTGGGACAAGTGCGTCGAGCGCACGCTGGAGGGCTACCAGCTTGCCTTGACGGCGCCCGAGGGCAAACCTCGTCTGCAGAAGAACCAGGCAATCTGAGCCGGCTCTCAGCCTCGGCAGCATTAAGAATCTATCAGCCGGTGGCCCTTCAGGACCGTCAGTCCGGGCTCGGGGGATAATGTCACGAGATCCTTTCCGCTCGGAAACGACCATGACACAGAGCAGCACGAGCTCGGCAGACAGAGCAGCGATGTGCCGGGAGGCGCATCCGGAGTTCGCTTGTGCCGGCAAAAGGCGCAAGGCGCTCCTGTGCGCCGCCTTTAGCGCGCTGCTCATATTCCTGCTCATCAATATCGGCCTTGCGCTCGGCGCCGGCAAAAAATCGCATGGCAAGCCGGAGGAAAGGGGAGCGACCTTCGCCGCCTGCGACTCCGCCGTGCGGCAATTTGAGCAAGGCCGCCCGCCGGCTGTGGTTATTATCGGCTCGTCGGTGATGATGGCCCCGCTGTGGAGTGTGGATGCCCGCCGCTATCCGGGCGTGCCGGATGTTTATCACCATCACACATCTATCGAGCTCGAAAAGTTGCTGATGCGGCAAGGTCTCGGCGAACAGCCAATCTCCTCGTTCGCGCTCCCCGGCTTGATGATCTCCGATGGTTACCTGATAACGGAGAAGCTCCTGCGGGGCGACAAAAGGCCGAAGCTGCTGGTCTACGGGCTGGCGCCGCGCGACTTCATGGACGACCTGCTCACCGGCGAAACGAGAACGGTGGTCTTTCAACGGCTGATGAGCCTGTCCGATCTGCCCAGCATCGGGGATCTGTATCTTTCGACCAATCAAGAGAAGGCAGATTTCATTCTCAACAACCTCCTCTTTCTTTACGGCAAGCGCTGGCGCTATCAGGACAAGGCGGCGAACCTGCTGAAATCGGCTTTGTCCCGCCTGCTTCCCGGGACCGTTGCCGCGCCGGCGTCCAACCAGGCGAAATCCGAGCGAGAATTCTTGCTGGGGCGGAACAGGCAAGAGGTGTGGGCAAAGAGCATCGAAGAATATCGCGCGCGCTATGCTCATTTCAATACGGACCAGTTTTCCAAGCAGGAGCACTTCCTCGATGCGCTGATAAAGACCGCGCGCGAACGGGGGATTGCGGTTCTTCTGGTGAACATGCCGCTCACCAGGGACAATCTCAACTTGATGCCGGCCGGGTTCTACCGCCAATACAGGGGCACGCTCGACCAGCTGGCCGCACGCCATCACTGCGACGTTCTTGATCTCCAGAGCGACAAGGCATTGACAGACTCCGCCTTCTACGACACCGTTCATTTGAACCGGTCTGGCGGCGATCAGCTCTTGCGGGCGCTGTCCGCCTGGATCGCCTCGCACGAGACTCTCTATACAGCAGCGCGCACTTCTATCTCATCCAGGTGATCGAGAAGATCTTTACGATCCTGGTAGACGCGATAGGCGCCCGACGCCTGCGGCGCGTCCAGCCCTCAGCCGCCGGACAGCAATTCCACCCCCGGCGCGCGGACGAAAGAACCCAGATCACGTTCATATTCGAAAGGAGCCCGGCGTCTGCCTGTCCGCTTCGGAGGCGGCGATCGCCTCGCGGTCACCGGCGGGGTTAGCGATGGCGCCGTGCATGGACAGTATAAGCGAAGCCGTGTGGTCTGTGCCCTCGGCAGTTCCCGCGCCCAGCGGCAACGCGTTTTTCGGCGGCTGCCTGTCCGGTGCGGCCGACGAGGCGACGCGGACGGCCGGGGCGGCCGGCTTCTGCTTGACTCGAAATACCAGCGTCCTGCCATAGGTGCCGCCGGTGATCACCCGCTGCAGATGGTCGCTCGCCTCGGCATCATTACCCAGATAGACCGCTATATGCCCGTCCGGGTGGCTGCGGGACTTGCCGTGCACCATTATGTCGCCCGGGCAAAGCTCCTTGCCCGGCACAACCTGGAATCGCTTGTCCTTCAGGAGCTGCGCCGCGGCCATCCACGCCGCGCGGCCAAACAGCTCTATCCCGAAGGGCATCAACACGCTCTTGACCGCGGCATAGCACCAGCCGATCGTCCCGGTGCGCCCGGCCACAAGCTTCGCCCGGTCGGCGATCGCCGCCCCCATCTGTGATGGCGGGCTGTCCGACCGCAAGCCGGTTACCGCTTGCTCGCTGGCGGCCGGCGGCGGCAGGGCGGGCATGGAGGCTATCTTCGGCTTCCGGTGCCCGCCGTGCTGGTTGGCAGGATGTCCATGTGCCGCCCGCCGGTGCGTGTGCGAACCGTGCGGCTGCCCACCGGCAGACCCCAGATGCATTCTCATGCCGGGCTGATGCCCGTAAGCATCCCGCCAGCGCATGTGTGAACGCAGCTGGCGCAAACTGCCTGCCCTCCACGAAGCGTGCGGGCACGGCACCGCGAGCGCCGGAGCCACGACAGAAGAGGAAAGCAAAATGCTGCCTGCCAACCAGGCAGCCTTCAAACGCTGCTTCACCAGAATTATTTCCAACCCAGGGGAGACTCCTGGTACTTTTACCGCATTGTCAAGCAGCCCGCTGTCGACAATGGCATACACGGGCGTCCGCAAAGCATCCCCCAAAATCTCCCGGATCCCTTGTCAACGCGCGATCAGCGTGCCCCGGCGGATTAGAGGAGAAAATTTCTCTCAGGCGCCGCTCAGCCGCTCAGCAGGGCGGCCTGGTTGGGCAGCTCGCCCAGCCAGCGCACCCTTCCGCTTTTGAGATCGCGAATCGCCCCCACGATTTTCAGCCGGCCGCTTTTGACGCGCTCGCGCAGGACCGGGCTGCCGCGCAGGAGCTCTTCCATGGAGTGGTAGACGTTCGCCTCGATTGCCCGCTCGAGAAGCATCTCTCCTTTCAGTTCGGGATTATCGTGCCTGGCTTTTTCGACTGCAGGCTTGATCATATCCATAAGCCTGGGCAGGCTGCCGGCCAGCTCGGCCCCGGACACGGCTGCGTCGACGGCGCCGCACTTGCTGTGCCCGAGCACGACGACCAGCGGTGTCCCCAGGTACCCGGCGCCATATTCAACCGAGGCAAGCCCGGCCGTGTCGATGACATTGCCGGCCACCCGGATCACGAAAACTTCCGCAAACCCCTGGTCGAACACGACCTCGGTCGGGACCCGGGCATCGGAGCAGCCGACGATGGTGGCGTAAGGCTTCTGCCCCTTCCTCGCCGTTTCAACACGTCTTTCCACATCGATTCTTGCGTGCCGGCTGATGCCGGTGAGATAGCGGGCGTTGCCGTTCTTCAGGCGCTGCAGGACCGCCGCCGGAGTCCGGGTCGACTCGGCACCCGTAACCGGCGCAGCGGATATTGCCGTTGCCATAACGATTCCGAGGACAAATTCGAGTCTCATGTTGTATTCCTTCGAGCGCGACGATCAAGCGGGCATCCATGATACCCGCTTGAATACGACAGAAAAAGTGAGGACGGCTGATCCGGCCAGGTCAGCGGGCCGGCCGACGGGATGCCGTCTTCGAATGTCTCTTGATTCAACCAGCCCCGCCGCCGCGAGTCCGAAACAGGGCCCTGCTCCATGCCGGCGCAGGCCTCTCCTGTCCAACTCCGGATCTCTCCGCCGCCAGGACCGAAATCGTCCACAGCACGCTGACCGCAGCCACGGTCATGCCGGCCAGCACGGTGCGGGCGCCCGGCGCCGCCGCTGATTCACCAGCGAGCGCCTGCCAGATAAGCAGGCCTACGAAACAGAGGTACGTGAATCCGAAGTTCCAGACAAGCGATCTCTGACCCTCAGACGACAGGTTGGGAAACGATCTCGAAATCAGGTAGGCAACGACGGGCAACACCTGAATGGCGTGCAGACCCACGAAATGGGCAACACGCAGGTCCCCGGCTACCGTGCTCCACCCCAACCAGGGCAGTCCCGGACCGCCTTGATGGTAGCCGACCGTATGACCGTCAAATTGCCGGTAAGGCGCAATGACGTCTTGCAGGCGATCGGGGAGGATCATGAGCACTCCGGGGATCAATCCCACAATCGTCAGAAACAGCCCCCACCGCAGCGCGGCACCGACAACCGCTGGAAGGCTCCTCTCTCGCAGCAACATTATGTAGATGGCGACGATTGCAAACGAAACCGGCATGATCGCCGCTATCACGATCCAGAAGACAGTCTGATCGAATGGAGTGGCGCTGTTGAAGTGGCTTGCCGTGCCGCGCGCCACCTGCAAGATAATTGCTGACAGCTCGATGACGCTGCCGGTCAAGGCTGCCACGGTTATTCTTCGGAAGAGTTTCTGGTCTGCTGTCAGGAACCGGGAAAGCCACATCATGGTCAAGCCGTAGACGGCCAGCGAGATGCTGAACTTGCAGGGCTTGATCCAGGCGTGCTCGCCGCCAATCAACCGCGGGTCAACAGCGAGCCCGACAATGGAGACTACCAGGCAAGCCAGGCTGAACACCACCAGCAGACCGAGCGGCCTGTTGCTGCGCCAGTGTTTTCGGAAAAGCTCTTTTACCCGGACCATCTGCACCACCCGAAGGACCTGTTACCTTTAACGCTGGCGGCGGCTCGAAAGTTCAAAATCCGCACATTAAATCCGGTCGCCGCGGCAGCCGGCGCAGTGCCGCCACGATGCGCGGACAATCCACGCATCGCGACGACATGCTCGCTGGCTGAAGATGAGGGCTACTTGTCCCGCTGGATCTCCCTGTTCAGGCGATTCTCTTCCCTGTTCAGTTGTTGTTTTTGCCCCTGGGTGATGTAACCGCCGTTCATGCGCGCGTCGCGCTGCTCCTGCCGGCGGATCATCTGATCCTGGCGCTTGAGCTGCCCGAAGTGACCGTCCAGGTTGCCATAATTTCTGTTCAGCCTGTAATTGAGCCGGTTGGCGCGGCCCAGCACCTCCGCCCGCCGGGGATGGTTCCGAGCGAACCTCCCCGCATAGCTCGGCGACGTGCTCGCGGTCACCACCAGCCCGCAAGCAACCACCGCGCCGATGGCCAGAACCGCCCGAGATGTTTTCATGTTTGACATTTCAATCTCCCCGTTTCCGCTAACCCGAGTTTCTTTTTCAGGAGCCGATGGCTGACGGCCTATTGTTCTGGCTCCTATCTGTAATAACGTCCGGCGAACAGAAAAAGTTCAACGCTTTTTGTTAACTGTATGTAAGGAGATTCTGGTTTCCGGGCAGAACCTGAGGGCAATGGAAAACCGGGGCGCCATCATGGCCGCGAAGAACGCAAAAGTATACGCGCCCGACCACTTCCCAAGCACAGGACACGCGACCGAGATGACCGCATTGGCGATCCGCTGGGTGGAGCTGCCGAGACTTTGCCCGCTCGCGGCAAGGAGCAGCCACCAGTGCTTGCCGGCGCGCTGAAAACCGTCACGCCAGGCGCCGGCGTGGCAGAATAAAATATCGAGACGCGGGCGTGTCCTGGTTGCCGGTCAGGGAGGTAAGGGTCGTGGGCTGTATCTGTCAGAGAAGCGAGGCCGTGGAGGAAAGCGGTCTCCGCAAGCCGGTGGCGGAGCGGGGGCTCGAGATGGAGTCGCCCTTGCTGGAGCTCGACGCTCGCCAGGTTCTGGAGTCGCTCGATCTGAACTCCTTCGAGAACGCGCTGAACGTCTTCGAGCAGTTCTTCTCCAATATCCAGCTTTTCTGCGGAGAGAGCAATTTCCTCAAGTCAGCGCACGCGCTGGAGATCGCCGCGATGGCCTTCACGACGATCGACGCCGATCATGACTTCGTGATGACGGCCGGCGAGCTTTCTACCTATATAGCCGAGAACGACAACCCCGAGATTGCCGAATCCCTTGCCTGGCTTTCCGCCAATTTCCATTCCCTGGAGCAGCTCTGCTTTTTCCAGGGCGGCATCTCGCGCCTGGAGCTGGAAGCGGCCAGGGACGTCTTCTTCGGATTGAGCTATCTGCACCAGAACATGGACAAGGTGAGCAAAGCGGTGGATGGAGGCAAGGGGCGCGTGACCGACAAAGAGGTGCAGGATTATCTGAACGCGCACGGCGAGCACCTCGATGAGCACCATGCGCGGGGACTGGGCGCTCTGGTCACGTACCTGGACAAGCTCGGCTCGGCCCGGAACCGCTGAAAGGCTCGGACTCAGACGAGCTTTCAAGCACCGCCACACACTCCTCGGCGATCGCCCTGTCTTCCCGGCAGTAGATCACGGCAATCGCCGCCGCCGATCCCTCTGCCGAGATAAGCCCGTCCGCGCGGCACGTCTCATTTCTCGCCGGATCGACCCGCAGCCCCATGAAAGTGAATGCCTCGCAAGCCGCAGCGCGCACCTCCGGCGAGTTCTCCCCCACGCCGCCGGTGAAAGCCAGGACATCCAGACCGCCGAGCACCGGCAGCAGTGCCCCTATGTTGGACCTCAAGCTGTGGATGTAGATGTCGAAGGCAAGTTTCGCGCGCCGGTCGCCGGCCCGCGCCCGGGCGATTATCTCCTTCATGTCGCCGGAGAGCCCCGAGACCCCCTTCAATCCCGATTCATGGTTGAGAATGCGCGACAGCTCGCCGGCCGAGTAGCTCTTCTGCTCGATGAGCTCGAGCAGCAGTCCCGGGTCCACCGATCCACTGCGGCTTCTCATGACCAGCCCTTCCAGCGGCGTGTACCCCATGGTGGTCGTCAGGCAACGCCCATCTCTCACCGCGGAAAGCGAGCTGCCGCTGCCGAGGTGACAGGTGATCGCGCGCAGCGCCGAGCGCGCCCCGCCTGTAAGCGCCTCAGCGCGGCGCAGGCAATAGCCGTGACTGATGCCGTGGAATCCATATCTCCGGATGCCCAGGCGCTCGTACCATTCGTAGGGCAGCGGATACACCACGGAGACCTCCGGCATCGCATGGTGGAAAGCCGTGTCAAACACCGCCACCTGCGCGGCGCACGGAAAAAGCTCCCCGGCCATCTCCACCCCGCAAATGTTGTCCGGTTGGTGAGCCGGCGCCATGGGGGCATATGAGCGGATGTCCGCAAGAACATCCGCGGAGATCGCCGTGGCCTGCCGATAACGCGCGCCACCATGGACGATGCGATGCCCGACGACATCTATCTCCGACGGCGAAGCGACAACGGCCTGCTTCCCATCCCACAATGCGCTCAGCATGGCACGCAGCGCTTCGGACAAACCGGCGTCCCGAAGATCACGCTCCTGGCAAGGGCCGCCAGCGGCCTGCACGGTCAGAACGCACCGGCCCTCGCCCAGTCGGGAAAGCTGCGCTTCCCAGGCGGTCTGAGGCGGGGGCTCGGAGCCGGCGGCGACGAACAGGCTGCTCTTCGCGCTGCTCGAGCCTATGTTCAGGACCAGGATCTTCCTTGCGCCTTCCATGTCTCAGCCAGACCACTTCCAGTCCTGGATATCTGGCATATCCTCCCCGTGGGCGGCAATGTATTGCTTGTGCTCGATCAGCTTGTCGTGGAACAACTGCTTGGCCCTCGCGGAGGCGTAATGCAGCCTCGGCACGCGGTCGATGACGTCGCAGGCCAGGTGGTAGCGATCGAGATCGTTCATCACCACCATGTCGAACGGGGTCGTGGTCGTGCCCTCCTCCTTATATCCCCTGACGTGCAGGCCGTGGTGGTTTCTCCGCCGGTATGTGAGCCGGTGGATGAGCCACGGGTAGCCGTGATAGGCAAATATGATAGGCTTGTCCCTGGTGAAGATCGAGTCGAAGTCGGCATCCGGCAGCCCGTGCGGGTGCTCGCTCTGCGGCTGCAGGGTCATCAGATCGACGACGTTGACCACACGGACCTTCAGCGCAGGAAGGTGGCGCCGCAACAGATCCACAGCCGCCAGCGTCTCCAGCGTCGGCACGTCCCCCGCGCACGCCATCACGGCATCGGGCTCCCCGTCCTGATCATTGCTCGCCCATTCCCAGATGCCGAGCCCCTTGCTGCAATGCTTGACCGCCTCCTCCATGGACAGCCACTGCGGCGCCGGCTGCTTGCCGGCCACGATGATGTTTATATAGTCCCTGCTGCGCAGGCAGTGGTCGGTCACCGAAAGCAGCGTGTTGGCGTCGGGCGGCAGATAGACCCGGATGATATCGGCCTTCTTGTTCACCGCGTGATCGATGAAGCCGGGATCCTGATGGCTGAACCCGTTGTGATCCTGCCGCCAGACATGCGAAGTCAGCAGATAGTTCAACGAGGCGATCGGCTGCCGCCAGGGAATATTTCGAGTCACCTTCAGCCACTTGGCGTGCTGGTTGAACATGGAGTCGACAATGTGTATGAACGCCTCGTAGCACGTGAACAGGCCGTGCCGGCCGGTCAGCAGATATCCTTCCAGCCAGCCCTGGCATGCGTGTTCGCTCAGGACCTCCATGACACGACCGTTCCTGCTTATATGCTCGTCGTCTTTGAGGATCTCGCCCATGAAGACCCTGTCCGTCACCTCGAAGACGGCTCCCAGACGATTCGAAAGCGTCTCGTCCGGTCCCATGAGGCGGAAGTTGTCCGGGTTGCCCTTGATCACATCGCGCAGGAACTGCCCCATCACCCTTGTCGCCTCCGCCTCGACGCCGCCCGGCTTGGGCACCGGCACAGCATAGCCACGGAAGTCGGGCAGCTTTAGATCGCGCAACAGCAGGCCGCCGTTAGCGTGCGGGTTGGCGCTCATTCTCCTGGTTCCTTTCGGGGCCAGCTCGGCCAGCTCGCTTACAAGCGCGCCGTTATCGTCGAAGAGCTCCTCCGGTTTATAGCTGCGCATCCACTCTTCCAGCATTCTTATCCGCTCGGGCTTGCCAGCCAGATCGGATAAGGGAACCTGATGCGAACGGAAGGTGCCCTCGACGGGCAGACCGTCAACCTCCCTGGGGCCGGTCCAGCCTTTCGGGGTGATAAGCACGATCATCGGATAGCGGGGACGGTCGCTGACCCCCTCCCGCCTGGCCTCCTTGCGGATCCGCAGGATCTCCTCGACGCAGGCATCGAGTGCCGCCGCCAACATCTGGTGAACGCGCTCCGGTTCCCTTCCCTCGACAAAATACGGCTTGTACCCGTAGCCCGCCAGAAGGCTTTCCAGCTCCTCCCTGCTTATGCGGGCGAGGATGGTGGGGTTGTGAATCTTGTAGCCGTTCAGGTGCAGGATAGGCAGCACCGCCCCGTCACGCGCCGGGTTCAGGAACTTGTTGGAATGCCAGCTGGTGGCCAGCGGCCCGGTCTCGGCCTCGCCGTCGCCCACCACGCAGCAGGCGATCAGGTCGGGGTTGTCCAGCACCGCCCCGCACGCGTGAAGCAGGCAGTATCCCAGCTCGCCGCCCTCGTTGATCGAGCCGGGCGTCTCGGGCGCGACATGGCTGGGGATGCCCCCGGGGAAGGAAAACTGGGTAAAGAGCTTCTTCATCCCCTGTCTGTCCGGTGTGACAAGCGGATAAACCTCGCTGTAGGTCCCTTCCAGATAAGCGTTCGCCACCAGCCCCGGGCCGCCGTGGCCAGGTCCGGTGACGAAGATCGCCTCGAGATCGTATCTCTTGATCACCCGGTTCATGTGCACATATATGAGGTTTAGGCCGGGCGTCGTTCCCCAGTGGCCGAGCAGCCGCGGCTTGATGTGCTTGAGCTCCAGCGGCTCCTGCAGGAGCGGATTGTCCATCAGGTAGATCTGCCCCACGGAAAGGTAGTTGGCCGCCCGCCACCACGCGTGCATTTTGCCTAGCTCCTCGGCCGAGAGCGGACCCGCCTGAGTCGCCGTGCTTACCCCTGTGTTTCCGGAATGTCTGGTCATCTCTGTTCACCTCACCCTGCTACAGCCTGAGCCGCACCTCCAGGACGCCGGTCTCATTCAGCTTGCGGGCAACCGGCAGCCCGGAGTGATCAATGATCTCCAGCATTAGCGTATTTTCCGGCAGGACCATGCCCACCAGCTCCCTTATTCCCGCCCCCCGCGCAATCTGCAGCAGGTGTTTCAAGACCGTCGTGCCCACCCCGATGCCTTGACAGGACTCGTCGACCGAGAGCGCCACCTCCGCCGTGGGCCAGGGGGCGTCCGGCGAGACTATGTAGCGGCCAACGGCCACCGGATAGTCGACGCCGTCCTTCTCCAGGCTGGCGACTATGGCCACGTGGTTGACAAAGTCCACCTCGGTAAAGTAAGCCAGCTCCTGGTCGGTGAGCGTGTCCTTGTATCTGAAGAAGCGGAGATAAACGGCGTGCGGGCTCTGGCGTTGCAGCCCGGCCAGCAACAAAGGCTTGTCCTCCGGACGGATCGCCCTGATCGTCACCGGGCGGCCGTCGGGCAGCCGGTCGTGAGCCTGGTAGTTGCGGAGGTCGTCGCTCAATTGCCACCTCTGGACGCGGTATCTTCCGTGCAGGGGCGCCGAGCGGCGGTTCGCCAACCGGCTCCTTGCGCCAGCCCTCTCTACGCCGGGCGCGGAGCCCGGCGCAGAGAGGGCTTATCCGAGAGCCAGACAGCGCTCGCCTGCGCCATGGCCCGGCATCCTCCCTGCGGTCAAGAATCATCCTGTCACAGTCCGCGCCGCCGACCATCGGCCGCGCGGCTGACTTGTCGCCGCCGGGCAGCTATATCTCGATGTAAAACGTGCTGCCCTTGCCGGCCGTGCTCTCGCACCAGATCCTGCCGCCGTGCCCCTCGATTATCCGGCGCGAGAGGTAGAGCCCGAGCCCGGTGCTCGCGTAGTAGCGCCCGGTTGTTCCGGCCTGCCAGAAGCGCTGGAAGAGCTTGGGCTTGTCCTCCTCGCGTATCCCTCTGCCGGTATCGGAGACGCTTATCTGGGTTCTCTCCCCTTCCTGCCTCATCGTAACCTTGATCGAGCCGCCGGGCGCCGTGAATTTGAGCGCGTTGTCCATCAGGTTCTGGAGCACCCGTCTCATTTCGTCCTCATCACAGGAGACCTCTCTGGCGTCTGCCGGCACGGCCGCTGCCAGCTGCAGCCCTTTCTCCTGGGCCAGCGGCATGATCTCGGTGACCAGTTGGGCGATCATCGCCGCCAGGTTGCAACTCTTGACGTGAAGCTCCTTGACGCCGCTGTCGAAACGATAAACGTCGAGCAGCGTCTGCACCAGCCCGTAAAGCGCCGAGTTGCTCTGCAGTATGGTCTGCAGGACCTCCTTTTGCCCGTCCGCAAGCGGCCCGAAATCGCCCTCGAGAAGAAACTGCACGGCCCGATTGGTGGCCAGCACTGGAGTTTTCAGGTCATGGGTCAGGGTGGCCACGAAATCCTCCCGCTGCTGCTGCAGCATCACCCTGTCCGTGGCGTTGGAGAACATGGCCACAACCCCCGTGACGGCGCCGGCGTCATCCTTGATCGGCCAGGCCGCCCAGTCCCAGTAGATCTCCTCGGCAATCTGGCTGCGGGAGAGGTTGAGACGGTCGGCCGCCCGCCGGCATGGCTGCCCTGTCGACAGCACCTCCTGAAACAGCGAGCGATTGAAATGCGGCGCCAGCGTGAAGAGCGACTTGCCTATCACCTCGTGCCGGAGGGTGAGGTCGAGGATCTGGATGAACTCGTCGTTGCACTCCACGCAGACAAGCTCCCGGTCCAGGCTGACGATGCCGATCGGGGCGCTCTCCAGGATGCTCTTGGTCACGCGCCTTTCCGTCTCGAGCTCGCGCAGGGCGTCGCGATGCCTCCTGATCGCGGTCTCCTTGGCGCTTATGTAACTTTCGATTGCCAGGATCATGTCGAAGAAAATGATCTTGAGCAGCGCCTTCAGGGCCCGCAGCAGCTTGGAGCGGTCGGGGTCGAACTTTTCGAACAGCCTCTCCAGCATCCAGGCGAGCGCCCGGTTATAGGCGCCTATGTACCATTTCGGCTCCAGATCGATCCGGTAGTGCGTGTAGCCGACCTGAAGCCTTTCCTGGACGTACTTCTGGCCGTACTCCCCTTTGAGCAGGTTCCGGTAATATTGTCCCTGCCTGGTCTTTGCCCTGCGCAGGGTTTCTGTGTCGGGGAAGAAGTCGCGCGTCTCCTCGAAGGCGAGAAAGTGATCGTACATGTCCTCGATCAGCTCATCGACCCTGGGCTGGATGAGCTTGTCGACCTCCTCTTTGAGGATCTCCTCGTCGCGTTCGTCGAACTCCAGCCAGCGCCGGCGCAGCTCAATCTCCTGCGCGCTCAATGTGCCCGGAGCAGCCTCATGCTCGTGCCCGATCTTTCCGTCCGTCATCGTCGCCTCTTGAAAATCGCGCCTGCCGCCGGCCCCTCGGCTCGCGGGTTTCCGTGAGCGCCGTCCCCGGTAACATGTGCTGGGAGGGCTTGCGCGGATCCCACAGTACATCAATATATAATTAGTGAAAGAAACTTGCCCGGCAAATCATGACTGAACAACCAAAATCCAACGCAGACGGCGCAATCAGGGTATTGCTCGTGGAGGACCACGCGCTGACCAGACTGGGTCTGAAGACCGCGCTCAAGAGGACCAACGACATAACGGTGATCGGCGAGGCGGCCAACGGTCAGGAGGCTGTGGCCGCCGCCGCGGAGTTGAAGCCGGACGTCATCTTGATGGACGTGGGCATGCCGGTAATGGACGGCATACAGGCGGCCAAGAAGATTATCGACGAGGATCCCTCGCGGCGGGTTATCATGCTCACCCAGCACGACAACGACCGCGACATCCTGGCCTCGCTGGCTGCCGGCGCCTCCGGCTATTGCTTGAAAGACGTGGCCCCCGAAAGACTTTACACTGCGATACGTTCCGTCTTTGCCGGCGATGCCTGGCTGGACGCCACGATCGCCAGCCGGGTTCTCAAGCACTACACCGAAGGCGAGCCGGCGGAGCAGCCGGAGCCCGAGGCGGAACCTGCGTCCCAGGCGCCGGCAACCGGACCGGCACCTGCCCCGGACAGGCCGATGGTCGAGCCCCTCTCCTCCCGGGAGCTTGAGGTTCTCAAGCTGATCGTCGACGGGTTGTCAAACCAGCAGATCGCCGACAGGCTGATCATCTCCCTGGCCACCGCCAAGACACACGTGCGGAACATCCTCAACAAGCTGGCTGTTGACGATCGCACGCAGGCGGCCGTGCATGCCATGCGGCGAGGGCTCGTGTAGCCGTTAGACTGCGCTGTCCGCCGCCGTAATCGTCCATAGGGATGATGGATCCGGCCGCCGCGGCGCGATAAACTGAAATTGAGAGAAGCCCGAAGAAGCCGACCTTACAGGGACACTTCAAGGGCGGCAGGCAACCGAGCGAAAGCTTCGAGCCTGAAGACCCCAGGACTTCCTGGGGTCTCTTATATGTCGCGGACGGCCTGGGGATTCCCTCCGGCGGGCGCGTCCGACCGGAAAGACGATCTGGAATGTGAGGCCGTGACATGGGAACCAAGCCAGAGGCGAGCAAGCCCAGTCCGCCGCTTTCCAGGAAAGAGCGGGCGCCGGAGATAGGGCACGCTCTGGACAGGCTGTATGAGGATAGGCGGCTCAGGGGAGAGCCTGGCTGCGACGGGCACCGGAAAATCTGCCTGCGCTGCGGGGCGATTTTGGAGGCGAAGCACTGGTATCTGAACCCGACGCGCTTCGAGTCTCTCGTGCGTGAGCAGGATGTGGAGCGGGGGCTGTGTCCCGGCTGCCACCGCCTGGAATCCGAGATCCACGAGGGGGAGGTGATCCTCGAGAGCCCGCTCCTGAGCGCCAGCAAGGAAGAGGTGGTCGCCCTCCTTCACCATACGGAAGACGAAGCCTGGCACGATAATCCCGCCTCGCGGATAGCGGTTCTCAAAGACCTGGGCAACAGGCTGGAGATCCGCACGACGACCCGCTGGCTCGCTACCCGGCTCGGCAAGGAGATGCAAAAGAGCTTCAAAGGCGCGCTGCGAATCAAGCCTTCGCCCAGAGAGAAGTTCGTGCGGGTTTACTGGTCGCACGCTTAAGCCCCTGGACAGCTCAACGGTATGCCAGCGCTGCGGCTGCGGACCTGGCCGCCCGCTTTTCCCGCCGGGCGGGCTGGCGGAAACATCCTCTGCCTGAGCAAGCCGCCCATGATGTTGCCGTCGCGTCTTTCCATCTCCACCATCTGCGGGAGAACGACCTGGCTTCTCAAACGCTCCGCGCCGGCGGCTTAGATGCCGCCTATCAACGGCTGCGCGAGCCGCTCCACCGCCTCCGCCCCCAGCCCGGAGATGCCGGCGCCGATAATAATCACGCTCGCGGGCCCACGCGTGGTCGAGTTAATGAGATCGCGCCGTCTCAGCACCGGCCGGATGGTGACAGCAGCCCGTTTGAGCATACGCGGAGACCGAAGCATCTCCATCAACCTTTCGGACGATTACCTTTCGGTCACCGCCCCGGGATCAATCGGCCGGCGGGGGGATAACAAGAAATATCCGGTATCCCAAGCTGTACACATTCGTACACACTGCGGGAGCCGAGCATCATGAGCAAGCGTCGCCGGTCTTGGGCTGAGCCTTACAAGATTAAAGTCGTCGAGCCGTTGAGAATGACCACCCGGCGCTACCGCGAGCGGGCGATCGAGCAGGCTCACTACAACACGTTCCTCCTGCGCTCCGAGGATGTCTACATTGATCTGCTCACGGACAGCGGCACCGCGGCGATGAGCGATTACCAGTGGGCGGGCATGATGCAGGGCGACGAGGCTTACGCCGGGTCCAAGAATTTCTACCACCTGGCCGACATGGTGCGGAAGTATTACGGCTATCCATACATCGTGCCGACGCACCAGGGGCGCGGCGCCGAGCACATTCTCGCCAAAATGCTCATCCGCCCCGGCGACTTCATCCCGGGCAACATGTACTTCACCACCACGAGGGCGCACCAGGAGCTGGCCGGCGGTACTTTCAGGGATGTGATCGTCGATCAGGCCCACGATCCGACCAGCCTGCACCCGTTCAAGGGCAACGTGGATATCCACAAGCTGGAGCGGCTGATCGACGAGGTGGGCGCCGACAACATCCCGTACATCAATATGCAAGCCAGTGTCAACATGGCCGGCGGGCAGCCGTTCTCCCTGGCCAACCTGAGACAGGTGAGGCAGGTCTGCACCGAGCACGGTATCAAGATCTTTCTCGACGCCACGAGAGCGATGGAGAACGCCTGGTTCATCAAGATGGTCGAGCCCGGGCAGCAGGAGCGCTCATGCGCGCAGATACTGGCCGACATGTGCGCGCTGACCGACGGTTGCACCATGTCGGGCAAGAAGGATCTGCTGGTCAATGTCGGCGGTTTTCTGGCCCTCCGCGATGAGAGGCTCTACAGGAAGGCCTGCGAGCTCGTGGTGCTTTACGAAGGTCTCCACACTTACGGCGGCATGGCGGGCCGCGACATGGAGGCGATGGCCCGCGGCATAGAGGAGGCCATCCAGGACGATCACCTGGCCGCCCGCATCGGGCAGGTGCAGTACCTGGGCCACAAGCTGCTGGCCGAGAAGGTTCCTATCGTGCAGCCGATCGGCGGGCACGCGGTCTATCTCGACGCCGCCCGCTTCCTGCCCCACATTCGCCAGCACGAGTTTCCCGCGCAGGCGCTGACGGCGGCCCTGTACCTGGAATCCGGCGTGAGGGCCATGGAGCGGGGAATCGTCTCCGCGGGACGAGACCCGGTAAGCGGGGAGCATCGCTATCCGAAGCTCGAGCTAGTCAGGCTGACGATCCCCCGCCGGGTATACACGCAGGCGCACATGGACGTGGTGGCGGAGTCGGTGATCGCCTGCTACGAGCAGAGGACAAATATCGGCGGCCTCGAGATGACGTACGAGCCCGAGACGTTGCGGTTCTTCCAGGCGGAGTTCAAGCCGCTCGCCGCCTGGGCAACCACCCTCCGTCAGGAGGAGTCCCGGACCGTCGGTTACCGGCGCGACGCTTCCGGTTTCAAAATATAGCGCCCCCGCATTTCATCCGTCCGAACGATGCGGAGCCGGCATTCGAGGCGCTAGAGTCATTGCAGGCCGGCGAAGGATGCCCTTGGGCATCCTTGCAGCGCGCACAAGAGCTCTTGAAAAGGGCATCCCGGTGAAGTCTGCCTGAACCCCTGAACCCCGCAGGCTTCGGCCCCCGGAAAGCAAAAGCGAGGCGACGTATCCATCCACCCATGCGAAGCCTTGCTTTTTGCTTGCCCTTCATCCGGTCAGGGCGCGATGCGCCTTGAGGTCAAGACTACGCCCTGGCCGGATCGGTCCAATAAACTTCGAGCAGCTGCAGGAGAAAGTCCATGACAATCGGCGCCATGCCCCCACAATCAATGACCGTCGGTTCCCCGTCCACACCCCGGCAGTGCGGTTTGGCCATGGCAATCTTGTACTGCTCGACCAGGGACTCCAGCTCGCTGGCCAGACGGGCGGCGTCCGCGGGCGCCGTCGCCTCGAGGATGACTTTGGCGGTGGTCAAGGAGCCGCAGGCGCCACGCTCTACCTGGAGGCGCACGGCGCAGAGATCCGGCGGGCACCGCAGCCCGCACTGTCGCGCCGTTTCAGAGATCGCATTGATACAATCACGGCTGGAAAGCAGGCGATCGTACACAGCCAGCCGTATATGAGGATGACGGAGAGCCACGCTTCCCCCTGCGCAAGGTATCAAGACTAACTCGTAGCAGGATTTTTTCAGACGCGCATCAGCCGTTGGAATGATTCCCGGCAAACCGGCGCGGTCGGGCTGCCACAAGCCGTCTTTCGGCGGTCGGGGTCCTGCTTCTTGGGGAAGAACACAACTGGCGGTCAAATCGTCTCCGCTTACCTTGATGTTACCGCATCGACTGTAGTCGCCGCTTTCGCCATTACCGCCCTTGCCTGGATCGTTCCCTCATTGATTGCACCCGTCGTTTCCTCATACGCAAACTCGGTCCATCGAGTTGTGCTTGCGATTTTACTAGCTTAGATTTTGGCTGCGCGGATCTCTGGACAGCCCGTGGGGGCTGACCAATCGGTGGTAACGGCTTTGCCTGCTCAATGCGGGTATATGCTTCAGATGCTAATTTCCGCACCTCTGGGTCCTCGTCCTGCCGCGCTGTATCTAGAATCGCAAGAGCCGGCTTGGAGCACCCGCCAAGCATTCCTAAAGACCAAGCTGATGCTTGCCTGACACCGGGCGTGGTGCTTTGCAGGGTTTTCATAAGTACGGGAACTGCATCTTTAGCAGCTATTCCTATTCGTCCCAGGGCTTGCGCCGCCTTTTCCTTTACGACAGGGCTGCCATTCTCCAGAGCCCTAATCAAATCAGGAACAGCATCAGCAGCGCCTGTCCCAATCCTCCCCAGACACCAGGCTGCTCTCTGGCGAAGTCCAGTATCATAGCTGTTCACATAGAATATCAGTGCCGGCACAGCAGACTTTGCCTGATCTCCGAACGCTCCCAGCGCAACGATGGCAGAATACCGAACAGACAGATCCTGGTCGCCAATCAAAGGAATCAACGCCTGCATCGCAAATGGTGCTTTGTCCCCGAATTTCCCGATAGTAATAGCCGCCTCCGCTCTCACTCTGGGATCAGGATCGCTACAGTGCCCAACTACTTCGGAAGCGGCTTGCCTGGCATTTTCATGCAGAGTGCCGAGTGCGTGCAAGGATTCCACGCGCACGCCAGGATCTGGGCTCTTGCAAGCGTCTATAAGCGCGTCTACCACTTGTGCCGATCCCTGATCACACATCGAGATGGTTCTGGCAGCGGCCGCTGCTGCCGGATAGTCCGTTCCGGCCAGAATCACCAGCAACGATGGTACTGCGGCACCGGCTTTCAGTCCGTAGGATGCCAGAGATCTGATTGCAAGCATCTTTGTCTGTGAATCTTTGTCGAAGATAGCCTTTATGAGGATCGCGAGTCCATCCGATGAGGCGGAGCGGGTTTTCCCAATCGCATCAATGGCTGCCCTGCGCGTTTGAAGCTTGGTGGATCGAGCAAGGACCAGCAACTCGGGGGTAGTATCACCAGCAACTGGTCCCAGCCTGGACACGGTGGCCAGTGCTGCTGCTGAAATCTCAGGAGATCGATCGAGTAGCAGGCCTTTCAAGACTGGAACAGCTGGTTTGGCAGCGCCATCCATATGGCCGAGCGCTTGTATGGCTGCCAACCTGACCGGCATATCTGTGGAGTTGCAGGCCAACTCGATCAAATTCTTGTGCGCCGGTTCGGCTAATACACCCATGTTGGACAGAGCGTTCGCACAGGCAATTTGATACGTGGCCGGTGGACAGAGTAGACCAGAAACTAGATCCGGTATGCACTTTTTTGCCGAGGGACCAATCTCTCCCAGAGCAAAGACCGCCGTCTCCTTCACCACCCGATTCTCGTCGGAAAGACAGTTCATCAGATCGGGCACCGATTTAGCGGCTGCTGGTCCCAATCTGGCAAGCACCTCAATAGCAGCCGTGCGCACATCTGGGCTCTCGTTCCGCATTGCCTCCGCGATTAGCGGAATGACAGGCGTGCCAATTGCCACTAACTCATCTATAGCCGCTAATTGCTTCGGGCTATTCTTCTGCTTCAGCTCTTCGATTCGAGCTTTAATTTTCTCGCGCTGCTCCTCTTCAACTTGCACATCACCGAAAGCTTGAGCCGAAGCTTGTGGCATCAGCACAAGGAAAAGCAATAAAAGTGCAAATCTGAGCAGCATATGGCTTCAGTAGCTCTCTGGAGCTATCAAACAACGGAAGGCTCGGCTTACCATTGGTGATACGCAAGGAGTTCCTTTGGCGGCAAGTTATTAACCGGTATTCTTAGAGGTTTATCCAAGACCAGGTCCATCGTCACTCCCGGAGGGATCTTTAGCTCGGCTCCCTTTGTCACACCTGCTCCTATTACAGCGCCCATACCTGTGCAAGCCGCTTGAGTGGTGACATTGGACAGCATGCTGGCCCATCGTCCGTCACCAATATAGGTGCCAACTGCCGGTCCGAGAAGGGAACCCACAAGAAGCCCGATCACTGCTCCTTTGGCAGCATTATGTGCTAGCCGGTGGGCACGCTGCCCCTCGTCCCCGCCCGTAAGACGGGTTCTTGAGGTGTCCACGCGAGCTGAAACCGGGAAGGTCTTACCAAGGGAAGGGATTTCCAGTTCGTTAAAGTGAATGCCAATTCTTCCTGGCGCTCCAAAAAATCTTTTGGCAGACACTACAGACGTAAGCCGTCCCTTGAAGACAGCACCCTCTTCCACTGAAGCCCCATTGATGCAAATCCTAGTCACTGTCGTACCCATGCGGTAATCACCGCGCTTATCTTTGGCCGAATCGAGCCCGTCATTCAGAGTCACTCTGAAACTGGTGCCGACAGGGAATATGGCATACACATCTCGAACTATTAATTGACCACAAACCACCGAATCGCCGTACAGATCAATTAATTCTTCATTGCTGGAACCGTCAGTAACTGCTGCGCCTGGATCAGGGCAGAACGATTTTGCCGCATTGGCTGCGGCAGTAATAGTCTCCCTGATGCAATATGAGTCAAATCGATCTAAGAGCACAGCAGCTTCTCCTCTGGTAAGCAATCCGCCAGGCTTTATTGAATCCTGGCCGGGGGGAAGCACAAAGACACGGGCAGCGCACAATGCTGCCACGGAGGACTTGTCCCAGTCCGGGACCTGATAGCCATCGGGGTATCTTGCCAATTGAGCCTCAATGGACGCTTCATCCGGCTCCCTGGCACCCAATGCCCGACCCAAGGCTGCCAGGGCTTGTGCTCTTAGCACCGGCGATTCCGGGCTGGACGCTCCATCTTGCTCGACGTCAAAGTACTTGGCAGTGAGTCTAATAAAGTTTAGCCCGCCAGCAGCCAATTTCACTTTATCAGGATCGTTATTCTCGTCAGAATCGAGTTCCTTTCGATCTGTTTCAAGAATCAACTCCAACCAGCGTGCAAAATCCCCCCTTGAAATTTGCTGGTCAGGATTAAACCTGCCATCGGGAGCGGCAGATATGATTCCCTTGTCGGAAAGTCGCGTTGCAGCATTCCTAGACCAGTGATTGGACAGATCACTGAAGCATGCAGCAACGGACACCGGCGTAAAACTCGCGCCCACAAGAGCACATAACAGCAAAATCATAACAATCTTGGGCACGATTGTGGCTCCAAAATTCATCAGTTCTTCCCGGGTTTAGCTTCGTAACTGGCTTGGCTGGTTTTTGCGGGACAATGAGGGACAAAGCGACCAAATACCTCTTGATAACTGTGTGCCACGGATTACGACGGCCTAAACAAGCACTTGCGAGAACCAATCATTAAATTGTCGTTGGCACGTTAAATTTGGGCCGCTCCGGCAATCCAAAAATTTAGGCTGCTGTCCATGCACACGTATCTTTTCCCCTCAATGGTGGGGCGCTGTCGCCGTGCGGCAGTACGTGCACGCACTGGGGTGTCGTGCACATTGAGTTCCATTTGAAACATGTGCGTCCGGTCGTACCCGTCGTAGAAATTTTTCAAGCGGCGTGATTTGCTATTGAGCGTACAGTGCCGGATGGTTGGAAGCCACGACGCAGACGCCACTCGTAAGACAACTTGAAAGAGGGCAGGCATGCCAAGGCTCCGCGAGCGCGATTACGCGAAGGAGCCGCACTGGCGCAAAGTGTTCGCTGATTAGAAAATCAGCGCGCTCAGCGGCGCCGAGTATTGCCGTAAGCATGACATCGAATAGAGCCAGTTCTGCGATTGGCGAAAGACTCTTGCGCATAAATCCGCTGAAGTGGAGGCGCGAGCTAAGGAGTCGCAGATCGAAGATCGAGAGCGCATTGCCACCGCGCGAAAGGAGAAATCACACTAGAAGGACCCAGCGGTTCTTGAACTCGGTAAGAATGCCGAGCCAGAAGTTCGCTCCTTCGTTCTGCGACATCCAGATGCCCAGCAACTCCTTCTTCCCCCAGAAGTTGACAGCCAGCACCAGATAGACAGCCTTGTTGACGACACGCTGGTTGCTGCGGACTTTGACCGCCAGAGCGTCGAACCAGACGATCGGGTAGACGGCATCGAGCGGGCGGTTTTCCCACGCCATCACTTCGTCCACAACGGCAGACTTCTGAGTTCAAGCGGCCGGAGCCGCCCCCTGCCGCGGGTTATCTGTCCGGGTATGATCCATCAGATCCTCTTGCGTCAGCGTCTCCTTGGCGAGCGAAACCGCGGCGGCTTTGTCGAGGTCGTCGCGGCGGGCCGTCAAGATATCGATTGCCCGGTCGAGCGCTTTGTTCACCAGATCTCTGACGGCGCAATCAATCTCGCGGGCAGTCTGCTCGCTGAAACGCCTGCCTTCCAGGCAAGGGACCTGATATCCGGGCAGAAACGGCTGTATTTCGCCTTCTTACGTAAATCGGGTCGGTGCCAGGATAATCCTACTTGGATTTCAACAGAGCTATCCTCATTTGGACTGATGACGCCGGGCTGGCAACCGAGTATGGTAAAGAGCGGCGGCCTGAGCAGCGGCGAGGGCTTGCGTATTTAAAGACACCTGGTGCCGTGAACTTCCAGAGCGTAGTAAACCTCCACTCATCCTCCTGTCGCCGTCCCTGCTGCTGCGATGGAACGAGCGGGCGGGGCCAGCCGGCTTCGCCCGAGGCGGGTCCGAGCCGGCTGAAGGTGTCGCAGGCAGTCAGCACGGCGGTTATCGTGGCGATAGTCGGGCTGCTTGCGGCGGCGGCGCTCGAGCAGTTTTTCCTTCCCGATCTGAGCACGGGCCAAATGCGGCTCCTGCATCTGACGAGGGGTTTCCTCGCCACATCCGGGGGCATGGTTTTCATGTGGTGGATCATGCACCACAAGGAGCAGGAGCTAACGCGCTTACGAGATCAGTTTAAGGAGCAGCTTTCCGCACGCACCGCGGAGCTGGAGGGCGCTGTGGCTGCCTGTCAGGTTCACGCTCGAGCCGTGGACAGGATGAGCAGGTCCGTGGTTCAGCAAAGGGAGGATTTTCTGCGGGCGCTCAAGCTGAGGCTGAGCACGCCAGCCATGGCAAGCCACAGGGCGCTGACCCATCTTCTGGAGGGGGAATACGGTGAACTGACCACCGAGCAAAAACAGGTGGTCGGACTCCTCGCGGACAACTGCTCCGAGCTCCAGCACCAGCTTCTCATGCTGGTTGATCTTTATCGGTATCAGACCGGCGACGTCGATCTGCGCCTGAGAACCTGGACGCTCGACAAGCTGCTCAGAGAACTCGAAACGCGCCTTACGGTCCCTGCGACCGGCAACCGGTTAGCTGTCCGGTACGAGGCCGGCGATGGGGGCGTGGCTGTTGAGTGCGACTTCTCTGAATTGTCTCGGCTGTTCCAGCATCTTCTGGACAACGCCTCGACGTTTGCCAGGTCCGAGGTCACGATCAAAGGAACATGGCTTCCCGCGGCGCACGCAGCAGTAATTGCGGTCGAAGACGATGGACCCGGAATTCCGCCGGAAGACCTGCCGCGTTTATTCCAGGGCTTCCAGTACGTTTCCGAGACGGGCAAATATTATGCTGGCGCCACCGTGGGATTGTGCTTGTGCGCCGAGATTGCCAGGGCTCACGGCGGAACCATAGCCTATGAGAGCGCACCTTCGGGCGGGGCGAGATTCGTCGTGTCCCTGCCGGTCATCGCTTCGGACGATGCGACACATACGGACTGATCGGGGGCGCGATACATACGCCCGCAGAAGGATGTGTCAGCGCCCATTTGGCTCTAGACTAGTTAAATTGGGTGCGTGGTCTTACCGCTGGCAACCATGGATAAACGGTGCAAAAGTTGCAAGCATGTCTGCAAACGGCTGGACGCAGACGATGCTCCGGTCGCTTACTTCTATGCCAACCTGGGCCCTGATACGGCCTTGCTGCTCACCGAAACCCTGCTCAAACTGACCGCCTGGCGCCATGGCTTCTCGGTTGAGCAGAGCGCTTACTCCTGCGGACCGCAATTGTCTCTGGTATTGCAGGTAGCGCATCCTCTGGCCAGCTTTGATGACACGCCCATGGTGCTGGTCGCCCTGGCGCAGTTCCGGCAGGAGACGCATACGACCCAGCTCTGCTTTCGCTATGGCCCCCCTGAGGCGTGGTGCGCGGAGCCGTCAATCTGCGCAGAATTCCATGCCATGATGGGCGAAGTGCTGAACGGGCTTTCCGGGTGCGATGGATACGGACGAGCAGCGGCCGGCTACGGCACTTAACCTTCTGGGCACGGCGCTTTGATCATCCGGCTTTTGCCCTCAGCTCCTGCGCCATTGACTCGACCCGATCGGCCTCGGCGTCCCGGCGCATCCGGCGCAGAAGGAACGCGTAGCTTTCCATCTGGTTGGTGCGAACCGTCTGGTCCTTGCCCACAAAGCGATGTCGTAACTCCATGGCTTGCTCGCAGAGCGGAGCAGCCTCGTCGAACTTATCGCGGCCGCACAAGACATCCGCCAGCTCGCTCAAAGTTGCGCTGTCACCGCCCGCCCCGGCTACCTCTCGGATCTCCAGCGCCCGCTTGCAGAGCGGTTGAGCCTCCTCATGTTTTCCCTGCGCGCACAGCGTTTTGCCCAGATCATTTAAAGTCCTGGCGATTAGCGGGTGGTCTGGCGAGAGTATCCTTTGCCTGATCGCCAGAGCCTCCTTGTACAGCTTTTCTGCCTCCGCATACTTCTCCTCCATATAGAGGACGAAGGCGAGATCGATAAGCGCCGATGCGGTGTAAGGGTGCTCGAGGCCGAGCACATGTTCGCGATCCACCACGCAATGGCGATAGAGCTCCTCGGCGTCCTTTAGCTTGCGCTCGACAAAATATATCGCCGCCAGATCCTCGATGTTGCGCTCCAGGAGCGGATCTCTTTCCTTACGCGATTTGCCCAGTATGGACACCACGCGCTTTCTCAACCCCTCCGCTTCGTCGAAACGTCCCTGCAGGCAGTAATCGGTGGCGAGGTCATCGAGGATCGAGGCCACATTTCGCTCGTCGCGCCCCTTCTCCGACTCGGCCGCGGAGAGCGCCTCTTTATAGAGTGGCTCCGCCTGAGAATAGCGCCCGCTGTCGCGGTAGATGTTCGCCAGGGCGTGCCGCACGTCCGCAAGTATGCCCTTGTGCGTGTCGACAAGATCGTCGAGCTCCTTGAGGGCTTTGGCCAGCATCGCCTCGGCCTCGACCTGTTTGCCCTGCTCGGAAGCGTGCTTAGCCGAAGCGATGTAGAGTTCCCACGCTTCGGACCTGGTAATTTGACTCATAATGGGCACCCCTCTATCGTGGTCCATCCGAAAAGCACCGTTAATCGTAATTTAGAAGATTGCTTCCGGTGCCGGCATCACCCTTTTTAACTATTGGGAGCCTTTCTAGCCAAGTTCAGCCGTTACGTAGAAAGGATGACGGCGCCGCCGGCTCCGCGCCATCTGCTCGGGGATGGTCACCACCGCCGAGACTCGTGCATGTGTTATGCCATGAACGGACACTTTATTCAAACTCATCCCTTCGGATGATTCCTTTTCATTCCTCCAGCTCATGCGTAAAGACACTGCCACCATCGACAATGGTTCGCATACGTCTGTCCGCGGTGCCGCCGCAAGGAGATTGCCGTGCACGACCTGGAACACGGATCCGCTTTTGACATGCTTTATATGGTCGTACAGGACTTCATAACGCGCGGCAACCTGGGCGCCGCGGAACGGGCCCTGACGCATGCGCTGAAACAATCGGAGGATGTCGGGAGACTCGACTCCCGGTTGCTGGAGCTGCTGGACGACGTGGCAACCCGTCACTGCCTGCGGCGCGACTATGCCGAGGCGGAGCGCCTTTACTGGATCGGTCTGGAGACCAGGGAGAGGGTCCTGGGATCGAATCACCCGCTGATATCCGAGAGCCTTCGCAAGCTCGAGGTGATTCTGCGGCACACCAGGGGGAAAGAGGCGGCGATGTTCCTGGCATTTCGGGCAATGTCGCTGTCCCACAGCGCGGTCACCGCCTGAGGAGTTTGAAGGTGAGAGTTCTTATCGCGGTTGACGGGTCCGAGCCCAGCACCAGAGCTGTTCGATCGGTGGCAGACAGGGAATGGCCGCCCGGCACCGAATTCATGGTGCTGAGCGTGGCCGAGTCGCCCTATCTGGAGTACGGACTTTATCCGCCGCCGGAAGGTATTCTGGCCACGATTCACCAGCATCTGGAGCGCCTGGTGAAATCGGACGTAGCGATTCTTCAGAGCCGGTTCCCCGCGGCCGCTATCACCGGAAAGGTAGTTGAGGGCACGGTGAAGTACATGATCGTGGAAACGGCCAGGAACTGGAACGCGGACCTGATCGTCATGGGCTCGCACGGACGGAGGGGGCTGAACCGGCTTCTGCTCGGCAGCGTCGCCGAGAGCGTCCTGCACCTGGCCCCTTGTTCCATTGAGATCATCAAAGAGAAGCAGCCCGCGGGGAAGACCGAGCAGGCGGAGCAAGAGAAGGTCGCCAGCTGAAGCTGGTCCGCAAACCACGGGAAGAGCCTCTTCATCTGGTACGAGCTTTCCCGGCCGGTGCCTGGGCCTGCGCCTGCGGGGCTACCTCCGGACAGAGCAGGATCGCCGGATACGGGGCATGACGGACGAAGAGATCCACGGGAACACCAAGAGCTGTCTCACGTGACTCGGCCACGTCGAGCATCGGCAGCGCCACCAGCGTGTCCGGCGCCAACTCCACCGATGGCGTCCACGACGAGACGCTGTTCCTTACCGAGGCGATCGCAGGCGCAGGCCACTTTGAATCAGCCCGCAACCTCTTCAGGGCAGCGATCCGCTCGGGAATGCGCTCCTCCTCATGGTCACCGTCGGTGACAAAGCAGATCGTCACCGGCACCTCGAGCGCGGCCCCGAGGTCCATAATCCCGGCGAGACTCGCGGGAAGCCCGTGCCGGACCGTCAGCATAGCGAATATGCTCCGCCAGGGCTCGCTGCGAGCCTGAACGATGAGAAGGGGACGCTTGATGTAATAAGCAAGCCTCTCGGCCAGCGAGAAGCGGGCAAACCGCCGGCGCTCCTCCGCAGGAGAGCGCAACTGTGATGGGTGATGACCGATGACCACCAGATCATAATCAGCCGACCGCCGGTAGATCTCCCTGACCGGGCTGCCCTCATCGAGAAAGGCTCCGCCATTGGCAGAGCTCGAGCCGGCATGGGAGTTGTAAACCTCAATTAGGGTCTCGCCTATGGAGCGGAGCTCCCGATACATCGCCTCGCGAGCGGCCATGTAAAGCCCGCTGCCGACCAGTCCGGGCTCGTCGTGGGCGAGGAAATCCCAGAGGCCGATCGAGTCCACCACGTGCTGCGCGGCGACCCTCACCGGCAGATGTCGCGCCCACTCGAAACAGACGTCCATCGCGTACTTGCACTGCGCGGAGCCATCGAGACACAGTAGGATGGAAAGTTCCTTCATGCCGGTCACCAGACTGACGGGGAGTCCTCATGTGATCAATCTTTACGCAAAAGCGGCTCCCCGGCATCAATCCTGGTGATGATTTCCTGCGCGGCAATACCCGGTTTGCGCCGTGGCTCTATCGATCCAGGTGATATTGATCGAATCCCCACCGATCGAACATGAACGCCAGGAACGGCAAAACAATGATGGCCAGTAAGACAATCACAGCAATGATGTCCAGCATGAGTTGCTTTCTCCTCTAACGCTTACCATTGAACCGCCCTCGCCTGCCCGCAGCATCGTCCTTGAGACGGAGGCCCGCCCAGGCTTTCCGGCACATCCGCAAGGATGACGCAAAGGCGCCTGCGGCGGTCCCGCCAGTCCCTGGAAGGATGCGCGGGGCAGACAAGCATCAAAGAATAACGATAGTGGCGCAGCGGCGTCGCGGTTATCGGTGCTCGAGCACAGCGGCAAACAGGAGTCGATCATGACTGGATTTATACGCTGGTTGGATGAAGTCGGCCTGGCCGACATCGGGCTCGTCGGGGGCAAGAACGCTTCCCTGGGCGAGATGATAGGAGCGCTGGCGTCGCAGGGGGTGAGCGTGCCCGGCGGCTTTGTGGTCACCGCCGATGCCTACGCGGAGCTGTTGCGCGCGGGCGGCATCGAGGACGAGCTGCGCCGTTTGCTGTCCGCCGCGGACAAGAACGACCTGGACGATCTATCCATGCGAGCACAGATGGCCCGGGAGATGGTAAAGCACAGCGGTCTGCCGCCGGCCGTGGAGGACGAGATCCGCTACGCCTATCGCCAGATGGAGAAGCGTTACGGCGCCCAGGTGGATGTGGCTGTCAGATCGAGCGCCACGGCCGAAGACCTTCCCGAAGCATCCTTTGCCGGGCAGCAGGAGTCGTTCCTCAACGTGCGCGGCGCGACGGCGCTCCTCGAGTCATGCCTCAACTGTTTCGCCTCGCTGTTTACTGACCGCGCCATAGCCTACCGGATCGATCACGGCTTCGATCACATGGCCGTGCGCCTTTCGGTGGGGGTCCAGAAGATGGTGCGCTCCGATCTGGCCTCGGCGGGCGTCATATTCACGCTGGATCCGGAAAGCGGGTTCCCCGACGTAGTGCTTATTACCTCCGCCTATGGTCTCGGGGAGAACGTGGTGGCCGGCCGGGTCGATCCCGACGAGCTCATCATATTCAAACCGACCCTGGCGGTGGGGTTCAAACCGATCATCCGCACCAAGATTGGCGCCAAGCAGTTCAAGATGGTCTACGCAGGTCACGGCACGCGCACAACCCGCAACATGGAGACGCTGCCGGAGGAGAGGGAGAAGCTCAGCCTCTCCGATGAGGAAGCGCTGCAGCTGGCGCGCTGGGCCTGCATCATCGAAGAGCATTACTCGAGCAAATACGGCCGGCGGACGGCGATGGACATCGAGTGGGCGAAGGATGGATCGACCGGCGAGCTGTTCATCCTCCAGGCCCGGCCGGAGACGGTGCATTCACTGCGCGATCGCAGGGTCCTTGAGACTTACAGGCTGGAGGCGGAAGGGGAGATCCTTCTGGAAGGGCGGGCAATCGGACAGAAGGTGGGCGCAGGGCCGGCGCGGGTGATCCGCCACCTGAGCGAGCTGCCCTCATTCCATGACGGCGACGTGCTGGTCGCCGACATGACCGATCCCGACTGGGAGCCGGTAATGAAGCGGGCGGCGGCGATTGTCACCAACCGCGGTGGCAGAACCTGCCACGCGGCGATCGTCAGCAGAGAGATCGGGGTCCCCTGCGTGGTGGGCACCGGACGCGCCACCGAGATCCTGAGCAACGGCCGGGAGGTCACGGTCAGCTGCTGTTCGGGCGAGGTCGGGCTGGTTCTCGCCGGCAGGCTGCCCTTCGCGCGCGAGGAGATGTCGCTCGACCAACTTCCTCGCCCGAAGACGCGCGTGCTCTTGAACCTGGGCAATCCCGAGCAGGCCTTCGCGCTCTCCGCCCTTCCCGTGGACGGCGTCGGTCTGGCCCGGGAGGAGTTTATCATCGCCAACGAGGTGAAGATTCATCCCCTGGCCCTTGTCCGCTTCGACCAGCTCGCCAGCGAATCGCTCCGCAGAAAGGTAGAGGCCCTGACCCGCGGCTACGCGCGGAAAGAGGAGTACTTCGTCGACAGGCTCGCCCAGGGGATAGGCACCATCGCCGCCGCCTTCTATCCCCGCGAGGTGATCGTGCGCTTGTCCGACTTCAAGACGAACGAGTACGCCAACCTGATCGGCGGCGAGCAGTTCGAGCCGAAAGAGGAAAACCCGATGATAGGCTTCCGCGGAGCGTCGCGTTACTACGACGAGCGCTATCGCGACGGGTTCGCCCTGGAATGCAGGGCGCTCGAGCGGGTGCGCTCGTCGATGGGGTTGACCAACGTCAAGGTCATGGTCCCCTTCTGCCGCACGCCCGAGGAAGGCCGGCGCGTGGTGGCGGAGATGGAGAAAAACGGCCTGCGCCGCGGCGAGAACGGCCTTGAGGTGTACGTCATGTGCGAGTTGCCGTCCAACGTGGTGGCTGCCGACCTGTTTGCGCAGATCTTCGACGGCTTCTCGATCGGCTCGAACGATCTCACGCAACTTGTCCTTGGCGTGGACAGGGACTCCGAGATTGTGGCTCGCCTCTTTGACGAGCGCAACGAGGCGGTCAAGCGCACCGTCGCCGCGGCGATTGCCGGCGCAAAAAGCGCCGGGCGCAAGATTGGCATCTGCGGACAGGCGCCCAGCGACTACCCGGAGTTCGCCCGCTTTCTGGTCGAGCTGGGGATTGACAGCATCTCCTTGAACGCGGACTCGGTGGTGCGAACGCTCCTGCTCATCTCCGAGGTCGAAAAAGACATCCTGCACCCGGAGCACGCCGAGGCGGTGGTGGAGCCCTCCGGGCTGCCGGTCCTCTAGACCAGTCAGCCGTTGCCTCTCAATCCGGGCGCAATCGGCCGTCGTTGCGGCGATCCAGCCGGCAGTCGGCAGCACCGGCGCCAGCGCCGCTTTCGCTCCGCCGTTTGAATTCAGCAGCGATACACGGCATGGCAAGGTGATTACCCGCTGGTTGCCGATCACCCAAATGTAACCAGATGGCACCGGGGAGCGACTCGTGTATACTCTCGCGGGCATCTTGGCCTATCGAGAGATCCAGACAGAGCAGCTTTGGCATGCGTATGAAACTTCTTTTGACATCGGTGTTCGGTCCATTCGGCGTGGACGATGAATACGGGCGACGACTGAACGTGATGGAGCTCTTTCACAACCAGGTAACCCGCGAGCAGGGGCTTTTCTCCCTGAGAACCAACCATCCCAGCTTCGGGCTCTACCTGATCGCCGAGAATCTGCTAACACCGGCGGTGGTGCTTGATTTTCCCACCCTCGATCGCTTCAAGCAGGAGGTGGTCAAAGGCTACGATTACATAGGCATCAGCTCAATTGTTGCCAATGTCGGCAAAGTAAAGAAGATGACCGAGATTATCCGTGAGCTGTCGCCGGCAACCAAGATCATTGTCGGCGGGCACTGCACAAACATAGCCAATATCACCGAGCTGGTTGATTGTGATTACATAAGCAAAGGCGAGGGCGTCGCCTGGTTTCGCCGTCTGCTGGGGGAGGATCCTTCGCAACCGATCCGCCAGCCGGCCATCCTCTCCACGGTACAGAGGCTGGTAATGGGCATCCCGCTTCCCGACACGGCAGCGGTGATCATGCCGGGGCTGGGATGCGTCAATGCCTGCTCTTTCTGCGCCACCTCGCACCACTTTCAGAAAAAGTACGTGGGCTATCTCAACACCGGGCGCGAGCTCTTTCTCGCCTTTCAGGAGCTGGAGCGAAAACTGGGGTGCCGGGAGTTTTTCGTGATGGACGAGAACTTCCTCAAGAATCGTCCTCGCGCCGAAGAGCTTTTGGTCGAGATGGAGCGCGAGAACAAGTACTACTACCTGGGCGTCTTCTCGTCCGCGGAGACCGTGAACGCGGTCGGGGTCGAATTCATGGCCAGGATGGGCATCGATTTCGTCTGGATCGGGGTGGAATCCAAGCACTCGATGTTCACCAAGACCAAGGGGGTGGACCTGAAGGCGATGATTCAGGAGCTCCGCAACTACGGGATCCAGGTGCTCGGTTCCGCCATCCTGTTCATGGATCACCATACCAAGGAGAACATTCAGGAGGACATCGATTTTGTAATCGACCTGGGCACGGACTTCGTACAATTCATGGAGCTGGGGCCTTTGCCGGGCACGGCGCTCTATGAGGAGATGGATGGGCAGGGACGGATCCGCCTGGACATTCCCTATCCTGATTGGCACGGTCAGGACAAGATCTGGTTTACCCACCCAGCCTTCGCCCGCGAGGAGACCTGTCACTATCTGAAAGACGCGTTCAGGCAGGATTATGAGCGCCAGGGCCCATCGCTGTTGCGGCTGGCTGAGACCTCGTTGCGCGGCTACCGGACCATGCGATCCCACGCAAATCCTCGATTGCGTGGGATGACACCGCGCCTGAAGGAGAGATGCCTGTCTTTCCGGCCGCTCTTTCCGGTGATCGAGCGGTTTGCCGAAAACGACAAGACGATCGAGCTTGTCCGTCTGCTCGGCCGTGAGTACGAGAAAGAGTTCGGTCCGCCCGGGCCGGTGACCGCAGTCCTGTCGGGCATCGTGCACGTGCTTGCCTGGCTGGAATGCCGCCGGATTCAACAAACCGGCAACATGCGACAGCCACCGACCCGATATCTCAAATACCGGATGTCGCCGGCAGCCGGCCTGGTAAACACGTTGCAGGGCATGCTGCAGTACCGACCCTTTTCAGCCCGCGACTAACGAGGCCGGAAAATCCGCGGGCGGGCGCCCTCAATTCTCCACCTTTCGGATGATTACCAGGTGGCAACCTTTGAGTGACTATAAGACAGGCAGCTTAACAAAGAGACCACGTGCATGAAGACGATAATAGAGCCCTTTCGAATCAAGACGGTCGAACCGATCAACTTCACCGACCGCCAACAGCGCCAGCAGATACTGGCCAAGGCCGGCTACAACCTTTTCCGGATCAAAGCCCGCGAGGTCATAATCGATCTGCTGACCGACAGCGGCACCTCCGCCATGTCAAGCGAGCAATGGGCGGCGATCATGCGCGGCGACGAGTCCTACGCCGGCTGCGAAAGCTTTTACCGCCTGCAGGAGAAGGTGCGGCAGATCTTCGGCTTCCGCGAGCTGATCCCGGTCCACCAGGGGCGGGCCGCCGAGCGGCTCATGTTCACCCGCCTGGTCAAGGAGGGCGATCTGGTTCCGAGCAACACCCATTTCGACACCACCCGCGCCAACATCGAAGTCAGGGGCGCCTGCGCCGTGGATCTTCCCTGTCAGGAAGCCTCCGACCTCCAGTCCGCATATCCGTTCAAGGGCAATATCGACCTCGAGGCTGTCGAGAAGTTTCTCCAAGAGCACGGCAAAGAGCGCATCCCCCTGGGCATGCTGGTCGTCTCGAACAACGCCTGCGCCGGACAGCCGGCCTCGCTAGCCAATATCTCCGCGTATTCCCGGCTGCTCAAGGAGCACAACATCAAGTTTTATCTCGATGCCGCCCGCTTCGCGGAGAACTGCTACATGATCAAGGAGCACGAGCCGGGGCAAGCCGGGCGCCCCGTGCGTGCCATCGCCGCCGACATCTTCCGCCAGGCGGACGGTTGCCTGATGTCGGCCAAGAAGGACGGGTTGGTGAATATGGGAGGTTTCATCGCCATCAACGACGGCGCTCTTGCCGAAGAGCTGCGGCAGTCGCTCATCCTCACCGAGGGCTTCCCCACCTATGGAGGATTGAGCGGGCGGGATCTGGAGGCAATGGCGGTAGGGCTCGAGGAGGTGCTCTCCGAGAACTATCTTCGCTACAGGCGGGCCGCCGCGGACTATCTGGCTCGCGGTCTTCAGGCGCACGACATCCCGATCGTCACGCCTGCCGGGCTGCATGCCGTGTACATCGACGCCACGGCCATGCTGCCGCATCTGAAGGCCGGGGAGCTGCCCGGGCAGGCGCTTGCCTGTGCACTCTATCTCGAAGGCGGCATCCGCGCCTGCGAGATCGGCAGGGTGATGTTTGGCGAAGCCGCCCTCTCGCCGGATGGGGGCACAGCGAGGCACGATCTTGTCCGTCTCGCCCTGCCGCGGCGCGTTTACAGCCAGAGCCACTACGATTACGTAATCGAGGCCGCCGCCAACGTCTACAAGCGGCGCGAGCAGGTGGCGGGGCTGCGGATAACGGAGCAGCCCGCGGCCCTGCGCCATTTCACGGCCAGGTTCGAGCCACTGCCGGTGGCACCATCCGCCGGCGTCCCGCGCACGGTGTCCGCCTCGCCCTCCCCGTAGTGCAGGCGCTTGCGCCGTCCCCCGCTTGCGCCGTCCCCGCGGTGGGCCGACACGCCGCAAGCGGCTGCACTACGCTTAGCTTGCCCTGATCGGGTGGCCATGATTGAACTCTGGCACCACGGTCGAGCTGAGCCGAAATGCGGCGCCGGGCTCTTGCTCGCGGTGGCGATCATCCCAAAGGATGATCCCTGGCAGAAAAACAGCCGAAGGACTGAGGAAGCGGGCGTAATCGTGTGATAAGTTGGCTACCAGCAAGGGGAGGAAGTGGATGGCGATACAGCAACAAGATCAAACGGCGCCGGCGCCGCAAACGCAAGACGATTTCGTGTGCCCGATCACCTATATGCTTGATCTGCTCAGCGCGAAATGGACGATTGAGATCCTGCGCGAGCTCTACATGCAGCCGGTGCGCAGCCGGCGTTTCCTCTCCTTCATTCCGGGCATGAGCATGAAGGCCCTGTCGGAGCGCCTTCACGTGCTGGCGGATGCCGGGATCATCGACCGGGTCGTCCTGTCCGAAAGGCCGCCGGCCGTCGAATACCGCCTGAGCGGAAAAGGGCACGAGCTGTACCACATACTGATGAGCCTGAAGATGCTCGGTTCGCGATGGCTCGGCAACAAGTGCGATTGCTCGATGGAGCATCTGCCGGGCAGCGGCTGCGAGATCAATTGTCCCCGGCGCCGCCCGCCGACGCTGAGCCAGGGCTCAACCCAGAGTTACTCAAAGATCAGCCTCAGTGCGTATGACAGTTAGGCGTACCTCGTGCAGGATAGAAGAAGACGCCCTGCGCCCGCACGAGGAAATCGATCATGAAAGTGTTGTTAGCGGTAGCCGACGAGGAATTCGGCGCAGCGATCACCGACTTTGTCACCCACCACAAATGGCCGGCCGGCACGCACTTCCGGGTTCTGCATGTGATGGAGTGGACGCCGCCCGAGCGGGAGTTGCTGCACTCGCAGACGGTCAGCCAGTATCTCGAAGAGGCTCGCCAGGCTGCGACCAGGCTCACCGGTCAGGTGGCGGTCAAGGTTCAACAGGAGCTGCGCGATGTCCTCGTCGAAGAGGTGATAACGGAGGGAAGCCCGGTCCAGCGGATCATCGGGAACGCCAGCGGCTGGCAGGCTGACATGATCGTCGTTGGATCACACGGACGCAAAGGAGTGAGCCTGTTCCTGCTGGGAAGTGTTTCCCTGGGGGTGGTTTCCAATGCTCCCTGCTCGGTGGTCGTGATCAGGCTCCCGCAACCGGCCCGGAAGGGCGTGGAGCCGGCAAAGCAAGCGGGACGGGCGGTGCTGGCGCAGCAGAGCTGAGCTACCGGGAGTTGTCCGCAGCCGGACTCCCGGCCTGGTTACCAGAAGTTATCATCCTTGAGGATGATAAACCAGAACGCGTACATGGCTGCATAATCGTCGGGGCATTGCCCGCTGGATATAGAACTGGATAACAGCATGGAACCAACTCGACCGACAGTCGGGGAGGCCGCCGGGGTCTCCTTGCGCAAAGGCATCTACTTGATACAACCGAAATTCCCCCCCTCTTTCTGGGGCATGGATTTCTGCCGCGACCTCAGCGGCTACTCGGCCAACTTCCCGCCGCTCAACTTAATGACCCTGGCCGCGCTCACGCCGGCCGACATCCCTGTCACCATATGCGATGAGCACATCGAGCCGGCCCTTCCCCAGCCTGCTCAGGAGATCATAGGCATCACGGGCTACCTGCTCCAGAAAGAGCGGGTGCTGGAGCTGGCCGACCGCTACAGGTCTCAGGGAAAGCTCGTGGCGATCGGCGGGCCGATCGCCAATCTGACGCCGGATGAGTGCAGGCCGCACTGTGACGTCCTTTTCGAGGGCGAATCCGAGTACACGTGGCCGCAGTTCATCGCGGACCTGCGCAACGGCACGCCGGCCGAGCACTATCCTGAAGCGACCAGGGTTGAGATGGGGCATTCGCCACCGCCGCGCCTGGACCTGGTGAAGGTGCGCCGCTACGCTCAGGGGATTGTGCAGACGGCTCGCGGGTGCCCGTTCAACTGCGAGTTTTGCGACATCACGATCATGTTCGGACGGGCCGTGCGGGTCAAGCCGGTGAGCCAGGTGATGGAAGAGGTGCGGCGCTGGTATGAGGCCGGCATGCTGGCCATCTTCTTCGCCGACGACAATTTCGCGGGCAACCGCACGCACTCGCGCGAGCTGCTGCACGAGCTCATTAAGTTCAACGCGTCCGTACCTTATCCGCCCGTCTATCACTGCCAGATAAGCGTCGACATCACCGGAGACCCGGAGTTCCTCGAGCTGATGCGCCAGGCCAATTTCCACGCCGTCTTCGTTGGCATAGAGACGCCAAGGAAGGAGAGCCTGAAGGAGTCAAACAAGGTCCAAAATCTGAAGGTCGATCTGGTAAAGGCGGTGCAGATCTTTCAGAGCTACGGTCTCTTCGTTTTCGCGGGCATGATCGTAGGCTTCGACAACGACGATGAGGGCATCTTCGACGAGGTCTACAACTTCGTTCAGGCAGCCAAGATACCGCTGGCGATGGTCGGCTTGCTGCAGGCGCTGCCGAAGACGGCCCTGCACCGCCGGCTCCTGGAGGCGGGCAGGATACGCCAGGAGATCGAGACCGGCAACAACACGCGCGCGGTGACCAATGTCATCCCCCTCAAGATGCCTTACCAGCGGCTGTGCGCCGGCTACATAAATCTCTGCCGCAAGCTGTACAGCTACGGTCCCTTCCGCGAAAGACTGATCGGCAGCCTGGAAAATTTCACCGCCTACACGCACAGGGCTCATCGCATCACGCCCGCCACCTTCTTGGCGGGCATGCGGGTGATCCTTTATTATCTCTTCACCCTGGATTTCAGGCGGCAGATTTTCTTCGTGAGATCGCTGTTCGACACGCTGCGCGTCAAACCGCAAGCCCTGGTGCCGGTCATGTGGTACCTGGGCATGTACAAGCACCTTAGGTCTTTCGCCCACGAGTGCTTGTGAGGCGGCAGACCTGTTATCTTAGTGGCCGCTTAACCGGAGGCAGAGACATGACAACCAGACCCGGCAAACTTCCTGGCAGGTACTTACAGTTTCAACAAAGCCATCCCGAGGTCTTCGCCGCCTACGACCGCCTGGGCAAAGCAGCGGCGGCCAGCGGGCCGCTGGGGAAGAAAGAGGCAGCCCTTGTCAAGCTGGCCCTGGCGGCCGGGGCGCGCATGGAAGGGGCGGTTCACTCGCATTGCCGCCGCGCCCTGGAAGCTGGCGTCACGGCAGACGAGATCCGGCACGCGATTATCCTCTCCGTGACCACCCTTGGTTTTCCGGCCATGATGGCCACGCTCTCCTGGGTGGACGACGTGCTCGCGGGCGGCAATGGCGGCGAGCCCTAGGCGGTAACCATCTGGTGCTCATCCCCGAGACTGATGGAAAAGACAAAGTTACCGGGTAGGATTTCCTACCTATGCTTGATTTCGATCGGTCGCCATTCTTGATCCTCTGGGAGCTGACCAGAGCGTGCGAGCTGGCGTGCAAGCACTGCCGGGCCAGCGCAATCGAAAGGCGAAACCCGCTCGAGCTCACCACCGAGCAGTGCGTACTCCTGCTCGAGGAGTTCAAGGAGTTCGGAAAGCCGCTCATCGTCCTGACAGGCGGCAATCCAGCTCAGCGACCGGACCTGTACGAGATCGTCGAAGAGGCCAGGACCAGGGGGTTGCCGGTCGCGGTGACGCCCAGCGCCACGCCGCTGGTGACGGCAGAGTATATAGAACGGCTGAAGCACGCCGGTGTCTCCCGCATCGCCATCAGCCTGGATGGTCCCGACGCCAGCTCCCACGATTCCTTCCGCGGTGTGCGGGGGTCATTTGCCTGGAGCCGGAACATCGTGCGCTGGACGCACGAGAACGGTCTGCCCGTGCAGATCAACACCACAATGTGGAAGGAGAACTTTTATCGCTTCGACGAGATGGCGGAGCTGGTGGCCAGCTGCGATCCGGTATTGTGGAGCGTGTTCTTTCTTGTTCCCACCGGGCGCGCCACGCAGGACATGCAGATTACCGCCGATGAGGCGGAGCAGGTTCTCATGAAGATGGCCGACCTCAGCCTCACAAGCAAGTTCGACATCAAGTCGACCGCCGCCCCCCACTTCCGCCGCGTATTGATCCAGCGCCACTCGAAGCAGCCGGACGATGCCCGCTCAGCCACCCTGGGCGGGCTCAGATCGGCGGCCAGGGTGGGCGCCTTGCGATCGTATCAATCGGTTAATGACGGCAAGGGGCTGCTTTTCATTTCGCACGTGGGCGACATCTACCCGAGCGGCTTTCTGCCCGTGACGGCCGGCAACGTAAAGCAGGATTCGGTGGTCACCATCTATCGAGAGAGCCCGCTCTTCCAGGAACTGCGCAACCCCTCGAACCTGGAGGGCAAGTGCGGGCGGTGCAAGTTTCGGGTGGTGTGCGGCGGCTCCCGGGCACGGGCTTATGGTGAATCAGGCAGCTGGCTCGCTCAGGACAACCTTTGCGCGTACATGCCGCCGGACTGATCGCGCTGGCCGATCCAAGGCGCGCGTTAGACTTAATTGATTTAATGCCTGCGGGCGGAGGCTTATCCGGGGATGTTACGCGAGTCGGCAGCGAAAGCCATTTTCTGCTCCATCCTTGCGTGCTTGCTCCTTGTCCAGGCGTCGTTGATTTGCCCGCCGGCGGCCCGCGCGCTCGAGGGGGCCGCCGGCACCACCGCCACTTCCCCGGATGGTGCGGAGGCAGTCCCCGACGGGCGAAACCAGATGGCGTTGGCCGCGGCACCGGAAATAGAGGCTCTCACCGAAAAAATCGTGCGCAAGGAGATCGAGCTCCTTCGCTTGAGCACGAACTACCGGATCGAGTCCACCCGAGAAAGCCGGTTGCGACCCTGGCGCTTCTGGTTGTACAACGAAGCCCACTTCGCGATCAACAACGCCGGAATCATTACCCTGGCCGCCGCCCGCTGGAAATACTGGCAGAGACCGCAACTTCTGCCCACCGACCTGGCCAAGGCCGGGCCGACCCTCCTGCTCATCGGTCATAGCGTTCTGGCAGGCGGGGTGGTGTTCGAGTCCTGCCTGGATGTCCTGCGGCGCTACAACCTTAGACGGCGCGGTTTGGATGGGAAGACGGCCACGAGGCGGGTAAGAGAGTTGCGCTCGGAGATCGATCGTCTGATAGCTTCCAGGGACACGGCCGTCAGTGCCGATCAGTCCATGGCCGATGGTGACAGGCAGGTGCTGGCCGCCGAGGGCGCGGTCCTCAAGGACATCAGGGACGCGGCGGTTCTGGAATTTTCAAAGTTCAACATTCGCGCCTCCCGCTGGCGATACGGCAAGGACACCGCGCAGGCGGTGGCGCTCTCGGCGGCCAGCACCGGTGGTTTTATCGGCTCGTTGATGAGCCTGGAAGCCGCCGCCTGCCATCGCCCGCATCTGGCCGGCGCCTCGGGGCTCGGATTTACGCTTTCCGGCGCGCTCATAGTCCTGCTCCCGATTGTCACCCGGCTTTCGATGATCACCGGCGGCAAGATGGCACAGCGCAACTTGAAAAGAAGACTGCCGGATCTCAACGCCGGCGCGGCGGAGGCATTGAACGCGGACAGGCAGAAGCTGTGGGCGCTGCTGGCGAGGTCGGCGGTGGACGATCGCTCCGTCCTCGGAACCGTGGCCAGGCGTGCCCGCATCTATGACCTGCAGGGCGAGATCTTTGAAAAGCAGGCCGTGGCGGCCAGGGCGGAGCGCAGAGAGGAAAACCGCGAGCTCATTGAAAGAACCCTTATCAACGCAGCAATCGGTGGAACAAAGATGGGATACGGCATTCAGCTTATGAATGCCGGGTTCGGCTTCCACGCCAATCCGAACTTGCCTGCCGTGAACGTCAAGCTCAATTTCGGCGGGCACACGGTCGCGGCCGCCCTGCCGAAGCCGAAGGGCGGGACAAACTTGTTCAGCAAGCGGGTGGCCCAGGCGGCAACCACCTTCATTCCGGGCACCGGCATCGGCATGGTCGACGCGGCGCAGGCCAGGGCTCGCGGCGAGTGGCAGATCTTCCGGCAACACGGGGGCAGCCAGCTGGCCAAAAGGACGCTCAAGGAGAGGCTGAACTCCCTGGACAAAATGGAAGCCCTGCTCAAGGGGGGAGCAGGAACTTAGCGCGCTCACCGGACAGTCCGGCAGGCCGGTCGGGGAGGGACGGGCTCGTCCTCCAGGCTGATGAATTCCCTCAGGGTAGGAACGACAATGGAGTGGCCGGGCGCCTCCACTTGCGCCTCCAGCCTGCCGACATCCCGCCGGGCGAGCAACATGGATGAATACGTGACCGAGCTGAAAAACCTTCATCCGGCATACTTCGCGGCCGTGATGGCCACGGGGATTGTCTCGATAGCAGCCAACCTCGTCGGCTTCAATCTGATCGCCGTGGCGCTGTTTTACCTGAACGTCGCGCTTTTCCTATCCCTCTGGCTGCTCGTTGGCGCGCGCCTGATCTGGTTTCGCAAGGAGGTTCTGGCGGATCTGACCGATCACAACCGCGGCGTTGGATTCTTTACCACGGTCGCCGGCACCTGTGTCCTCGGCAGCCAGTTCGTGCTCATCAGCCACGACTATCTGATCGGGCGGATCCTGTGGGCCCTGGGCATCGCGCTCTGGGTCACGCTCACTTACGCGATCTTTACCGGCTTGACGATCAAGGAGGAAAAACCGCCGCTGGCCGAGGGAATCAATGGCGGGTGGCTGGTGTCCGTCGTGGCAACCCAGGCGGTGGCCGTGCTCGGCGGAGCCCTGGCGCCAGCCTTCGCGGATCACCTGGAGGTGCTCAATTTCTTTACTCTTTGCATGTGGCTGGCCGGGGGCATGCTCTACATCTGGCTCATCGCCCTGATCTTTTACCGGTACACCTTCTTCAAATTTCTCCCCTCCGACTGCGCGCCCCCCTACTGGATTAACATGGGGGCGGTCTCAATCAGCACGCTGGCCGGCACCACCCTGATCGCCAACGCCCACGGCTCGGCCCTTTTGCAGCAGGTTCTTCCCTTCCTGAAGGGCTTTACCTTGTTGTTCTGGGCGACAGGAACCTGGTGGATACCCATGCTCTTTATCCTGGGCATCTGGAGACACGTCTATAAAAGATATCCGCTTGCCTACGATCCGCTTTACTGGGGCCTGGTGTTCCCCCTGGGGATGTACACGACATGCACGTACCAGCTGGCGATGGTCATGAATCTGCCGCTGCTGCTCGGCATTCCCTATTGCTTCGTCTACGTTGCCCTCGTCGCCTGGGCTGTGGTTTTCAGCGGGCTCGTAGGAAACCTGCTTTCCCGTTTCACTTGGGCTCAGCGGTTTTTGCCGCTATCGAAAGCCCCTTGAGCAGGTGCGCCAGGCCGTAGTCGAGCAGGAACACGGCGACCACGGCAAGCGCAATCTGAAGCTTGCAGCGGCTCAGGTTGATGAAAAACAGCTTGGCCGGATCGCCGTGGCTTTTGTTGAGCGGGTCGGTGCCGTCAAGGTACTCCTGGGCGTCGGGTATGCCATCATCGTCAAGATCCGTCGTGTTGCCCAGCGCCTCGGGCAGCTTCGCGGGATCGGCGCTCAACTCCAGCACCTTCTGCATGCCGAGCTTGCGGACGATCTCGTTGCCAAACTTGTTGAGGATTGGATTATCAACCTCCGAGCCCGGCTGCAGGGCCGCCCTGGCCTTGTTCAATTGCTCGAGCTGGTCCTTGGTGAGCCCGCCTATCTGGCCGTGCCCGTTGCCGGTCGGCCCGTCGTCGTTCATGTGGCACATCGAGCAGTTGGTCGTGCGCCCCGAGTGCTTCTCGCTGAACTGCTGAAACGGGGGAAAAGAAAAGGCCGGCGCCGCCTGGCTCCAGGCAACTACCAGTGATGCAAAAACGATTGCGGCCCCTGCTCTCATAACCACTTCAAAACCCCGGCTTCACCATGTGCAAGATATCCTGCCCGAACAATGTAATCACAACCAGATAAGCTGACGCCGCCAGGGAGATGTAGCGGAGCGTTCGCCGGCTCGTGCCCCTGAAAATCCAGGGGGTGAGGAGAAGCACCACGACCGCGATATTGCTTGCCAGCAGGATGACCCAGAAGGGCAGCATCTCCAGCGGATAATAGACGAAGTAGAAGTACCATTCCGGCTTGATGCCAGGCGGCGTCGAGCCCATGGCATTGTAAGGCTCGAGGAGCGGAAAGGGCAGAAAAGAGTCGAACGGTACCGTGCTCGCTATAACGAACAGAATTAGAAACACCGCACTCCACAGGCTGACGTCTTTGAAGAAGAACACGGGGAAAAACTTCTCCACCTTCCTGGGCGGTTCGTCGACCCCCTGACTCATTCCGTGGAGCTGGACGGACAGCAGGTGCAGACCGAGAAGGGCCGCGATGGCCATCGGCAGGAGCACCACGTGCATGGCGTAGAAGCGTCCCAGGGTGGATTGTCCGACGCTGGCCTCTCCCTGGAACGTCTCGATCGCCATGCGCGGCAGCTGGGAAAGCTGCCCAGGCAGGTACTGTCCGGCCGCCTCGACCGACTGCAAGCCAACCTTGGAAGCATTGACGGCGATCTGATTCCACGGCAGGAGGTAGCCGGTAAAGCCGAAGGTAAAGGTGATGAACAGCAGGAGAACACCAGCTATCCAGGTAATCTCCCGCGGCTTCTCGAATGCCTTCATGGCAAAGGCGGTGATCATGTGGATCATCGCGAACAGGATCATGCACGAGGAGGACCAGGAGTGGATGTTGCGGATAAGCGCGCCGCCGGTCACGTACTTGGTTATGTACTCCACCGACGCGTAGGCATCGCTGACCGTCGGCTGATAATAAAAGAGCAGCAGGAGGCCGGTGACCACTTGAATGATGAAAAAGAAAAGGGTCAAACCGCCGGTGTAATAGCCCCAGCTCATGGAGTGCACGGGCACTTCCTTTTTTTCCACCATCGAGTGGAAATTCATCTTGTCGACCGGGAAGCGCTCTTGTAGAAAGTGAGCGAGGGCACCAAAGGCAGTGCCGTTCTTCATGTCGTTTCCTCCGCGAGGCTCTTGGCGATATAGACCCTGGCGCCCGCAAGAGCCGCCTGGTCGGCTGATCCCTTTGTCTGCCCGCTTGCAGTCCGGCTGACCAGAACGTTGCCGCGAGTGTCCATTAACACCCAGCCGATATGCGGCAGCGGCAACTTCGCGGGCGAATTCGGGTTGGGCTCCCCAGACTTGATATCAAAATAGGAGAGGTGACAGGGGCAGAGGATCTTCCCCTTATCGTCCACCTTGTTGCCGACCGTGCAGCCGAGATGCGTGCACTTGGCCGAAAGGAGCAGCGGCAGGCCGTCCTCGCCCTTGAAAGCCATGGCGGGCAGCATCGCGTAGTCGATGAAGTACTTTCCCTCGTCCGGGCTGAGATCAGCCAGCTCGCCTACCAGGATGTACGGGCTTTCCTGGCGCTCGAGCTCAAGCTGCTTTTGCTCGGCCGTCAGCTTCAAGCGGTCGAGCCGGAATTGCATCAGTTCGGCTTCCTCTTTCTGGCTCAAGCGCGGGCCGAAGAAGAAGCGAGCCAGCTTGTCCGTAACACCGATGCCCAGAAGAAGGAGACCGCTGCTGATGCCGACCGATGCCTTGAGAAAGTGCCGCCGGGACTCCTCTTCGGAGAGTGTCTCGACCGCAGCCTCCTGCCGCCGGGGATCGGTCCAGACCACCTGTTGCGGCGGACGGAAGAGGTACTGGAACGGCACGGCGAACATGTGGATGAGCCTGGAGAACGGTGTAAGGAGAATCAACAGCCACGCCCCGACAATGTGGCCCTTGATAATTACGGGCATATCCTGGACAAACGACATATCGGGATGGAAGCTGACGATGCTCCACACGTAGGGCGTGGTCGTGGCCGAGCACCAGAGCGCGCCGGAGCGATACATCACGGCCGTGGCCAGACCCAGCCCGACCTGAGCCAGCAGGAGCAGCAGCACGATCAGATCCATTCCGCTGGTGACGGCTTGAATCCTCGCGGATGTGATGCGCCGGACCCCCAGCACGACAAGTCCGACCGTGCAGACAATGGCCAGACCCAGCCCGAGCGACTCGACCCCCGCCAGCACCACCGCGTGCGACATCGCGCCCTGCCACAGGGACGGCATAAGGAAGGCGATGAAATGCCCGAGCAGGATCAAAAGGATCCCGATATGCCAGGGCACGGAACCCCACAACAGCCCCTGATTCTCCAGGAACTGCGAGGACAGTGACGAATACGTGATAGGTTGCCTGCGAATCCGGTAGATTGAGCCGAACACACAGACAAAAATCGCCAGGTAGGGCAGTGCTATGAAAAGAACGGAATCAATCATGTGCTAACTCTCTGGGCAGATCAACGCTCAAAATATCAGAAATAGCTTGCATGAGGGCCGAGTAGGGGCCGTTCGAGTTCTTGAGCAGCTCATTCATCTGCTTGACAGGATCCATCAGGCAGCAGGTTATGAGCTCATTCAACTCCTCTGTTGTAAGGTAAGTCGCGAACTTAAGCAAGACCGCCAGGTGATCCGGCAGCTCATCGCCCGGGTCGAAGCCTGCCTCCTGAAATTTGACTTTCAGGGTTGACATGAGCGTGCCGCGATCGAAGCTCTCATCTCCATAAATGTACGCGCTGGTGTAGAGGTTGCACACGGGCGCAATCTCGAAGGTGCGGGTAAACAGCTCCTCGAGCTCCTCGAGCGTGTGTTTCGAGGCGAGCTTGTGGAACTCACCCAGCCGCCTGCCAGCGGGGCGCGATATCGAGCTGCAAAGCTCTCTCGCGCGCTCGACATTGTCAAGATAATCCTCTGCCGGATATTCGAGCATGGCCGCTAGCGAGGACAGGGCTGCTGCCTTATCGACCTTGCGTAACATGGCTATGCTCCTCGCGCTGGCGCGTCATGGCAGCCAAACCCGCTGCAGCCCCTGCAGGTTTCCGGATCGAGGTTCGGCGACGACATCGCCTCTTCCCGCTGCAGAGGGGGAAGGACGAAGCGCTCATCAACCGTCGGCAGCGCCGTCAGCGCATAGATCTCCTCGGCCTCCTGCGGGGTCACGTTGCCCTCACGCATCATGCGGCTGATGAGAACGAGGTCGAGATCCTCGATCTCCATCGAGCGCTTGTAATATCGCACCGCCATAAGCTTCTTGATCACGGATTCGAGAATCTCTTCGTTGCCGGCGCTGAACAGGCGCGCCAGGTACTTGATCGGCAGGCGCGACTTGTCCAGGCTGGCAAAGAAGCCGTCCACCTCGTTGTCATAGGTGCCGTTGTCAAGCTTGCCCATGACCGGCAGCAGCGGCGGCACATAGAAGAGCATCGGCATCGTCCTGTACTCCACGTGCAGCGGCAGGGCGATCTTCCACTTCATCACGTATTTATAGACAGGAGATCTCTGCGCGGCGTAGATGAACTCATCGCTGATGCCGTTTGCCCTGGCCAGTTCGATGATATGCGGGTCGAACGGATCGAGGATGACGCTGCGCTGCGATTCCACGAGAGCGTGATCCGGAACGGTCATGGCGTCCGGCACGCGGTCGGCGTCAAAAAGCAAGACGCCGAGATAGCGGATGCGCCCCACGCACGATTGAAAACAGTTGGGCGGCTGCCCTGTCTCGAGCTTCGGGTAGCACAGGATGCATTTCTCCGATTTGCCGGTCTTCCAGTTGTAATAGATCTTCTTATATGGGCAGGCGGAAACGCAGGCGCGCCACCCCTTGCAGACGTCCTGATTGATGAGCACGATGCCGTCTTCGCCGCGCTTGTATATGGCGCCTGACGGGCAGGCGGCGACACAGCTGGGGTTGGCGCAGTGGTTGCAGATGCGGGGCAGGTACATCATCGAGACCCGCTCGATCTCGAAAAGTTGCTCCCGCTCGTCCTCCGACAGCTCGTCCAGGTTGATGTCGTTTTCGGCGTATATGGTCGAGCCTGACAGATCGTCGTCCCAGTTCGGCCCCGCCTTTATCTCCACCGGCTCGCCCGTTATCTGGGAGACAGGGATGGCTGTGGGTTGATCGTCGCCTTCCGGGGCGTCGAAGAGGTCGGCGTATTTGTACGTCCACGGCTCATAATAGTCCTCCAGGCCCGGTTGATTCGGGTTGTAGAAAAGCTTGAGGAAGGCGTCGACCTTGCCCTGCGAGCGCAGCTCCAGTTTCCGGCTCTTCTCGTTGAGCTTCCAGCCCCCCTTGTAATGCTCCTGGTCCTCCCACAGCGTCGGGAAGCCGGTGCCCGGTTTCGTCTCCACATTGTTCCACCACATGTACTCGGCGCCGGGGCGATCCGTCCAGGTGTTTTTGCAGGCGACGCTGCAGGTATGGCAACCGATGCACTTATCCAGATGGAAGACCATTGAAACTTGAGCGCGAATATCCACAATGGGTCTCCTTCACCAAACTAAAACTCGGGTTTGTCCGTCATTTTCTTGACCCGAACGAAGGTGTCGCGGTTGACGCCTTGCGGGCCCCAGTAGTTGAAGCCGTAGCTGAACTGCCCGTAGCCGCCGATCATGAAAATAGGCTTCAGGCGCGTGCGGGTCAGGCTGTTATGGCCGCCCGCCCGTCGCATTCCGCGCTCCTTCGACTTCGGCACGGAGAGGGTTCTTTCCGGGGAGTGGTAGATAAAGGCCATTCCCCGCGGTATCCGGGCGCTCACGATCACGCGCGTGCATACCACCCCGTGATCGTTGTAGGCCTCGACCCAATCGTTGTCCTCGATGCCGATCAGGTCGGCGTCCTTGTCGTTGAGCCAGATCGGGTAGATGCCCCTGGACAGGGTCTTCATCCTCAGGTTGTCCCCGAAGGTGGAGTGAATGTGCCACTTCCCGTGCGGCGTCACGTAGTTGAGCACGATCGAGGCGCCATCCGGGCTCGACTTCACCAGATCCCTGGTCAAATTGACGTCGGGTCGCGGCTTGTGCGTGGGAACGTGCTCGCCGAACGCCCTGTAAACCTCATGATCCAGGTACATGTGCTGCCGCCCGGTAAGCGTCCGCCAGGGGATCTCCTCCTCCACGTTCTGGCAGTAGGCGGAATAGGTGCGCTCGTTGTTGGTGATGCCGGTCCAGTACGGGGTAGTCAGATACCGTCTGGGCTGGGCTTTGAGATCGTCGAAGGTAAAGTGCACGGACCTGACATCGGCTGCCAGGTGCGTGTGATCGATGCCGGTCTTCCTGGACTCGGCCTCGAAGGCCCGATAAGCCATCTCGCCGTTGGTCTCGGCCGCCAGAAGCAGAATGAGCTCGCAGACATCCTTGGCTTCCTTCAAAGACGGGTACTCATGTCCGTCCCATGTCTCGGTGGGATTGCCGAGCATGTATTTGTCGTAATAGTCGGCGACGTCGTAGTGCGTGCCGTGCACGGACAGTCCGTTGTTTCTGACGTTGGGCCCGAGCGAGATGAACTTCTGGTAGATCTTCGTGTAGTCGCGATCGACCAGTTTGAAATTGGGCATGGTTTTGCCTGGAATCGGCTCGCATTCGCCCTTTGTCCAGTCCTTCACGGTCGGCTGGGCGATCTCGTCCGGGGTGTCGTGCATCAAAGGCGACACCACAAGATCCTTCAGCGGCTCGGGGAGGTACTGCCTGGACATCTCGGAGGTGGCGTAGGCTATCCCTTTGAAGATGTCCCAGTCGCTCTTCGACTCCCAGCAAGGGGGCACCGCCGGCTGGAACGGGTGGATGAATGAGTGCAGATCGGTTGTGCTCAGATCATGCTTTTCGTAGTGAGTAGCGGCGGGCAGGATGATATCCGAGTAGAGGGCGGAAGAATCCATGCGGAAGTTAAGATCGACGATCAGGTCCATCTTGCCCAGCTCGACCTTGTCGTGCCAGGTGACCTCTTTGACCAGATCTCTGGCCGCCTCCTCGGCTATGGCGTTGTTGTGCGTTCCCAGGTAGTGCTTGAGGAAGTATTCATGCCCCTTGGCGGAGGAAAGAATGGCGTTGCCCCGCCAGATGTACCAGACTCTCGGGAAGCTTTCCGGATTGTCCGGATCTTCCATGGAGAATTTGAGCGTGCGCTCTTTCAGACGCTCCACCACGTATTGAATGATCTCCTCGTCGCTCCTGGCCCCCTTCTCCTCGGCCTCGCGCACCAGATCGAAGTTGTTTCGATTGAACTGCGGGAAACAGGGCAGCCAGCCGTTGCGCACGGCCAGCGCCTGCTTGTCGGCCGTGTGTCCCGAGGCCATGCCGTGGCCCAGGCCGGACACCTGGCAGATATCGTTGAAGTTGGTGTCGTAGCGCCATTGGTCGGAGTGGATGTAATGGAACGAGGGCGCGTTCTGGAGCCGGGCCTTCGCCACCCAGTCGGTGGCGAAGGCAATGGGAGCCCACGACGCCTGCGGGGCCAGCTTTTCCTGCCCGACGTAATGGTTCAAGCCGCCGCCGTTCTTGCCCACGCAGCCGCAAAGGATCAAGGGCATGATCGCGGCGCGATAAATGAGGTTGTTGTGGTACCAGTGATTGGCGCCGGCGCCGATGATCACGCTGCACTGGCCCTTGCTGCGCTCCGCGGTCCTCGCCCACTGGCGCGCGAAATTCTCCACCAGCCCGGCGCTGACGCCCGTAAATTTTTCCTGCCAGGCAGGTGTATAAGGAAGCGATTCGTCGTCGCAGTTATACGGGTAATCGCCGTCCAGCCCCCTGGCAACGCCGTACTGGGACAGCAGCAGCTCGAGCACGGTCGTCACCATTACCGGTCCGTCCACGGTATCAACTGCCATGACCGGCACATTGCGAACAAGAACCTTATCGCTCGTCCCTTCGGAAAAGTCCGCGAATTTGACCGGAACCACGTCGTCCACCACGGTGGTGGCACCGCCCGTAGCCGGCGCGCCGACCGGCTCGGGCGCGGCCTTGCCAGCCGCTTCTTTGGCCAGCTCGGCGCTTGCCTTCAGATGCGAGCAGATCTCCGCCCTGGGCTGGGTCAGAAAGAGCCGCGGATCAAAGCGCTCGCCGGTAATCGAGTCCTCCAGCTTGAGGTTCCACTCGCCCTTCCTGGTCTGCCAGCGGTGCCCGATGGTGCCGCGCGGCGCGACCAGCTTGCCGGTAGCGGAGTCGAGCATGAGCATCTTCCACTCGGCGTTCTCCATCTGCCTGGTTGCCTCCAGCTGGCTGGCCCTCAGCAATCTGCCCGGCACGTAATTGCCGTCTTTATCTTTGCTGAGCGTCACCAGAAATGGTGCATCGCTGTACTTCTTGACATAATCGATGAAGTAGGGGACTTGCTTGTTGCAGTAAAACTCCTTCAAGATCACGTGCGTGACGGCCATCCAGAAGGCCCCGTCCTGCCCCTGGTGAATCGGCACCCACTCATCGGCGATCTTGGAGGCCATGGAAAAATCCGGCGAGAAGACGACGACCTTGGCGCCGCGGTGTCTCGCCTCGACCAGGAAGTGAGCGTCCGGGGTTCGCGTCATGAGCACGTTGGAGCCGACCACCGCGACGAACTTGGAATGGAACCAGTCGGCGCTTTCGGCCACGTCGGTCTGCTCGCCCCATATCTCGGGCGAGGCCGGCGGCAGGTCGCAGTACCAGTCGTAAAAGGAGAGGGCGACCCCGCCCATGAGCTGAAGGAAGCGGGCGCCGGAAGCGTAGCTGACCATGGACATGGCCGGGATCGGTGAGAAGCCGACGATACGATCGGAGCCGTGCCGCTTGACCGTGTGGATGTTGGCCGCGGCCATCAGCTCGTTTACTTCCGCCCAGCTGCTGCGTCTGAAGCCGCCTTTGCCGCGCGCGCTCTGGTACCGCTTGCGCGATTCGGGGTCGCTGACGATCGATTGCCAGGCGGCGACCGGATCGTTGGGGAAAGCCTGCCTGGCCTTGCGCCAGAGATCGATGAGCGCCCCGCGCATGTATGGATGCTTCACGCGCAGCGGGCTGTAGAGATACCAGGAGCACGAGATCCCCCGCTGGCACCCGCGCGGCTCGTGCGGCGGTATCTCCTTGCTGATCGTTGGATAGTCAAGGGCCTGCAGCTCCCAGGTGACGATCCCGCTTTTCACGTACACGTTCCAGCTGCACGACCCGGTGCAGTTGACGCCGTGCGTGCTGCGCACGATCTTGTCGTACTGCCAGCGATTCCGGTAGAAGTCCTCCCACTGCCGCTGCTTGGGCGCGAAGATGTCCCTTATCCAAGCCATGTCGTCATCTCCTCTCGAGCCTCGCTCGAATGCCCCGGTTGCGCCCGCGATAACCGAAAGCGATGGCCCCCATCGACAGCGCCGCGATGGCCGCCCCGTAGAGCGGCACCGGCGCCGCTTTCCCCTTGTTGTGCGGCTGTTGCAGGGAAACGAAATAAGCCGTCAGATCCAGCGCTTCCTTCTTTGTCACCGGATGCTCGCGATAAGCAGCCTTCATGACCTTGAAGCTCGTCTGCTCGCACGCGGACGCCAGCGGACCCTCGCCCATCTTCCTGGCAACGCCGGTCAGATCAGGCCCCATGGTGCCGCCGACCCCGTCGACCTGATGGCAGGCTATGCAAGCCATTCCCTTGTTGGCAAAGGGTTGCGCGCCGGTGAAAAGAAGCCTGCCCGCATCGCTCGAGCCCTTCTCCACCTCGGCGCCGGCTACAGGAGTTGCCGCCTTCTCGGCCGCCATCTTGATCCGCTTGGCGGCGTCGGCATCGCGAAGGAACCGGACCAGCGATTTGACCTCATCGTCGGTGAGGGGCCCGACGTTTTTCTCCATCCGCTTTACGGCGGCCGTTGCGTCCGTCTGGTTCCACTTTTGCACCGGCGCCAGGTCCGGTCCCACCAGACTGCCGCCGCCGATGGTGTGGCAGCCGGAGCATTTCTGGTTGAACAACGCCACGGAGCGGTCGGGCTCTTCTGCGCCGGCCCCTGGTTGATGGCTGAATACAAGCCCAACCGCTAACACGAACACCGTGCGCGCCGCGGTCTTTTGCAGGCTATCTTTTGTTGCCACCGTTAAACCGCGTCCGACCTGAAGTCCTGCAATTTGCCGGGCACGAATGTGCCACTTTCGGGGATTCTGACACGTGCAGCTCAATTTCATATCCTTCTAAAGAATGAGTCGCCTTGCCTGATAGCCGGCAGGACGGAGGAACCTACCCCCGGCTTCCAGACCCTGCACTATCTTCCTGACTGCGGCAACGCTTGTCCATTGGTTCCCCCGTCTCATGGCAACCGCACGGCGGCGGCGGGGACGGCGAGGCGGATTTGGTCGCCAGCACCGTCTCGTTCAGGGACAGTAAAAACTCCTCCAGAGGGACACCGTGCATGCCGCATGCCTGCGCAATTGAGACCTGACGCGCCACCGTGTTCCGCAAAAGCTTGTTTGTGATCTTCTGAAAGCCGTATTTGAGGAAGACGGTTTCCGTCTCCGGGCACCAGTCGAGCACGCTGGCCACCTTCAGTTCGCCGGTTATTACCGCCGGCGCCTCGCTGGCCGCCGGGCCGCCGGTCATGCTCTCTGAAATCGTCTGCACGGCCTGGCCGGCCCCCGGCCCGGCAAGACGCATCTCCTCGCGCTTGCCGCGGACGATCATGCCGAGGATATGCGAGCTCCACCAGGCAAGCCCCGCTACCTCGAGGACGCCGCTGCATCCCATCACCGAAAAGACGCCCCGATACCAATCGCTCAAGACCTCGGCGCCCACCCGCATGGCGCAGCCGGCGTTGATCAAAACGAACGGTCCCCACATCGCGCTCAGCTTGCGGGAATCGAGACCGTTCAGCGTGGCTACGACCTTCAGCGAGTAGCCCATGATCATCACGGAGATGAAGCCGACCGTGATCGCATGCCGGATCGCCCCCGCGTAGGCATGACTGAAGGCGATGTGGCTAAGCGCCTGCTGGGCGGGCATGGCGGCGAGCATGACGAGAGAGACAAAAAGCCACGCGAAGGCCGTGCGGATGAACTTGGCGGATCGATCCGCCTCGGGGAAAGGCCGCCAGAGCCGGAATGGCAGAACAAAGATAGCGGCCGCCATGAGCAAAAGAGCCCACGGCAGAAGCAGCGCCCGGGCAAAGACCTCGTTGCCGGTCAGCCTGTACTGAAGGTAAAACGCCACCTCCAGGATGACGGCCAGGGTGACAAGGCCGAGAACCGACCAGGCGCGCCGCTCGCCGACCTTGGGAAGCCCGAACAGGTGCGGCAGCGTTCTCAACGAGACGCCAAAAATGATCGACATGCCCAGCCCGTGAAACTGCATATCGCGCAACGGCCACTGGAATGTCCGCACGTACCACTGCAACTGCGCGTCCGTCGCTGCGGTCATGGTGTTCCAAACGTGCCAGGCATTGAACGCCGAGGACACGCAGAACCAGGTGAGGGCCGTAAAGACGTAGCCAACATACGGCTCGAGCGCCCGGCCGCTGGCTTTCCACGTGCCCGCGATCTGGGTGGTAAAGATGAGCACGGCAAGCAGCTCCACGACCGAGCCGGCTACGGCCACGGCGGCGGCGTAGGGCACGGCCGGTCCGGCGGCGATGGCCATCGAGCTTGATACCACCCCCGCTATCATCAAGAAGAAAACGGCCAGCGCCAGCCGGGGGCGCCAGAGCGCGGTGTTCCAGAAGCGAGGGAACGCCTGATAGGCAAAGCCCATGATGAACAGGCCCATCCAGCCGAAGACCTGAGCCTGTCCGTGCGCGTTTACCTCATGGATGGAGGCGCCGGCGAATTTTCCGGTCACGCCGATCTTCCAGAGAAGATAGGCGCCCCAGGTGGCGCCCAGGGTGAGGATGATACCAATCGCCACCAGGAAGAAGCGTCTGTAGATCGTGTCGGTGAAGTCCGGCTCCGCCGCCGTGACCGGCAGCTCGACCGGCCTGTTGAGCACGGTGTCGTTGATCTCCTCTAAGAGCTTCTCCTCGTTGACCTCGTGCGCGCGTGCGAAATAACCGATCGACTCATAGGGTCCGAGCGGGCCGCCGCAACCCTTCAAGCCATATTTATCGAATACCGGCCGCGCCTGCGGGTACCGCTCCAGCACTTCCGGTATCATCGCCTCGGCGGGGATTCTCTTTTTTTCTCCAGAAAGTTTGCTCATCATCTCACAGACCTGCCATTAGACGATCGCGCTGCGCAGAAAAATCTACGCCGGCCGACGAGTCACCGGGGGCGGTACCAACAAATAACTGTGTCACGACAGGTATGGCATTCCAGATTTATGTACCTTTATATCCAGTTTAGTCTCCAGCCTCGCGCCCGTTATCATCCTTAAGGACGATTCTCCGCAGCAGGGCGGCCAATCAGCCCGCAGGGCAGGCGCTCGCGCCTCGGATCTATTTTGTGGGGACAGCTGTTTTGCCCTTAGCAGCCAGCAGGTGCCGCGCGATGATTACCCGCTGGATCTGGCTCGTGCCCTCGTAGATCTGGAATATCTTGGCGTCGCGCATCAGCTTCTCCACCGGATACTCCCGTGAATAGCCGTACCCGCCGAAGATCTGCACGGCGTCGGTGGCCACGCGCATGGCCATGTCGGCGGCGAACGCTTTGGCCATGGACGACTCCTTGGTGTTGCGGACGCCCTGATCGATCAGCCACGCCGCCCGCCAGCACAGCAGCCTGGCCGCATCTATATCCTTGGCCATGTCGGCGAGCATGAAGCTGACCGCCTGGAAGTCACCGATCGCGCTGCCGAACGCCGTGCGCTCGCCGGCGTATTGCAGGGAGTGCTTGAGCGCGCACCGGGCTAATCCCACCGCAGCCGCCGCGACCAGGGGCCGCGTGTGGTCGAAGGCGGCCATGGAGATCTTGAATCCCTGCCCCTCGGCACCCAGGAGGTTGGCTGCCGGCACCTTCACGTCGACAAATGTCACCGCCCGGGTGTCGGAGGCCCGCTGGCCCATGTTGAACTCCTTTTTGCCGACCTCGATCCCGGGCGTGTCCTTCGGCACCAGGAACGCCGACATGCCGTCGTGCCCCTTATCCGGGTCGGTGTAGGCCAGGACGTAGTACCAGCTCGCGACACCGCCATTGGTTATCCACATCTTCTGCCCGTTGAGCACATAATCGTCGCCGACACGTTTCGCCCGGCTCTTGATGCCGGCCACGTCCGAGCCGGCCGCCGGCTCCGTCACGCAATAGGCGGCGAACTGCAGCTCCTCGGTCATCGGGGTGAGGAATTGTTTCTTCTGCCGATCGTCGCCGGCGACGATGACCGGCGCCTCGGCCAGGTTGTTCGCCTCCATGGCCGTGCCGATGCCGGTGCAGGCGCTGGCGATCTCCTCGGCGATGAGACAGCCGTCGAAGACGCCCAGACCGGCGCCGCCGTACTGCTCCGGGATATGAGTGTTCATCAACCCCTGCTCCCACGCCTTGCGGCAGATCTCGCGCGGGAACTCCCCGGTCTCGTCGTGATGGGCGGCTTTCGGCGCTATCTCCCTTTCCGCGAACTGGCGGGCTAACTGTTGAATCTGACGCTGCTCGTCGCTGAGCTCAAAACCAACCATAAAGAGTCCTCCTCCGGTTGCCCGCCACTCAGATCGGATCTTAGTCGGTTACCGGGAGTTCCTCACTCGACCTTTCGGATGAATTGGCGCCGGCAGCATGCCCGCGGCCAGATCAAGCTCAGGCCATCGGCCCGGCCGGGATCAGTCCCAGTGTGCATGACAATTTCACACTCTCCATACAAGATCGTAAATAGATGCTCCGCCCGGATGCGGCGTACCTGGCGCGCGGATCAGTCTTGAACCGTGACGCCGGCGAAGAAGGTGAGGACAATGCTCAATCACGAAGTCAGTCTCAATAATCGAGAGAAGCTGATCGGGCGGCTGCCCGGGCGGTGGTGGCATGCGGTCGAAGGCGGGCGGCGCATTCAATGTGATCTCTGCCCGCGCTTCTGCCTGCTCAAAGACGGGGACAGGGGCTTTTGTTTCGTCAGGCAGAACCAGGGCGGGCGGATGATCCTCACGACCTACGGGCTGAGCACCGGCTTTTGCGTCGATCCGATTGAGAAGAAGCCGCTCAACCATTTCCTGCCCGGCACCAGCGTGCTCTCCTTCGGGACGGCCGGCTGCAACCTGGGCTGCCAGTTCTGCCAGAACTGGTCGATCAGCAAGTCCCGCGAAGTCGAGGACCTGAGCGAGAAAGCATCCCCCGAAACAATCGCGGAGATGGCCGACAACCTGAAGTGTCACAGCGTGGCATTCACGTACAACGACCCGGTAATCTGGACCGAGTACGCCATCGACACCGCCAGGGCTTGCCAGGATCGCGGCATAAAGACCGTCGCCGTGACGGCCGGCTATATTACCGGCGAGGCGAGGTCAGAGCTCCTCTCGGTGATGGACGCCGCCAACGTCGACCTGAAAGGGTTTACGGAAGGCTTCTACAGGCGCCTCACCCTGTCGCATCTCGAGCCGGTGCTGGAGACCCTGCAGTGGATCCGGCATAAGACGAACGTATGGCTGGAGATCACCAACCTGATGATCCCCGGCGAGAACGACAGCCCGGAAGAGGTCGAGCAGATGTGCCGGTGGATCGCCAGCAACCTGGGGACGGATGTCCCTGTCCACTTCACGGCCTTCCATCCGGCGTATCGCCTGCCGGACAAACCCTGCACACCGCAGGCGACGCTGGCGAGAGCTCGTGAGCAGGCGCTGGCCGCGGGGCTGAAGTATGTCTATTCGGGAAACGTTCCGAACCGCAAAGGCCAATCCACCTATTGTCCCGGCTGCGGAGAATGCGTGATCGAGCGCAAGGGATACTCCATCGGCGCCTATCGCCTGAACCGCAATCGCTGCTCGACCTGCCACACCGTTATTCCGGGCGTGTTCGGCGAGCGCAAGGGGAGCTGGGGAAACCGCCGAATGCCGGTCAGCATGCCGGCCGAATGGTCGGTGCTCGGCTCGTCGCACGAGAGCACCGAAGAAGAATCGTGACCGTTCCTACACATTCATTCCGGCGGTTGAGGCGCCGGTCTGCGGCGCTTGCCACAATAAGGAACATGAGGTTCCAGGATGAAGACACTCGTTTAACCTGGAATTTGCCTGGCCCAGCATGGATGACGGCGCCACCAGGCGCGGTGCCCGCTGCGCTGCGGAAGGCGTCGCGTCCCCAAACGAGGAGAACCCACCTTGATTTCACCGTCCGAGTTGCAATCTCGCTGTAGAGGGCATCTCCGCGTGGCGGAGATGGCCCTGAAAAGCGGCGATTATCATGCGGCGCTGCGCAACATCGAAGCGGCATTCCAGGAGATGGAAATGGCGCGCACCATTTTTGATGGCATCGATCTTCACAGACTGTATCATCTGGCGGGGAAGATATACACCTGCACCCAGAGATACCGGCAGGCTGAACTGGCATTCCGGGCAGCCAGTGAGCTGGCCAGGCAACTGCTGCGCGGCAGCGACCGCTGGTCGGACACCCGCCATCTGGCCGAAGTTTACAGGCTGCAGGGCAAGCTGTCGGAGGCACACTCGCTTTACCAGCAATGCATCAACGGACTGCAGGAGTCGGGCGACAAGGCCGCGGCGGCCAAGAGCCTGATGGGGGCAGCAGACGTGGAGCTGGATAGCGGCAATCTGGATGGGGCGGAGACCTTGGTCCGCTCGGCGCTCGATCTCTTCGAGTGGAATCTGGGGAGCAGGAGCTACTGGTACGGCCGGTGCCTTCTCAAGCTCGCCAGGCTGCGTTTCCTGCAGGGCAAGCGCAGCGAGTGCCAGGAGCTGCTCGATCGAGCGCGCGACATACTCGAGCCGCTCATCGGCCCGCATCACCCGCTGAGGGCGCTGGTTCTGGACAAGCTCGCCAGGTGCTTGCAGGAGACCGGCGATGGCGAACAAGCTGAAGAGTGCTTAGCCGAGGTCCGCACCATAGGCCGCTACCTCGCCACGTACGACGTTTAAGCGGATGTGCGCTCAGGAGCGGTGCTCGGTGGCGAGCATTCGCTGGCGAGCGATGATCTCATCGGTTTGCGGCTTGACTGACCAGCCGGTTTTCAGACCGAGAACGAACCAGCCGAGCGCCAGGAAGCCGGTGGCGAATATGGTGTCACCGGCCACGCGCAGCCAGCGCAGCGTATTCATGGTCCCGGTCTGGAGGAATTCCGCCGATCGGGCATACCACATGCCGTGCTCCACGCTCGCCCAGGTCTGCAGCAGTCCGACCGGCAGCAGGCTGAGAAGCACCATCAGCCCGAGCCCGATGTTGGTGGCCCAGAAACAGTAAGAGAGGGCGCCGGTTCGCCAGACCTTGTGAGAGGCCAGCCCCTTCATGCAGAAAAGCATGAGGCCGATCGCCAGCATCCCGTACACGCCGAACAGGGCCGTGTGCCCGTGAACGGGGGTGGTGTTCAGCCCCTGCATGTAATAAAGCGCGATCGGCGCGTTGATCAGAAAACCAAAGAGCCCCGCGCCGACAAAGTTCCAGAACGCCACGGCCACGAAAAAGTAGATCGGCCACTTGTAGGCGGCGACCCACTGCTTGGCGCGGCTCAAGGTCAAGTTCTCGTAGGCCTCGAACCCGATCAGCACCAGCGGCACCACCTCCAGCGCGCTGAACGTGGCGCCCAGGGCCAGCACCGCCATCGGTGTTCCCGTGAAATAGAGATGATGGAAGGTGCCGATTATGCCGCCGGTAAGGAAGACAATCGTTGAGAAAAGCACGCTGGCGGTGGCGGTTGCCGTGCGCAGCAGCCCCATCCTGGTGAACAGGAAGGCGATGACCACGGTGGCGAAGACCTCGAAAAATCCCTCCACCCAAAGGTGCACCACCCACCACCGCCAGTATTCGGCAATGGCCAGGTTCGTCTGCCGGCCCCACATGAGCCCCGCCGCATAGAACACCGCGATGGCCAGCGAGGAGATGCCGAACAGGCTGAGCAGGCTCCGGTTCTCCGACGGCGCCTTGAGCGCCGGCAGCAAGGCCCTGGTCATCAAGCCCAGCCAGAGGAACAAGCCCACCGTAAGGAAGATCTGCCAGAAGCGCCCGAGGTCGACGTACTCGTAACCCTGATGGCCGAACCAGAAGTTGGTCTCCAGCGCCAGCCTTTGCATGACGCCCAGCCACTGACCGGCCATCGAGCCGACGACGATGATCAGAAGGCAGAGGAAGAGGAGATTGACGCCGGCGCGCTGAAATTTGGGCTCATAGCCGGATATGGCCGGGGCCATGAACAAACCGGTGGCCAGCCAGGCGGTGGCAATCCAGAAAATGCCCAGCTGGGTATGCCAGGTTCTGGTCACCGCATAGGGAAGCCAGTCGGCAAGCGGGATGCCGTAAAAGCCGGATCCCTCCACGCCATAGTGCGCCGTTAGAGCCCCAAGCCCCACCTGCGCCACGGAGAGGGCGCCGGCCACCCAGAAGTACTTGCGGGTCGCCTTCATCGAGGGCGTCGGCTTGAGCGCGAGCAAAGGATCGCTGTCCGGCACCTCATGCTCCTCGATCGGGCGGCCGCGCTGGGCGGCGAAATACCAGGACAGAGCCCCTATGCCCGCCAGCAGCAAGACAAAGCTGATAACCGACCAGACCACAATCTGCCCGCTCGGCTGGTTGCCGACCAGCGACTCCGAGGGCCAGTTATTAGTGTAGGTCACCCTGCTGCCCGGCCTCTCCGTGGAGCAGGCCCACGACGCCCAGAAGAAAAAGGCGTTCATCTTACCCATGCGGTCCGGATCGCGAATGGCCCTGGTCGGGATCGCATACGCGTCCCTCAGGCGGGCCAGGGACGGATCGTCTCCGAACAGTCCCGCGTAATGAGCGAACACCGCCTTGACCGCCTGCGCCCGCTCGGCCGAGAGCGTGAGCGTCCCCGTGCGCTCATCGTAGGTGTTCTTCCTGAGCGCCTCCGTCGCCCGTGCCCTGAGCACCGCCTGCTGCTCCGGGTTCAGGTTCGAGAAGCTGCTCTTGTAATCGGCCTTTGACCACCGCTCGATGAGCCACACAGCTTCCCTGTGCAGGAAGTCTGCCGACCAGTCGGGCGCCACGTAGGCGCCGTGGCCCCAGATGGAGCCGACCTCCTGCCCGCCCATGGATTGCCATACGTTCTGACCGTCCCGGATGTCCTGCCCGGTGAAAAGCGTCTCGCCATTTTCCACGCGAACGGTCTCCGGAACCGGCGGCGCCTGCGCGTAAATCTCCCTTCCGTAATAGCCGAGCACCGCAAACGACAGCAGCACGACCAGCAAAAGCCCAATCCACAGACGCCTGTATCGCATAGTTTCCTTCCCCCACTGAGCAGCCTGATTCAGGATAGGCGATTATTCGCCTTGAGAGATGGCCGGTTCTGAGAGCAGACAATCACATAGTACATTGCGCCAGGCCACCCGCACGCGCAAAGGTGCGCCAGGCCTGGCCTGCCGGTCGCGGACCCGGTCGTCAGCAGTACCCCTTTTCCCTCTGTGACAATTTGTAAGCACGTTCCTGCAGCGCGGCTATCCTGCGGCTGATCCGCTTAGCCTCCTTCTGCGGAAGCTCCGTCTCCAGGTCCAGCAACGCTTTGTACTGCGTGATCGCTTGCTTGAGATTGCTCGCCTTTTCCGGTTTATCCTTCTGCAAGACGACGGCGTAGCCCAGGCGGGCCTCCGGAACCCTGGGGTTCTCATAAATGGCCGCCCGATACTTATCCAGCGAGCTCTTAATCTGGGCCTTCTTGGGCGGATCATCGGCCATGGTCAGATCCTGCCTGGCCACCTCCTTTTGTTTGGCGACCAGCCCCAGCCCGCGGCGGGCCCGCTCCTCGCCGCCGGGCATGAGGGCAGCCCTCTTGTACGCCTCCTCCGCGGTCGGCAGGTCCTTGATCATGAGGCCCAGGTCGCCGAGGGCGAACATCTGTTTGAGATCGGTGGTGCTGCCCATCACCGTCTTCATCTACTCGTCCGCTGCTTTGAAGTTATTTTGCGCCGGGCAGGCCTCAGCATAGGCAATTCGCTCGCCGTTGGTGGTCGGGGTACCGACCGTGCTCAGGTCGACGGTCTGTTGGTATCACTTCCGTGAATAATCACGGACACTTGTATCTTCTTTACTTCATAGTTTTTTCCCTCGAAACCTACGCGGGCGCCGCTCCACGCCCCGGCATCGCCTTCTGCCCGCGGCCCGGCTCTTCTTTCCCCGGGCTCGCCTCCGGCTTGTTGAGATACCTGCCGTAGCGCGCAACCGCCAGTGGACCCACGACCTTGCGGCCCAGAATAAATGCGCCAGCCACAATGAGCGGCACACCCAGGAGCCTGGTGGCAAGCGGAAGCACGCGGTAGACGAGACTTGTCACCGTGACCGCCGAGCCGACGGTGACGACCGTGCAGGACTTCCTGATCAGCTTCTCCTGTTCGGACCTGGGCATCCTCCGGAAGCTGTCCTTGAGATACTGCTTGTATTGGCGCCAGGACTGCTTCTTCCGTTCGAAGAAGTCCTTGTACGGGTTTCGGTCGGCTACCGGGGTCCAACCGCCCTTCGCAGCCGGCATGTGCGATTGCATGAGTCCCTCCTCGATGGCAGGTCCGATCTCTTCTATAAAATCGCAAGCCGGGCAGTTGCACATCAGCCGCTGTGCGTATCCATCCCGGATCTTCCGCACCGCTAAGCAACGACTTCGGGGCGCGCTCATCCCAGAGGCGCACCGGCGGATCACGCCTCAGATACATGCCGGGATCACGCCTGGTTGGCGATCATAAAGGCAGCGCGGCCGGGCGCCATGGCTCCAGTGTTCGCCTCGAGCGCTGGCGTTTCGGGCAAAAGGCCGCCAGGCGTTGCCCGGCATAGAGCGCGGCACCCGGGTCGACATGCCGCCTTCCGACTGGCGATGCCCGGTCTCGCCGCCTGTAAGGAGCAGCTCAGACCGTCGACTGTGCTGGACGGGCTTTAACAGGTGCGGGATAAGTGAGCCGCTCGGGCGAGTAGTCCTCGGGCCACAGAAGGACGCACGGCAGAGCAAGGTGGCATAGGGGCGCATTGCCGGCACCCCACGAGGGCTGCTCGACGCCGGTGAAGCCAGCGCGACCCAGCGTTGCCTGGAGAACGTCAAGCCGGAGCGTCCCCCGACGCACGATCTTCTGCTCAGGGTGATTCAGGATGTGGGCTGCAAGGTTAAGCACCTTGCGGTGAACGAGCTGTTGACGATAACCTACATCGCCACCATAAGAGCCTGCGCAAGGGGAGGAGGCCACGGTCTGTTCAACCCGGTCAAGGCCATCGACGCGCGACCTTGGGATGCCATTTCCCTGGCGCTGAGGGCCAAGGCTCCCATCTTCGTCTCCGCTCAGGTGATGTCCGGGACCGCGATCCCGACCGACGCGAAACGCGAGGAGGACACGACTCCCGGCTATTTGCCCGGCGTTGCGGCCGGGGACTTCATGTGGCTAGTCCAGATCGCCTTGGCGTGGGCTCCGACGGTCGCCGCGTCCTCGAGGTTGCCCTGGCACTGGTGAATGCCTGCCAGAGCATGCAGCAACGCCGCTACCCAGAGATGATTGGCGCCGAGCGTCTGCTCGCATATGTGCAGAGCCTCCTTGTAAAGGACCTCAGCATCCGGAAACTTGCCCTGCTTGAAGCAGATGTCCGCCAGGTGATCCAGGCAGTGGGCAAGCTCCAGCTTGGGATCGGATGCGGTCCTGCGCCGGATATCCACGGCACGCCGGTAAGCCGCCTCCGCCCTCTCATAGTCCGCCTGGGCGCAGTAGAACTCCCCTGCCTTCTCCAGCGTCGCGGCCAGCGCCGGGTGGTCCTCCCCGAGAACCTCTGCCCACAAAGCAATCTCGCGCTCATAAATGGGACCCGCTTGCACGTGCCTGCCGCGCTCTCTGTAAAACCAGGCAAGCGTGCTCAGGCTTGCCGCGAGGTGCGGATCCGCCTTGTCGAACTCCTCGGCCTTGGCGAGCGCGTCCCGGTATAGCTTCTCGGCTTCGGCGAACTTGCCGCGCCGGTACATTTCGTTGCCCTCTTTCATGATCGAGAGCCACCGCTCAGACCTGTCCTGCGGAGCCATGTTCTCAAAGCAAGCGCTCATTATCCTCGCAGCCTCCTCTAGCCGACGTTCCCTGGTGACACCATTGTCGGACGCCGGCACCCCACGCGCATGCGTTAGCGGAATGATAGGCGGGTCATTCTTTGGGATGGTTCGGCCATTTCTTTTTGTTGCCGGTCACTCCAGTGGCGGAAGCGCCGGCCGCCTTACCTCACTATAGTCAGGTATAGGCTCACCTTTCGCGATGTGATCGCGTCCGGTTGGCAGAGCATGTCTCACCCCCTGAGCAAGACCGGGGATTTTTTCGTAGGCAGACGACAGATGAGCAGGTGTATACAGGTCTTGAGCACCGACGGTGCGTAATGCTTTCCAAAGGCCAACGTCGAAGAGGTTGCCGGCTTGACCGGACAGGTGCAAGATGCAGGGAGATTGCTGGGATGAGCAGAATGACACGCGAACGGAAAGGGTCAACCCATGAAGTGGAAATTCCGGTTGGTACGGTAATGCTCGCGGGCGAGCTGTGCATCCCCAGGAACGCCACAGCGCTGGTTGTCTTTGTGCACGGAAGCGGAAGCAGCAGGCATAGCCCGCGCAATCAGTTTGTCGCGGCCGAGCTGAATGAAGCCGGCCTCGCCACGCTGTTGTTCGACCTCCTCACGCAGCAGGAGGAGCGCTTCGATATCTACACGGCGCAGCTGCGATTCAATATCGATCTGCTTACCGAGCGGGTCGTGGGCTCGACCAGGTGGCTCTTGAAGCACCCGGAGACCGCCAGGTTGAAAATCGGCTACTTCGGCGCCAGCACCGGGGCGGCCGCCGCGCTGGTCGCGGCCGCGCAGATGCCGGGCTCGGTCGGGGCGGTTGTTTCGCGCGGCGGGCGACCCGACCTGGCCGGGGAAGCGCTGCCCCGGGTCGAGGCTCCGACGCTCCTTATTGTGGGCGGCGACGACTGCCAGGTCGTTCAACTCAACCAGGAGGCGCTGGCGCTTCTGCGAGCCGAGAAGAAACTGGAGATAGTGCCGGGCGCCACGCACCTGTTCCAGGAGCCGGGAACGCTCGAGAGGGTGGCTGAGCTGGCGCGCGACTGGTTCAAGGAGCACCTGACGGTTTGACCCCGTATGTGGTATCACCGGGAACTATTCCCGGCAGCAGCCGTCTATATACTCGAAAGGAGAAACCCGAAAGGGAACTGGAAACGGAACCCCGCGGGCAGCAGGCACCCTGGCGAAAGCCTCGAGCCTGAAGAAGCCGGTCAGGCCGGCTTCTAGTTTGTCTTTTTTCGGATCCACCGGAAGCAAGATGCCCCACCAGCGAATCGCCCTGGGGGCGGGCATGGATTTAGAAAAATTGTTAGGATGAGATCCGAGAGACCATGAGGAACGACGGTCGAGTTGCTTGCGTCCGGGGAGCAGGCGTTGCTGTCGTGTCGCAAGCGGCGAAAGGGGGGATTATGCGCATGATTCAGATGTACGTAGGAGCGGTAGGGGTCGACAGGGACGGCGGCAGCCCGATCGTTATCCTGAGCGACGCCGGCAAGAACCAGGCGCTGCCGATTTTCGTCGGGCTGCCGGAGGCGCAGGCGATTAGCATGGCCGTCGCCAAGGTTCGCAGCCAGCGTCCGATGACCCACGAGCTCCTGCTTTCGATCATCAAGCGGTTCGGCTACCGGATAAGGGAGATCGTCATCGACGAGATTGACTCCAACACCTTCAAGGCTTTGATCCACCTGGATCCGGAAAACGCGGGCGGCACCGGCGCGGAGGAGTCGATCACCATCGACGCCCGTCCTTCCGATGCCATAGCCCTGGCCACCATCGCGGGAGCGCCGGTCTTCGTGGCGCCGCAGGTGCTGTCCAGCGCCGGGGTGCCGATCCAGCAGGAGCCGGATGAGGCCGAGGAAGAGGAATTCAAGAAGTTCCTGGGAGAGGTGAAGGCTTCCGACTTCAAATGCGACACGCCGGTCGAGCTGCCGGAAGACGAGGAGGCCGGCGAGGGCGGAAACCAGGCCTGAGCAGTCGCCCCCTGCTATTGCAGCAGATGCACGGCCGCCGGGGAGATCTCAGTAAGGACTTTTGAATGTTGCCCGCCGGACGGAAGCCAATCCGGAATGCCGTTGACCACAGGATACACGATGGTTCCCTCTCCCATCAAAGGCTGAGGGTCTGTACCTGGTCGTCGACGCTTGTGAGCAACGCGGCAGGATTTTTCGGCAGCGCCGGCATCGCAGCAAGCGGGCCGATTATTTCATGCTTACCTTCTCGCCCTCGCTCTTTCCGGGCAAACCCGGGAACCGATCGGTGTATTCTTCCGGCCATAGGAGGATGCTCGGCAGGCTCAGATGACGGACGAAGAACGCCGGCGAGGCCCCAAACAAGGTGATGCGCCGATCGCCAAACTTTCTGGTGGGAATTATCATGAGCGTATCCGGCAAAGCGTTCCATTCGAGGTCCGCCTCCTCGGCCCACCAGGCGGATTTGCTCTCGGAGAAGATCTGATTGCTTATCCGTTTGACGTAGACCGGCAGCTCGCTCAAATCGGTATTGGCTTGCTTGAAGTCACTTATAAAGTCGCCCTTCTCCTGCTCGTGCGTGCCGGTGGCCAGAACCGCCAGCTCAGCCTTCAAGGACAGGCTCGACGCCAGCTTGTAGCAAGCTCTTATGTACATCTCGTTGAGATGATCCATCGAGGAGATTATCCGCATGTCCGACCATGGCTTGCACGGCTCCTGCGTAACCAAAAGCGGGCAGGGGCACTCGTGCGCCAGGCTTTCCGCCAGGGAGAATCTCATCTCCAGGCGGCGCTCATCCTCGGGCTCCTCAAACATGCTGGGCCTGTGTCCTATGATTACCAGGTCGCTGTCGGCGGCTCGCCGGCAGATCTCTCGCACCGGGTTTCCTTCATCCATGACCGATTGACTCTCGATCGGATGACCCGAGGCGTAGACGTCGTACACACTTATCAGATCCTTGCCGAGCGATCGCAGCAAGCCGAGCAGCTGCTCGTGGGCGGCGACATAGGGTCCGCTTCCGATAAAGCCCGGTCTGTCGTTCCCGAAGATCTCCCAGGCAGCCTGGGTATCGATCACGTGTTGAGCCAACACCTTCGCGTTCGCTCGCTCGGCAAGCAACCAGCACAGCTCCGCGGCATTGCGCGATTGTTCCGACGCGCTGAGCGCAACGAGGAAAGATAGTGTTCTCATTGGTTGGCGACCTCCGGCGATGAACCACTCAAACAATTTCTGCCGACCGTCCGAATCATTCCCCTATCCTCGCCCACGGCGGCGGATTCCGCATTGATACATAGAATGATTTGGTTTCAGCCTATGGGATGAAGGGCGAAATCATCCCCTGTGTGCAAGACCCGTCCCGGCAGATCGTTCATGCTGGGACTATCAGGGTCTGAAGGTCCGACATGTCTCACCGCCGATTCACATGAAGCATCTCCCGACATCACCCGCATGGCGGCTGCCTTCCTTCCTGACAGGCGGCTTGTTGCTTGTCTGGCTGACCCTGCCCGTCAATGCCGGCCTGGCCGCGGACAGCGCGGCGGCGGCCGGGGAAGGCGCGCGGGCGGGCGTTATTCGATTGAGCAAGCTCGGAAACGAAGCCGTGGATCTGAAGGTGCAGGCGGTCCAGGAAAAACCCGTGGCCTCCGAGGTTGTCGTGCCGGGCAATATCGTGGCAATTCCTCATTCCGAGTACAAACAGCACTCGGTGATCCCCGGGCGCGTCTCCATGAGGCTGGCCGGCCTTGGCGATGCGGTGCGGCTCGGGCAGGAGCTTGCCCGGATCGACAGCCCCGACATTAATCGGCTGGCTGCGGAGACGCTGCAGTCGAGGGCCCAGCTTCAGGCGGAGATCGCCCATTCTCAGGCGGTACTGGACGATGAGGTCAATCAAGCCGTCTCCAGACATCGGTTGGCGACGGCCAATTATCAGAGAATCAAGATGCTTTATAGCGAACGTATCCTGGCCAGGAAGGACCTGGACGCCGCCCTCTCCGAGCTGGAGGTTGCCGACACCCGGCTGGAAGCCGCGACGAGGAAGCGCCGCCTGGTGCTGGCGGCGTTGCATGAAAAGCTGAAGCTGACCATGGAGCCGCTCAAGCACCGGCTGAGTTTGTTGGGGCTGAGCGAAGCGGATATCGAGCGCATCCTCCGCGAGAAGCGCACCGTCGTCTCCGTTCCGATCCGGAGCAGCCACCAGGGGCTGGTGACGAAAGTCGATGCCACGCCAGGACAGAGCATTGATCCCTCGAACACTCTATTCGTGGTCTGCGATCTGAGCCGGGTCTGGATTCGAGCCAATGTCTATGAGCCTGATATAGCCAGAATCAGCAAGGGGCAAAAGGTGATTGCTACCGTTACCGCGCTGCCCGGCGAGCAGTTTGCCGGCACCCTGTCCTATCTGGCCAGCCAGGTGGACCCGGACCTGCGAACGCTGAGCGTATGCGCCGAGCTTCCCAACGCGGGGCTCAAATTGAAACCGGGCATGTACGGGCAGGTGAGAATTCAAACGAGCCGGCCGTCGAAAGTGGTGCTCATCCCCGCCGATGCGGTCGTGCAGCAGCGCGGCAAGGCGTACGTTCTTCTGGAGACGCCGGACGGTTTTCAGGCCAGGCCAGTCGAGGTCGGCCGCTCTTTCGGCAATCTCGTCGAGATCCGGGAGGGGCTGTCGTCGGGAGAAAAGATAGTCGTGGAGGGAGCGTTCCAGGTAGGCGGCGAGGTCTTCAAGGTGAAGCCCGATCAGCCAGACGGTCCTGGAACCGAACAGCCCGAGCCAAAAACCGGCCAGTCCGGGCAGCAGGGCGCGCAGATAACCGGCGACACTGACCGCCGGCAGGAGCAAGGGGATCGGTATACACACGTCTGGCTCTTCGCCGGCGCTTTTGTGCTCGGGGTCGCGTTAACGCTCATCATCGCGAGCGCTTTGCGGGCCAGGCGCGCCAACACCACCAGGGAGCAAGGCGGCGATGGTTAGCCGGATCATACAGTGGTCCATCTCCAATAAATTCCTGGTTGTGTTCCTGGCCGGCTTTCTCCTGCTCGCCGGCCTCAATTATTGCGCAAGCGCGACCATCGACGTCTTTCCCGAATTCGCACCACCCCAGGTGCTTGTCGCCACCGAGGCTCCGGGACTGACGGCGGAGCAGGTCGAGGCCTCGGTCAGCATCCCGCTGGAGGCCACCCTTAACGGCATGCCGGGCGCTCGCCTGGTCAGATCTACCTCGGCGGTCGGGTTATCCAGCATAACCGTCATCTTCCAGTTCGGCACCCCGCTATACATCGCCAGGCAGCTGGTCAACGAGCGGCTGCTGGTCGCCGCCGAGCAACTTCCGGCGGCCGCCGGCAGGCCGGCGATGCTGCCAGCGATCCCGCCAATCGGCGACATCTTTAAGATAGGGCTCGTGCCCAGCACCACACCGCTTATGAAGCTGCGGGCGCTGGCTGACTGGGACATCCGCAACCGGCTGCTCTCGGTGCCGGGGGTGGCGCGCGTTCTCGTTTACGGCGGCGACGAGAAGGAATATCAGGTGCTGGTCGACCCGGCCAAGCTGCTGACATACAAGCTGACCTTGAACCAGGTCGCGCAGGCCGTTCAGGAGTCCAATACGGCCCCGCCAGGCGGATTCATACTCTCCAAGGATCGCCAGATCCCCATTTACGGCATGGGCAGGGTCCTAAACGTCAACGACGTCGCCTCCTCCGTGATTGCCACCAGGGACGGTGTGCCGGTCCTGCTCCGGCACGTGGCCCGGGTGAAGATCGGCCCGGCGCTGCGGATGAGCGATGCCATGGTCGACGGGAGGCCGGCGGTCTATCTCTACATCACCAAGCAACCCGGCGTCGACACGCTCTCCCTGACCAGACGGGTCGAGGCTGCCCTCACCGGCATCAAGCGCACCTTGCCGCCCGATGTCCAGGTGGTCACCGTCTTCCGCCAGGCGGACTTTATCGAGCGCTCGATCCACAACGTGCTGGAGGCCATGTATTCGGGCGGGGCGCTGGTGGTGATCGTCCTCTTTCTCTTTGTTCTCAACTGGCGGTTGTCCCTGATCAGCATCATGGCCATGCCGCTGGCGCTCATCGCCTCCGTCTGCACGATCAAGCTGCTGGGCGGCTCGATCAATGCCATCACCCTCGGTGGCCTGGCCATCGCCATCGGGGAGGCCGTCGATGATGCGGTGGTGGACTGCCAGAACGTCTTTCGCTGCCTGCAGGAGAACCAGCGCTCACCGGCGCCGAAACCTGTCCTGCAGGTTATCTTCGAGGCCTGCCGCGAGATCCGCTCGTCGGTTCTCTACTCCACGCTTATCGTCTGCCTGGTTTTCATGCCGGTCTTTCTCCTGCCCGGGGTGGAGGGCAAGATTTTCAGCCCGCTGGCGCTTGCTTACGTGCTCACCGTGATCTCTAGCTGGTGCGTTGCCGTCACCCTCACCCCTGCCCTCTGCACCTGCTTTTTCGGCACCCAGAAAAAGCTGCCGTCTCTCAGCTCGTGGACGATGTCGATGGTCCAGGGCGGCTATGAGCAGGTGCTGCGGGCGGTTCTCGGCCATCCCCGCGTGATCCTGCTCAGCTCGACCTTGCTGGTGGCGATCTGTGTCCTCCTGGTTCCGAAGATGGGTCAGGCGCTCATGCCGCAGTTCCGGCAGAGCACGCTGATTGTGACGATGATCGGTCAGGCCGGGCAGAGCCTGAACGCGACCACCGTCATGGGGAAAGCCCTGACCCGCTCCCTCCTTGCCGACCCGGATGTCGCCACCGTCGCTCAATGGGCGGGACGCGCGCCCATGGATGACAGCGGGGGAGGCCCCAACTACTCGGAGATCGACATCTTGCTCAAGCCGGATGAGAGCAGGGTGCTGCAGGCGGTGTCCGGCATTCGGCAGCGGCTCTCCGAGGTGCCCGGAACCTGCTATGACGTGAGCTCGTTCATCATGCACCGGATGAACGAGATCCTCTCCGGCGGGACCAAGGCGGCAATCGCCATCAAGATCTTCGGTCCCGATCTCGCCGAGCTTCGGCGGCTGGCGGACGAAACCGCGGCCGTCCTGCACTCCGTGCGCGGCGCCGTGGACGTCCGCAGGGAGCCGCAGGTGCTCATGCCGCTGCTGTCGATCAAGATCAACCGCGACAACGCCGCCCGCTACGGGCTGTCCTCCTCCGACGTGGCCGAGCTGGTCGAGATCGCCTTCAACGGAAAGGTGATGTCCCGGGTTCTGGAGGGACAGCGCCTTTTCAATCTCCGGCTCTGGTTCGACGAGCCGCACCGCTCCAACGTCGAAGCCATAAGGAGCACGCTCATCGACACCCCCGCGGGAGCCCGCATCCCTATCTCGCAGATTGCCGATATCGCGCTCACCGAAGGGCCGACCAACATAACCAGGGAGAACTTTGCCCGGCGGATCGTCGTTCAGGCCAACACCGCCGGCAGGGATCTGGTCGGCGTCGTCTCGGAGGCGAAAGAGAAGATCGCCCGCCGGGTAAAGCTGCCGGCCGGCTACTACTTGCAGTATGCCGGCCAGTACGCCGCGCAACAGGAGGCGAGCGAAGCATTGCTCTGGACCGCGATGTTCTCTCTGCTGGGAATCTTCATGCTGCTCCGGCAAGCGGTCGGGTCATGGAAAGCCACCTTTCTCCTAGCCATCAATCTCCCGCTCGCCGCGGTCGGGGGGATTGCCTCGGTGGTGATGACCGGCAACCTGCTCACGATTGGATCGCTTATCGGATTCATCAGCCTGTTCGGGATCTCGACGCGCAATACGGTTTTGCTGGTGTCGCAGATCAACTCTCTCCTGGATGCCGGCGCCGCGATCGAGGAGGCGATCGTGCGCGGGGCGTTGACCAGGGTGGCGCCGGTGTTGATGACCGCCCTCACCGCCGGCATGGGGATGCTGCCGCTGGCCATGATGGGAGGGGCCGGACAGGAGCTGGAGCAGCCGCTGGCATCGGTCATCGTCGGTGGTTTGTTCAGCAGCACGGCCCTCACCCTCCTGGTGATACCGGCCCTGTACAGGATCTTCATGGCGCCGTCCAGATCAGCGTCGCTGCCCGGCGCCGCCCCGGCACCTTCCGGGCGTGCGTTCCCGGTTCATCCTCCTGGTTGAGGGCCGGATCATCCGTTTAGTGCAAGTACCGGCCAGGGAGATCGATCATGCTTGAAGAACGGGCGGGCAACCGTCCGGCGTATCTGATGACGATCCGGACAGGGAGGGTGACAGCCATGTTCTCCAATCGTGTCGAGGCAGGTCGCCGGCTCGCTCAAAAGGTGGCGCAGACGCTCAACTCGAAAGAAGATTTCCATCCGTCCGAGGCGGTGGTCATCGGGTTGCCGCGCGGCGGGGTGCCGGTGGCTGCGGAGGTCGCCTCAGTGCTCCGCTGCCCGCTGGACGTGCTGGTCTCGAAAAAGATTGCGGCGCCGCTTCAGCCGGAGCTGGCCATAGGGGCCGTCTCCTCGCACGGAATCGTCGTCCTCGAGGACAAGCTGGTCATCAGGCTCGGGGTGACGCCGGGCTACATCGAGCAGCAAAAATCCCGATTGATCAAGGAGACCAGGGAGCTGGAGCGCCACTGGCTGCAAGCTGCGTCCATCCAGGACAGGCCCCCGCTGGAGGGAAGGGTGGTCATCGTGGTGGACGACGGCATCGCCACGGGCATGACCGTGCTCGCCGCCCTGAGAACGTTACAGATGCGCGGCGCCGGCATGCTTGTCGTCGCCACGCCGGTCGCTTCCTGGGACGCGAAACGGCTCCTGAATGACGAGTGCGACCTGTTCGTCGCCCTTTTCATGCCATTCGACTTTCAGGCGGTAGGTTTCTTCTACAACGACTTCCACCAGGTCGAGGACCGCGAGGTCGTGGCCGCGCTCAGGGGCAATGGCTATCAGTCCCCCGAGCGAGGCAGCCACGTCCAGCCTTCGTTATCTTAGAGATGAGAGTTTTCGCCGCAGGATGGAAAATATGCGCACCTTTGAACCACCGAAAGACTCGCCGGTTTTGATCTCGCTGGCCCAGCTCCTAGCGCCGGCCGTGATCAGGGTGCGGCACGGTGACACCCACTTGGAGATTGTCGACGACGGGCTCGAGCGCTTCAAGAGGTTGAAGGGGAAGCGGACGATCATCTGCCCGAACCATCCCAGCGAGGATGACGCGGACATCATCTTCGCCTTCTCCCGGGCCGTGCGGGAGAGCTTCAATATCATGACCGCCTGGGAGCTCTTCCACGCCCGCGGAATCAATCAGCAATGGCTTCAGCACCTGGGATGCTTTTCGATCATCAGGGGCGCGCCCGACTACGCGTCGTTCCGGGCAACAAGGGATCTGATCGTGGAAGGGCGAAAGAAGGTGGTCATCTTCCCGGAAGGGGAGATCAGCCACGACAGCGATGCACTGCTGCCGTTGAAACCAGGGGCGGTCCAGATTGGCCTGGCCGCCCTCGACAAGCTGGCCCGACAGGGAAGGCAGACATCGGTATACATCCTGCCGCTGGCCATCAAGTACGTCTACCGGACCGACGTGCGGGACGTGCTGGAAAGCTGCACCAGCAAGCTCGAGGAGCAGCTGGGAATCACCGCCCCTGCGGGCGAGTCCCTCTACAACCGCCTGCGCCGTGTGGCACATTGCATCCTGTTCGATCTGGAGAAACGGTACGGCTACACGCCGGAGCCGAACGCCTCTTTGAACGAACGGATCTCCGGGCTGCGCTCGACCGTGCTCAGGCAGGTTGCCGCGAACATCGGCGTCGAGCTGCCGCCAGGCGGCACGCAACTCGAGTGGGCGGAGACGCTGCTGAGCAGGATTTACGATCTTCGCTACGCTAAAGAGCCGCCAGGCACTTCCCAGTTGAAGGAGGAGGCGGCCGAACGAGCCGAGCAGCTGAGGTCGCTGGCCAGGGACCTGCATCGCGTGATCAACTTCATCGGCATCTATGAAGGACAGATAAAGGACCCGGCGACTCAAGAGCAGCTGGCCGAGCTGATCGATCTCTTCGAGGAGGAGGTCCTCGGCCATCGCACGATCAAAGGACCGCGGTCGGTGGTCATCGATGTCGGCGGGCCGCTCGATCTTCTGGAGTTCCATGAAGAGTACAAACGGGACAAGGCAAACACGGTAAGACGGCTGACCCAGGCCCTGTCCTCAAAGCTGACCCTCATGTTGCGGCAGCTGGACGCCCGCCGCAAGACCTTCTACGTGACCAGCCAGTCTGAGAGCTACCAGGCGCTGTCATCGCCCTGAAGGATGATTCGAGGATGGCGGGGCCGCAAATCCGGGTCGCATCGAGGTGAAAATCCATCAGCTAACTGCTTCGGAGGTAGTTGAGTCACTGCACAGCAGTGCGCGGGGCTTGTCCGCCGCCGAGGCCGGAAGAAGGCTGCTGGAGTTCGGCCCGAACAGAATCGAGAGGCTCAAGCGCAAGCCCATGTTCCTGCGTTTTCTGCGGGGCTTTACCCACTTCTTCGCGGTTATCCTCTGGTGCGGGGCGGCCATCGCCTTCTTCGCCGAGTGGAAGGCCCCCGGTGGGGGCATGGCCGCGCTCGGCGTCGCGATCATCGGCGTGATCGTCATCAACGGCGTCTTCTCTTTCTGGCAGGAGTTCCGGGCGGAGCAGGCGATAGCGGCCCTGCAGAAGCTGATCCCTCATGAGGCAAAGGCGCTGCGCGACGGGCAGCTTACCACCGTGCCTTCCGAGAACCTCGTGCCCGGAGACATCATCTGCCTGGAAGAAGGGGATGACATCCCCGCCGACTGCCGGATCCTGGAATCATTCGCGCTCAGGGTCAACAACGCCACCATCACCGGTGAATCGCAGCCGGCGCCGAAGGACGCGCGCGTCTGCCAGGAGGAGGAGATTTTCCGCAGCAAGAACGTTTTGCTTGCCGGCACCTCCGTCTTCTCCGGAGAGGCCACCGCCATCGTTTTCGCCACCGGGATGCACACGGAGTTCGGCAAGATCGCCAGGCTGACGCAGTCGACCGAAGGCGAGCCGCTCTCCCCGCTGCAGCGGGAGATTGTTCGCCTGAGCCGGCTTATCGCCTCGATCGCCGTGATCGTGGGGGTCTTGTTCTTCCTGGTCGGTCAGGCGATCGGTTTGACCTTTTGGGACAACGCCCTCTTTGCCCTGGGAATCATCGTCGCCCTGGTTCCCGAGGGGCTGCTCCCGGAGGTAACCCTGGCGCTGGCTACCTGCTCGCAGCGCATGGCCAAGAGAAACGCCCTGATCCGCCATCTGCCGTCGGTCGAGACGCTCGGATGCGCCACCGTCATCTGCACCGACAAAACCGGCACCCTGACAAAAAATCGCATGTCCGTTCGCCGGCTGCACTTTTGCGGGCGCACCATAGACATTGACGGGCGCCTGAGCCCTGTCCCGGCCGAGGGCGCCGTTTTCGAGCGCCTGTGCGAGATCGCCATCAACTGCCACAACGTCAAGGAGACCGTAAGGAACGGGCGGCCATACCTTGCCGGTGATCCGACCGAGGTCGCCCTCGTGGAGTTCGCGCGCGCGTCATCGCCCGGGCTGCAGCCATCCCGCCGGGTCGATGAGCTTCCCTTCGACTCGGAGCGGAAACGGATGTCGATCCTAGGCTGGCAGGACGGCCGTCTGGTGCTCTACACCAAAGGAGCGCTGGAGCTGCTTCTGCCGCTGTGCCGGAAGATTGACACCGAGACCGGCACCACGGAGATGACCGAGGAGCTGCGGGCCGGGCTCCTTGAGACGCAGGAGCAGATGGCCAGGAATGGCCTGCGCGTGCTGGCCCTCGCGCAAAAGGTCGTCCCCGATGAATACGATCAGTCCGCGCTGGAGTCGGACCTCACGCTTGCCGGGTTGATCGGTCTCGAGGATCCGCCGAGACCTGAGGTGCCAGAGGCGATCCGCAAGTGTAAGGAGGCCGGGATCAAGGTAATCATGATCACCGGCGACCACCCTCAGACGGCGCACGCCATCGCATCCGAGATCAAGCTGGTCGAATCGGACCGGCCGGTGATTATCACGGGCTCGCACCTCAGGCGCATGTCGCCGTCGCAGCTGCTCCTCATCCTTCGCGCCCCGGAGATCATCTTCGCGAGAGCCGACGCCGACCAGAAGATGCACATAGTCGAAGCGCTGAAGCGCAAGGGGCACATCGTGGCCGTAACCGGCGACGGGGTCAACGATGCCCCGGCCTTGAGAGCAGCGGACATCGGCATCGCCATGGGCCTGACCGGCACGGACGTCGCCAGGGAGTCGGCGCACATGATTCTGGCCGATGACAACTTCGCCAGCATCGTCAACGCCGTGGAAGAAGGGCGGGCGGTATTCGCCAACATCCGCAAGTTCCTCACCTACGTCCTGGCCTCGAACATAGCCGAGCTTGTCCCCTGCCTGGCGTTTGTCCTTCTGCGCGTGCCGCTTCCGCTCAGCGTCCTGCAGATACTCAGCGTCGACCTCGGCACGGACATTCTGCCCGCCCTGGCGTTGGGGACCGAAAAACCGGATCGGGCGGTGATGAAGGTTCCGCCCCGCTCGGGCAAGGTGGGGCTCTTCGACCTTCCCCTGCTCGCGCGCGCTTACCTCTTCCTCGGGTTGATGGTAGCGGCCGGCTCCATGTCGGCCTATCATTTCGTGCTCGCAGCCGGCCTCTGGCGGTACGGGCAGCCGCTCGGCGCCGACAATCCGCTGTACCGCCAGGCCACCACGGCCTGTCTTTGCGGGCTCATCTGCATGCAGATCGTCAACTCCTCCATGTGCCGCAGCGATCGCCAATCGGTGCTTTCGCTCGGACCGTTCACCAACCGGTTGCTCATCTGGGGGATCTGCTCGGAGATATTGCTGATGCTCGTCATCGGCTATACTCCGTTTGGAAACGCGGTGTGGCACACGGCGCCGCTGCCGCCGCGGTTCTGGCTGTTCATGCTACCCTTCATGGCCGGCATGGCGCTGCTGGAGGAGGGCCGGAAGTGGATCTGCCGGCGCGCCGGCAAGCCGGTCCGGGCGCCAGTCATCCTTTAGGATGAGCGGGCGGGCGCGACCACCTTCGCGGAACACCGTCCCCGGGCCCCGGCCGCACGAATCAGCCTATTGGACGGGGAGAACTCCATACCCCGGCCGAGGCCCGCCGCCGCCCGTTTCAGTATAAAAGAAGAGTACGGCGATACGCCGTTGACCTCACCGCAGGGGATTGACAAGATGAAGGTGCTAATTGCAGTAGAGGATGCGACCTTCGGGGAGGCGCTTGCCGACTTTGTCGTCAAGCATCAGTGGCCGCCTTCGACCGACTTCAAGGTGGTGCATGTCCTTGAGCCGATCGGGATCGAGCACCTGTCGGACGTCTCCTATCTCCCTTTCCTCGAGGACGTCTCTCGCGAGGCGGAGAAGGTATCGGCTGCGCTGATAAGGCATGTCGGCCTCAAGATAAGGGACGCTTTCAAAACCACGCACGTCGAGGAAGAGGTCGTAAAGGGGAAAGCCAGGGAGAAGCTTCTCGAGATAGCCGAGAGCTGGCCGGCGGATCTGGTTATTGTCGGATCTCACGGACGCAGCGGGGTGAACCGCTTCCTGCTCGGGAGCGTCTCGGATGCCGTGGTCTCGCACGCACCTTGCTCGGTAATCGTGATCAGGATCCCCGCGGCGAAGGTGGAGGAATCGGAGAAGGAGCAACCTTCTTCCAAGCCTGCGCAAATGGTATTACGGACTTAAGACAATGAAAGCGATCGTAGCAGTCGATGATTCAACGTACTCGCAGGAGATGGTCAGTGAGGTCGCCAGGCGGGAGTGGCCCAGGCACACCCAGTTCAAGATCCTTCGTGTGATCGAGCCGGTATCCTGGGCCGAGCTCGGCAAGGGCCGCTGGGCAGATGTGGCCCGCGAGGCGCACACGCGGCGCATGCACGATGCCGAGCAGCTTTGCGCCAGGTTCAGGGAGCTGCTCCAGAGCCACCTGCCGGACGCGCGTGTGCACTTTGAAATCAGGGAGGGAAGCCCTAAAGAGCAGATCCTCTTCAGCGCCGCCGAATGGCAGGCCGACAAGATCATGCTCGGCGCCCACGGCAGGGACATCTGCCCGCGGTTCGCCCTCGGCAGCGTGTCGCGGTCGGTGGCACGCCACGCGCCCTGCACGGTGGAGATAGTCAGGCCGAAGATCCATCACCGGCAGCATCGCGAGCCGGTGCAGACGGCCGCCCGCCGCGACAGCGGCGAGGCCTGATCCGCTTACGTGGAGCGAGCAAGTTGCAAACGGGACCGCGTGGGATGCGGGCGGGACGCCCGCGCCCCCAGGGAAGAACCGCTTATTGCGCGCGCTCGCCCCGTCCCGAGAGATGCAGGCTAGACGCGCGCCCGCCGGGTGCGCGCCGGGGTTCCACCTGCCGCCGGGGTGCGCCGGCAGGTGGAACCCCGGGTCAGTTGTACTTCACGCTCACCATGTGCGTGGCGCAGGTGTTGCAGGGGTCGTAGGCGCGCACCAGCGTCTCGAGATTGGCTTGCAGGGTTTCCGGCTCCTTATCGACGAACTGGGTGACGACCTCCCGGATGTCCAGCTCGATGCGGGCGGTATTCTGGGCGGACGGGGTGATCATGTCGGCGGCGGCTATGTGGCCTCGATCGTCGAGCGAGTAGCAGTGGTAGAGGGTTCCTCGCGGGCACTCCACCGCTCCGGCTCCTTGTCCGGCTTTGGGCGGCAGCCGCTTCAATCCGGTGTCCCCGCCACCCCGGGGCAGCTCGACCAGGAGCTTCTCGATCACCAGCTCGGCCTGGTAAATGCACTCCACGATCTCGATCGCCTGAGCGAGATTGTTCCACAACGAGTTCATATCCCCGGAGGCCAGCGGGCTGGCGGTGTAGACCGAGCGCGCGTGCCGCCCCAGCCGGTGGCCGAACAGCGAGAGCCTTGCCATGGAGCCGACCATGAGCGGCTTGCCTCTGGCGGTCGATTGCTTGGCGTGACTGTAGGGCACCGAATGCTCGCCCAGATACTGCTTGTAGTTTTGAACCGGCTCCTCCCAGCCCTCGCTGCTGCGCACGGTGTTGCCGAAGAAACCGTACTCGGTCTCCCGGGGCACCAGGGCCAGAAACACCGGTTGGGTAGTTCTCGCCACCGGCGGTTTGAAGGACAGGAGAAGATCGCACGTGCTGAAGGCCAGCTCCAGAGAGCTGGACAGCATGGCGAGAAGCTTCTTCAGATCACTGTGGGCGGGAAACCTCGACAGCCCCCCTACGTGCATGTTCACGGGATGGAAGGGACGGCCGCCGATGATCGTCTGAATCGCCGCCCCCAGATTGCGCAGCTGGTTCCAGTTCTCGAACTGGTCCGGGTAGCGGGAGGCGAGGTCGGAGAGATCCGGGGCGCCGACGTAGTCGGGCAGCGCAAGCGCATAAATGTGCGTGGCATGCGACTCGATCAACATCCCCAGATGCAGCAACTCCCGCAGGAGCAGCGTCGTGCTCGACGGGGCAATGCCCAGCGCCTGCTCCACCGCAAATATCGCCGCCAGCACGTGGCCGGTCGAGCAGATGGCGCAGACGCGCGAGGTGATGTGCGGGATCTCCTCGTAATGGTGCCCGAGCACGATTTTCTCAAAGAACCTGGTGCCTTCGAAGACATCCAGGGTCACGCTGGAGACTTTGCCGGCATCGATGTCGACATGCACCGCAGAGTGCCCCTCAACCCGGCAGACCTCCGGAATGTGTATGGTCTTTCGCTCATGATCGGTCATTGCCGGCTCACCTTAAGCTCCAATGGCTTGTCGCGGGAGTAGATCTCCTGGGGAATTCCGAAGGCGGTCAATCGCGAGATCACCTCGTCGATCGCGTAACCCTTCTCCTTGAGAACGATCTCCATAGCCTCCATCTGCGGTGCCTCGCACGGTCCCCAGCAGCCGTAGCAGGCGGCGCCGAAGGTGGGGCAGAGCGCCCCGCAGCCGGCGGCCGTGATTGGGCCCAGGCAGGGCAGGTTCTTTTCGACCAGCACACACCCGTTCTCCTTGAGCTTGCACTCCAGGCAGACCGGCTTGTGGGTGATATAGGGGAGGTGATCCTTCAACAGGCTGGCCAGCACGGACAGGAACTGCCCGGCATCGATCGGGCAGCCGGACAGTTTCACGTCCACGCGCACGTACTTGTCCAGCGGCGCCGACGGAAGGGCGGCAATCTGGTTGTCCTGCCCGTACACATCGCGAGCCATCTGCTCCGGCGTGAAGCGCCGGCAGACCCCGCCCTGCACGCAGCCCCAGACGGCGCAGTTGCCGACCGCCACCAGCCAGCGAGCGGTGGCCCGAATCGCCTTCAACTTCTCCAGATCGTGCGGCTGGCTGACGCTGCCCTCGACAAAAGCGATATCCACCGGTCTCATCTCGTTTGCGCTCTGGGCAAACGGGAAGCTGACCACCCGGACGAGCGGCAAGGCCTTCTGGAGATTCTCCAGAATGACGAGCTCTTCTCCGGCGCAGCCGGTGAGGCTGTGCACCGAGATGCAGGGAAGTGGTTGTTCAAGCCTGTCCATGATCATCCTCCCTAAGCGCACTCGATCGCCTCCGGCAGGAACTGCAGGTCGTTGAGCCGGAAGACCGGTCCTGCCCGGCAGGTGAACTGCCCACCCACGTAGCAATGACCGCACTTGCCGATTCCGCACTTCATGTGGCGCTCCAGCGACAGCCAGATGTTGCTGTCCGGCATTCCTTTGGCGCGCAACTCTTGGACGACGTACTTGTACATGACCGGCGGGCCGCAGACGGCCGCCTGAAAGCCGGGGGTGATCTGCGCAAGCTTGATCATGTCGGTGACCCGCCCGAGCTGGAACGAGACGGTCGGCAGCTGCGGCCCGACAACGTCTTCAGCGGCTATGTAGACATCCAGATCCCTCCGCCGCAGAAGCACTTGAAACTCCGCGCGAAACAGGAGGTCGATCGAATGCCGCATGCCATAGACAAGGATGAGACGGCCGAACTTCTGGCGGTAGTCCAGCAGGTACTGCCACAGCGAGCGGATGGGAGCCACGCCCAGCCCGCCGGCGATCAGGACGAGGTCCTTGCCCTCGAAGAGCTCCACCGGAAACCCGTTGCCGTACGGACCGCGCAGGCCCAGCCAGTCGCCTTCCTGCATCTGGAAAAGCGCGCTGGTGACGCGTCCGGCCCGGCGCACGCACAGCTCCATGCTGGCGCCGACCTTGCCTGAGCACACCGATATGGGCGCCTCGCCGACGCCGGGAATCCACAACTGCACGAACTGGCCCGGACGGCAGCGCGGAAGACCGTTGGGCTCCTGCAGCTGGATCTCGAAGAGCCTGTTGTCGGCCGCCAGCTCGATTATTGAGCGTATCACGCCGTGAACGGGGAAAAAAGGCGTCTTAAGCGCGTTCATCTTTCTTCTCCGCCCTGCCCGTCCTGCCCGCCCTGCAGCCTGAGCACCACGCCAACTATGTCGTCGATGCCGGCCGGACACGACACCGTGCAGCGCCCGCAGCCCACGCAGGTGGGAAAGCCGTAGGCGTCCTCGAAGCCGTGCAGCTTGTGCCTGTACCAGAACCTGAGCCGATCGACAGGCCCCGGGCGGAAGTTGAAGCCGCCGGCTACCTGGGCGAAGCCGCTGAACTGGCAGCTGTCCCATTCGCGCACCCGCTCTCCCGAATCGCCGGTGAGGCTGGCAACATCCAGGATGTCGAAGCAATAGCAGGTCGGGCACACCGGCGTGCAGTTGCCGCAGCTCAAGCAACGCTGGCCCAGCTCCTCCCAGATCGGGTTGTCCCACTCCATATCGACGATGGCCGGCAGATTCCCGGACTTGAAGCCGATCTGGAATGCCCTGTCGCGGTTGACCCAGAAATCCTTATATTGCTGCCTGGCGTCGCCGGAGGCCGGCTGCATGAGCCCGGGCCTGGACTGCAGAAGCTGCAGCCCCGCGGGGCTGTTGACCCGCGCGAAGTACGAGCCGCCGATGTCGGTGAGGAACACGTCGTAACCCTTCTCCGGCGAGTCCGTCCCCACCGAATTGCAGAAACAATACCTGTCGGGCATGCATGAGAGCCCCACCACGATGGTCGCCTTGCGGCGCGCCAGGTAGTGGCTGTCGGCCGGATCGGACGAGAAAATTGCGTCGAGGACGCCCAGCCCGGCAAGGTCGCACGGGTGAACCCCGAAGAGCACCTGCGGCTTGACGTCCGGCTTGCGCTCCTCGATCGTCCGCCCTTCGTAGCCCAGGATGGTCTCCCGCTGCGGATAAAACAGCTTCTTGGGCGGCAGGATCGTGCGCAGCGCCTCGAAAGCGATCTCGCCGGCAGATGAGACCGGCCGGAAGGCAAACGACTGCTCCGAGACCCGGACCGGCGCTAAGACCGTTCCGTGCTCGCTCATCGCCTCGAAGAAGAGCGGGAATTGTTCTTTCTCAAATGTAAAACATTGTTCCATCGCCGGTCCCGTACGTGTGTCCATCTGACCCCATGATCTGGCCCGCCGGGGTGAAAATCATCGGCCCCATGGATTAATCGGGGATGCGAGCGGCGGCCTGGAGATCATCCTTGCGGCGCCCCAGCCCGTCCGATGGCGAAAAGATCCTCGGTCTGCCGGGCCGCGGACTCGTCCACGATGGTCAGAGCGGCGCCGGCGTACACCAGGACAAAGTCGCCCGCGACCGCCCCGTCCACCATCAGCAGCACCCGGCGCCGGATGTTGTCTATCTCCACCTCCGCCGTGCGGCCGGAGATGGAGACTATCCTAGCCGGCAGCGAGATGCACATGTCCGGCTCCTTGCCTTTGCCCGGCCGGTCGGCCCCTGTTGAGCCCGGCGCGCTCCCTGATCCAGCCGGTCCACTCGCTGAGCCCCTGTCCGGACAGCGCCGACAGCTCGAAGACCCGCGCCTCGGGGTTGACGGCGCTGATGAATCGCCGCGCCCGCTCCGACTGGAAATCGACGTACGGCAGCAGGTCGCACTTGGTGAAGACGACGGCGTCGCAGCGGTGGAAGATCACCGGGTACTTGAACGGCTTGTCGTCACCCTCGGTCACCGACAGCGCCACCACGCGCAGGTGCTCGCCAAGCGGGAACTCGGCCGGGCAGACGAGATTGCCCACGTTTTCAATGAACACCAGATCGGTGCCCGCCAGCGGCTGCTCGTGCAGGACGCGCGCCACCATCCGCGCGTCCAGGTGGCATGACCGGCCGGTGCCGATCTGCACGGCCGGTATGTCGAGCTCCCGAAGGCGGTCGGCATCCAGCTCGCCGACCATGTCGCCCTCGATGACCAGGCAACCGTAATCATCCCTCAAAGCGTTGATCGTCGCGGCCAGGAGCAGCGTCTTACCGGCTCCGGGAGCGCTCATGAAGTTGAAGGCGGTCACGCCATGAGCGTCAAAATGCTCGCGGTTGTGATCGGCAAGTTGCGCGTTGTCTTCGAGCAGGCGCTCCAGAATGTGCTCGTCCGGTGATCCATGCATGTTTCCAAACTCCTTTTAGCTAAAGGCAAACAACTCTAAGCCCGTAATATCAAGCTCGTCGCCGGCAACGAGCTTGCTGATGCCGCCACCACATTCGGTGCAGCGGTAAGCATGCTCCGGCAGAATGCGGTAGCGGTGCCCGCCTTCACTGCAAACGGCAAAGGCGGGAGCGCTCTCGACGACGAGCGTCGCTTCCCGGCAGATCGCGCACGAGGACTTGAGGCTGTCGAAAGCGAAGCGCAGGCTCTCCGGGTCCACATTGGAGAACTCGCCGATCCGGACATGGACCGAAGCCACCACCGCCTCGTCCGCGTCCGCGAGCCTGCGTTCAACGTGCTCTAAGATTGCGTTGGCCACCGCCGCTTCATGCATTGATCTTCTCGCCCTCCAGCAGCCCCTGGATCAGCTTCTCGACCTCCGCCGTCACCTCCGGAAGCTTCTCGGCCAGCGTGTCGCTCAACTGCTCGCCCCAGCCGTCACTGGCTGCCTCTATGCCCACAAACAGGACGGTTGCCGGCAGCAAGCCGCGCCACAAGCCCACGGTCAGCTCATCGAGCAGGGAAATTCCATGGCTGAATCGACACTTGAGCGGCGAGTGGGACGCCACAAGCTCTGCCAGATCGAGGACAGTGATTGTGCCGGGAGGATTGTCACTGCTTGTCGAATCGATGATTATCGCCGCGGAGTGCCCGCGCAGGCAGTCGATCAAAAAATAGGTATGGGTACCCAGATCGAAACAGCACGCCTGCTTCTTTACCGACGTAGGAAGCGCCCGGCACACCGCCTGGGCTATCCCGTCGTCCGCTCTCAGCGTGTTACCAATTGCGACAACCGCCAGGCCGCCCGGCTTCTGGTCGCCTTGCTGGTGGCGGCAAGCCGCCGGCGCGTAGTATTCAGACGTCATGATCGTGCACCCGAGATCTGCTTGACCGGGAACGGAAGACCCAACGGTCTCCATTTTCCCCCCCGAGCCCCCGATGGGAATCATCCTGGAGGCTGAATCCCGCCGGGCAGCGGGCCGGTCCATTTAGAGCCAGGAGATTGATTGGCACTCCCGCTCCAAATCCTTCCGGAAGTCGGGGTGCGCTATGCCGATGAGAGCCCGCATGCGCTGCTTGAGGGTTCTGCCGTGCAGCTGCGCAATCCCGTATTCGGTGACCACGTAGTGAACATCGGCCCTGGAGGTGACCACCCCGCTGCCCTTTGTTAGATAAGTGACGATTCGGGATACGGTCCCGCCCTTTGCCGTAGACGGGATGGCGATTATCGCCCTGCCGTTCCTGGCGCGCGACGCCCCGCGGATAAAGTCGACCTGCCCTCCGAAGCCGCTGTACAGATAGGTCCCGATCGAGTCCGAGACCACCTGCCCGGTAATGTCCACCTGCAGCGCCGAGTTGATAGCCGTCATCTTGTAGTTCTGCGAGATCACAAACGGGTCGTTGATGAAGTCGCTGGTTTGGAACTCCATAATTGGATTATTGTCCACAAAATCGTACAGCCGCCTGGTGCCCATAACGAAGCTGACGGCTATCTTGCCCGGCAGGACTGTCTTGCGGTCGTTGGTTATCACCCCCTTTTCGCACAGATCGACCAACCCGTCCGAAACCATCTCGCTGTGCACGCCGAGATCCCGCTTGCCGGCGAGATGACTCAGTACCGCATTTGGAATGCAACCGATGCCAAGCTGGATCGTAGCGCCGTCATCGACAAGCTCGGCGACGTTCCTGCCAATCGCATCTTCCACCGCCGTCGGCACCTGCGGCGCAATCTCCGGCAGCGGCCGGTCGCACTCCACGATTAAATTGAGCCTGCTCACGTGAACGAAAGACCGGCCCAGCGTTCTTGGCATCTGCTTGTTCACTTCCGCTATAACCAGGCGGGCGCGCCGGCGGGCGCCAATCGTGCAGTCCACGGACACGCCGTAGCTGCAGTAGCCATGCTCGTCCGGCGGGGACACCTGGACCAGGCAGACGTCCACCGGCACGTGGCCGGACTCGAACAGGCCGGGGATCTCGCTCAAGAAAACCGGCATATATTCGGCCCTTCCCTCGTTCACCGCCTCCCTGACGTTCTGGCCGATAAACAAGGCCTGCACCTTGAAGGAATCCGCATATTCTTTGCGCACGTATTCCGCGTCCCCCAGCGTGAGGATGTGCAGCACCTTCACGTCGCGCAGCTCATCGGCCCTGCCGACCATCGCCCGGATGAGCTCAGTGGGGGCAGCAGCGTTGGAGTGTATATAAATGGTGTCGCCGGAGCGTATCTGCTTCACTGCCTGAGCGGCAGTCGTGACCTTTCGGGCGTAGTCGTCGCGCCAGGAGGTCGACCCTGTCTCATGATTTCTTTTTGGCATCGCGCTTTACTGTCTCTACCATCCTCGCTATCAGAAGGCTGAGACTGGCGACCAGTGCGGGCATCTGCTCCCGAAACCCGGCGTTCGGCCGCCAGGACCACACGCCCTCGTCGATCTCAACCTCGAAAAAGATAACACGGCGGGGCAGATGTCCCGGCCCCCTGTCCTTGCGAAACCCGTAAGCCGCCGGCGCGCCGCGGCGAGCCCGGAGATCCGACACCGAGTGCCGATCGAAAGCGGTGCCCATATTCGAGATGGTGACGGTATTGGCGGTGGTGCCATGGCATGTCGTATCGACGATTATCGCGGCCCGGTGCGCCGCCAGGGCAGCCGCCATGATCTTATGGCTGTGCCCGTTGTCGTAGCGGCAGACACCGGACAGGACACGGGCAGGCAGGGCGTCGCACAAAGCTGCCGCAGGGCAGCCGCCGTTCCGGCGGGGTCCGCCGGCGCTAATCAGAATCACATCCCCCTGGCTCCCGTTCAGGAGGTGGGTACACGCGCAATCCTTGGATCTTTTGACGGTGTTCATCGTCATCTGCCCGGAGGCTCCCCGCAGGCATGCCCTCTTCCTTTCCAATAGTGGCACAGGGCCTGCATCTGGTAATCCTTCTTATGAGCGACCTGCCGGTCACTTATGATCATCCCTGCGATCAATTCCCCTCCGGTACGTATGATGCTTCAATTGAAACAGCGGTAGCTGAGGTAAGGACAATGACGTTCAAAAAGATCCTTGTAGCGCTGGATGGCTCGCAGAACAGCCAGATCGCAGCCGAGTACGCCTTTTGGCTTGCCTCTAATCTTCAGGCTGAGCTGGCCGGACAGCACGTCGTCGACCCCCGCCTGGTCGATCTTTTCATTGAGCCGGAGTTTGCTGAAGAGCTCGGCTTCGGTCGCTCCATCGAGACCTCGGAGCGCGTCTTCGCCGCCCTGAGGCGGATCGGCAAGGAGATACTCGATCTCTTCGCCACCGAGGCCCTGGCCAGAGGCATTAAGGCCCGGACTTTCCTGGACGAGGGGTACATAGTCGAGGAGATCGTCAAATATGCCGACGAGTTCGATCTCCTGATCGCGGGGCACCGCGGTCGCGGCCTGCACAGAATGCCGACCAGGCTCATGCTGGGCTCCGTGGCCGAGCGCATCGTGGTCGAGTCGGACGTCCCCGTGCTCATTACGGTGCAGCCGGTCCAGCAGGTGAAGACGGTGCTCGTCGCCTACGACGGTAGCGAATCGGCTCGCGGCGCCTTGCTGATGGCCGAGAATCTGGCCAAGAATACGGACTGCCAGTTGAAGGCCATGACCGTGATAAGCTCGCCCGACAAGAAGGCGGAAGCGGAGGCGCTGGTGGCGGAGGGTGAGTCTTATCTCCGCGAGGACTGGCCAAAGGATGTATTCTTCATCGAGAAGGGATTCACCGCCGAGACGATACTCGATTTCGCCGACAGATCCCACAGCCTGCTCGTGCTGGGCGCCTACGGCATGGGCGGGCCGGACAGGAACGTTCTGGGCAGCACGACCACCCAGGTGGTAAGGCACACTCGCACCAGCGTCCTCGTCTACAAGCCCGGTCGGGCCGGAACCAGAAAGCGCGAAGAGCGCGAGACAGCCACAAAGACCTCAAAGTGATCCCGCTTCGGAACAGGAGCCGCGGCGATGGCAGGTGACAACGTTCCGGCCGGGTCGATGAAGCGACCGCCGGCAAGCGGCGGCGACTCGAGCCTTGAAAGCGGTGACAGAACCGCGCTCTTTACGATGCCCGTATCAGCGGCGGTTGCGCGACTGGGCACGGACGCAGCCGGCGGTCTGAGCGCCGGCGAGGCCGCCCGGCGCCTGGTGAAGTGCGGGCGAAACGAGTTCCAGGCGGTACCGCGCGGGCAGTGGTTCACTATCCTCGTCAGCCAGTTTCAGTCCAGCGTCATCTACCTGCTTGTGGTGGCAACGGCACTGTCCCTGCTCGGCCGGGAGTTCATGCAGGCGTGCGGGATTGCCGCGGCGCTCCTCATCAATGCGGCGGTTGGCTTCGCCACCGAGATGCGGGCCAAGCTCTCTCTGGAGAGCCTCTCCCGGCTGGCCGGCGGGCTCGTCCGCACCAGGCGGGGCGGGGTGGAAGTGGAGCTGCCCGCCTCCGAGCTGGTGCCTGGCGACATCATCTTGCTCGGCGCCGGCTGCCGGGTGCCGGCAGACGCGCGCATAGTCGAATGCGCCTCGTTGTCCGTGGACGAGTCGGCGATGACCGGGGAAAGCGTGCCGGTATACAAGGAAAGCGAGGCCGGCGGTGAAGAGCAACTTTCCACCGCCCTCTGGCAGGGCACCCTGGTGGCATCCGGCAGGGCGACGGCGCTGGTGGTGGCCACCGGCAGGGGCACCCGCCTGGGCAGGCTGGGCAGGCTGGTGGTCGTGACCGGCCCGGGGGCGACCCCGCTGGCCGAGCAGCTCGAGCGACTGGGGGTTCAGCTCACCCACCTGACCATCGTAATCTGCGCCATCGTCTCGGTGATCGGTCTCATCAAGCAGTACCCGCTCATGCGCATGGTGGAGACCGGCATCGCCCTGGCCGTAGCAGCCATCCCCGAGGGCCTGCCGGTCACGGCCACCCTGGCGCTGGCTTACGGCATAACCGAGATGGTGCGGAACAAGGCGCTTGTGCGCAGGCTGCCGGCGGTCGAGACTCTCGGCTGCACGTCGGTAATCTGCACCGACAAAACGGGGACCTTGACCGAAAACAAGATGAATGTCACGGAGGTGGTGACGCGCGACACCGTCCTGGTCCTCACCGGGCGCGGCTACGAGCCGGTCGGCGAGCTCAAGGTGAACGGCGGCGACGGCGGCGACGGCGGCAAGCGGCTCAGCCCGTCGGTCGTCCAATTGCTGAACGCGGCCGTTTTGTGCAATGACGCCCGGTTGGAGCAGCATGAGGGAGAGGACTGGCACGTGCACGGCGATCCCACCGAAGGAGCGCTTCTGGTGGCGGCGAGAAAAACCGGCATTGACGAAGATGAACTGCGGGCGCGGCGGCCGCGTCTGGCTGAGCTGCCGCTGGATCTGGCCCGCAAACGGATGGCGACAATCGACGCCAGCCCGGGGACAGGATCGCCCACGGTCAGTGTCAAAGGCTCACCCGGCACCGTGCTTCCCGCCTGCACGACCATCCTTGTTGGCACCCAGGTTGTGCCGCTCACCGAAGCCGAGCGCGAGTGGTTCCTTGCCGAGAACCGCCGGCTCGCCGCTCGCGGGCTGAGAGTGCTCGGCTTTGCCACCCGCCGCATCGACGCCGTCCCCGCCACACCTTCAGCCGCCGAGGTCGAGCGCGGCCTCACCTTGCTGGGGCTCACGGGAATCGCCGACATGCCCAGAGAAAACGTCTGCCAGGCTGTTAAGGAGTGCCAGGACGCCGGCATCCGGGTAATCATGCTGACAGGCGACCAGACGACGACCGCGCAGGCGATTGCCCAGGAGCTGGGCATCCACTCCCCGGGAACCGGCAAGCCTGATGTTCTGACGGGGGCGGAGCTGTCGGAGCTGAGCCCGGACGAGCTCGAGGAGCGCATGCAGAGGATATCCGTGCTCTCCCGCGTCACGCCGGAGATGAAGCTGGAGGTCGTCAAATATCTGCAGACCAGAGGCGAGGTCGTGGCGATGACCGGGGACGGGATCAACGACGCCCCGGCGCTGAAACAATCCAATATCGGCGTCGCCATGGGCCTGAAGGGAACCGATCTGGCGCGGGAAGCGGCCGATCTGGTGATCACCGACGACAACTTCAGCACCATCGTCAAGGCCATCGAGCAGGGGCGTTTCACTTACGAGCGGATAAAACGCTCGGTCGCCTACCTCCTGACGGCAAGCGTGGCGTCCGTGACCGCCATCGCCCTCGGCATCCTTACCGGCAACGAAGGCCTGTTTCTCAAGCCGTTGCAGCTTCTGTACCTTAACCTGATCATGCACATCTTTCCCAGCCTGGGAATAGTGCTCCAGCAGGGTTCTCCCGAGGTGATGAGGCAGCAGCCAAGAAAGCGGTCGGAGCACATCCTTGGACCGGATGTTCTTTATCAGATAACTTTTCGAGGATTGATCGTGGCCGTGGTGGCATATCTGGTGGCAGCATCGCGCCCGGCCGGGGCAGGCGGTGCCGCGCTTTCCAACACGCTGGTGCTGTCCGTTCTTTCGGTGTCGCTTGTGCTGCAATCCTGGTGCTGGTTGCGCGCGGGCGGAGCATCCTCCCGGCGGGGCGGCTTGCGCCCGAGTCTGCCCATGTTCTTCACGTCGCTCCTGGCGCTCGCCCTCCTGGCGGGGGGAGTCTACTGGCGCCCGCTGGCCAGGGTTCTGTCCATGACCTCGCCTGGCGGTCAAGATCTTTGGCTTGTGTTAACCTGCGCCATAGGCTGCCTGCTTCTGACCACACTGTTCGACGCCGCAACGCGAATCGTGGGCGACCGATCCGGCGGCAGCTAAACGTGAACGGGAGGCAATCAGCTTGGCGATTTAGAGGCGCACGAGGAGGAGTCCGCCTGGCTTGCGGCGACCGCCGGCCTCGACGCCGCTTCGGCAATCTCCTTTAATCGGACCAGCTCGACGGTGCAGGGCGCATGTTTGGCGACCGACCCAGCGACAGTGGCTCGCAGCAAGCGATTCGGCGCACGTCCATGCGCGCCGAGGACAATCTTGTCCGCCATCCACTCGACTGCCGCCGTCACAATCTCTTCACGGGCGCTCCCTTCCCTCAGCTCCACGTGAACCGGGCAGTCGGCCAGCGCCTTCTGGACCTTCTTGCGAGCTTCAGACAGCACCTCGTCAGCCTTGCGCCGGCGGGCAGCCGCAAGCTCCAGGGAAAGCTTGTTCCACTCGCTCGACACCACGCGCTCCCAGTGCAAGGGCTCGAGCACGGTCAGGATTCTGAACGTCGTATCCGCGGGCCACCGCCGCGCGATAACGGCATCAAGGATCTGTCGCGCATATTCGGTCTGATCGATCGCCACAATTACTTTCATGATTTACCGCCCGGTTGTATGCGGCTGAGCAATCAGTCGCTCGCCTGAGATGAGGTGCGCGCCAGTGCGCTGCCTTTGGCCGGTCCGGCCGGCTGCCTGTGCTTTATTATCTCTACCGAGCACGGGGCATGCGAGGCGACCTTTTCAGCGACGCTGCCAAGGAGGAACCTCTTGACGCCGGTCCGCCCGTGGGAGCCAAGCACGATGAGGTCAGCCGCCCACTGGACCGCCTCGTCGATTATCGACTCGGCAACCAGCCCCTTGAGCACTTCTGTTGATACCTCGCATCTCGGCAGCGCCTTCTTAATCCGCGCCGCCTTATCAGCACACAGGTTACGGCAGTAGTCCGCGAGCTCGCGCTCGGCTTCGACCACGGGCTCCACGTACCCTCCCGGCACGCCGTACATGTAAAAGGTCGGCTCGATCACGGTGATCAGCCGGAAGACCGTCCCGTCCGCCCATACTCGTTCGAGGAGCGAATCCACAGCCTGCGCCGAGCACTCGGAGCCATCAATCGCAACTAGCACCCTCATATTCTCTCCAGAAGCTTCTTCTACCAGCCCCCTGTCCATCAATCTAATTCTGCCCGGTAACCGGCGCGCGGGAATCGACCTCAGGATTCATTTCTCGCCAGCCAGCCGTTGAAACGTTCCTGGTTCATGGGATCATTCGGAAGGATGATTGTCAAGACGCGCTAAACGCTACAATAGGCCTTTGCCGTCTGTCGGTGCACGAGCCGTGCGGGTCACTGGCGAACTTACACGCTTGAAAATTACCGTTTCAGGCATCGTACAAGGTGTCGGCTTTCGTCCGTTCGTATTTAACCTGGCCGGGCGCCTTGCCCTGTCCGGATATGTGAGAAACAACAACGGCGCGGTGGAGATCGAAGCCCAGGGTCCGGCGGAGGCTCTCGAGGCGTTCCTGCACAGGCTGGAGAGCGAGGCCCCGCCGCTGGCCGCCATCACCTCGATGGTGTCGGAATCCGTCAGCCCGCAGCCCGATGGGCCTCACGGCTTTCTAATACTGGAGAGCGCTCGCGACCCGTCGACACAGCGTTTCCTCCCGCCCGACTCGGCCACCTGCGCGGACTGTCTTGCGGAATTATTCGATCCGGCCGACCGCCGCTTTCGTTATCCTTTCATCAACTGCACCAACTGCGGGCCGCGTTTCACCATTATCAATTCACTGCCTTACGACCGGCCGGCCACGACCATGGCGTCATTTCCCATGTGCAAGGCTTGCCGGGACGAATATGAGGATCCGGCGAACCGGCGTTTCCACGCCCAGCCGAACGCCTGCCCGCAATGCGGGCCGAGCCTCGAGTTTGCCGGCGCCACGGATCCAGTACCGGCAGTGCTTGATGCATTCGCGAACTCGCAGATTATTGCCGTCAAGGGGCTGGGCGGGTTCCATCTGATGTGTGACGCCGCCGACGAGAAAGCGCTGCGGGCCTTGCGACAGCGGAAAGGCCGCTCCCGCAAGCCGTTTGCGGTCATGATGGCCGACGTCGAGATGGTGAGGTCGTATTGCCAGATCTCTTATGACGAACAACGGGAGCTGACCGGCAGCCGGCGGCCGATCGTGCTGTTGAGGCGGTCCGGACCGCGTCATTTGCCGGATGAGATCGCGCCGGGCATAGACAGGCTGGGCGTGATGCTGCCCTACACCCCGCTTCATCACCTGCTCCTGCGAGACTACCAGCGCCCGCTCGTGGCGACGAGCGCCAACTACAATGAGGAGCCGATTGCGATCGAAAATGCAGAAGCGCGCCGCCGCCTGGCAAAGATAGCCGACGGCTTTCTTACGCACAATCGTGATATTCGCTCCCGCTACGACGATTCCGTGGTCAAGTTCGCGGGTCGAGACCGGCTTGCGATCCGCAGGGCCCGCGGGCTCGCGCCTCTGCCGATCCAGCTGTCGTTCAAAGCGCGGCGTCACGTCCTGGCCTGCGGCGCGCATCTGAAGAACACCTTCTGCTTGATTCGCGACAACCAGGCCTTCGTCAGCCAGCACATAGGCGATCTCGAAAACCTGGAGACCCACGAGCACTTTCAGGACACGCTCGACACCTACCTGCGGCTCTTCGATTTCCAGCCGGATCTCATCTCTCACGACTGCCACCCTGATTATCTGTCCACCAGCATCGCGCAGGAGCTCGCTGCCCAGTGGCGGCTGCCGCTCGTAGCCGCTCAGCATCACCATGCGCACATTGTCAGCTGCATGGCCGAGCACGGTCTTATGGAGCCGGTGATCGGCGTGGCGTTTGACGGGCTGGGATATGGACCCGACGCGACGCTGTGGGGCGGCGAGTTCCTGGTGTGTTCTCCGGCGGCGTATAAACGCGCCGCGTACCTGAAGCCTTATCCGCTGCCGGGCGGGAGCCGGGGCATAAAGCAGCCCTGGCGCATGGCGCTCAGCTACATCTGCGCCGACGGGGCGGCGGACGCGGTATTCCTTCCCTTCCTCCGCGAGCTCGAATCCGAATACGGCAGTGGCACGGTGGAGACGATCAAGAGCCAGATTGCCGGCCAGCTCAACTCACCGCTGACGTCGAGCTGCGGGAGGCTGTTCGACGCGGTATCGGCCCTGCTCGGCATCTGCCGGATAGCTGATTATGAGGGGCAGGCGGCCATGGAGCTGCAGGCGGCTGTCACCTCGCAATCGGTTGGCAGCGATCGTCTCGGCGCGTACCCGTTCGACCTGCTCGGCGACGAGCCGCCCTTTAGCGTTCTGCCGGCGAAAATTCTCCAGGCAGCATACCGGGATGTGATCGGCCACGCACCACCGGCCGTGGTGGCAGCACGGTTCCACAGCACGGTTGCCCGGATAATTCTCGACGTCTGCCTGAAGCTCCGCGAGCTTACGCGCATCCAGCAAGTATGCTTGAGCGGCGGCGTCTTTCAAAACGATCTCCTCCTGCAGCTTGCGCGCGAGCTGCTTGCCGCGGACGGCTTCCAGGTATTCTCTGCCAGCCAGTTGCCCGCCAACGACGGCGGGCTTTCCCTGGGGCAGGCCGTGATCGCCCTGGCGAACAGCGACGGGCTCATAACCGCAGGTAATTGAGGAGCTGGTTCCATGTGCCTTGCAATTCCCGGACAGGTGGAAGAAATTTTTGAAAGCCAGGGGCTGGTGATGGCCAGGGTGAACTTTGGCGGCATCCGCAAATCGACATGCCTGGAGTACACCCCGAATGTGTCGGTGGGAAATTTCGTGCTCGTCCATGTCGGGTTCGCCATCTCCGTAATAGACGAGGAGGAGGCCAGAAGAACCTATGAGCACCTCGCCCTCAGCGACGGCCTGGAGGAGCTCACCACCCCATGAAGTACATCGATGAATTCCGAGATCGCCGGCTCGCCGAATTGCTCGCGCAAGAGATCAAGCGCACGGTGACCCGCCCGTGGAAAGTCATGGAGGTATGCGGCGGACAGACCCACACGATCCTCCAGTTCGGGCTGGAGGACCTTTTGTCCGACGCGGTGGAGCTGCTTCACGGACCAGGGTGTCCCGTATGCGTAACCCCGGTGGAGCTGATTGACCGCGCCATCGCCATCGCCCAGCTGCCCGATGTCATCTTCTGTTCTTTCGGCGACATGCTGCGCGTGCCGGGCAGCACCTCCGACTTGCTGGAGCTGAAGGCCCGGGGAGCCGACGTGAGGATCGTCTATTCTCCCCTCGACGCGGTGAACCTTGCCCGCAAGCACGCGGACCGTCGTGTCGTATTCTTCGCGGTCGGCTTCGAGACCACCGCGCCGGCCAACGCCATGGCCGTTTATCACGCCAAAAAATCAGGCGTGACCAACTTCTTCCTCTTGTGCTCGCATGTGACCGTGCCGCCGATGATAGTGGCGATATTGCAGTCGCCGGGCAATACGGTGCAGGCATTTCTCGGTCCGGGGCACGTCTGCTCGGTCATGGGGTGGCGGGAGTACGAGGCGATCAGCCGCCACTACCTGGTGCCGATTGTGATCTGCGGTTTCGAGCCGACCGATCTGCTGGAAGGCATATTGCGCTGCGTCAGGCAGCTTGAAGCCGGCCAGGCCAGGGTCGAGAACCAGTATTCCCGGGCGGTAAAGCCGGCCGGCAACCAGGCGGCACAGATGATTCTCACCGACGTGTTCGATGTGACCGACCGCATGTGGCGTGGCATCGGATCAATCCCCAAGAGCGGCTACAGGCTGAGCCACGCCTACAAGCAGTTCGACGCGGAGCGGGAGTTCGAGATTGCCACCACCTGCGGTCAAGAATCGCCGATTTGCATAAGCGGGCAGATCTTGCGGGGTCTTAAAAAGCCGCCGGACTGCCCGGCGTTCGGGCAGGACTGCACGCCCGAGCATCCCCTTGGCGCGACGATGGTCTCCTCCGAAGGCACGTGCGCCGCGTACTACAAGTTCGGTAAGGTTCGGAAAAGCGAGATGAATTGAAGGATGAATACCACTCCCGACGCTGTTGGCTTCTCAACTTGCCGCGAGGCGATCATGCGGAAAGTCCATGAGAGCGCGGATACGGCGATAAAGTTCTTCGATCAATACGCCGAGCAGCTGGATCGCCTGGCAGCGCATATGGCAAGCGCATTTTCGGCGGGGCATCGCCTGTTCACGCTGGGCAACGGTGGAAGCGCATGCGACGCTGAGCACATCAGCGTCGAATTCATGCATCCCATTTTCGAGAAGAGGAAGCCGCTGCCCTGCATTCCGCTCACGACTCAGTCAGCGCTGCTCTCGGCGCTTTCCAACGATCTCGACTTCAGCGCCGTCTTTGCCGCGCAGCTCTCCCAGCTGGCCGGGCGAGGCGACATGGCCCTTGCCGTCAGCACGAGCGGCATGTCGTCGAACCTGGTCAAGGGGCTGCAGGAGGCTCGCAAAATCGGGCTCACCACCATCGCATTTTCCGGCAAGGACGGCGGGCGTCTGTCCGGGATGGCCGACTGGGACTTTATCGTGCCCAGCTACAGCATTCATCGCATTCAAGAAAGCCACACCATATTGCTGCACGTACTGTGGGATCTCGTTCACATCAAACTCGGAGAAGAAGACATTGTCTGACAGCCAACAGCCGCTTGCGATTTCCTGCCCGGCTCCATCCCGGACCGGCAATGTAATCAGGCTAGGTCACGGCAGTGGTGGCAAGTTGTCCTCGAGACTGATCGAGGATCTTTTCCTGCCGCTACTGGGCAACGAGATCCTGAGCCAGTTGGATGACGCCGCGCTGCTCGATCTGGGCAGCGGGCAGATCGCGATCACAACCGACTCCTATGTCGTCACCCCGATCTTTTTCCCCGGCGGCGACATAGGCTCGCTCTCGGTCCACGGGACGCTGAACGATCTGGCCATGCGCGGGGCGCGCCCGCTTTTTATGACCGCCTCGTTCATACTCGAGGAAGGGCTGTCGTTCGACGACCTGTCGAGGGTAGCCGTCTCGGTGAACAACGCCTGCCTGGAGAACAGGATAACGCTGGTGGCCGCCGACACGAAAGTGGTCAACAAGGGCGCCGCCGATAAACTCTTCATCACCACGTGCGGCGTGGGAACGGTCGATCAGCAGCCGGCGCCGGGGGCCAGCCGCGCGCGTCCCGGGGATTGCGTCTTGCTGAGCGGCGACGTCGGCCGCCACGGCATAGCAATCATGGCCTGCCGGGAAGAGCTGGATCTCGAAACTTCGGTCTCGAGCGACAGCGCCGCGCTGCACAATGTGGTCCAGAAAATGCTGTCCGTGCCCGACTCGGTACACTGCCTGCGGGATATTACGCGCGGCGGTCTGGCCAGCGTGCTCAACGAGCTGGCAGCGGCCTCTGAGATCGGCGTTGTCGTGGACGAGGAAAACATCCCGATTCACCCGGAGGTCAGGGCGGTCTGCGAATTGCTGGGGCTCGATCCTTTTTATGTCGCCTGCGAGGGAAGGCTGGTAGCCTTAGTCGCTCCCGAGCGGGTCGATGAGCTACTGGCGGTCATGGCCGAGGACCCCGCCGCCCGCGCGTCCTGCGTGATCGGCCGGGCGACGACCGAGCACCCGGGGCGGGTTGTTATGCGGTCGCGGGTGGGCGGGCACCGCATCCTGGACAAACTGTCCGGCGACCAGCTTCCACGCATCTGTTAAGCAGAAGCTGCGCGCTAACCGCTCTCGCCAAGCGGCGATGCCACGGTCGATGGATCCTGCATCTCCGCCAGGGGGAGCACCTCGTAACGGGCGTAGTTGTAAACGGGTGCGAGAGCCAGACAGCGGTCCAGCTCCTCATTGCTCGCCACATCGTAAATCCAGGCGCCGCCGTGCCGTCCGACCACGTGGTATCGCTTCTCGAGCTTTCCCTCCGAGGTGAGCTTCGCCGCGTACGCGGGCATGCCAAGAACCGCCTTGACTGCCTGGGAACCCATCATTGAGGGCTCCAGCGACCAGAGGACAAGGAACTTCGACATCGATGCCTCCCTTCCAGCAACGTGCACCGAAAGACATTGGCATATTTTCGCATGCCGATCCGGACGCCGGCACCGCAAGCAGGATCTTCCCTGACGGGCGGACTCGGGCGAGCGCTCTGGCAGCCGATCAGCGAGAAGCGTTGGCAACCGCACTGTGGCGGTTTCGACCATTCTTTGCCTTAGCCGGCAGCTTGATGATCTCGATTGAGCACGGCGCCTGGTTGACCACGGCCGCAGCCACGCTGCCCACGCCAGGCTTGCGAATACCGGTATCGCCGTGAGATCCGAGAATGACGTAGTCCGCGCCCCAATGCTGGGCGGTCTCCACGATCACCGGGCCGGCGCTGCCCACCGCGACCTCAGAGGTCAGGGTGTGCTGTTTCATCTTCGACCTCAGCTCCTTGAGCCGTCCGTCAAGAATGACCTGAGCCTGATGCGTCAGCTCTTCCTGCGTTGCCCAGCTCGACCCTGCTCCGACCACGGTCAGCAGCAGAAACTCCGAGCCCTCCGGCCACACCCGCCCGGCGACAGCCTCCAGAACCTTGTCCGCATATGCGGAGCTGTCTATGGCAATCAGAATCTTCATAACCAGTGGACCCTCACCAAGTTCAGTGGCTCTTTACTACCTTAGAGCTTAACTTAATGCGGCTCGGTCAGCCTCGTTCGCAAGTATGATGCGCCGGTGCCGCTCAGCACAGCCGGATCCAGGCCGGGGTCTTCACGGTGCAGCTCTCATCCTTTGGGATGATTGCTCCGGCCAGGCAGCGGTGCCGGTCAACCGGCCACGCCGAACCGTCCGGCTTGGGTCTTCCCAAGTCATCGTGTCGCGACCGGTCGCACAAGAAAGTGGTCGCCATGGCAACTGCCGGCTTGATGTCATGCGTTACGGACCGGCTAGAACAGGTAGCGTTTCTACCCGGAAATTATGCGAACGGATTAGTTGAAACGATGATTGCCGAAGGTCGGAGTCGAACCGACACGCCCTTTGGGGGCGGCTGATTTTGAGTCAGCTGCGTCTGCCATTTCGCCACTTCGGCTGAAAAGCAAATGACATTCTACACTATGATAAGGAGTACACCCAGGGTCAGGCGCCCGTCCAGCCATGAACATTATCGTCACAGGCTTCGAAAAGTACGCTGATTTCTCGTATAACCCTAGCCAACTGGCGGTGGAGTCGCTGCCGGACGAAATTACCCTTGCCCAGGACATGGAACCGATCAGCTTGACAAAGCTTGTTTTTAAGAGCTGCTGCGAGGACGCCCGGGATGCCCTTGGCGCCCGGCTGGCGGCTCTTGACGACGACCCGGCGGCAGTGATTCTGAGCGGGCTGGCGCCCACGCGCGATCGGATCAATCTGGAGCGGTTCGCGCTCAACATCCGCGACTACCGGCTGGCGGACGAACGCGGGCATCAGCCGGCGGGCGAGCGCATAGACGCGGCCGGGCCGGATGCCATAAGGACCGACCTGCCCCTTCGGGCGATGGCGCAGCTCCTGGTCGGGCGGGGCTTCCTCTGCGAGGTGTCCAATCACGCAGGGACTTTCCTGTGCAACGAAATCTATTATCGAGCCCTGCGCGCCGCGCAACTGACCGGCAGGAGGCGGGCGTCGCTGTTCGTTCACCTGCCGTTGCCCGAGTCTTACGTCACGGCGATGGGGAGACAGAGCCAGCAGGCGGGCAGCTCTGAGCACCTCCAGGCAGCAACCATAAAGGTCTTCGCCGCGGCGCTGGAGGACATCGCCAGCATCTCCGCTGCCTGGCTTCTCAAGCCGGATCCGATCGTGGCGGCGACGCTGGCGTAGCAACTCTTCTTATCGCTTGCGCCCAGGCATCCGAACGCCCCTGCGTAGAAAAGGAGCAGGGACCGGTGTGGGTCCGGTCCCTGCTCCGCTGGCGGCTCGGGAGAAATCTACTCTAGACTAGCCTTCAGTTTCGCCAAATTGAGGACAGATTCGTGGCAAATTCGCGTCATCCCATTAACTCTGTCGCGGCGGTACCGGGCTGCCACCCGCCGGCATCAGCCGTAGGCCTCGACGCCCGGGCCGGGCTGCCGGGGGGCGCCCGCCCGCCATCCTGGTAAGATCGTGTTCTCCCGTTACCGGAGGAAATCTTGCCGCGATGCGCCGGTGCATACTGAGTCTCGATCAAGGAACCACAAGCTGCCGGGCAATCCTTTTCGATACGGCAGGCGATTCGCTCGCCGTGGGGCAGAAGGAGTTCACCCAGCATTTCCCGCAGCCGGGATGGGTGGAGCACGATCCGATGGAGATCCTCTCGGTGCAGCTGGAGTGCATTCGCGACTGCCTCGCCCAGGCCAGGGTGACGCCGGAAGAGGTAGCGTGCGTGGGCATCACGAACCAGCGGGAGACCACCGTTGTGTGGGATCGAAAGACCGGCAAGCCGGTCCACCGGGCAATCGTCTGGCAGTGCCGGCGAACCCAACCGCTGGCCGAGCAGCTGCGGCGTGAGTCCGACACCTTCCGCCAGAGAACCGGGCTGGTGCCTGACGCCTACTTCTCCGGGCCGAAAATCACCTGGATTCTGGACAACGTCAAGGAAGCAAGAGCTCTGGCTGACAAAGGGCGGCTTGCTTTTGGAACAATCGACACCTGGTTGATCTGGAATCTCACCGGCGGCAAGAGCCACGTCACCGAGCCCAGCAACGCGTCGCGCACGATGGTGTTCAACCTGGACACGCTCGATTGGGACGGCGAGCTGCTTTCACGGTTGTCTATTCCGCGGGCGATGATGCCGCAGGTGGTAGCATCAAATGCGGAGTTCGGAGTCACAAAAAAGGATGTCGCCGGCTTCGAGGCGCCGATCCTGGCAAACCTGGGAGATCAGCAGGCGGCGCTGTTCGGGCAGGCATGCTTCGACCAGGGGATGGCGAAGTGCACATATGGCACCGGCTGCTTTCTGCTCGCCAACATCGGGACCAAACCGCGACTGGCGCCCGGACTGTTGACAACGATCGCCTGGCAGCTCGACAAGCAGCCCGCGTATTACGCCTTCGAGGGGGCAATCTTTATCGCCGGAGCCGCTGTGCAATGGCTGCGGGACGGCCTGGGCATAATCGAATCGAGCAACGAAACCGAGGCGCTGGCCGCCGCAATCGGATCGAACGAGGGCGTCTACTTCGTGCCTGCCTTTGTCGGCCTGGGCTCCCCCTGGTGGAACTCCGACGTGCGCGGAACAATCACCGGGCTCACCCGCGGCAGCGGCAAAGCGCACTTCGCGCGCGCCGCTCTCGAGTCAATGGCGTATCAAATCACCGACGTGGCGCTCGACATTGAGAACCACGGGGTAAAGCTGGATGAGTTGCGCGTCGACGGCGGCGCCACGAGAAACCATTTCATGCTGCAGTTCCAGTCGGACCTTCTCAAAATTCCGGTAATCCGCTCGTCTCAGGTGGAGTCAACCGCCTGGGGCGTCGCCGCCCTCGCGGGCATGAAGGCCGGGTTGATCCGGGATTTGAAAGAGATCTCTCATCTCTGGCGTCACGATCTCACATTTGTGCCTGAGACCGATCGCAGCGCCGATTATGCCGGCTGGCAAAGAGCCCTCAATGCGACATTTGCCGGCGCCGGCACTCCTGAGCTGGTCACGGTCCCGTAAAACTGCCATGAGAGACCCCTGATGTCATCACGAACCAGGAATCTGCTGCTCGTGTTGGCTGCATCTTTCTCCTGCGCGGTCGCCGGGGCGGCACCGAGCTCCAGCGCCGATTTCAAGAAAGAAGTCATCTACCAGATCATCACGGACAGGTTCTTCAACGGCGATCCGGGCAATGACGATCCGCAGGTGAGCAGGGGGATGTTCGATCGCACCCATTCAAACTGGCAGGCATACTGGGGCGGGGATCTCGAGGGCATCGTGAAGAAGCTGCCCTACCTCGCCGGCATGGGCATCACGGCCGTCTGGATCTCGCCGCCGGTGGACAACATAAATTTTCCGCTCGATCCGCCGCTGAAAGCGCCATATCACGGATACCATGCCAGGGACTTCAAGCAAATTGACGAGCACTTCGGCGATTCATCGAACAGCTGGCAAGCTTTCGACAAACTGGCAAAAGCAGCGCATCGGGCGGGCATCAAGCTAATAGTGGACTTCGCCGCGAACCATACAAGTCCACAACATTCCGCAGAACACGGCGCGCTTTACGACAGCGGCGTGAAGCTTGCGGACATCGACAATGATCCTGCCGGAATGTTTCACCACAATCCGGAGATTTCGGATCTCAACGATCCGTATCAGGTACAGAATTTCACCCTGTTTGATCTGGCTGATCTCAACCAGGCGAATCCGGCCGTGGACCGCTACCTGAAGGATGCAGCGACGCAGCTTCAGGATCACGGGGCGGACGCCTTCCGCCTCGACGCCATCAAGCACGTCGACTGGGCATGGCTGCCCGGCTTCGCTGATGCCCTGCGCACTCATCACGACACCTTCCTTTTTGGCGAATGGATGCTGATGGGGACGGCGGACCCGCTCTACAGGTCCGCCTGTCAGGTCGCCAACGACAGCGGGATCGCTTTGCTGGATTATCCGCTGTATACAGCCATTAATGCGGTGTTCGGGAAGGACGACCGCGGAATGTCTGAGCTGGAAGCCACTTTGTCCCGCGAGAAGCAGGACATAAGGGACTCCGGCAGCCTCGTTACCTTCATAGACAATCATGATCTGAGGCGTTTTCTCTCGCTCGTGAGCGACCGGAACAGGCTGCATCAAGCGCTGGCGTTTATTCTCACGTGCCGGGGGATTCCCTGTATCTATTACGGGACCGAGCAATATCTGCACAATGACACGGATGGCGGCGGCGATCCTTACGACCGGCCGCTCATGCAGTCGTTTTCCGAAACGACGCCGGCGTACCGTCTCATCAGCAAGCTCTCCAGGCTGCGGCAAGATAATCCGGCTTTAGCTTACGGGTCCATGGTAAGCCGCTGGAGCAACGATGATGTTTACGTGTATGAGCGCTCATACGCGGGCAGCTCCGTTCTCGTGGCGATCAACAAAAGCGCGGGCAAAACTTACCGGTTGACGGGCGTTGCCTGCGATCTTCCGCCGGGGAATTATGCGGACTATCTGAGCGGAATGCTGGGCGGCGGGTCGATCTCGGTTTTGCGCGGCGGCGGAGCCGGCGTTATATCTCGGCTGAGCGTCCGGCCGCGCAGCGTGGGGGTGTGGGCCTTCACCTCCTGCCCTTTCTGATGGGGCAGGCCGGGGACCTGCTTTTAGTAGCTCAACACACGCATCGCCCCTGGATGCGGGCGGGACCCCCGCGCCCCCAGGGCTTCGTGATCCCACGGTCTCGCCCCTCGCGAATCTTGCGACTTAAGGCATGCGTTTAGTCCCAGGTCAGGGTGCCGCCGGTCTGGTATTCGATTACCCGGGTCTCGAAGAAGTTTTTCTCCTTGCGCAGGTCGAGCATTTCGCTCATCCAGGGGAACGGATTGGAGACCCCGGGATACTGCTCCGACAAGCCGATCTGCTTGAGGCGGCGGTTGGCGACAAACCGCAGGTAGTCGGAGAACATCGAGACATTGAGCCCGAGCACGCCGCGGGGCATCGTGTCGACGGCATAGCGGTACTCGAGCTCGACGCCTTCGCGCACCAGGTCGACAATCTCCTTTTGAAACTCGGGCGTCCACAGGTGCGGGTTCTCGATCTTGATCTGATTGATCAGGTCGACGCCGAAATTGAGGTGCATCGACTCGTCGCGCAGGATGTACTGGAACTCCTCGGAGCTGCCGGTCATCTTGTTCTGCCTGCCGAAGCTCAGCATCTGCACGAAGCCGACGTAGAAGAAGAGGCCCTCCATGATCAGGTAATAGCCGATCAGGTTGCGCAGCAAGCGCTGGTCCTTGTCGAAGGTGCCGGTGCGGAAGTTCGGATCCGCCAGCTCTTTGGTGAATTGCAGCTCGAAGGCGCCTTTGTCGTGAACGCTGGGTATCTCCCGGTACATGTTGAAGATCTCGCCTTCATCGAGCCCCAGGCTTTCGATGACGTACTGGTAGGCGTGCGTATGCAGCGCCTCCTCGAATGCCTGCCTGAGCAGATACTGCCTGCACTCCGGGTTGGTGATGTGCCGGTAGATCGCCAGCACGAGGTTGTTTGCCACCAGCGAGTCCGCGGTTGAAAAGAAGCCGAGGTTGCGCTTGATGATCCGCCGCTCGTCTTCCGTGAGACCGCTGGGGTCCTTCCACACGGCGATGTCCCTGCTCATGCTGATCTCTTGCGGCATCCAGTGATTGGCGCAGGCATCGAGGTACTTCTGCCACGCCCACTCATATTTGAACGGGACGAGCTGGTTGAGATCGGCCTGGCAGTTGATGACGCGCTTGTCGTCCACTCGAATCCGGCTGGCATTGAACCTGATGGCCTCAACGCCGGTATTGGCGCCTCCGTTAAGCGTTGGCTCCGCGGCCTGAACGGGCGGGGCGAAGGACTCGGCGGCGGGTTCTTCGAAATTGAGCATTGGTTGCCTCCTTGTGCATTCTCACTGGCACGCTTCGCAATCGGGATCCGCCACCGAGCACGCCTTCCCCTGAATCGGCACGGGCGCGGCGGCGGGAACCGCATTCAGGGCGCCGGTCTGCACGGTGGATTTTTCGGCGGTGGTCGCGCCTACGGTGCGCAGGTAATAGGTCGTCTTCAGCCCGCGAATCCAGGCGAGCTTATACATCTCGTCCAGCTTCTTTCCGCTGGGCTCGGACATATACAGATTCAGGCTCTGCGCCTGATCAATCCACTTCTGGCGGCGGGCGCCGGCTTCAATCAACCACTTCGGATCGATCTCGAAGGCGGTGGCGTACAGCTTCTTCAGCTCCGCCGGCACGCGCTCGATCGGCAGCACGGATCCATCGAAGTATTTGAGGTCATGAACCATCACCTCGTCCCACAATCCGAGTCGCTTCAGATCCTCGACAAGATATGTGTTGAGCACGGTGAAGTCGCCGGACAGGTTCGACTTGACGAACAGGTTCTGGAAAGTCGGCTCGATGGATTGGCTGACGCCGATAATATTGGATATGGTGGCGGTGGGGGCAATCGCCAGACAATTGCTGTTGCGCATCCCCCAGTGCGCGATGTGCTCGCGCACTGGCTGCCAGTCCATTCGGGTTGACCGGTCGAGCTCCAGGTGCTTGCCTCGCGCCTGTGAAAGCAGATCCAGGCTGTCGATCGGCAGGATGCCGCGATCCCAGAGCGAGCCCCTGTAACTCGAATACGTGCCGCGCTCGCGAGCCAGCTCACTGCTGGCCAGGATGGCATAGTAGCTCACGGCCTCCATGCTTGCGTCGGCAAATTCCACAGCCTCGGGCGAGGCATAAGGAATCCTCAGCGTGAGCAAAGCGTCCTGGAAGCCCATGAACCCGAGCCCGACCGGCCGGTGCTTCAAGTTCGCGTTGCGGGCCTTTCCCGTGCTGTAAAAATTGATATCGATCACGTTGTCGAGCATGCGCATCGCCGTCCGGCAGGTACGCTGCAGCTTCTCCCGGTTCAGCCCCTTGTCGTCGAGATGGTTGACCAGGTTGATGGAGCCGAGATTGCAGACGGCCGTCTCCTTGCTGGAGGTGTTCAAGGTGATCTCTGTGCACAGATTCGAGGAGTGGACCACGCCCACGTGCTGCTGCGGGCTGCGCAGGTTGCACGGGTCTTTGAATGTCATCCACGGGTGCCCCGTCTCAAAAAGCATCGAGAGCATTTTTCTCCACAGGCTCGTGGCGGACACTCTCTTGAAGATCTTCATTTGCCCGTTGTCGGCCGCCTGTTCGTACCGTTGGTAGGTCTCCTTAAAGGCGGGACCGTACAGGTTGTGCAGGTCGGGAACTTCATCCGGGCTGAACAGGGTCCATTGCCCGTCCTCCATGACCCGCTCCATGAACAGGTCGGGAATCCAGTTGGCGGTGTTCATGTCGTGGGTGCGCCTTCTGTCATCGCCCGTGTTTTTCCGCAGTTCGAGGAATTCCTCGATGTCCAGGTGCCATGTCTCGAGGTAAGAGCAGACGGCTCCCTGTCTCTTTCCTCCCTGATTGACGGCGACGGCGGTGTCGTTCACGACCTTGAGAAAGGGCACGACCCCCTGACTCTTTCCGTTTGTCCCCTTGATATGAGCGCCCAGCGAGCGAATCGGGGTCCAGTCATTGCCGAGCCCGCCGCTGAACTTGGAAAGAAGGGCATTCTCCTTTATCGCCTCGTAAATGCTCGACAGGTCGTCGTCGACCGTCGTAAGAAAACAAGAAGAAAGCTGCGGCCTGTGCGTGCCCGAGTTGAACAGGGTCGGTGTGGAAGAGACGAAGTCGAATTTGGACAGAAGATTGTAGAACTCAATTGCGCGCTCCTCGCGCTCGACCTCGTTAAGGGCCAGTCCCATCGCCACCCGCATCCAGAACGCCTGGGGCAACTCGAAGCGGCGCCCGTTCGTGTGCAGCAGGTACCGATCGTACAGGGTCTGCAAGCCGAGGTACTGGAACTTGAGATCGCGATCCGCCACGAGAGCGGCGCCTATCTGTTCCAGCTCGAACTGACTCAGTCTTGGATCGATCAATCCGGCCTCGATGCCTTTTTTCACATACTCGCCGAAATATTCCGGATAGCGAGCCTTCATCTGGGCATGAGTCGTCGGCTCGCCAAGAACCTCGTTGCGGACCTGATCCAGCAGAAGCCGGGCCGTGGCATAGGAGTACGCAGGGTCGCGCTCGATGAGCGAGCGAGCGCTCAAGATGGCCGACTTGAATACTTCATCGAGCGGAACACCATCGTAGAGACTGCTTATGGTGCCATCAAATATAGTGCGCACCGAGACGGCGTCGCCGAGCCCGCTGCAAGCCTCCTCAATCACCGTTTTGATGCGCCCGAAATCGAGCGGGGTCTTGCTGCCGTCGGGCTGCGTCACCTGGATCTGCACATCTGCGGCCGCTTCCGACTGCGACCGGCGTCCCCGCTCCTGTGCCCGCGCCTCACGATACAAGACGTAGCGGCGCGCCACCTCATGCTCGCCTCCGCGCATAAGCGCGAGCTCCACCTGATCCTGAATCTGCTCGATGTGCAGCGTGCCACCACCGGGTTGCCGCCGCATGAGGGTCTCGACGACCTGCGCTGTCAGCCTGTTCACGACGTCACGCACCCGCGAGCTCTCCGCGCCGCCCTCTCCCGCGACAGCCAGAAACGCCTTGGTCATCGCGACCGAGATCTTGCTCGGCACGAATGGCACCACGCTCCCGTTCCGGCGAATAACCTTATAGAGCGAGTACGGGGATTCCGCGGTCGATTCTGTTGCCGTCGTGCTGGTTATGGTTTGGCTCATGTGCTCAGTCTCCCGGTGCAATCGTCTGGTGGCAGCGGCAAGCGAATTGGAGTCACGACAGAAAACGGCACGATCCGCAAACAAAAAGCCTTCTGGCTCATCCGCTCCAGAAGGCAATATCGATCACCCGGCAGGTCATTCCCTGCAGTGACTCGACGTCGCCCCCTTACCTCGAAGAGGATCCGTCCGACGCATTCAGGTGGGTAGCCTGGCTTTAGCTCTTGCTATTTACAGTTGCGGGACAGCGGTGGAATCTCACCACACTTCCCCCACCAGATCGATCAATACGATCCCTTTTTACTATCTGAATGCCGTATCTCTTTCTTGCCTTGTCCTCCTCGCTCCTCAGTTGCTCAATGGACATTATCACAACTGCGCGCGGCAAGATCATAAAATTTGCTGTTCAAGGAAAAACGGCTTCGCGTCTGCCTTGGCATCAATCCAATAGAGATCGATCGGGTGCTGTCTCTTGCTATTGCATGTGCATCCGGATCATATATGCGCCGATCCAATATCCGCCGATCATACTTTGAGATCCCGCATCGCTTCGACTATGCGCGGCAGGATCTCGCCGGACCGCCCTTGCAAGAAGCAATCAGCGATAATTGTTGTCGCGGTCTCTTCAGGATTCACCTCCACCAGGTATGCACCGTGATGTCTGGCGATAAATGGAAGCGATGCGGCCGGCTGCACAAGTCCGGACGTGCCGACGACCAGAGCCACCTGAGCGGATCGTATTTCCGAAAAAGCTCGCTCGAGCGCCGCAGGCGGAAGATTCTCCCCGAACCAGACGACATCCGGTCGCAACAACGACCCGCAGGAGCACCGGGGAGGCTCTCCAAGCCCCGGTTGCACGTCCGCCTGAGGGTGCTCGTTCTCAAAGCACTTATAGCGGGCGATATTGCCGTGCAGCTCGATTATGTCGCGCGAGCCCGCCCTTGCATGAAGCCCGTCGATATTCTGAGTGATAATCACCACGGACGGTATCATCTCCTCCATCTCGGACAGGGCAAGGTGCCCGGGGTTCGGTTGCGCGTCAAGAACAATCGCCCGCCGCATATCGTACCAGCGCCACACCAGCGGCGGGTCCGCAAGAAACCCTTGAGGCGTGGCCAGACGCGCCGGATCGTAACTGGCCCACAGCCCTGTCTGCGCGTCCCGAAAGGTGGGGATGCCGCTCTCTCTGGACACACCGGCGCCGGTCAACACCGCCAGTTTGCGCGCCTGCCGCAACCGTTGCGCCACCGCCTTTATATCGTCAGCCTTCAGGATTTTCGCCTCCTCTCACGCATCCGGCAGCCGGCACCAAAGGGATTGTTACGCAACCCCGCGAGTTTCACCGCAAGCCGTCATTCCTGTCTTATGATCTCACCGAATCGGTTTACAAATAGAGGAATGAGCTTTATGCCCAAAGTATCCGTCACCTCACTGAAAGAGCCGTTGTTCAAGCAAGAGATCCAGGCCGGCTCCCACAAGCTGGTCAGTGACGCCCCCAGGGATGTCGGCGGCAGCGAGACCGCCCCGGATCCGCACGAGCTCCTGCTGGCCGCCCTTGGCGCCTGCACGTCCATGACCATGCAGATCTTTGCCGAGCGCCGGAAATGGGATTTGCAAAAAGTGCACGTCGAGCTGACCGAGGAAAAAGTGGACGACCCGGAGAATCCCGGACGCCAGATGTCCAAGATTACCCGCTCAATTACGGTGGAAGGAGATCTCTCTCCGGAGCAGGTGGACAATCTGAAGGCGGTCGCCAACAAGTGCCCGATCCACAAGATTCTCACCGGATCCAAAGAGATAGTGACCACAATCGCTCATGGCTAGGTCCGACCCGCAGGAGAACGGGGAGCGGCTCAGCCTGGAGACAATCGAGCGGCTGCTTTCGACCAGGCGGCTCGGCAGGGCTGCCGGCCGGGCCAATGAGTTGTGGGAGGAGATCGAATCCACCAACGACCGCGCAGCTGCCCTGGCCGCTGAAGGCGCCCCGGAAGGCGTGCTGGTCGTCGCGCGCCAGCAAACCGCGGGACGGGGAAGACTGGGCAGGACCTGGGTCTCCCCGCCGGACGCGGGAGTTTATGTGAGCGTTCTTTTGCGACCGGATGCCTCCGGAACCAATCTTCCGTTGCACACGATTGCTTGTGGTGTCGCCTGCGTGAAGGCCATCTGGGAATGCGCCGGGCTCCAGATCGGTCTCAAGTGGGTCAACGACCTGGTTGCCAACGGAAAAAAGCTAGGCGGCATCCTGGCCGAGATTCCCAGTTCGCCGGCGGGCTACCGCTCCGCCGCGACCGGACAGCAGAGGCAGTCCATAGCCCTTGTGCTGGGCGCCGGCATCAACCTCAGGCTGGACCCCGGCACGCTGCCCGAAGAGCTGCGGGATCGCGTGGAGTCGCTGGAGAACCTGGCCGGGCAGCCGGTCAATCCGAACCTCCTGGTCGCCTGCCTGGCCAGGCACCTGGAGCAGACGCTGGACCTTATGGCCGCAGGAAGGGCCGCGGATGTCCTTGATGCCTGGCGGCAGCACTCGGTGACGCTGGGTCGCCCGATAAAGGCGACATCGGGCTCCTTGCAGTTGCAGGGGCTGGCCGTGGATATCGATGAAAGCGGGGGATTGATCGTCGATACCGTCGACAGGGGGCGCACGACCCTGCACGCGGGGGAAATCACCATCCGCAACCCAGATGGAACCTACGCCTGACCCGCAGGCGCAGCGCCTCTTACGGGGTTCTCACCCGCTCGTCGGATCGCCTGACCCATCGCTGGACCATATTCGTAAACTGCTCGAGGGTGAACGGCTTGCTCAGATAATCATCCATTCCGGCGGCCAGGCACTGCTCCCGGTCGCCTACCATGGCCTTTGCCGTAACAGCCACCACCGGCACGCGCGTGCCCCTCCCTTTCTCCATCTCACGGATCTGCTGCGTGCACTCCAGGCCGTCCATATCGCCGGACAACTTCCAATCCATGAAGACCATGGCGTAGCTCCTGTCACCGGAAAGGGCCGCCAGAGCCTCTCTCCCTGTTTCGACTATATGGGCCACCAGGCCGACACGGTCGGCAAGCAGACGCATGAGCATCTGCTCGGTCGGATGATCGTCGACCACGAGGATAACTGGCTTGTCGGTTTCCACGATTGAATACCCGGGTAAGCTCTCCCGCGTTCAGCATAAACCTTTGCGGCAATATCAAGTCAACAGACTATTTCGTACGCAGCGATCCGCGTTCAGCAGCCGACTCGAGAGCCATGAGGAGCACGCGTCCCTAGTAGCTTATCATTGTGAAGACATCGACATCGGCGGGCAGCTTCTGCCGTCCGGACAGGAAGGCCAGCTCGGTTATGAAGCCGATGCCGACCACGTCGGCGCCGATCGCCGTCAGCAACTGATATGCGGCGCAAGCGGTGCCGCCGGTGGCAAGGAGGTCATCTATCAAGACCGTCCTGCTTCCCTTATCGACAGCGTCGACGTGAACCTCGACGGCGTCCGTTCCATATTCCAGCTCATACGACTGCCTTTGAACCTTATAGGGCAGCTTGCCCGGCTTCCGGATCGGCACGAAACCGATGCCCAGGTTGTAAGCCAGCGCTGCCCCGACTATGAATCCGCGAGCCTCGATGCCGGCGACGTACGCCGGCTCGACCGGCCGGTACTTGTCGGCGAGGACATCTACGACGAAGCGGAGCGCTTCGGCGTCCTTGATAAGGGTTGTCAGGTCCTTGAAGACGATCCCCGGTTTGGGAAAGTCCGGGACATCGCGGATCTTGCTTTTGAGCCAGTCAATCCTGGCTTCAGTTAGTGGAAGCAGGGTGGACTGGCTCTGCCTGCCCGAAGCTTGCCCCGTCTTGGAATTCATAACGGTCGTCTCTCCTGCTCGACCCGGCCGGCCCGGGATTGAAATCAATGTCATTTGGCGTAACGGCTAATTGTATCTCCTCGAGCCCCGCCTGGGCACACCAGGCGCGGAACTGATGAATTTCCCTCAAGCAGCCGCCCAGCTGCCGGAACTCGGCAAGGTCTTCCGGGGAGCCGCTGCCCTGCTCGATAAGGTCGAGATAGAGCCAGCCGTCCTCGCAAAACCATTCCACGAGGTTCAGTTTGCGGAAAATCGTCAGCGCCAGCGCCATGGCCATGGTTGTGGTGCCCATGGCCGACTCCAGCCGCTCAGCCTCGGCCTTGCCCTCCTTCTTATTGACCGCGTAGCGGACCAGACCGAGCAGCCGCTTGAGGTACCCGCTCGCCGGCTCCTCCACCTCCGGGTCCGGCGGGCGGACAAGGTAGATGTGCGAGGCGCCTGATTTCAGGATAAGGCTCCGGAAGACCTCCGCCGAGGGCGGGTAGTGCCAGAGCATGAGATGTCCGGCGCCTTCGACCCCGGTGCGATCCACGAACCCGGCGGCCGCGTTTCGCGACGCGGATTCCGAGAAAACGGCCAGCCGCTGCCCGAGCTTGCGCCGCGCCGCTTCGAGCAGCGCCGCCGGCGACAAATGGTCGCGCAGATCCTTCCAGGTCATGCTGGAAGCGGCCAGCAGCGGGCCCGGCTGCCCCTTGCTCACCACCACCGATGGTGCTGCAGCCACCCCCGGCGTCACAGTCTTTGGAAGGGAAACCCCTGGGGGCGCGGGCGGGACGCCCGCATCGGCCCCGGAGTACGCCTTAGACGGCTCGGCCTGGAACCCCGCGCGCTCGGGCAGCACCGTGGTCTCCCTTGCCGGATCCTGCCAATCGACCAGAACCAGCTGCAGCCTATCTCTTCCGTTGAAGGAATTGATCTCCGCATGGAACGCCGCATCCAGCACCTGGCCCTCGGCTGGCGCCTTCCCCTTGCTGTTCCACATCACGCACTCAAAAAGCGCCCCCGTCTCCGCATCCTGCAACATGACGCGGTTGTGCTTGCCCTCCTTGCCGAGGACGCGAACCTCCGCGCACCGCAGCCCTTTAGCCACCAGCATCGGCTTCCGGTTGGCCATGCCGAACGGCGCCAGCTTGGAAAGCAGGCTGACCAGGCTCATGGAGACGTCGGCAGTCTCCACGACCGCGTCGACCTCCAGGACCGGTCTCAGGCTCTTCTCGCCGAGCAAGCGCTTGCAGGTGTCCTTAATCGCCTCGCAGAACGCCGTGGCCTTGTCAATCTCCACGCTGAAGCCGGCAGCCATCTTATGCCCGCCCCAGCGCGCCAGCAGGTGCTCGTTGGCCTTCAGCGCCTCATAGAGATCGATTCCCTCCACGCCCCTGGCGGATCCCTTGACGATCCCCTCTTCACGCTCCAGCTGCCCGATGAACACGGGCCGATGATACTTCTCCACCAGCCGCGAGGCGACGATGCCCACCACGCCGTGATGCCAGCCTTCGTCGTAGATGGCGATCGCCATGTCGGAGGCCGGATCGAAGCGAGATGATACAAGCCTGTCCGCCTCGGTCATGATCTTCTCGCACAGCTCCTGGCGCCGCGCATTTTCCGTCTGCAGCTCGCGGGCGATCGTCTCCGCGCGCGCCGGGCAGCCGGTGGTCAGAAGCTCGACGGCCCGGTTGGCGTCCGACAACCTGCCCACGGCGTTAATCCGGGGAGCGATGCCGAATCCCACCACATCTGTGCCGCCGCCCGACTTCACTTGCGACAGCAGCGCTTGCAGCCCGGGTCTTACCGTGGCGGCAAGTTTGCCCAGCCCGATCTGCACCAGGTACCGGTTCTCCTTCACAAGCGGAACCAGGTCGGCAATCATCCCCAGGGTGACGAGATCGAGGAGGGCCTCGGACTGCTCGGACTTGCCGCGATCGGTCAGCAGCGCTTCGCACAGCTTGTAAGCGACGCCCACTCCGGGCAGATTATAGAGGGGATGATCCTCCGGAAGGAGCTTGGGATGGATGACCGCCACCGCCGGCGGTAGCATCTCCGGCATCGTGTGGTGGTCGGTTACGATCGTGTCGACACCGAGCGATTTGGCGAAATTGATCTCGGCAAAATTCGACACGCCGCAATCGCAGGTGATGATAAGCTTCGTCCGCCTCTTGCTGGCCAGGATGCTAACCGCCTTCAGGTTGAGCCCGTAGCCTTCGCCGGTGCGGTTGGGGATGTAGTAGTCCACGTCCGCTCCCAGCTCCCGCAGCACGGAGATAAAGACCGCGGTGCCGGTCACTCCGTCGACGTCATAGTCGCCGTAGACAGTGATGTGCTCGCCCTGGGCAACCGCCTGACTTATGCGGGCGATCGCCCGCGCCATGTCCGGCAGCTCCATGGGATTCGCCGGCTCGTAGCAGTGGGGATCGAGGAAGCTCTTCGCCTCCGCCGCCGTGCGAATGCCTCTCCTCACCAGAAGCCTGGCCAAAAGCAGAGAACCGCCTGCCGCCTCCAGCAACCCGTCATCAACCTGGATCTCAGGAGGAAATTTCCATGCCTTGCCGCTGTGTGATAGTGACACTGACGCTCCCGTGCACAGATCAAATAGATATCGAATATGCTCGGGGCCGACAGGATATGTCGAATCGCTGCCACCATCCGCGATGCACAGCGCCGACTCGCGCACCAGCTCCCGATCACTGGCAAGCATACTTGAAGTCATCACGATCACCTCATTAAAAATGGATCGAGCTTTCCGGAAAGATATGCTGCGGCAATGCCGGCACCGGCGTTGCCGTCATCTCAGTCCGCTCCTTTAAAGACGCTCGCTCGACCCTTAAAGTTCAATTCGAGGCCATCGCGTGCTGCCGAGCCAATAACCGCCACGGATAGAGCTGCACGGCCGAGCCTTGCGCGAACATGGTCAGCTCCGGGTCGGCCCCGTTCAAAAAGGCCCATTCCGGTCCATAAACCTGCTCCCAATCGAAATCCAGGGAAAAGGACTCCACCGGGTACAGGCTCCAGACCGGGTGCAGGACCTCGTAGCGCAGCGGTTGTCCCAGGAAGGTGGCGCCAAACCCCCAGCGGTGCTCCTTGAAAAAGTTCTCCTGGCTGCCCTCGGCGGGGACGACGGCCGGCTTGCGCCCGGTCACGGCCACCGTGTGCGTGCGCCCCCGCCAGCTCAGGCTGTACCGGACGGAAAGGGAAGCGGGCGCCGGAAGCGTCTCGACCGCCAGCGGCGCCACCGCGTAAGGCTCGTTGTAAAGCCCGCGCGCCGCCCAGGCAACGCGCCGGGTGGGCACGAACTCGCAGACGAAAAGCACCCCCCGCTCCTGCCCGTGCCGCACGTAAGTCCTCAGGTTCAGCTCCGGAAAGCTGCGCGGCGCCGGCCAGCTCAGCCCGAAAACCTTCGTGTCACGGAACTCGAAGCCGACCAGGCTGACAAAGGCGTTCCCATCCAGCAGATCGAGCTCCAGCCAGTGCGGGATTCTCGGTCTGATCAGACCCGGCGGTACGGCGTAGGTGACAATGACAAGGTTTGACCAGCTGGCGGTGAGCAGAGGCTTACTCATTTAGCTTTGGATCCCTGAACTCGTACAGCTTCTTGGATTTCGCCATATTCGGCCAGTCTTGCAGATCGATCTCGATGACCGAGGTGATGACCGGCGACTTGGGCCAGGGCAGCCCCCAGCCCAGGCACCAGATGACCGGCAAGAGCAGGACATGCAGAGCCGTGGCGATGCAAAAGGCATCGATGAGCGGGAAGTGGTCGACAACGGTGGTAACGACGAGCCGCTTGAGGGCGCTCGCCGAGAACATGGCGTCAGCCGTTAATCTGTCGCTCTCCGTTATCTGGACGCTCACTTACCCGCCACGCATGTCTGGTGGTACTATTTGGACTATTCTTAACATACACCGAAGATGAAGATTTATCCCAAGGGCAATTTAACAGCCTGTCTGGTTGTCGCAGCAGCGCTCGCGGCTGCCCCGTGCGCAGCGCGGGCGGGGGAGCTTTACGGCCCGGTCAACCTGCTCAAAACGCTGCCCACGCCCTTCGGCGCGCCCGGCCCGAAGCCGGCGGCGGCGTCGCCCTCTCCGGACAGCGAGCGGGCTTCGCCGGAGATGATGATGCCCACCGGGCAGGGCTCCTTGAGCCTGACGATCGCCCCGGCCATCGGCAGCGCCCGGCCGGCTCCGGTCAAGCCGATAGCCATCGGCGATCGCCTGTCGGCGCTGACGCACCGCAGCCTGGCCGAGCGCCTGGTGCAGTCCCGGCTCTACCTGCCCGGACGCCTGGTGATAAGCAGAACCGCCGAATTTACCATCAAGGGGCGCCCGGGCAGCTTCGTCGCCCTGGCCATGGCCGACAAGGACTCGGGCGCCAGGCCCATCTACGGTCACCCGCTCAGGCTGGGACCGGACCGCAAGGTGGTCTCGGTCGGGCAGATACCCGAGGACGGGATCCTTCACCTGACCATAGAGACGCCAATCGAGGGCGATCTCATCGGTCAGAACCTGTTTTTCGAGGCGGCGGTCTGGTCGCGACCCGATTTCGCCGACCTGGAGATCGCCACCCCGGTGACCTCGGAAGGGCAGACCGGCGTGAAAAACGGGGTTTTGGTCGCCGGCGAGCCGCCCAGGTCCACCGGGCTGAAAATAGTTCCGGCCGCCAGCATGCCGGTCCAGCAGCTGTCCAAGCCCGGAGCGACCCTGGAATCGGGGCAGCCTTGAAAGTCCTTATTCTCCCCATCGACAACCGGCCGGTCACCTGCGTCTTCCCGCGGCTTCTGGCCGAGCTGGCCGGACTGGAAGCCCTGCTGCCGCCCCGCCGGATGCTGGGAGGGCTGACGGACCCCGCCAACCCCGGGGCGCTTGCCTCCTTTGTCGAGGCCTCCGTGCGAGCTGACCAGCCCGACGCGCTGCTCCTGTGCCTGGACAGCCTCATCTACGGCGGGCTGGTCAGCTCGCGCCGCAGCGAAGACCCGCTCAAGACACTCCTTGATCGCACAGCCTGCCTCGACCGCTGGCGGAGACAGTTGGGGCCCGCCAGAGCCATTTTCGGGCAGTCCAGCATCATGCGCATCTCCGACAATTACGACGCCACCGAGGAGAAGCCTTACTGGGCCCGATTCGGCCGGGAGATCTTCGCCTGGTCGGGGCTTCTGGACCGGCTCGCGCGGGGGGAGAAGCTGGCGCCCGGCACGCTTGCGGCAGCAGAGATGCGGATTCCGCCGGACATCCGGCAGGATTATCTCCAGACGCGCTGGCGGAACCATCAGGTCAACCGGCATCTGCTCGAGCACGCGGCCAAGGGCAACCTGGATTTCCTGGCCTTCAGCCTGGATGATTCCGGCGCCAGCGGCTTGAACCGGCTGGAGCGGGACAGGCTTGCCGGCAAGGCCGCCGACCTCGGGCTGGAAGACAAGGTTTTTGCCTACCCGGGAGCAGACGAGGTTCTGATGGCGCTGTTGGCCCGCCTGCTGGCGCGGGTCGCCGGGGTCCGGCCGGCCGCCTCCGTGCTTTTCAGCCCGCAGCAAGCCGCCGATTGCCAGAGCCTGTACGAGGGCCAGACGGTGGGGCAGACAGTCGCCTCGCAGCTGCTCGCCTGCGGCATCACCGGAGACGGCGTGCCCGATTTCATCGTCATCGTCCACGGCAAGCCTGGAATTCAGGGCGATCACGTTCTGCTGCCCGGGCACAAGGATACGCGCAACCTGGACACCAGCCGATCCGTCGCCTCCACGCTCGCGCTTCTGGAATCAGCGAACAAACCCGTGGTCCTCTGCGACGTCGCCTACGCTAACGGCGCGGACCCGGCGCTGGTAGCCGCGCTTGTCGACCGGCGGGAGCTTGTCGAAAAGCTCTGGGGATACGCGGGCTGGAACACAACCGGCAATGCCGTCGGTTCCGCCCTGGCGATGGGCGTTTCGCGATGGTTTGCTCTCAAGCAGGGCGCCGCCGCCAGCGGGCAGGCGGTCAAGCGCTGTCTGTTTGTGCGCTTTTGCGATGACTGGGCGTACCAGGCAATGGTGCGCAAGAGTCTCACAAGACAGGTTGACGCGGCGACCCTTGCGGCGCTGATGTCCCCGCACGTGGCAACCATCGCCGGGGCTCTGGGCTTCCGGCCGGACAAAGTGGCCTTCCGGCAACCCTGGCAACGTACGTTTGAGATCGAGGTAGACATATAATTCACAGCAGAGATGTTCCGCCAGATTGCCATCCTTATGATCTTTCTTGCCGCCCTGCCGGCAATGCCGGAACAGGCGCGCGCGGTGGAAAGCTGGGAGAAGCTCGACCACCGGCTCAAGGGCCAGGTGTATCAGATAAACGTCGGGCTGAAGCTCCGCCTGGGCAACGGGCTGTGGGCCCAGCTCGCCGATTATTCGCCCAAGTTCCACTACCCTGTCTTCATAACCACCGCCGACGACAAGGGCTACCGGGTGGTGGGTTTCGGCACCTCATTTCCCATAAAGGTCTCGCGCACGGACAGGACCTATTTCATAACGAACCGCCACGTCGTCGACAGCGGCGATCAGATCATCAGAGAATGCGAGCGCTTTTACGCTGCCATGCGCCTCTATGCCGAGCAGACCGCCACCGCCGGCGATCCCGAAAAGAGATTTCGCGAGCTGCTGTCGATCATCAACTTCGGCGCCAGGAAGGATCAGATGAGCGTCGCCGAGCGGGCCACTTACCAGATAACAGCCGACGCGATCTGGGACACGTACGACACGTACCTCTGCGTGAAAGCCGACCCGCAGCGGCTCCTCTTCAACAGATACCTGACCCAGGTAGGAGTGGCGGCCGAGGTGGCCTATTTCCTCCACGCGCCCGGTCCGGTGACGCAGCCCGCCGCGGAAGCGCAGCTCTATAAGGTGGCGAGGTTGGAAAGCGAACCCGACCTGGCGATCCTGACCGTCGCCAGCGTGCGCGCCGAGCCGCTCGAATTCGATTCCGTGCCGCCCACCGAAGGTCAGGAGATCCAGGTCATCGGCTATCCCGCCGCCTCCGAGCAGATCGACATCGACGCCTCGAAATACTACTCGCCGACCTTCAACACCGGACGCATAAGCCGCGTAGCCCCGCACATCCTCCAGGTGGACGCCCCGGTGACCACCGGAAACAGCGGCGGGCCGGTAGTCAGCCAGCGCGGCAAAGCCGTGGGCGTCGTGGCAGTCCGCGCCCTGTCCGAGCGCGGCGGAGAGCTGCCCAACTTCGGCGGCGCCATAACCATTCAATCCGTCCACTCCTTCGCACCCGAGCTCTTCCAATGAATGATCACAATCGAAGGAACAGGCAGACTGCTCGCTGACCGGACCGAGACACCGGCACAACGCTGCTGCCGGTCACAGAAAATGGCTCCGGCTTCTTTAACGTGAGGGCCACTACGAGATGCGGTGCTTTCTTCTTTTACCAAAAATGGTTAAAAATGGCCGGGGGTCCGGATTTGCCGGAATAGTTGTAAATCCCTGCTCTCGGGTCGTCTCTAAGGTTGACTGTCAAAACAGACTTTTAACCAAATTTGGTAAAACGACACAGCAGGATGTTGAACCGGGCCACCTCAGCCGCCGGGGCAAGCGCGCCCGAAGCAGAGTTTGCACCATGGCGCGAATTCCGGGGTCCACCTGTGCTGTCAGCAGGAGGTTGCGGCAACGCCACGCGCGGCGTTACCTGTTCGTCGCCGCCTGCCTGACCGGCCTTAAGGGGACTTCGATTCCGAAGCAGCGCAAAAGCTCCTGGCGGTAGATTGCGTGCCCGGTGTCGTTGGGGTGGTTCAGCCTGTTGACCAGCATCAGGTCCGGCCTCAGCCCGTCTCGATCCAGGTGCGCCCATCGCTGCGAGACGTCGACCAGCTCGATCTGGCGATCGCGAGCAAGCTCGTGAAGCAGGGTCAGGTAGAACTTGTCCTGTATGCCGGCCCAGGAAGAGGCCTTGGCCATTTGCGGGGCGGGGAAGTGGGGCGCGATGAGCAGCGGTTTGACGTGGGCCTGTTCGCACACGCTGAGAAGCTGGGCGTAGGAGCTTTGCAATCGTTGCGGGGAGACGCCCAGGTCATTGACGAACTCGACAAAGAGAAGATCGGGTCGCTCATCGTTGAGAAACTTTCCTATCATCGGCAGCAGGTCATACGATTTGGCGCCCGGGATGGCGAAGACCGCTGATTGCACCCTGGCGCCAGGAAACTTCTCCTGCATCGTCGTGTGAAAGGATCTGGGGAACGAAAGCAGCGGACTGCTGGCACTGCTGCCGCCGGTCACGCTGTCGCCAAGAAATCCGAATTTGACCGTGCCGCCGGCTTTAAGCCGGTCGACATACTGGCGCAGCGAGTCGCGGCAGGTCGGCGCAACAGGCTCGCTTCGCACTTCCAGCACGTCGTCGGGCGTGATTGTTTGCCGGTCGCCCCGGACCAGGATGTTGGCGATGGCAGTTTCATCTTCGGCCATGGCGGGCAGGTCGGGAGCTGATTTAGACTCGGTGCCCTCAACCAGCTTGACGGCGCCGGTCTTGTCGACAACGATCGAGTCCATGCGCGTGAGCCAGCAGCTGTACTCAGCAATGAGCCGGGGCTCGGATGCGGCGGCCCCTGCCGGCTGAATGGCGATGGCAGTTCCTCCCCGCTCGACGGTGAAATCGGCTCCCGCCTGGAAGCGTTTGCCCTGCGGGTTGGTCACCGACAACGAGCCATCCACGACGATGCCCTCCAGCAAGGTCGGCTCCGTGCTCGATGCCGCGCAGCCTTGCAGGATAATCTCGGCCGGAGCACCGGCGCCCGGCTTCTTCGGCGTGGCCTCGTCTTTGAAATGTGCAGCGCCGGCCGGGCGAACGGTGAATTCGTAGCTTTGACCACCCCGGGCAGCCCCGACAATGACCTTCCGTCCGTCGACGGCGAAGGAATATCCCGGAGCCTGGGCGGCTTCGGCGCTTCCAGCCTGCGCGGACATCCGCGCAGGCGAGCTGCCCGCGCTTACCGCCAGGGCGACGCTCAGGCAGACGGGCAGAAAGATGTAGCGATGCCGCCGCATAACCAATCTTCTCATGGCAGGCTAGTTGAGGCAGTGATTACAGTGGGCGGCCATGCGTGTGGAGTCGCCGGTCTCATCGTCCGGGATCCCTTGCCTGAAGCTTTCGCTGGCGCGGGCGGCGAGCACGGACTGCTCGGCAGCGGTCTTGAAGAGATCACCCACCATCTTTTTCTCCAGCTCCTTTGTGCCTTTATGACGGACACCCGAGATGAGCGGTTGATTGGTCAACAGATCGGTCAGGCTCACTTCGCTTGTGGTGACCCACCCGCGAGCCGTGCGGCGGCTCTCTATTTCGCGATGCCCTACCTTGCAGGTATCGAACACCTGGGAAAGCGTGGGCGGCTCATCGGTCACCAGCAACTCTTGCCCGGGAGCGATGTGCCAGGAGTCCCGTTCGCTATCGATGCGCACCGCCTCCTTCGGTCCGTCCGTGAGCGCCGTTACCTTCAACCACTGGCGCTCGGCGTGAATCAGCACGGCCATGCTCCGTGATATGCGCACCCGGAACCTGCCGGCAACTATCGTCGCGGGCTGCTCGCTTCTGGCCAGCAGGATGCCTCGCGACAGATCCACCTGGCAGGCAGAGACGACCTCGAAGATCGAGCCGGGATACGCCTCGATGAGCCGATCCCGCCCGGCACAGACAATGGTGTTTCCTTCTTTCTTCGCCGCCAGGCCCCCGGCACCACCGGCGGGGACACTACCGGGAATGAAAGCGGCCGGGCGTCTGGCGTATTTGACCGAGAACCCTTTCTGGCGGACCGCTTGCACCTGGACTCGCGCGAAGAGATCCCGCATGAATTTCGGCTCCGACCCTGATTCTGTCGCTTGCACGTTGCGGCACTTCAGGAGATCGTCGTAGTCGGCCATCTGAGCCAGCGAGTACTCGTACAGGCGGACATTCGGGGGTAAGTGGGCCTTGCCGCCAGCCGCCACCGGCCGCCGCTCGATCCCGTCGGCGGCCAGCGCATCTTCCTCGGTGACGTCGCGCAAGGCGGTGACGAGTTCCTGACCGACCGTGAGCATTACCTGCGAGACCGTGTCGAACCTGGCGTCGCAGGTGACCGTCACCCCCGGGCGCAGCGGGTCGCTGGAGTCCAGACAGTAGACTCTGGTCACGCCGCCGGGACCCGTCTCCACCAGCACTGCCGAGTCGGGTTGAACCTGGAGTCGCGCGGAGCCCGCCTCAAGCCTGGCAATCGCCCGGCTCGAGGCCAGGAGAATGCGCCCGCGCTCCAGGCGCAGGGTGTGCTCGCCGTCCACGGCGTACAGTGTGCCCCGCATTGCCCGGACGGCAAAGCCGTCTCCTTTGGCATGATGCGTCTGGCAGTCGCCGGCCGCTAAGGTGTAGAGCTGGGCGTTTGCACAGCGGGCTTCCGCTGCGCCTGCGACCAGGAGCACCCCTGACACGAGCGCGCTCATCAGCAGTTTGCTTCTCGAGTCGCACAAGCTCATTGAAGATAGGCTCCACTGCCATACCGGCGATGCCGGCTTCCACATTCGAGAAAAGGATAGTTGATGAAGCCCGGTCAAACAACCGTATAATCGTCATCCGGTGTTGTCAGTATGTTAACAAGCGCTCATGCTCCACCGCTTTCCCATGGGATTATGGAAGGACTCGATCCTCCCCTTTTCTGCCGGAGCGGTGTCCATGAGATTGGCTGGAAAGTTTTTGGCACTATGGACGGTATCAGCGGCTGTGCTGGCCGGCTGCTCCGCGCAGCCTGCACAGGGCCCTGCTGCCGGGGTGGCGCCGGGAACGGCCGTCGCTCCGGGGGAGTCCCAGGCCCCGGGCGGCAGGGGCGCGGCCAAGAGCGCCTTGCCGGTCGTAAATCCGCCCAACCCCGGGCCTTACAAGACGATTCTCTTGAACGGGGAAGAGATGATGGTGGGTCGCTTCCCGGTGGGGCCTTATGGTGGCGCCGTCGTTCAATCCATTATCGGCTCCGACCCGAAGGTCTTCAACTACTGGACTGCCACCGACACCCAGTCCCGCGACCTGTCAGCCTTGATGTTCCGCGGACTGCTGCAGATGGATGCCTACACGGGCGGGCTGCTGCCCGACCTGGCCGACAGCTGGAAGGTGGACCCCGACGGCGTCACCTATACGGCCAGGCTGCGTAAAGGTCTGCGGTGGTCGGACGGGAAGCCGATCACCGCCGACGACGTCGTGTTCACCTGGAACACCTTAGTCGCCGGCGGTTACGGCAATTCTTCGCTGAGGGACACCACGACGATCGAGGGAAAGTCACCGGCGGTGACGGCGGTCGATGACCTCACCGTCAAATTCGTCACTCCCAGGCCGTTTGCCCCTTTCGAGAGGCTGATCGGATTGCCGGTAGCGCCGAAGCATGTCATCGAGCCGATAATCAAGCAGAAAAACGGGCGCGACCTGTTTCAGCAACTCTGGGCCGCCAACTGCGATCCCGGCACGCTGGTCACCGACGGGCCGTTCGTGCTTTCCCGCTACGTACCAGGACAGAGGGTCGAGTTCGTGCCGGCTAGGAACTTCTACATGGTTAACCGGGATGGCAAGCATCTGCCTTACCTGGGCCGGCTCGTCTACCAGATCGTCCCGGACGTGAACACCAATTTGCTCAAGTTCAAGGCGCAAGAGATTGATGTAACGGTGGTGCGGGCACGAGACGTGGCCGACCTGATCGGGCAGCAGGGCCCGCTCAATTTCAAGCTCTACAATCTCGGGCAGTCCAACGGCAGCACCTTTTTGATGTTCAACATGAACAGGCGCAAGAGCCCGGACACGCACAAGCCGTATGTCGATCCGGTGAAATCAGCCTGGTTCAACGACGTCAACTTTCGCCAGGCGGTGAACCACGCCATCAACAGGGACAACATCGTGGCCAATTATTTCAAGGGCATCGGCTTCCCAAGTTTCACCGCCGAGCCGCCAACCAGCCCGTTCTGCAACAAAGAGCTCAAAGGCTTTCCCGCGGATGTCGAGTACGCGATGTCGCTTCTCGCAAAATCAGGCTTCCGGAAAAGAGACGACGGATTTCTCTACGACGGGCGCGGGCACAGGGTCGAGTTCGACATGCTGGCGGCATCCGGAGGCACCTTCTTTGAGGCATTGGGGAATATGATCGCCGGCGACCTGAAAAATCTCGGCATGAAGGTCAATTTTCAAATGCTCGACTTCAACATCATCAACGACAAGACTGGTAATTCGCTCAACTGGGAAGCTTGCTTAATGGCGCTCAGTCCTGGAGATCCGCTGGAGCCCAACGATGGGGCAAATGTTTACAAGAGCGACGGGCGATTGCACCTATTTGATCAGCGATTGCCGGACAGCACGGGCAAGGTCGCCGTGACCGACGCGCGCCCGTGGGAGAAGCAGCTTGACGAGCTGTTCGACAGGGGGGCGGAGACGCTCGACAAGGCGAAGCGCAAACAGATCTACGACCAGTATCAAAAAATCATCTATGACCAGGCTCCCTTCATTTATCTCGTCAGCCCGATGACGATCATCGGCGCCCGCAACACCCTGGGGAATTATGATCCGACCCCGCTTTCCCAGGGGCTCACCAACGCGATGCATAACATAGAGGAAATCTACAAGAAGAAGTAATGCGAGCCTTTCTGGCAACAGCCGCAGCCCTCCTGCTTTTGGGCGGGTGCGCCGGCAGCACTCGGAGTCCCGCGAGGCAGGATAAGAGCGACCCGTCCGCGGTCGGCGGCACGGCGGGCCCAGGCAAGATCTGGCGCCAGGGGATGGGTCCGTTTGCCACCGGATGGCCTCACCCCGGACCGTTCCAGCTCAAGGAGATCGAGCTGCCCGACCACACGAAGGCGGAGGTCTGGCAGGCGCGCGGCGAGCCCGGAGAGTTTGGGGGCACGCTGCGGGTGGCCCAGTTCGGCAGCGGGCCGCGAACGTTCAATGTCTGGGCGGCGGGAGACGTCGACGCGGTCGGCATCGGCTACCTCATGTTCGAAAAGCTGGTGGAGATAGACGCCTGGACGGGAAAGCCCTACCCGCGCCTTGCCCGCTCCATAGAGGTGAGTCCAGACCGGCGCACCTACACGATCCGTTTACGCAGAGGGCTGACCTGGTCCGATGGACAGCCCCTCACCGCCGATGACGTCACCTACACGATGAATGTCCTCGTCGGGCAGAAGTTTGGGCAGCACAGTGCCACCACCCATGATGTTCTGTCGGTTTATGGCCAATACCCGGCGGTCGAGAAGGTGGATGACCTGACGGTGCGCTTTCACACCGCCGCGCCCTTCGCGCCGTTCCTGACGGAGCTGTCCAACGCGCCTGTCGCCCCAAGGCATATCCTGGAGCCGGTAACTCGAGCCGGAAGGGACGCCTTCGAAAGCTTCTGGGGCACAAACTGCGACCCCAGATCCATTGTCGTCAGCGGCCGTTTCAAACTGGACCGCTACGTGCCCGGACAGAGGGTCGAATTCGTGCGCAACCCCCGCTACGGGATGGTGGACAGGCTGGGACGCCGGCTGCCTTACCTCGATCGGTTCATCTATGCAATCGTCCCGGATCAAAACACGATGATCCTGAAATTCTACGGCGATGAAATCGATCTGTTGGATATTCGCGCCATCAGGGGGCAAGACGCCGCCATCATGAAGCAGCGCGAATCCGCCGGTCATTTCAGGATGTACAACCTCGGACCCGACGACGGCACCATGTTTTTCATCGTCAACATGTGCCGCCGCAAGGATCCAAAGACGGGCAAGCCCTACGTCGATCCGGTCAAGCAGGCGTGGTTCAACAACGTCTACTTCCGCCAGGCGATCAATCACGCCGTGGATCGCCAGCGGCTGGTAGACAACATTTTGCGGGGCGTCGGCGAGCCCTTGTTCACCTCCGAATCCACAGCATCCGTCTATTTCAACAGGAACCTTATGCCGTTCCCTCAGGATCTGAGAAAATCCGCCGACCTGCTCGCCAGAGGAGGCTTCGTGAAACGCGGCCACCGCCTCTACGATTCGCAGGGGCATGCCGTCGAATTCACCTTGTTCACGAACGCCGGCAACAGCACGCGCGAAGGAGCTTCCGTGATGATCGCCGGCGACCTGCAGAAGCTCGGGATAAAGGTCGATTTCCAGCCGATCGACTTCAACACCCTGATCAACAAGGTGGAAACAAGCCTCGACTGGGAAGCGATTGTCATGGGATTGACCGGCTCACGGCTCGAGCCTTACGACGGAGCCAACATCTGGAAGTCGGACGGCCGGCTGCACCTGTTCGATCAGCGCCTGCCGGATGATGCAGGAAAGATGGTCGTCAAGGACGCGCGCGACTGGGAAAAGCAAATCGACGATCTGTTCGATCTTGGCGCCACCGTATTCGATGACAAGAAAAGGCATGAGATATTCGACCATTATCAAAAGATTGCTTACGATCAGGCCCCCTTCATCTACCTGTACTCGTCCCTGGATCTCACCGCCATGCGCGACAACGTGGGCAACTATCGTCCCACCCCGCTGGGAATAAACTACACTCCGCTGGGCAGCATGCATAACCTGGAAGAGATCTACATCCGCAAAGCAAAGGGATCGCCACCGTAACTCAGAGCCCGCGAAGCTATCGAACCCCACCGCAAGGCGGGCATGCCCCGCCCGCCTTGCGGGAATCCTTCATTGCTTTCGCACCGCCTCACCGTCGGTAGGCGATCTTCCTGAGCCCTGCCCAGAGCCCGCTGCCGCCGTCGGAATAGCCGATCGCGTAGGAGGCGACCTGCCGGTTCGCCCGCAGGAACACCAGCGTCGGCACCGGCCCGACCGAGAACTTATCCAGGAGCGGGCGGTTGTCCGGATCGTCGACATCGATCTTTATGAAGCTCACCGTGCGGCCATACCGCTGCTTTGCCCGCTCGATTGCAGCATCGAGATCCTGGCACGGCTCGCACCAGCTTGCGTAGAAATAGAGAACGATCGGTCTGCGGCGCAGGGACCGGCCGGCGCTGCCGCCCGTTGGAGCAAGACCCGTAAGAAGGGTGTCCACGTCGGTGCCCGAGGCGGAGATGGCATGCTGATCCGGCGCCGGCAGACCGAGCATGCTCTTGTTGGCATCTTTCGTGTGCTCATTGCCTTTCCCGAGCTTCATCGCCCGCAGCAGGTGCTCGCGGGCGCGGGCATAGTCCCTGGTCCTTGCGTAGGCCTGCCCCAGCAAGAGATGCGCCTCGCTGCTCTCGGGCTCGATTCTTACGGCTTCCTGGAAGATCTTCTCCGCCTTGTCATACTGACCTTCCGCCAGATTCTGCTTGCCCTCGAGCAGTTTGACGTCCGAAAGCGCGCTGGTGTTGGCGCTGCCGGAGATGCGCCGGCTTATCCACTGGTGGACGGTGCTCACCACATCATCGGTAAATTGCCCTTCCTCGAAAATCAGATGCTCGGCATTGGCCACCAGCACGATCTCCTTATCCGGCGTCTTCAGCTCATCGAACAGCTCGATCGTGCCCTTGGGGCGCACGAGTTGATCCTGGCAGCCCTGCACGATCAACACCGGGGTGCTGACAATGGTTTTGGCCGCGTCATGATTCTCCTTCATGAAACGATCGAACTGCAGCAATTCGTGCGGCGACAGATCCATCTTGTCCAGGGGATCGCCTTCCCACTTGCTTCGCAACTCCGGGTTTTTAGTTGCCTGATCGACCACCTTCTCGCCGGCATCGAACGGCTTGTTGAAGCCTTTGAGCGCATGCAGGGCCACGGAAGCCGCCGTTCGCTTCTCCTTAAAGCGGTCGCCCGCGGGCACGGAGGAGATAAGCCCTGAGACAAGATCGGGATACAGCGCTGTCACCCTCAAGGCGATGGCCCCGCCCATCGATTCGCCCAGGAGAAACACGGGCCGCCCGGGGTTCGCCTTGTGCAGGGTTTCAAGGGCCTTCTGCACGTCGGCGATGCAATCGTTGAAATCCACCTGAGTGTGCCCCTGGTTCTTCATCCAGGAGCCGAACCCGCGCACGTCGAGCGCATAGGTGGCGATGTTGAGCCTGGCCATCCTCTTGCCGAAGGCCTCATAAGAACCGCTGTAGAGCCCCAGCCCGTGCACGCAGAGAAGGACGGCGCGCGGGCTCACTCGAGGATTGACCCAGGAAAGGCAGGGGGCTTCTCCCGGCGCCGCGCCCGGAGAAGCGCCCGAACCGGCCCGGGCGGCTTGCGCCAGCGCCCACGGCAGGATGGCCACCAGCAACGTCAGGGCGATAACATGCGCCCGCATAAATTGAACCTCTCGGAACACTTATAATGACTCCTCGGCAACCAACCACGACCGCACGCCATCGCCATGTCGGTTCCGATCTACATATTAAAGCGAGTTGGGCAAGCCGTACCGCTTCTGTTCATCATTTCGGTGCTCAGCTTTACAATGCTGAAGCTGGCTCCCATCGATCCGCTCGCCTATCTCAAGGCCAACCCGGCCATCTCCCGGTCGGCCATCAAAGCCGAAGAAGAGCGCCTGGGATTGAACAAGCCGCCGGTCGTTCAGTACGGCATCTGGCTTGCCAACCTTGTGCGAGGGGATCTCGGCGTCTCCACCACCGGCGGCTCCGTCTTTATCCTGCTCATGCAGCGGGCGGGGAACACCCTTTTGCTCGGCGTGCTCACCGTATTTTTTACGTGGCTTATCGCCGTTCCGGCGGGCATCTGGGCAGGCGTCAACCGCGGCACGTGGATAGACAAGCTCTTCGGAATCGTCACCACCCTTGGCATGTCCATGCCGACATTTCTGCTCGCGCTTTTGCTTTTGATGCTGGCTCTCGGCACAGGCGCCCTGCCAATCGGCGGGCTGACCAGTCCGGACTTTTTCCAGCGCGATGCGTTCGGGCAGATGCTGGATCTCGCCCGGCACCTGGTCATTCCGGTGACCGTGCTGACCTTCATCGGTCTGGCCGGGGTGCAGCGGCAGATGCGGGCAAACCTCCTGGATGTGCTGCGCGCGGAATACGTGCGCACGGCCAGGGCAAAAGGGCTGCCGGAGCGCAAGGTGATCGTTCATCATGCGCTGCGCAACGCGATCAATCCGCTGATTACCCTTTTCGGGTTTGAATTCGCCTCGCTGCTGAGCGGCGCCGCCCTTACCGAGACGGTCCTTGCCTATCCGGGACTGGGCAGGCTCACACTGGAGGCTGTGCTTACCAAGGACATGAACCTGGTGATGGCTTCAATCATGCTGGGCTCGGTTATGCTCATCGCCGGCAACCTGCTGGCGGACATACTTTTGAAATTCGTCGACCCGAGGATCGCCCTGGAATGATTCAGGAACCGCCGGCCGTAACGCTTCCCGTGCCGCCGCGCCGCCTTAGAAGAACGCCGTGGCAGCGGCTCTGGCGCGACCACCTGGCCCGAACCGGGCTCATTGTCCTGGCGCTCCTGTACGCCTGCGCCGGGCTCGCCGACCCGCTCACCCCTTACAGCATGCACTTCAACGATCCCGATCTGGCCAACGCCCCGCCGACCACCGTTCACTTTCAGGACGACGAAGGCCGCTGGACCTGGCCTTTCGTGCGGGCGGTCAAGCGGCGATTCGACCCGGGGACCTTCCGCCAGCTTTATTTCGAGCAGCCGGATAAGAGCTATCCGCTAAGGCTCCTGGTTGCCGCCGAGCCTTACAGGATCTTCGGGGTTGTCGGCGGCAATATTCACCTCATCGGGGTCGATCCGCCGGCGCGCCTGTTTCTTCTGGGCTCGGACGTGAACGGGCGGGACAACTTCTCGAGGCTGTTCTTCGGCGCCCAGAAAAGCCTGACCATAGGTTTCCTGGGCCTGATCATCGCCTTTCCGATCGGTATCATTTACGGTGGCGTCTCCGGCTTCCTCGGCGGGCTGGTGGACAACGTGATGATGCGCGTCGCCGAAGCCGTCATGTCCATACCGAGCTTCTACCTTTTGATCGGGCTGGCGGCCATTCTGCCGCCGGGCATGTCCAGCTCCGACCGTTTCGCGCTTATCACCGTCATCCTTTCCCTCATCGGCTGGGCCGGGCTGGCCAGGGTCATTCGGGGGATGGTGCTTTCGGTCAGGGAGGAGGAATTTGTGCTTGCCGCACGGGCAGCCGGACTGCCCGAGTTCGTCAATATCGTCAGGCACGTAATACCGCAAACCGCCAGCTTCCTCATCGTCGCCGCCACGCTGCAGGTCCCCAGCTTCATCCTCTCGGAGTCAGGTCTGAGCTTCATCGGCCTCGGCATTCAGCAACCCGACGCGAGCTGGGGGAACATGCTCAAGGCCGCGCTGGACAACGTGAACGACCTGCCCAGTGAGCCGTGGCTGATAGCTCCCGGACTCCTCATCTTCATCACCATCCTCTGCTTCAACACCGTAGGCGATGCCCTGCGCGACGTGCTCGATCCAAAGCTCCAGGGGACGGCCTGATCGGCGGGCCCCTTTATAATTGATGCGATGAGCGACTGGATCTTTCTGGCAAGCATTGCCGCGGTGGTGGCGTCGGCGTTTTTCCTGGCGCTGATGAGACCGGGCAGACAGGTCCGCGGCAAGAAGTGAGTATGGCTTACTGGATCATTTTCGCCGCAATCGGATCAGCAGCGCTGGCACTGACCGTTCGTGCGGCAGTCAGACGGCCGGGCGATCGTTATCTGTGCGACACCTGCCGCTTCAACCATGATGAGGGCTGCCATAAGCCGGAGCGGCCGCGGGCGGTCCGCTGTCTGGCCTACAAGCAGGACGGTAGTGCCGCCAGAGCCTCCGCCGGTTGAGCTCTTCCGGCACTTGCCAACCCGGCGCAAGATTAAAGGAAAATCAATTTCCCCGATCCGGCTGCAGGGAGGCCTCATAATTGACTTACGCTATTGGCAACACGGTATCGGTCAAGCCGGCCTGTGTTGTGCTGGATCGGGTGGCCGGCAGGGGTCCAGGGTTGTGAAGCCAGAATTGTCCAAGTCCGCGGACGGCCCGGTCACAGACCAACTGGATGGTGGGAGCGGCCGCAGGCCAGCCGCACCGGATTTCGCGCCCAGAGGCCGGACAAAACCTGCCGCTTTCATAATCGGCATGCTGCTGGTGACCGCTGTGGCGCTGGCGCTTGTATATCAACATCTCAACAAGCCGGCACAATCGCACGCAGCCGCGGCAACACCGGCCATGGCGGTGACGACGGCTGCGGCCCGCTTGCAGCTCGTCGATGACAGCGTGTCGGTCACCGGCTCTGTTTCCGCGTGGGACCCGCTCAGCGTGGGCGCCGAGGTCAACGGTTTGCGCATCCAGTCCGTGGCGGTGGAGGAAGGCGATTTCGTCCGCAAAGGCCAGCCGCTGGCCAGGTTGAACTCCGCCCTGCTGACAGCCCAGCTCAAGCAGGCACGGGCCCGTCTGGCGGCCAGCGAAGCGACGCTCAGGAAATCCATCCAGCCCAACCGCCGGGAGGAGATTCTCGCTTTGGCCGCCGCGCTGGCCCAGGCGGAGGCCAATGTCGCGCAGGGGGAGGCTCAGCTCAAGCAGGCACGGGTAAACCTCAAGAACGCCGAGGTGAACGACCGCCGCTATGCGGAGCTGTTGCGGGTAGGGGCGGTCAGCAATCAGGATGCGGAAACCAAGCAGGTTGCCGCCGACACGGCCCAGCAGGACGTGCGCGGCTCGGAAGCTAAGCTCACGGCGGCACGCTTCATGGTCGAGCAGGCGCGGGAAAAGCTTCTGGTCGCCCAGCGAGGCGGGCGGGCGGAGGACGTGGACATCTCCCGGGCGGCAATCGCCGAGACCAGAGCGCAGGTCCAGCAGCTCGAGGATGAGATCCAGCAGACCGTTATCCGGGCGCCTGATGACGGGCTTATCTCCGGGCGCAACGCGCATATCGGCGATATAACGGCAGCCGGCAGGCCGCTCTTCTCCATGATCAGGCGGAACCGCCTGGAGCTGCGCGCGCAGGTCTGCGATCTCGATCTCCCGCGATTCAAGGCGGGGCAACCGGTGCGCATATCGACCCGCGAGGACGAGCCCGGCAAGGTCGTGGGCAAGGTCATGCTGGTCAGCCCGCAGGTGGATCCAACGACACGCCTGGGCACCGTGCGCATCGCCCTGCCGGCAAACGCCGGGCTGAAGCCGGGCATGTTCGTGCGCGGGCAGGTCCTGCTCGGGCACCGTCAGGCGCTTGTCGTTCCGGTGAGCAGCCTGGTCACGCGCAATGGAGCATCGTTCGTCTTCACGCTGGACGGCCGCCGCGCCGTCAGCCGCCCGGTCAAGGTGGGCGCGCCGGGCGACGATGTGGTCGAGGTGACCAGCGGCCTTTCGCCGGGCGAGCCGGTCGTGGCCGCCGGGGCGAGGTTCCTCTCGGACAACGACACCGTGCGGGTCGGGGACCAATGAGCTGGAACATCTCCGCCTGGTGCATAAGGAACCCGATTCCCTCGATCGTTCTCTTTTTCCTTCTGACGGTCGCCGGCATAACCGCTCTCGCCGGGCTGGGCATCGAGGAGGAGCCGAACATCGACGTGCCCTGGGTCTCCGTCGTCATCACCGAAAGCGGCGCGGCGCCGGTCGAGCTGGAAACGCAGGTCACCCGCCGGATTGAGGATGCCATTGCCGGCATCGCCAACGTCAAGCACATTCGCTCCACGATCAGCACCGGCACCGCGGACACGGAGGTGGAGTTCGAGCTGGGCACCAACGCCGACCGGGCCACCAACGACGTGCGCGAGGCCGTGACCAGAGTACGCCAGCAGCTGCCAAAGGGCATCGACGAGCCGATCGTGCAGCGCCAGGATTTCATCGGTGATTCCGGCGTCACCTACACGGTATCGTCGCCGAAACGATCGACCATGGAGCTCAGCTGGCTGATCGACAACGACGTCACCCAGGCGCTCATGGCCACCCCCGGCATCGGTCACGTTTACCGGTTCGGGGGGGTGGACCGCCAGATAAACGTCGAGCTCGATCCTGTGCGGCTGGAGGCGCTGGGCGCAACAGCCGACATGGTGAACACGCAGCTGAGGGCGTTGAATGTCAACGCCCCCGGCGGGCGGGGAGAGATAGGCTCGGCCGAGGAGTCGATCCGCACGCTGGGCAGCGCCCCCTCGATCGAGCGGCTGCGCTCCACCCGCATCATGCTGCCCGGCAACCGCTGGGTGGAGCTGAGCGCCCTGGGCACGGTGACGGACGGCGTCTCCGAGCAGCGCCACATGGCCATCCTCAACGGCAAGCCGGTGGTCGGCATGGAGATTGTCCGCCGCCCCGGTCACAACATAGTGACCGTCGAGAAGGACGCCGAGCGGGTTATCGACGAGCTCGGCAAACGGCTGCCGCCGGACATCAAATTCGAGCGGGTCTTCAGCGACGCCAAATACGTGCGCGAATCGTGCGCCGCCACCTTCGAGTCGCTGTTGCTGGGCGCTGTGCTGGCGGTCGCGGTGATCTGGGCCTTCCTGCGCAGCGGCCGGGCGGCGTTGATCTCGGCGCTGGCGATGCCACTGTCAGTGATACCGACCTTCGCCTTCATGAAGGCCGCGGGCTTCACCCTCAACGATATGTCGCTGCTCGGACTGGCGCTGGTGATCGGGATACTGGTCGATGACGCGATCGTCGAGATCGAGAATATCGTCCGTCACATGCAGGTGGGCAAGAGCCCCTTCCAGGCGGCCATCGATGCCGCCGACGAGATCGGTCTGGCCGTGGTGGCAACAACGATGACCGCCGTCGTGGTGTTCATACCGGTCGCCTTCATGGGAGGCATACCGGGGCAGTTCTTCAGGCAGTTCGGGTTGACGGTGGCCGTGGCCGTCTTCTGCTCCCTCGTGGTGGCGCGTATGGTGACGCCGGTGATGGCCGCATACTGGCTCAAGCCTCAGCGGGAAACGAACGACAGCCCGCGGCTCAGGCGAGCCTACGACGCCGCCCTGTCGCTGGCCGTCAGGCACCGGCTGACGACGGTCATCGCCGGCGTGATATTTTTCGGGGCCAGCCTGGCGCTGTTCAAGATGCTTCCCACGTCCCTGGTCTCGCGCATCGATCGCGGCGAGTCCACAGTGACCGTCGAGCTGCCGCCGGGCTCCAAACTCAAGGAGACAACAGCCGCCGTTGATCGGCTGACGCGCGCGATCATGGCCAGGCCCGAGGTGGCTACGGTTTTCTCCAGCCTCGGGCGCAACGGCGAGGTGAACAAGGGGCGCATCCATATTGTTCTCAAGCCGCGCAACGAGCGGAAACTATCGCAGGACGAGTTCGAGGACGCGCTGCGCCCGAGGCTTACTTCCCTGCCCGGGGCGCGGGCGGCCTTTACCGGCGGCTGGGGCTCCGGCAACGTGCAGGTTCTCTTGACCAGCCGCGATCCCGAGGCGCTCGAGCAGGTCGCGCAGCAGCTCACCCAGCAGGTGCGCCAGATTCCCCAGCTCACGGATGTGCAGTCCAGCGCCGCCACGCTCGGCCCGGAGATCGTCGTGCGCCCGGACCTTGCCCGCGCCGCCGAGCAGGGCGTCTCCGTGGAGGCGATCGCGCGCACTGCCCTGGTTGCCACCATCGGCGATATCGACGCCAATCGCCCCAAGTTCGATCTCAGCGATCGCCAGATTCCCGTCGTCGTTCAGCTGGATCCCCGCTTCCGCAACAAGATGTCCGTGATCGGCAATCTCAAGCTGGCGGCAAACGGCGGGCGCCTGGTGCCTCTGGCGAGCGTGGCCCGAGTGACGATGGACAGCGGGCTCACGCGCATCGATCGCTTCGAGCGCCGCCGGCAGGTGTCGGTGACCGCCAAGTTCGGGGCCAATTTCACGCTCGGGCAGGCGATGCAGGCCATTCACAACCTGCCCGCCTTCAAGAGCATGCCCGGCTCCGTCAGCGAGCACCCAGCGGGGGACACAGAGATCCAGAAGGACATCTTCGGCGGATTCGGCTGGGCAATCGCCACCGGCATTTTGCTCATCTACGCGGTGCTGGTCCTCCTTTTCCGGGGGTTCCTGCAGCCTTTCACGATCATGATGTCGCTGCCGCTTTCGCTCGGCGGGGCGCTTATCGGGCTCCTGCTTTCCGGCAAGCCGATCGACATGTACGCGCTCATCGGCATCGTCATGCTCATGGGTCTGGTGACCAAGAACGCCATTCTGCTCGTCGAATACAGCCTGGTGGCCATGCAGCGCGGCATGCCGCAGCAGCAAGCAATCTTCACGGCCGGACACACGCGCATGCGCCCGATTCTCATGACCACCACGGCCATGATCGCCGGCATGCTGCCGGTGGCCGCCGGGCTGGGCGCCGGGGCCGAGGCCAGGGCGCCGATGGCGATTGCCGTGGCGGGCGGGCTATTCATGTCCACCTTGTTGACACTGCTGGTGGTGCCGGTGGTGTTCACCTACATGGACGACCTGCAGCGCCTGCTCCTCAAGCTCGTGCAGCCGCCGGCGCCGGCCGCCCGCGGCCGGGTCGGGCGGCCATCCATAGCACCGCCATCCTGACATCACCCCTGCAGTTGATCGCTCGAGCGTGAGATCTACCCTTCTCGGGGGATAGTTTGCCCTTAAATGCTCGTGGGTATAAAGCAGATCGGGTAGTCGGTCTTTTCGATTGGTGAAGCTGTCCAGTCGGTGGTGCGCAAGAGCTGTTAGCGGTGGCTCGCCTGTCCATCGGTGAGACGGTTCTCACGACGGAAGCTGCGTCGACCCGCACAACCGAGCCTTGCCCGCCGGCACCTGGTTAGGAGGATCGCATCTGACGATAACATGGCCAGTCGTCAAGAGAGCGGCAATCTGCTCATCGAAGTCCTGGTCGCGATGCTTGTCGCTTCCTTATTCGCTACAGCCGTGCTCACACTCTATATTCAGACATTTGCAATCGGAGACGCGTCGCAGCAGCAGATTATGGCAGCTGCCACAGCTCAGGAGTGCATCGACTCGCTGCGCGCCCTGCCCTACTCGACGGTGGCCGCCAATCTGGGCACGCATTACGTGGTGGTAAACGGGCAAGCCAGCAACGATCCGCTGTTCCCGCGCCCGCTGGCTAAGGACACCGGCAATTTTCACTACGGCCACGGGCCGCACGGCAACGCCGGCGCCACCAACAACTTTTTCGTGGTCAACAACCAGGTCACCGTCACCATCACTCAGCAGTCCAGCAACACCCTCCTGATAAGCGTCTCCGTCGCCTGGATCGACAATCAGGGCACGCACCAGTACAACACCTCCAGCATTCTCGTGGAAAACGGGCTCAACAGTTGATTCGGGGGCTGACAACCATGTGCCGGCACGCAAGGATCACAAAACGAAGCAAAATCAGGTGCTGCGGCGAAACCTTGATTTCGGTTTTGATCGCCGCGCTGCTCGTCGGCTTTATCACCCTGGAGCTGGTCGGGCTCCTGACGATGCAAAATACACAGGGCAACTTCCTCTGGGCCCGCTCGGACGCGCTGAACTCAGCCTATTTTGCCCTGCAGTCCATGGGCCGCCGCGTGCGCTCGGCGCGCAATCTCGGCGAGCTGTACGGGGTGACGCCACCGCCGTCGCAGCCGGTGCTCAATCCCAGTTTGCCAACCGGGCCGCAACAGAATCCGGGCGCGGTTGACGGCACCCAGATCCCGGTCGCCTCCATCGAGGACGGCACCGCGGCCCTCACCGCGGCCACCTTCCCGTCGCAGGGCGATCCGCTCTACGGACCGGGCGGCACAATGACGGTCGCCACCTGGCCGTGGGCCGGCGGGCCCAACAGCCCCTATACCCTGTCTTCCACAACCCTGGTTCTGCAAGTTCCGACGTTCGACAGCAACGGCTTTCCCCTGTGCCTGCCGCCCGCCTTCACAGGCGCGCCGCCGCTGACGGCATTGGACACCTACGTCTACAACCTGGTGCCGGATCCGGACCCGCAGAGGGCCGGCCAGTACGCGCTCCAGATGGCCTATTTCCCCGCTCCCAAAGGGCTGACCAACGCGCCGCCGGGCATCCAGCCGGGGGCGGTGACGACGGTTTTGGCGGGCATTGTCGGCCCCACCGATGGAAACGGCAACCCCTCGATATTCCAGTACATAGATAAGAACCTGAACACGGCCACCGCCACGGTCGACCCGCTGGCCGTTCAGAACTACACGGGCGTCATCGTCAATCTGGAGATATCGGCTCAGGATGCCAGCGGCCACGCCACCGTCATTCCGCTTAGAACGGAACTCTACATGCGCAACAACGTCGCAGCCACCACCATAGGTGCGCCGCCCCCGAGCTGATCCCGCCTTAACGCATAAGGAGGATTCGATGTCCGCCCGCCCAGATACCTGCCAGCATGAGGCCCGGCAACCCCGCCGCCGGCCCGGCGATGCGCCCGCGCGCGGCGATGGCTTCGCCCTGGTAAACGTGCTCATCCTGGCGACCGTCATCACCATGTTCGCCACCGCCAACCTTTCCGGAATGCTGCCGCTCCTCGAGAAGTCGGCCAGCCTCAAGCAGGGGAACACCGCCCGCGCGCTCGCCGAGGCCGCCCTCGATTACACACTGGGGCAGCTCAATGCCGCTCTGGCCGCAGGCGAGATCAGTCAGATGGATCCGGGGACGGTGCCGGGCAGCGCCAAGACCACCACGCTGGATGCGGCAACCGTGCTGGGCTGGACGCCTGGACAGGGACCGAAACCGCAAGTGTCCGTTCTGGTGGAGAATCTGCCGGCGGTTAGCAACACCAACATGGACCCCTATCCCAACGATCCGGCGCCACCGCCGGCGTTTCAATCCCAGTTCGGCTCCAACTCCATCCTCTATGACCCCAATCTCACCAGCCTCGCCTTCACCAGCAACCCCACCCTGCTCAATCCCGGCAATCAGCAGCTGCCGGGGGCGCCTTACCCGAACCCGTTCCGCCGCGTGACCGCCACCGTGGTTTACGGGGCGGCGGTTACCAATGTGCGCGTGATCCTGCAACCAATCGTGCAGGCGGGGACAAGCTCCAACAACAAAGCGGTGCAGTTCCCTTTCGGGCTTTTCGGCACCCAGCGGGTCGAGTTTGTCGGACAGGCGGGCAGCAACAGCTATAACAGCCCGGATCCTCGCCTTTTCGCCGATATGGGCACTTACGGGGCGGGCAACGAGGTTGGCACCGGCAGCACGCAAAGAGGCGTGGCCGAGGGCGGCTACCACATGGAGTTTCCCAATCCGCTCTCCTATCAGACCCAGCAGATTCAGCAGACCGCGCAGACCTACAACGCCACCCCGGTTTCTCAGGCGCCGTGGGTTCAGATAATGGGCAACGTCTTCTCCAACGGTGATACCACCGGCTACTGGCCGCGAGCGCCGCAATCGATAAACCCGGCCGCCGCACAATCCTGGAACAACGTCTTCGGACTGCCGGACGGCGTCTACGCCGGCGCCCCGGACGGCCAGGGCGGCGCCGTGCCCCAGAGCGCAAGCGGCTGGCAGGGGGGGATTGTCGACTCCTATGAGAATTACGGCAAGCCGCAGCTGCCGCCGGTGCCCCAGGCCGCCCCCGGCACGCCGAGCCTGGGCACGGTGACGCTCGGGTCGGGACAGACTCTGACCATCACACCCGGCGTAAGCAGCGTCACCTACAGCCAGAACGGCATGCAGATCCCGCCCGGAGACTACATTTTGAACTCGCTCAACATGAGCGGCAACGCCTCGATCGTCATCGATCCGGCAGCCGGGCCGAGCCGTTTCTTCATTCAGGGTGCCACCGCTGGTAATACCGCAGTCTCGGTGGGCAACAACGCCAACATCAACATGAAAGGGATCAACGGTGCCAGCAACATGAACGAGGGAGGCAACAACGGGGTAACCAACGGCGCCTCCCCCAACCAGCTGGCAATCACGCCCCAATCGACGATAAACGAGACATCCGGAAGCGCCGCCAACCTGCAGATGTACTACAACGGCACCCAGAATATCTACCTGCTCGGCAACGAGCGCATGACAATTTATGCGCCAAACGCCACGGTGAACGTCGGGGCGCAGCCGGTGACCACAGACGCCAATTATTATGGCGCCATCGTCGGCGGTGTCACCCGGGTAATCTCCGACTTCAACTCCCATGGCGGCGCCTTCTTCCATTACGATTTCAAGCTGCGGCCGCCGGGCATGACGTTCATCGACCCGACCCGGGTCGGAACCGTGAGCACGCTCATTCAGCCGGCCCCGTCCGTGATTACCGGTTACCGGGCCGTGACCTGGCAGGAAGCCAGGCTGGCCGCCACGGATCCCAGCCAGGCCAGCTGGCTTTAGGAGATCGTGATGAGGAGAAGCGGGCGGATACAGACGGATGACCGGCGACAGCGCCGCCCGCAGCCGCCCCGACTGGACAGGTTCGATCCGCTGTGGGTGACCATCGCCGGTCTCCTCGTTCTGGGTACCTTAGCCGGTATCGGCTTCTGGCGCGGCTGCCACGACGGCGGCGCCGCCCGGCAGGCGGCCCTTAGCTTCGTCTGCGTCATAAGGGATGCTCAGGCATACGCCAGGGCCAACAGGAGGTTTGTGACCCTGGATATATCCATGCGTGGGCTTGACCACACCACTGTCTGCGCGGCATCCGACGGGGCGCGCACCTTCATCCGCCGGCCGCTGCCCGACTCGGTGGCGGCTGCCGGCCTAATCCGGATGGACGAGCAGGGTGCGCTCGTCAAACCGGCGTCGATCCTCTTCCGTAAGGGCTCGCACGTGGTGCGCTTGGAAGTAAGCCAGTCCGGTCAAGTGAGCTTCCCGGCCGACTGAGGGAAAGCACGGATGCATTCAGGCCCCTTTGCCGGTTCACCCACCGGACCCAAAGGGGCCTGCTCCTTTGATTTCTCGCCGTCGCGAGAGACCGATTCCTTCCGATCGTTGCCGCTCGACTCACTCGGTCATGCGTGAGACTTTTTCGGGGTCCAACACCTGGTGGCCCGCTGAAAAGATGAGCTGCCAAGTCGGTCGATCTACAGTCGATCTTATCTGCCGGTTGCCGGTCTGGCTAGTTAATTCCTGCAATTATTAACGGATTATTAAGACCTGCAAAGGCAGTATAGCAGGGGCTGCGGCAAGCCCTTAGCCGTTGTTGCGGATGCGCAACAAGCGGTCACTTCTTGGCGCCGGCCGACTGCCGCTGCATGAGCGAGACGAAAAGCTTGACCAGCCGCGGATCCCACTCTTTGCCCGCCCCCTGCTTTATGAGCTCGATGGCCTGCTCGGGCGGCAGCGCCTGCCGGTAGGGGCGGTCCGAGGTCATGGCGATGTAGGCGTCGACCAGGGCGATTATGCGGGATTCGAGCGGGATCTCCTCGCCCTTCAGCCGCTTCGGGTAGCCGGTGCCGTCCCAGTGCTCGTGATAGGCCTCGATCACCGCCGCCACCCGGTGCAGGTGCCTGGCCGGCTCGAGAATCCTGGCGCCGACCTCCGGGCTCTGCTCGATTATCTTGCGCTCCTCCGGCGTCAGCGGCCCCGGCTTTTTCAGCAGCTCCTCGGGCACGGCGAGCTTGCCGACGTTGTGCAGGACAGCGGCCAGCGAGATGATCGTCGTGTGCTCCTTGGACAGGTGCAGCGCCTGGGCCAGCCGGGTGGCATAGTCGGCCGCCCTAGGCGAGCGGCTCTGGTCGTAAGCGTCCTTGGCCTCGATGAGCTTGACGATCGAGCCCATGATCCCCAGCACGCCGTGCTCGGCGATAAGGCCCAGATCTATGGAAGCATACTGCGCGGCCCTGGCCCTCATGGCCTCCTGCTGGACCTCGAGCGCCTCCTGGCCGCGTTTGGCGAGGCTGGGCTTCAGGTCCTCGGAGACAGAGCAGACCTGGTCGCGCCCGCGGTGCTTGGCCAGATAAAGCGCCTGATCCGCCAGCTCGGTCAGGCTGTCGCGGTCGGTGGCGTCGGTCGGGAACGTGGAGACGCCTACCGAGGCGGTAACGGTACCCACCCCTTCCACCGGCTTCTCCCGGATGGCGTTGCAGATTCGCTCGGCCGCTATGCGCGCCGATTTCACATCGGTGACCGGCAGCAGGATGACGAACTCCTCGCCGCCGTAGCGGGCGGCCGTGTCCACATCCCGCACCTGGCGCTTGAGCACGGCGGCAATGTGCTTGATGGCCGCGTCGCCGAACTGGTGCCCGAGGTTGTCGTTTATCCTCTTTAGATAGTCGAGATCGATGATGATGTAAGAAAACGGGTGCCCGTGCCGTTGAAAGCGGTCGAGCTCCCGGGAGAGCTGCTCGTTGAAATAGCGCCTGTTGAAAAGGCCGGTCATCGGATCGGTGACCGCCTGCTGCTCGACCTGCGCGTAGAGCTGGGCGTGGGAGATCACCACGCCGACCCGCTCCGCCACGTCGCAGACCATCTGCAGGTCCTTGTCCGGATAGGGGCGGGCCCGGTCCGCTGACACCATGCACAGCGCCGCCCTGAGCTCGCCGCCGTGGACGAGCGGGACGAGCGTGGCCATGCGCGCGAATTCCGGAACCGCTATGCCCCTTTCGGCCAGCTTTTCGTCTATTTCCCCGCGGCCGAGAAAGATCACCTGCCCCTGCTTGAGCTCGTCGAGCAGGCTCAGAAAGAGCTTTTCGCCGAAGTTGGGCGCCAGCGGGCTGGCCCCTTCATTGAGGGCGCCGGCCGTCTTCGTCTTGGTGAAGTCCTGCGCGTGTCCGTCGTAGAGGGACACCACGCACAGCCCGAGAAGGAAGTACTCCTGCAGCGCCTCGACCAGGGTCTCGAGAAGCTGATCGACCTCCTTCAAAGAGTTCCGGATCTCGGTCACCACCCTGTTTATCAGCGCCGCGCGCGCCTGATCGTCCCTTATCTGTGCGATGGCCTGGTCGGCGCGAATGAACGTGGCCAGCTGCCCCGATATGTTGAGAACCAGGTCCTCGTCCTTCTGGCGCAGCTCGATCCTCCCCGGCATCCGCTGCCAGAAACCGAGCACCCCCAGCCGTTCTCCTTCCGACAGGAGCGGCACCACCAGTGCCGTGTCGTGCTTGAAATAAGGGTCCCCTTTGCGGCTCGGCTCGAGATTGATCTTGCGCACCCGCCCGCTCTCGAAGACGGCGACGAACGGGTTGTCCTTGACGCTGAGCGCCACCGGCTCCGCGTTGCCGTGGGCCATCTGCGGCACAAGCAGATCGTCTTCCGGGCTGAAAAGATAGATCTGCGACCGGACGAAGCCCAGGTGGCTGGCCACGAGCGCCACCGACTGCACCAGCACGTCGTGGCTGCGCTGCCCCTTCGACTCCCGGAAAAGTCCGGCAATCTCGTTTATCAGCTTCATCTCCTGCGCGTCGGACTGGATGCGCGACTGGTCCTTGGACTGCTGCACGACGACCGAGAGCATCTCGGCCACGCTCTGCAAAACGTGCGCGTCCGTGTCCGTCCATGACCTGGTCTGCCCGCAATGCTGGAGCTCCAGAAAACCGGAGAAAATGCCGCGGCAGCGCAGCTGGGCCACCAGGCGCGCCCGCACGTCGCCCAGCTCGATGAGCGAGGCCAGCGTCGGGCTCTTCTTGTGCAGGTCGGTGTCCAGGTGCGTGTCCGGGACGCTTATCACCCCGGCTGCAGACTCCTCCGGGAAGCGGGAGAGGAACTCGAGCAGGATCGCCGTCGAATCCTGCGAGCCGAGCCTGTTTCCCGCGAAGCAGTTGTAGCCGTTGCTCGCGTACTCGTGGGTCACGGCCAGCTCGCCGTCCTGCACCTGCCAGATGAGACCGCGATGGGCCCTCATGAAAAGGGAGAGCTTCTCGATGGACGTCTGCAGAATCGTCTGCGTGTCGTCGGAGTGGCGCAGCTGCCCGATAATGTCCCTTATGATCTCCTGGGCGGCCGGCAGGAGCGAGGGTCTGGCCCCGATCGCATCCGGCGGCGCCACCAGGTCGGCCGGCGCCGTAAGCGGCGAGTCGGCAAAGGCCATGAAACGCGACGCCCGGCTCGGGGCGGGCGTGGCCGGCAGCGCGGGGGCCTCCTGCCCGGCATCCGGCTCGGGCGTGGGAACCGTCGCAGCCTCCCCCGGACAGGGGGATATCTCCGGCAGACTCACGGCGGGCGGGCGCAGCGGCGGCGGGGCGGAGAGCGCCGCCGGCTCCCCCGGCCGGGCAAACTCCCTGGTCGGCACCTTCACCACCGGCCACAGCTCCCGGCAGCGCCGGGCCATGAGGTTGCTCGTGCCGGCCGGCGGCATGTTTTTGCGCGCGTCCTCCAGGCGGTTGGCCTCGGCGAGGTCGATGAACTGCCAGACCGGCAGCATCTTGCCGAAAGCCTGGCGGACCAGATCCGGGGAAAGCGAGGCCGCGCACTGGAAAACCGTGCCCGCCGACTGATCCCCGGACTGCTGCCCGTATACGATGAGCGAGAGCAGTTGGCTTTCCACGAGAAAGCACCACTCGTCGGCAGCATCGGCCCGCTCCTCCGAAAAGACGGACACGCAGAAGGTGTCACGCATAAGCTCCCGGTAGCGCTGGCCCTTGGGCAAGAGCCTCTTTGCCTGCTGGCTGGACCAGTAGACGACGATCGGGTTGAGCTGCTCATCGAGAACGAGCTGCTCGACCGAGCGCAGGAAGCCCAGGAAGGCGTCCGGCGAAAGGCTGCTGAGCGGAAGCGATGCCATGCCGGCCTGCTGCAAAAGCATCATCTGCAGTTGTGAGCTGCCCTGCTGCAAGCCAAGCCCTCCGCCTTATGGCACCGGCCCCTGCAGGCCGGCGCTCCTGCAAAGACACAATACCCGTAGCCGTTCCTATTTAATCTTAAGCGCTACCGGCTCCTGCTGCTCGCCCGGCGCGACCGCTGCCGCGCCCTGACAATCCGGCCCTCTCCCCTTGTGATAAACTGCCACCCCTGGTAGAAAGAGATCTGGTTCGGCAACCCCGGCAGCGGTAGCGCAAGGGCAGACGGCAGGACGCCATGAGCGGTGAAAACACGGCGAATATCACCCAGGATCTGGAGCAGTGGCTCAAGTCCGATGTCTATCGGGAGAACGCGGACTTCTGGGCCAGGGCCTGGAACATGGTCAAGACCCCTTATACCCAGATGCCGGACCTCCCCTACATAACCGCCATTCCCGAGGCCCTCTCGCGGCAGGGCGTGCGGCGCGTGCTCGATCTCGGTTGCGGCAGCGGCTGGCTTTCCATCTTTCTTGCCCGGCAGGGGTTCTTCGTCACCGGCGTGGACCTGGCCGAGCACGCCGTCGAGCTGGCCAGGCAGTGGTCGGAGATGGAGGGCCATGAGCTTGGCTTCGACGTCGGCGATATCGCCGACCTGCCCTATCCGCCGGGCTCGTTCGACGCGGTGGTCGCCAATTCGATCTTCGAGCACCTGACGCTCGATCTGGCCAGAACCGCGATCGGCAGGCTGAGATCGATTCTGGTGCCAGGGGGCGTCTTTTTCGGCTGCTTCGACAAGGTGGGCACCGGACCGGGCGAATACTACAGGCTCGGCGACGGCACGCACGTCTACACCGACAAGGGCCGGCGCGGTATGCTCCTGCGCTGCTTCTCCGACGAGGAGATCCGGGAGCTTTTCGCCGGTTGGCATTTAAACGAGATGGAGACCCTGGAATCCGGCAGCCGGATCCTCTGGGCGAGCACCTGACAGGGTCCCGGCCGGGCAGGTTTTCAGCTCATGTTCAGCCTGCGATATGCCAAGCTCTACTGCGCCTTCTCGATGGCCTTCGCCCTGGCGGCCATCGCCATGCCGGCGATCGTTTATGCCACCGGGCTCGGCGCCGGCCTCTTCGGGCAGATCCTGGTAGCCTTCTATCCACCCTGGTTCGTGGTCTCGCTCGTCTCGATCGCCGCCTTTCGCCGGGCCGGCCTGTCGCTGGCGGCGCCGGCGTCATACCTGGCGCTCATCGGCGCCCTCTTCCTGGCGTCGGTCTATATCGAGGCCGCCCCGGCGGCAGGCTGGCTCAGGCAGTTCTGGCTGCCCGGCGCCATCTGGCTGTTTATGTTCTTCTATTTCCGGCTCAATTATGAGGCCTGGCAGGAGATCAAAAAGGAGCTGGGCAAAAGCGCCGGACGGTGAGGATCTCGCCTGAGCAGCCGGGGCTGCGCGCGCGATCAGGCGGGGGCCTCCTGCAGCTCCGCACCGCCGGCGGTGGCAACCAGAATCGCCGCCGAGCCGGCCGGCAGGCAGACGGTCACGCGGTCGCCCGGGTGAAACGCGGTGTCGTCGTTCGGGCGCGAAACCCTGAGCACGAGCCCGGGACCGGTCTCCAGCCGGTAATCCGTGGTCGTGCCTTGAAAGCTACGCCCGGTGACCGTGGCCTGGAAGCGGTTCACCGGCTCGTCGGCCAGGTGGTCCTCGCCGGAAGGCAGCGGCTGCGCAAAGAGCCTGAGCGAGGCCGTGCGGATCCAGACCGCCACCGCCTGCTCCCGGGCGAGCGAGCCGGCCGTCGGGTCATTTTTCACCCAGAGGAAAAACCCGTCGCCCACCCGCACCCGGCAGAAGCTACCGGCTGACTCCACCACCGCGGCCTCGAGCACGTTGGTCTGCCCGATGAACTCGGCGACAAAGCGCGTCTTAGGCGCCTGGTAGATCTCCTCCGGGCTGCCTATCTGCTCCAGGTTGCCGTTACAGAAGACAGCCAGGTGATCGGACAGGGCCAGCGCCTCGCCCTGGTCGTGGGTGACCATGACGAAGGTGATGCCGATCGCCCGCTGCAGCCTGGCCAGCTCCTCCTGCATCTCCTGGCGGATCTTCAGGTCCAGCGCCGAAAGCGGCTCGTCGAGCAGGAGCACCGCCGGATGTTTGGCCACCGCCTGGGCGAGCGCGACGCGCTGCTGCTGCCCGCCCGAGATCTGGGCCGGGTAGCGGTCGCCGAGCTGCTTGAGCCGCACCAGGTCCAGAGCCCAGCCGGCGCGCTCGCGGATCTCCTCGCGGGAGAGGCTGGAGGCCGCCCGCAGCCCGAAGGCCACGTTCTCGAAGACGGTCAGGTGCGGGAACAAGGCGTAGCTCTGGAAGACCATGTTCACCGGCCGCTTGTGGGGTGGCACCCCGACCATCTCCTTGCCGGCCACGAGAATGCGCCCGGAAGTCGGGCTGTCGAAGCCGGCCAGCATTCGCAAAAGCGTCGTCTTGCCGCAGCCGGAGGGGCCGAGCAGGCTGAAAAACTCCCCCGCGCCTACGGCGAAGCTGACGTCGTTGACCGCGCAAGTATCGCCGAAGCGCTTGCACACGCGGATGGTCTCGACAGCACGGTTGCTCAAGCTTGTGACTTCCCCTTCATCTCCTTGATCAGGAAGGCGATCTGCAGGTTCAGCAGCACCTCCTGCGAATCGATGTCGACCTTCAATATATCGGCAATCTGCTCCAGCCGGTAACGCAGGGTGTGCCGGTGGATGAAAAGGGCGCGGGCGGCCGAGTTCAGATTGGCTCCCTCCTTCAGGTAGACCGACAGCGTCGGGACGAGCTCGCTTTCCCACTCGGCGTCGTAAGCCTCCAAGGGGGCCAGGTTCTCCTCGTAGAATCTGTCCAGCTCCGGGTGATCGAACATCAGGTAAAGCAGCCTCTTGACGCCCAGCTCGCCGTAGCCGATCACGAACTCGCTTTCGCCGCTCATCATCGAGCCGATGATCAGCGCCTGCCTGGCCTCCCGGTAAGAGTCGGGCAGGTCGAGCGTGGTTTCGGTCAGGCGTCCGGCCCCCAGCTGCACCTTCACGTCCGGCGCCCCCCTCTTGATCAAGCCGACCAGCCCTTCGGCCTCCTGCTGCCAGGTCCTGGCGGCGTTGCGGTTGTGCGGCACCACGAAGACGCGCGTGCCCTCGATCTCCGTGGAAACGTAAGGCTCCTCCGGCCAGGCGAAAGCCCTTGCCGGCTGGTTCTGCCCGCTGACCACCTGCACGGCGAACACCAGCATCTGGTCGCACAGGTCGAAGCCGAAGTGCCGCTCCACCCTCTCCTGGTCGGCGGCCGAAAGGCTGCGCCCGGACAGGAGATCCTTGAGCAGGCTCTGCTGGGTGGCCGTGAACGTGGAGACCTCCTTGCGCCGCTGGCTGAAATCCACCATGCAGGCAAGCGCGGCCGGGGCCAGGTATTCGGCGATCGCCTCGACGTCATCGGTCGGTTTCACCATGGCCGACAGGTAGCCGGAAACCACACCGTCGAGCACCACCGGCACCACCAGCCGGCGGCCGATCTTGAACGGTCGCACCGGAAAGCTCTCCAGGCTGTGCGGCTCGGCCTGCCGCAGCTGGCGATTGAGGACCTCCGTGAACTCCTCGGTAAGCGCTCTCTGCTGGCTTGGCGGCGTCGGGCCCATGTTCTTGGCAGCCAGGATCTTGAAGTCGGCGGTCTCGATGGCCAGCGGCCGGTTGATCCAGCCGAACAGCTCCTCCATGAGCCCGGGCAGCCCCTCAGCAAGGACAAGCGCGATCAGGCGCGCATGCAGGCGCGAGGCAGCCCGCTTGAGCTCCCCGAGAAAAGCCAGCCGCACCTCCTCGGCCGCCTGTCCGGGCTCGGCAAAAGCAGTCAGGGTGAGAAGCGGCAGCTGGGCGTCGGCGCACTGCTTGACCAGGCGTTGCATCTCCAAGTCCAGGCTGAGCGAGGCCACCGGACCGGCGGGCGCGTGCGGGCTTGATCCCCCGGCCGCCTCGACCGGCACCGCATACGGTCTTATCACCACCAGCCCGGCCAGCTCCGACAAGCCGGATCGCTCGGCGGCGCCCAGCGTGCCCGCCCGGGTCACGAGCAGGCTTCCCGGGCGCGGCGGCGGCGAAAGGCTTGTGGCCACCTGCCAGACGGGCCTGTCCAGCAGGTCCTGCCCGTAGACGACCTGCGCCTCGGACAGCGCCTCGCAGCTCAGGAGATTCCTCAGTGTAGGCTGGTGGGGAAAATGCGGTTGAGACATGAGATTGGTGTCTTACATTCCCTATTGTAGTCCATGGGCGGGCCGGGACAGGCTCATTAAGCGCTGCCGGCGCCGTTTTTCGCCGGCGCCTATCCGGCCTGGCCGCCGCTGCCGGTTCGAGGTATAGATATCCAGGCGCGGGCCCGGCGGCCGGAAATTTTTCACCGGCGGCAGGGTTAGTGGCCAGGCGATTCCCCGGCTCAGCGGTCGGTCCGGCTTTTTACAGATCCGGTCGCAAGGCGGCATCCTGGAGGATAAAATTTTCCAGGAACGGCTAGATCGTCTTGAATAAAGGAATCCCCGGTGCTAACATCCCGCATTTGGAGACCAGATGCTGGTTTTTCACTAAGGAGGAAACGAAATGAACCGAGCTGAGCTTATCAGCGATATCGCGAACCTTACCGGACAGCCCAAGACCACGGTCGGCGGCGCGGTCAACGCCATCCTTCACTCCATCACCGGCGCCCTTGCCCGTGGTGAGAAGGTGACCCTGGTTGGCTTCGGCACCTTCGAGCGCCGTACCCGCCAGGCCAGAACCGGCCGTAACCCGAGGACCCTGGCTCCCCTGCGCATTCCGGCCAGCCGCGTTCCGGCTTTCCGCGCCGGACAAGAGCTCAAGGAAGTGGTCGACGGCCGCAAGCGGCAGTCGTCCTGGTCCTATTCCGGCACCTCCAAGCCGGCCGCCAAAAAGGCCGCCAAGAAGGCCGGCAAGTCCAAGCGTCGCTAAGCGGCCCTGGATGCTTTCCGGAGGACGGGCTCGTTCACGAGCCCGTCCTTTCATTTAGATTAATTTCTCGGGATCGGTCAAAAAACTCCGCCGGGGGTATTGAGCTTGACAACCTTTTGAGACAGAATTAATTCACCTTCTCTTTCAATCTGTTTGCAGGCGATCGGGGTCACCCCCGCTCGTGATCGTGCTCTAGAAAGGCATCACCAATGAATAATCACGTCCAGGCGTTCGAGGAGCGGCTGCGCGCCCTCTTTCAGAAAAAGGCAGCCGAGTTCAAGCGCTTCGCCGAAGAGGAGCCATCCACGGCGATCGTGACGGGCCAGCTGGCCGGGCTCTACAAGGACCTGGCCGAGGCGATGGCCCACTGACCGATTGCTCCGGGAGTTTCACTACCCTCTGGAGAGGAACACAACCGCAGGAAGAAGGCGCCCCCGGGGCGCCTTCTTCCTGTTGCGGGGGCCGAAGTCCCGGCAGCAGGCGGCAGCGCGGCTTTACTTAGTAGTCCTCCCATCGACATTCCCCGCGCCCTCAAATAGGCTTGAGCTGTCCTGTTTCTCGAAGGTTCGATCATGGACATTTTCCTGAACCTGATGGCCGGTGCCATCGCCGCCAGCGTGTTTCTCTTCATCGCCTTCCCCAACCTGCTCTTCCCGGCCGACGGCGGCAAGAAGCGCAGGGTAGGCCCGGTCTACTGGGGCGTCTACAAGGACGCGCCGACGGAGGAGCCGGAATCGATGAAGAAGATCGAGGTCAAAAAGAGCGCCGCCAAGGAGAAGGTCATCGCCGGCAGCGCGATGTACGCCAAAGGCCGCGGCACCAGCTTCCGCATGTAAGGCCGGGCGGGTGTTGGTTTTGCCGCCGTCCGGGGAATGTAAAGAGTGTCTGGTTTCGCCGCCTATTTAACCGATGCCAACCAAGAAGGAATCCCTGGACAAGAACAGCGGGCAAGCACACGACGAGCCGCTTCGCCCGGAACTCAACGACCTGGAAGCGCATATCTCGCAGCGCATGGTCGAGCTGGCCGACGCCAGCTCGACCGGTGAGCCGAGCATTCCCGGCGCGCTCGGGGTGGACACGGGGGTGGATGTCGACAGCATCATCCCCGCCTTCGACCAGTACCATGGTTTCGAGTTCGGGCACCTGGACGGGGCGCCGGCCGGATTCGCCCCGGATTACGAGCGCATTCGCGCCTCCTACCAGGAGTCTGGCGAGATCCTCAAGGGCATACACAACCTGTCCGACCTGCTCACCGAGTCGATCCTGAACCTCAACGCGCGGCTCAACGAGCTGGACCACCGGCTGCAGGAGATAACCGAGATACAGCACGGCGAAATCGCCAAGCTCAAGGCCTTGCTGACTGACGTGCACAAGGCGCTCCCGGCTGCCCGCGGGAGGCAGGGCGGCCCGGCCGGCAGCGAGGACCGGGACTCCCAGGCGGACACCACCCCCGACCTGCAGAAGCTCGTGCAGCCGTTGCGGGAGAGGATGGATCGCAACACGGTCGAGCTCGCCCAGCGGCTCGATGAGCGCCAGACAGCCTTCGTCAACGTCCTGGAGACCCGCCTGAAGGTGATGGAGCGGCTCACCAACGACTACAAGGGCTTTGTCAACAAAAACTTTTTCAACCTCTGCCTGCTGGTAATGATAGTCATGCTCATCGCCTCGGCAATCATCAGCAACAGCGTCGACCGCATGGCCACCTACCTCTGCCAGCAGATGGACGCGCTCCGGCTGACGGTGGAGCGGGCGCTTGAGCCCGGCAGCACCCCCTGACGCCGAGGCGCTGCGGCGCCCGCGTGCCCTGCGCCGCCCGAGCTCACTTGATGAGCCTCTGGACGGTCCTGAATGTCTCGGTCCCGGACTGTCCGAGCATCTCGAACAGGGCCATCTCCACCGAGGAGGGCACCGCCCCCGAGCCCACCATCTTCTCGATGCCGATCTCCTTGTTCCTGGGCAGGCGGCTGGAGATGGCGTCCGTGACGATGTGGACCGTAAAGCCTTGCTGGATGAGGTCGTGCACTGTCTGGCTGACGCAGACGTGGGCTTCGATCCCGCAGGCGATAATCTGCCGGCGCCCCGAACCCTTGATGGCGTCCGTGAAGCCTTCAGCCTGGCAGCAGCTGAAGTGGAGCTTCTCGAAGAGGCGGTGCTCGCCCAGACAGGCGGCAATCTCGGCCATGGTCCTGCCGAGCCCGTGCGGGTATTGCTCGGTGACCAGGACCGGCACCGCCAGAAGCTTGCTGGCCTCCACGAGTATAGAAATGTTGCGCGTAAGATTGGCCACGTCCGGAAGGACTTTGCGAAAGCTTTCCTGAACATCGATTACGAGCAGCGCCGCCTCCTGACCGCTCAGAATCCTGGGATGCCGCATCTGGGACCCTCTTTTGCCGCACGCTGCCACAACGGCGACCAGCATAGCGTATACGACGCCGCCACCGGGTGACCGACAGCTAATATACTGTAGGCTCGACTTTCTCCTGACATTGAGGGTTGAACGTCCATGCCGCCCGTCATGTGCAACTATTACCTGACCTACAAGTGCAACTCACGCTGCACCTACTGCGACATACCGGTGAAGCCGGAGAACATACGGATCCGGGAGTCCTCCCCGGAGGTGGTGATCGAGAACCTCGCTGCGCTCAAGAGGCTGGGGGTGAAGATAGTCGATTTCACCGGCGGCGAGCCGCTCATCTACAGGCACCTGCCGCAGGTGCTGCGGGCCGCCAGGGAGATGGGCTTTTTCACCAGCCTGGCCAATACCGGCACCCTCTATCCGCGGCTGGCCCGCCAGATCGCCGGGCTGGTCGACGACCTGAAGTTCTCGCTTTCCACCACCGACCGCCAGGAGTACGAGGCCGAGCGCGGCATAGACGGGCTGGACAAGGTGCTGGAGAGCATAAGGCTTGCCCAGAGTCTGGGCGAGAAGCCGTCGATCATCGCCACCGCCACCCCGCGGTCGATCTGGCAGATGGAGAAGGTGGTGAAGCTTGCCCAGGAGCTCAACGTGGTCGTGCTCCTGGGACCGGTCTTCGACTACTGCGGCAACGAGCTGCTGCACGACCAGGGGCTGGCCGAGCTCGAGCGGCTGTCGCGGATGGACAACGTCTGCGTCAACTGGGCCTTTGTAGAATTTTATAAGGACGGCGGCAACGACATCCGCGCCCCCCGCTGCCGGGCCATCTCCTCGACGATCGTCATTTCGCCCGACGATCACCTGCTTCTGCCCTGCTATCACATGCACGACGAGCGTCTGAGAATCCAGCACGAAAGCGGGCGGTCCAATCTCGACGATCTCTGGCATTCAATGCAGGTGCAGGAGAAGCGCCGGGCCGAGGGCAGCTGGGGATTCTGCCAGGGCTGCACGATCTGGTGCTACTTCGAGACCTCCTTCCTCTGGCCGCCCGACAAGTACTTCTGGCTTAACCTTAAGAGCAAGGGGCGGTGGGCGCTGGAGCGGTTCAAGCAGCAGGCCCGGGCCGGAGCCGGCGGCCGGGCCGCCGCCCGGTCGCCGCAGCCGGTCTCGATGGAGAGCAAATGAGGAAGAGTTTCGGGGTGATCGCAAGCCTCCTCTGCCTGGCGGCCACGTGCCGGCAGGCGCCGGCCCAGGCGCCCGCGGCGCCGGGCCCGGAGGCGGTCAGGAGCCCGGGCACCGCCGCCGCGGCCGGGCAAACAGGCGCTGGCGGCAAGCCGAGCGCCCCCGGCGCCGACGAGGTGATGACCCCGGACCTGCTTTTGATCGGGCCGCCGGCCGCCGAGGGTGCGCCGGCGCCCAGGCCGCTGAAGGAGTTTGTCGGCACGCAGGTGACCTTGAAGGTGGAGCGGGCCGACGTCCAGCTCGGCGGCCTGCGCGGCGTCAAGATCGCGGTCGTCAACGACACCAGCCGCCCGCTGGTCGCCGACGGCGACAGTGCCCAGGCCGTAGCCGGCGGCAAGCGCTATGGCTGCGCCTCGGTGACCACGGTGCAGAAAAGCGTGCGCCCGGACCACAACGCGGCCGCGGCAGCCGCCGAGGTGATAGCCAGGGTGGTGCCGGCGGCGGTGACGGTCGGCCTTGCGCCCACCGTCGAATCCGTGGTCACCAGCAAAAAGCCGATCCAGAGGAGATACGGCGTCGACGAGGCCCGCAGGATAGCCGAGGCCTCGAGGTTCGGCCAGCGGATCCTGTGGCCGCGCGAGAAGACGGAGGGGATCGTCTATTTCCAGACCGGCGACACGCTCACCGGCACCACGATCGAGATGCCGGTCCACACCCTCTTCGATGCCACCGACGCCGCCCGGCTTTCCGGCGGACAGTGACGGCCGACAGGCCTCTACGGCGTGAGCCGTCCCGGCAACCGGCGCGTGGGGTCGACGAACGCGCCTGGCTTGTAACCCCGGGTGAGCGTCTCGGCCGAGATCATGCCCATGTCGTGCAGCAGCTGGGCCTGGGCCAGGCTGGAGGCGACGATGGCCCGCGCCTGGCTGGTGAGCGCGGTGACGTAGTCGCGCTGGGTCTGGATCACCTCCAGGTTGGTGCCGACGCCGTTGGCCAGCCGCACGCGGGCCAGGCGCAGGGCCTCGCGGGAGGAGGCGACCGCGTAGGCCGCGTTGTCAATCTGGCTGCGGGCCGAGAGCATGGCCAGGTAGTCGCTGCGCACCGTTTGCAGTACCAGGTCGATGGCCTGATTGCACTGCATGAGCGCCTGGCGGGCCAATCTGTGGGCGGCGTTGATCTGGGCCGCCGTCGACAGGCCGGCGCCGTTGGGCAGGCTCCAGGTGAGCGCAAAGCCGGCGATGAAGTCCCTGAATATGCCCGGGAAGATGCCGGCCGGCGCCTGCAGGCTGCCGTTGAAGTTCGGCTGCGCGGCACCGGTGCCGCCGCCGAAGATCGAGGGGGCGACGGCCCCGGAGGTGACCAGGGAACCCGACTGCACGCCGGCGATCGGGGTGCCGCCGGAGGCGGCGGGCATGGCCGACGGCCCGGTGTTGGCGCCCTGGGTCGATGTCAGGCCGGCCGTGGGGCTGAACCCCTGCTGCTGGCCCAGCGCCAGGTTGGTGACCCGGCCGGCAAAGGTGGAGTTGAGCGTGGAGGCGATCGCCGCCGTGGCCACCCCGCCCACGGCGGCGGCATTCTGGGCGGGCGTCACGCCGCTGTTGATGGCCTGGTAGAGGGTGAAAAAGGACACGGTCGGATACAGTGACGCCGAGGCCAGCTGCACGTTGCGCTCGGCCGCCAGGCGGAAAAGCTCGTACTGGCGCAACATCAGGCTGTGCTTCATGGCGTCCTTGAGGATCTCGTTCAGGGTCACCTTATCGTCGAAGATGGCCGCCTCGGATAGCGTCTCCTCGACGGGGACCAGGTTGACGGCCATCGGAAAGTTCAAGGCGAAGTTGAGCGCCAGCGCCGCCTGCCGCACGGCCACCTGCTGCTGGAGCAGCGACTGCCTGTCGGAGGCCAGCTGCGTCTCCGATTGCAGGACGGCAAAGCGGGTGCCGGTTCCGGCCTTCTCCTTAGCCTCATTGATCTTGAGCTGCTCCTGATCGACCTCCACGGCCTTGGCCCAGATCTGCATGAGCACCCGGTTGAGCACCAGGTTCGTGTACTTCGTGTATACGTCGAGAAAGACATCGCTCACCGTCGTCTTGTAGGTATAAACCCAGGCCTTCTCCCGGTAGCGCTGGGTCAGCACGCCGTAAAGGACGGCGCCGCCCTGAAATACCGGATAGCTGACCCCGGCCAGGAAGGAGCGGGCGATGGAAAGCGTGTCGGCGCTGAAGATGTTGTTGCGGCTCATCGTGTAGGACATGGTGAAGGAGGGCAGGCCGGCCGCTATGTTCGAGAAGGTCTGATAGCGCTGGTACTTGAGGCTCTCGCGCGAGATCTTGATCGGCAGCCCGTGCAGCAGCACGTAATTGATCGCCTCGGCGAGCGTTATCGACTGGTCGTACCTGGGCTCCTCGGCTATCGCCCGGGACGAGGAGGTGATCATGACCGAGCCGAGATAGAGCGGCTTCAGGTCCAGGATCCCGTTGGCGCTGTGGCTCGAGCTTTCCAGCTCCCGCCCCGGCGCGCCCCCGGCCTGAGCGAGCTCTATCGGGGCAGGCTGCACCGCCGGCGGTGCGGCGCCAGCCGGCCGGCCCGGATCGCCGGATGCGGTGCCGGCGCAAGCCGCCCGGGGCGGGAGCACGGCCAGGGCGAGAGCCAGGCCGGCAACGGCTGCCGCGCCGCGCTGTCTCATTTCATCCCGCCCCTGTAGCCGTGGAGAAGCGTTTCCAGCGAGATCACCCCCGTGTCGTGCAGGAGCTGCGCCTGGGCCAGGTTGGAGCTGACAATCGCCTGCGCCTGGGTGGTGAGCGCGTTTATGTAGTCCCGCTGCGCCTGGATGAGCTCCAGGTTGGTGCCGACGCCGGTCTTCAAGCGCAGCTCGGCCAGGCGCAGGGCCTCGGCCGAGGAGTCGACGCCCTTGGCGGCGTTGTCGATCTGCTCGCGGGCCACGCGCCAGTTCAGATAGCTGGAGCGGACCTGCTGCAGGACCGTCTGCAGCTGCTGGTTGGCCTGGATTGCCGCCTGGCGGTTGAGCGACTGGGCGGCGGCGATGTTGGCCGCGCTCACCAGCCCGCCGCCGGCCAGGTTCCAGACCAGGCCCATGCCCTGCTGGTAAGTCTCGAAGAGCCCGCCGAAGACGCCGGCGCCGGCGGTGGCCGTTGAGGCGGCGGCCGAGGCCCTTGCCCGGGCACGGTCGCCCGGGCTGGTGGTGGTGTTGGTGTAGGAGTACTGGGTGAAAAAGGCCAGCTGCGGGTAAAGCGGCGCTGCCGCCACCTGGACGTTGGTGGCAGCCGCTATCTTGAAGAGCTCGTACTCGCGCAGGTCCGGCCGGTGCCTGAGCGCGTAGTCGACCAGCTCGCTTATGCTGGCGTGGGACTGGAAGAGCGCCTGCTCGCTTATCGTCTCCTCGACCGGCACCAGGTTGACGGCCATCGGCGAGTTGAGCGAGAAGTTGAGCGCGAGCGCCGCCTGGCGGACGGCCACCTCCTGCTGCAGCAGCGCCTGCCTGTCGTTGGCCAGCTGCGTCTCGGACTGCATGACCGCAAAGCGGGTGCCGGTGCCGGCCTTCTCCTGCGCCTGGTTGACCTTCAGCTGCTCCTCGGAGACCTCGACGGCCTTGGCGCGGATCTGCAGGAGCACCCGGGCCAGGAGCAGGTTGTTGTATCTCTGGTAAACATCCAGCAGGGCATCGTTGACGCTGGCGTGGTAGGCCTGCCGCCAACCCTTCTCCCGACACAGCTGCCCGATGATCCCGTAGACGACGCTGCCGCCCTGAAACACCGGGTAGCTCACCCTGGGCAGGAAGACGCGGGCCAGCGAGGAGATGTCCTCGTTCATGATGTGGGTGCGGGTCAGGTCGTAGGACATGGCGAAGTTGGGCAGCAGGCTCGCCGTGTTGCTGAAAAGGACAAAACGCTGGTAGTTCCAGTTCTCCTTCGAGATCTTGATCGGCAGGTTGTTGTTGAGTGCGTAGCCGAGCGCCTCGGCAAGCGTGATCGGCTGGCTGAACTTGGACTCCATCTTCACCGGCCGGAACTCGTAGGCGTGTACGGCCGAGTGCAGGCGCAGCTTGCTCATATTGAAGGTCTTGTTGATCTCGTGTCTGTCCTCGGGTTCGCCGGCAGCGCCGGCACCTGGCAGCCCCGGCGCCGGCGCGGAAGCCGGATTGCTATTGTGGGCAAGCACCGGGCCGGAAAAAAATAGCGAGATCACCACAATCAGAACAACGAGAAGGCGGCGCGGCGGGCGCCTGCATGCAGTTGTGCCCCCATTTCCGCTGGCAGCGGTCCTGACCGTCCGGGCAGACTGTCGCCACCAGCTCGAGCCAGCCGCCACCCTGTCAGTTCCTGTGCCGCTTGCCGACCGCCTGCCGGTGTGCAAAGGGATACTAACTAACCATTTGGTCTGCATATGCCTGCGCCTATAAACCGTCATCAGTGTACACTTTCGAGCCATCGTTGACATTAGCGCCTGAAACTCCCGCAGGACGGAACGGTCAAGCCGGCTGCCACGCCCTGCCGCCGGGCGCTTACTTTTTTCCAAGCTGCAAGAGGCGAAGCGCTCCTGCCCCCGATTGCCAAGGGAGACAGGGCGACGGCGGGACGGGACGCCGCGCCCTAGCCCACCGCCGCCGTGTATGATATAAAAGAACTTCCGCGGGGCGTTAGCGCAGTTGGTAGCGCGCTTCAATGGCATTGAAGAGGTCA
>JAJPGY010000011.1 GCA_021325555.1 Pseudomonadota bacterium | reverse complement strand
TGGTTTGCTTTTTCATGGCGGTGTCTCCTTTGAACTTTCAGAATTCCGAGGATACACCGCCCTCGCTTTATTTCAAGCTTTTACACACCCTTTGAGCTTACCTCGACTTCATGTCTTCCATTATGCATGGGCGATGCCAGGTGCTTGTTTACCTACTGCCAATTCCAAACAACACTTCTTACAAGCGCATTTTACCTAAACGCTCCGCTGGTGGAGGGCTTCAGCTTGAGTGAATAAGCGGAGCGGCTGCCCTGCCGGTCTAACCGGGTCCAGGAACAGTCCCGGTCTCGACAATGAGTGACAAAATTTCTGCGCTGTATTGGCTGCGAAGGCCAATAGTTCCGAGGTTTCGGCAACAGCGCCTACCATTGCGAGCTTCAGAGCAGGCATTATTGACCAGATTCTGCGTGATCCTAAATTAGGTCAGTAATTCTGCCCCGCCGCTGGCGATGGCAAATTCAAGGATTTTACCCGCACGCTTGCCCGAAGAGAGGGTAATGTTAGTTTTCAGTCGTATCTCATTTCCGAGACAATGCAGGCTGGTCGACCTCCTGCAGCCAGACGGGGCGTCGCTCCAGCAGGAAGCGTTTTGCTGCCAGCCCAATTAGGACAGGGGCGCGACCGTCACGGCCGTTCACGGGAGGGGCTTTGTCCTCGATAACGCATTCCACGAAGGCGCGCATCTTGTTAATGTAGGACTCGATATATCGATCCATGAAAAAGTGCAGCGGCAGCAGACAGGGAATGCCGGCGCCGTTATTCAAGACTGTGCGCTGGGCGGTGTTGTTATCGATGGGGACGGCCCCGAGCGAGCGGAACCCGTGTACACGCTGGTCGTAGCCGTAAGCCGCCTGCCTTCAATGGCGGCCAATGCGCCGTTGGGAACTCCGGCGTGACGACGGCTGTGTCTGAGTCCCCAAGCTGCTCCAGCTCCGGACGGAAACGGATGGTGCCTACGGCGAAGACCCGCTCCTCTTCCGTGCCATGGCGACATCGACCCGGTGCAAAATGCAGCGCACGGTCACCCCGTCGGAGGGCGTGCCGCCGCCGCCGGTGCTGGCCCACTGATCGGCGCGGAAATCCAGATCGAGATAGGCGGTCGCCGCCTTGGCCTTCGCCGTCTCCAGGGCGAAAAGCGTGGCGCTGCGGCTCCGCTCGCGGGATAGCCCGGTGTCCGACACCAGCAGGGCCGGCGACTCGGCAATGGGAACCGCCCGCACGCCGGCGATGGTTAGCTGCGCGTCGGCGCGGTTGTCCCCGCTAGTAGACCAGGGGAAATTTGCCCGGCGGCTCGATGCCGAGGAGCACGGCGCTGGATCGCGCTCCCGGCTTGCAGGGGATGAACCTGGTCTCTACCTTCTCCTGGTCGAGAAACCTCAAGATGAAGTCTCCCGCCGGATCCTCGCCGACCGCCGTCAAAAGCGCCGACCGCCGGCCCGGCCTTCTGGCTCCCACGGCGATGTTCGTCGGGCAGCCTCCGACGAAGCCGGCAAAGCTGGTGATCTGATCGAGGGGAGCGCCCGGGTCGTTCGAATAAAGACCGATCTAGCGGCATCCAATGGCGATCAGGTCGTAAGCTTTTTCGCTCATGGCGCCACCGGCTCCTCCATCTGGTGGTGCACACGCGGCATCCGCGAATCCCTTTCGGTCCATGTCCCCATCGTCCAGCCGTGCTGGGGATCGAACGTGCAGGCGAGCGTCTGCGCTGAGCCGGCCAGGAAGTTCAAACAGTAACAGCCATGGCCTTATGCGGTGTACATCGGGTGATAGACCGCGGGAACCAGGGCGATGTCGTTGTCCTGAGTGACGAGCGCCTGATTGCGCGACCGGTCGCCGGCGTACACGCGCTGGGAGGCCTGGCCTCGCGGATCCTTGAATTTGAAATAGTAGATCTCCGTCAGGTCCCCTCGATCACCTTGCCGCTGGCGTCCAACCGGTTGGTGTCCGCTTGTGGGGAGGATAGCTGCTCCAGTTGCCGCCAGGCGTGTAGACCTCACCGCAAACGATCCTGTGGCAGTCGAAGCCGGGAGGACTGACGCTGTTGCCCTGCCGCGTGGCGTTGTGCTCGCCGCCCGATATCCGGCCAGCGCCTCCTGTGCGAGTCGACCGGGCAGCGCCCGGGAAGAATGACCACGTCCATCTCGCATTCGCCGGTCTTGCGGCTCCAGCCCAGCCGCCGGGCAAGCCGTCGAACCTCCATATTGAGGGACTGCCAGCGCGTCTTGGCGGTCGTCACCTTCGTGATAAGCCCCGGTGCCCTGTTCTACCGTGATTCCAAGCAGCATTCTGGAAAATGTGTCAACGTTAATGAGGGCGCGCTCGGATGCGGCGCTGGCGGCTGCGCCTGATCAAGCTGGACACAACGGGTCTTGCCACCGCCCGGACTACAGCTCGCCGCAGATCACCCGCTCCATGAGCCAGTGAAAGGCGAGATTGGATCCCCTGCCGCCCGCGTCGGGCTCGGCATTGCGAGTGCGGTCCAGAAGTTGCCTGTCGAATGCCGGGGAGCTGGCAGCCACCTCCTCGTGGTCCATGCACAACACGGCAACGACGACCACCAGGCTGACCATCAGGGCGGCGAAACTGAAGATTGCTAGATTGACGTCCCTGTTCATAATGCTCGAATTAAATACCGGCCCTGTAATGGATTTGTGATGGGGCAATTGATGTTGCAAAGCGTTTACAATCGCCGGATCGAGCCTGCTGGCTCTGCCGCTCAATGTGATCGAGGACACGGCCGTGCTCCGAGTTGTCTGTTTTCTCGCGACCCTGTGGATGTCGGTTGCGGCCGCCGTGGCTGAGCCGGCGTCCGGGCGGGCGGGCGTCCGCTGGCAGGGCTGGTCGGATAACGTCTTCGAGCGCGCCCGGCGGGAGAATCGTCTGGTGCTGCTTGATCTGGAGGCGGTCTGGTGCCACTGGTGTCATGTCATGGAAGAGAAGACCTACGGCGACCCGGCCGTGATCAAGCTCCTCGACGCCCGCTTCATCCCGGTCAAGGTCGATCAGGACTCAAGGCCGGACCTATCGAATCGCTATGAAGAATATGGCTGGCCGGCGACGATCATCTTCAACGGCCAGGGCGCCGAGCTGGCCAAGCGTGACGGTTACATCCCCGCCGATGAGATGGCTGCCTTACTGGCGCGGCTGGTCAGGAATCCGGTGCCCGAGGAGACCGCCGGCGCAAGACCGGTCAGTTACAGCCGCGACGCCTTCCTGTCCGCCTCCCTCGCCAGCGAGCTGAGGGCGAAACTCGCGGACGGCTATGATACCCGGCATGGTGGCTGGGGCACAAGCCCGGACGGCCAGAAGTTTCTCGACTGGGACACCGTCGAATACTGCCTGGCGCGCGCCCGCCAGGGAGACAGGCAGTGCGAGCGCATGGCCAGGGAGACCCTGAGCGCCCAGCTGAAGTTGATCGACCCGGTATGGGGCGGAGTGTACCAGTATTCCACCCACGGAGACTGGGACCACCCGCACTTCGAGAAGATCATGTCCGTCCAGGCCGGCAACATGCGGGTTTATGGCCTTGCCTACATGCTGTGGAAGGACCCGGCCTACCTGCGCGCGGCAGAGAGGATTCACGACTACCTGAAGACTTTCTTGATGAGCCCGGACGGCGCCTTCTATACGAGCCAGGATGCCGATCTGGTCAAAGGCCGGCACAGCACGGAGTACTTCAAGCTGGACGACGCCCGCAGGCGAGCCCGCGGCATTCCGCGCGTCGACAAGCACCTCTATGCGCGGGAGAACGGCTGGGCGATAGAAGCTCTCGCCTGCCTCCATGCGGCCACAGGTGATAAGGCTTATCTGCGGGAGGCTCTGCGGGCCGCCGACTGGGTGGTAAGCAACCGCTCGCTTGCCGGCGGGGGCTTCCGCCACGACGCCGCCGATACGGCCGGCCCGTACCTGTGCGACACGCTGGCCGCCGGTCGCGCCTTTCTGTCCCTTTACGCGGTCAGCGGCGACCGGCGCTGGCTCACCCGCGCGCGGCAGGCGGCCGATTTTCTGGCCGTGCATTTTAAAGTCGACGGCAAGAACGCTCAGGGCGCCGGGCTGTCCACGGCCGATGCCGGGCGCTCGCCGCTCGGCAAACCGCTGGCGGTGCTGGAGGAGAACGTGGCCGCCGCCCGCTTCTTGAATCTGCTCTACCACTATGACGGGAACAAGGCGGACAGGCGGCTGGCCGATGAGGCCATGCGCTATCTGGCCACGCCCGAGATCGCCCGGCAACGACATTATCTGGTGGCGGGGATTCTCCTGGCGGACGCCGAGCTGGCCTCCGAGCCGGTGCACATAACCGTGGTCGGCGGGAAGGACGACCCGCAGGCGCGCCTGCTCTTCCTGGCGGCGATCTCTTATCCTGCCGCCTACAAGCGCGTAGAATGGTGGGACCGTCGGGAAGGCCCGCTGCCAAACATGGACGTCGAGTATCCCGAGATGAGAAAAGCGGCGGCCTTCGCCTGCGCGAACAATCGCTGCTCGCTGCCGGTGTACGAGCCCCAGGGCGTGGCCGCCATGGTCGATCGTTTGTCCGGCCGGCTTTGAAGACCTGCCAGAGGAGCAAAGCAATGAGTGAACCTGTCATCGCCGATCGCAAGCCTGCGATAGTTGACCTGCCGCCGGGCGTATACTGGTGGTGCCGGTGCGGCCGCTCGAGGAAACAGCCGTTCTGCGACGGCTCGCATGAGGGCACTGGCATCGAGCCGCTTCAGTTCACCGTGGACGCCCCCACTACGATGGCCCTTTGTTGTTGCAAGCACACCGGACACCCACCAAAATGCGACGGAACCCATTCCACCTTGCCCCCGGCCGAATGAAGGCCGTCATCGGCGTGCTGGCCGCCGCCCTCCTGGCAGCGGTCCTGCCGGCGCGCGCCGCCTTCGACCAGACACACGCGCTGCTCACGGCCGAGCTGCACAAGTATGTCGACCACTCGCTGGTTCACTACAAACTCTGGCGGGAACATCCCGAGGGGCTGAACAGGTACTTAGCCGAGCTCGCCGCTATTACCCCGGAGGAGTATGAGAAGTTTTCCGAAAACGAGAAGAAGGCTCTCTGGATAAACGCGTACAACGCCCTTATCATCAAGATCGTGCTCGACCACTATCCGATACACGGCACAAAGTCCTACTACCCGCCGAACAGCGCCAGGCAGATTCCCAATCTCTGGGATGATTATCATTACAAGGTCGCGGGCCGCGACGTTAACCTGTATGCAATCGAGCATTATATCCTGCGCAAGGACTTCAAGGATCCACGCGTGCACTTCGCGGTGGTCTGCGCCTCCAGGGGCTGCCCGTATCTGCGCCGCACCGCCTACACGCCAGCCACGCTCGATCACGATCTCGACGAAGCGGCCCGGCGGTACATGGCCGATCCCCAACACGTGCAGTACGATCCCGAGAACCAGACTATCCGCGTGTCCAAATTATTTCAGTGGTTCCCGCTCGACTTCGCCCAGGCGGCCGGGTACAAGACCATTCCCGATCCGCCGCCGACGGACAACGACATCGTCGCTGCCTACGTCCTGTCTTTCGCCGCCCCCGAGGTAAAGGCCAAGTTTCCGGACATCAGCCGTGTCGATGTCGACTACATGCCGTACGACTGGGCGCTCAACGACGCGGATTGACCGGTCCGGACGGAACGGCGCCCGACTGCTCCAGGCCCTCGACCAGGAAATTGCAGGCAAGCGCCTGACGCAGGCTGATGCCTATCACCGGCGCCGGGTCGGGCAGCAGGTTGGTGAAGGCAAGGTTGGCGTTGTTGTCGAAGTGTCCGACCAGGTGCAGCACCTGACCGCGCCCGAAGGGGAAGACAACGGCCAGTATGCCCAAACGGTCCGGGTCCTCGCCCGTGAGCATCCGGCTGCGGACGAGCACCCGGACAACGTCCGGCCTGAGCACCCTTATCGTCTGGCTGCCGTCGTCCAGCTTCCAGCCTGAGTTCTGCACGGCGCCGGCGAACAGGCGCGGGTCCGGATAGGTGACGGTCGCGTCCACGACCTTGCTGTCGGTCTTGCCGCCGTTCCAGGCGATGTAGCCGGGAAAGGCGTTTTCGACCAGGTTGTGCACGGTCCAGTCGGTGCTGATCAGAAATCCTCCCCTGGCCACGAAGTCGCGAATCTTTTGGAAAGTGCCCCGGGGCACGTTGCCGGCGCAGTTGACGACCAGCACCTTGACGCCGTCGAGCGGCTGGTCGTCAAGTCTGCCCTTCTTGATCGTCGTGTGCCGGATGCCGAACGAGCGCAGGGTGTGGTCGGCATCGTCCCACTGTCCCTTTATCTCAAGGACCAGCATCGGGTCCATGGTGCTGGTGGCAAGGGCGAAGCGCGAGTGCGTCTTCTCCAGCCAGCCGCGGAAGACGCCGGGCCCGACCGACCGCATGGAGCTGAGCTGGAAGAAAGAGGGCTGGTAAGGCGGTGTTTGAATGAGCGTCGAGGCGCGCCCCTGGTAGAGATTGCCCTGCTCCTGGCCGGCCATTCCCCACTTGCTCACGCTCGCCTCCAGCGGCGTTCCGCTCTTGCTTTCGGAAGCCGGCGACCGCGGCCGAACGTAAAAGGCCGTCCGCCCGGGATCGCCTTCCTCGGGAGCCCCCGGAGGGCCCTGTTGCTCCGGCGGGCTCGAGCGATATCCCTGCCCGCCTATGGGCGGGGCCACCGGTGGCGCTGCCGTCGCCGGCGCGCCGTTGTCCTCGACCCAGTCCGAGGCCCGGCCAGCCGGCGCCGGCACAAGGCAGAGCAAAAAGGCCAGAAACAGGCTGAGCAGATTGCCAAGCCCGCGGGGGCGAACCGCTAACGCTGGAGAAACGCACAGTGCCGCGCGCACGATAACTGCCCCCAAGTCAATCGGACCAAACGGCGGTTATACTCAGACGACGTCCGCCGGTTTTAACGGGTTCCCTTGCTTATATAATAACGAAATGGCCAACTGGCTTTTGAAGACGGAGCCCGACTGCTACAGCTTCTCCGACCTCGAGCGGGACCGAAAGACCGTTTGGGACGGGGTGGCCAACAATCTGGCGCTCAAATACCTGCGCCAGATCAAGAAGGGCGACCTGGCGATTATCTACCACACCGGCGACGAGCGCGCCGCCGTCGGCATCGCCGAGGTGATCTCCGATCCCTACGTGGACCCCAAGCTCAACGATCCGAAGCTGGTGGTCGTGGATGTCAGGCCGAAAAGGCGGCTTCCCAGGCCCGTAACGCTTGCCGAGGTCAAATCCAACCCGAAGCTCAAAGACTTCCTGCTGGTGACAATGGCGCGCCTGAGCGTGATGCCGGTGACGGAATCGCAGTGGGCCGCCATGACCGGTGATTAGCTGGCCGAGCGCCGGCGGCTCTTCTTCGGCTTTTCGATTATGCCGTTCACTGCGCGCCGGATCACCGCCAGGGCCATCAGGTTCGGCCAGATCACTTCCTTCATCTCTTCTAGCTCGTAGAGCCCGATCTCCCGGCGCTCGTATCGCCTGCAGACGTCCTCCCACAGCTCGAAGAGCTTCTTCGGACAGCAGATCTCCCGTGCCTCTTGCTGAAACTCGAGTAAATCAAAGGATTCGATCACTGGAGCCCTCCCCAATTGTTGGTAGAAGAATGGTCGCTTTTGCATCTATTGTCAAGCCCGCCTCGATATCTTCTGCCGTCCAAGAGAACAGACGAAAGATATCGTATTTGGTTGCGCGGGAGCCCCGGCGGATAGCGAGGACATATCTTTGCCTGGGTTGGCCGATTTTAATCAGCTGAAGTTGTCCTTCAACCAGTCCTCGATGGCCTGCCCGCTTCGTGTTTTGAAGTTGACGGAGATGTGCACCCGCTCGAGCAGGCGGGCCACCGCGTGCTTGCCCGCCGGAACCGGGTGCGTTGCGAAGAACCCCCGCAGATCGCTCTCCTCGGCGGCGCTGTTGAGCGAGCTGGCGGCGCTCACCACATGCGGCACCATGTTGAGCGGATAACGTTTGACGATCTGGCTCCAGTTGGCTTTCATGAACTCCCAGGCCGTGCTTTTGGCGGACTGGTTGCCGAAGACGGCGCCGAACAGGTGACCGGCGTCCTGTGTCCTCACCTCGTCGCTCAGGCACAGCGCAAGGGTCTGGCCGATGAGCTCGGGTCTCTGGAAGTCAGCCAGGGCCATCAGATTTCGCTGCTCCACCTCCGGGGTCCTGGCCTCTTTCCAGAGCTGTTTGATCTGCTGGAAGTCTCGGCCATCGCCGTTGTAGGCGACAATGCGCGTAACAGCGCTAAGCAGGTCGGGATCGACGGCGTCCGGCTTCGCCAGGTACTTCTTGAAAAGCCTTCGCGCTTCATGAATAACCTCCCCGTCCTGACCGATGGTGCCCAGCGTCCCCAGCACCGCCCCGCGCAGCATGCGCGTCAGGTCCGGCTCGTTCGGCCTGGCTGTCCAGCCCAGCTTCTCCTTGTTCGGTCCGAGCCGGTCGCGAACGAACTTTTCGAAGCTGGCGCGCGCCGGCGGCCCGACCAGGCCGTCCAGCTTGTAAAGCTCGCCTATCAGCGCCTTCACCACCGACGGGTCGGAATCAGTTTTATAGCTGCCGGTAAGATCCAGGTAGTCGCCGGCGGCTATCTCACCGCTCACGGCCAGCGCCCACTGATCGGTGAGCAGGCTCAGGCGCTCGGGGCCGGACAGCTTGTCCTGCGCGAGCGCGGCGAGCTTGCGCAGCACGGCGCTCGAGTAGCGCACGCGGTAAAAGCCGCAGCCCCCCGAGTTGGCGAAGATTGCCGAAACCGGCTTGGCCAGCCAGATCGACCGGCTCTCCGCTTGCAGAAGAAGCGAGGCCGGCAGCTGCCAGGTCTCCGGTGGGCCGGGGGCGGCACGCGTTGGCTTATCCTCGGCCGCTTCCGCATCTTTGAGCGCCAGCGGGACGTTCCAGGGCCGGCTGTCCGCCCGCTTGAATCTCTCCGCCACGGCCGGATCCAGGAAGAACCGCCGCTGAAATAGGCTGACCACTTTGCCATCGGCGGACAGATCGGTCCCGATGAGCGGGTAGCCGGGCTTGTAGACCCAGCCGTGCATCATCGCCGGCACCGGCAGGCGCGCCGCCCGCCCGATCGCCCGCCATAGATCCTCCGTGCCGGCATTGGCGAACTTGAAGGTGTCCATGTACTTTTTCACGCCGTCGTTGAAGACCTCCTCGGTCACGAACTGCTCCAGCATGCGCAAGATCGAGGCGCCCTTCTTGTAGGTTATCTCGTCGAACATCTCGTTTATCTGACCGGGGTCGTGCACCGCGAAATGGATCGGGCGCGTCGAGGCCAGCGAGTCGGTCTGCAGCGCCATCGACCGCGTAAGGCCGAACTGGTCCCAGAAGTGCCACTCGGGCATCAGGTAATCGACGGCCTTGGTGGACATCCAGGTGGCGAACGCCTCGTTGAGCCAGATGTCGTCCCACCAGAGCATGGTCACCAGATCGCCGAACCACATGTGGGCCATCTCGTGGGCGATGACGCTCGCCGCCGCCTGCCGGGTGTCGGTCGAGCTCGCCTGCTCGTCGACAAGCAGGAGGCTCTCGCGGAAGGTGATCGCCCCCAGGTTCTCCATCGCCCCGGCCTCGAAGTCCGGTATGGCGACGAGGTCGAGCTTGGGCGCCGGGTAGGGGACGCCGAAGTAGGAGTTGTAGTACGGCAGCAGGCGAGAGGCGAAGTCGCGGGCATAGAGCCCGAGCCTGGCTTTGCCCCTGACGGACCATACACGGATCGGCACGCCGGCAGCGGTCGTCGGGGGCGTGGAGTCCAGATCGCCTACGACCAGGGCGACCAGATATGTGGACATTTTCGGTGTGCGGGCGAACTCGACGATTTTCTTGTGCGATGCTGTGTCCTGCCTTACGCTTGCCACGGGCGCGTTCGATATGGCGGTGAGCGCCGGGTCGATCACCGCCGTTATCTGATAAGTTGCCTTGAGCTGTGGCTCGTCGAAGCAGGGAAACATCCGCCGGGCGTCGGTCGGCTCCATCTGAGTTGCTGCCAGCGCGTGCCTTGCGCCGGAGTCGTCCGTGTAGAACGACCGATAAAATCCCCGCAGCCTGTCGTTCAGGCTGCCCTTGAAAACAATGCGCAGGTCGTACTTCCCGGCCGCCAGCGGCCTGACGAAGTCCAGCTGCGCCTGCTCGTCTGCGGCAGCCAGCGTGATCCTTGCCGGCTGCTTGCCACCGGCGCCCGCTCCTGACGCGGCGATGCTTGCCGATTCGATCTCGAGCTCGGCGGCGTTCAGCACGATTGTCGAGGTCGGCTCCACGACCTCCAGCGAGATCGTCTCGTCCCCGTCGAAGCTGAATCTGGTCAGATCCGGCTCCAGGCGCAGGCGATAGCTGTCCGGAACGGCAAGTGCCGGCAAACGCGTGGAAGGAGCTCCCGCCCCGGTTGCCACGCCGGCACCCTGCCCGGGCTGCCCCGCGCCGGCAAAAAGCAACGCGATGGCACAAAGAATCCCCAGCATCCTCGAGGACATAAGGCGACCTCTTACAACCGTGCCAGGAATTTTAGCGCATGCGCGCGGGCGATTCCCTTACCTCTTTGGGTGCGCGCGGCTGGTAGACGGCCAGAAACACGCTGAAGTCTCGTCCGGGCGCAAGCCTGTTCTTGCCAAGCTGCTGGGCATGGTGATCGAGCCAGGTGCGAATCTGATCCATCCGGTAAAGCTCGGCGTCCAGGTAGATGAGCTTGCCGAGGCCTTCGCTTTTCGCGTAGTCGCGGTCCACCACCGGGTGGGCGCGATCGATAAGCCAGATCTTGCCGCCCGACGACAGGGTTTGCTCCATTCTTTTCAGCAGCGCCCAAAGATTCCTGTCGTCGCGGACGCGGTCAATCATTCCGTCCCAGCGATTGATCTTGGTGCGGGCGTTGTCCGGGAAGCAGGTGACGGCGATGTTGTCGGGCAGGTAGAAGGTAATGGTGGGGACGATGATCGGCCACGAGATCACCACCAGGTCCTTCTGCCTGTCCGCTTCCCGCTCGATCTCCGCCACGAGGGCCGGTGTGCCTGTCTCCGGCTCCGAGTGAAGGAACTGAAGATTCGGTATCCACAAGGGCAGCCATATGGCCACCGGGATGACAATGCGGGCCAGGGCCGGCAGGCGCGGAAACAGGGCATGAAACCCGGTCAGGTAGGCGATGATGAAGGGCGGCGCAAACACCGTCAGATAACGATCTCGCAGCGCCGGAACGAAGAGGCTCACCAGCAACCCGGCAAGGTAGCCGCTTGCTGCCACTATCTTCCAGTGCAGCCCGTTGAATCGCTCGGTGATGAGCACTCGCGGTGAGATGAGAACCAGGAAGACAACAAAGCTGGAGAAGGCGAGCGCGAACTGATCGAAGGGATCGAGGCTGTAATATGAGCCGACCAGGACGTAGGACACCATCTCGGCCACGTATTCCGACGGGTAGTGCTTGAGGTCCCACGGGCTCATGTCGTGCCCGAGCTGGTAAAGCAGTATCGGCACCCAGGGCAGGAAGATGAGGAAAGACACGGCGACGCCGGCAAGCCATCGTTTCAAGCTCGCCGGATCGAACCAGCGGCGCAGCGCGCCCGTGGCCGCCAGGAAGGCCTGCCCGGCGGCGAGCAACCCTCCCCAGTAATGCCCGTAGACGAGCAGCGCCGTCGAGACGCCGTAGGCGACCGGCCAGATCAAGCCCCGGGTGCCGCCGAGCACCCTCATGCACGCCCATGTAGAGAAGAGGCCGAGGATGCTGATAAGAGCGTAAGAGCGGATCATGGTGCCATAACGAACCAGCTGCGGGCACAGCGCGATCATGAAGGCGGCCTGCAGAGACATCTCCTTATCGAGGAAGCGCCGGCATATCCAGTAGGAAACCGGAATCTGCAGCGTTGATATGCCGATGAACAACAGCTTCATGGCCAGGTCGCTGTGCCCGAAGGCCAGGGCATAGACGCGCAGCAGCGTCGAGACGAGCGGCCCGTTGCCGTCCTCCTTCAGGTGCCTGATGAGATCAGCCCATGATCCGGCGATGGCGATGGAGACGCCGTTAGCCTCGTCGGTGGTGAGCCCGGTCCAGGTGGCGGTCAGCAGCCGCACCACAAGGGCAAGGATAGTGATGACCCAGACCGCCAACTTGCTTGCTCCCGTTTGCAAACCATGCCAACATAGCATAATAGTCCTGAGAGCACCGGGCCGGACGGGGAGGATCGATGCTGTTGAAGGCGATCTCGGCGGCTTTATCCGCGGTGACGTCGGTGGTCGGGCTCACGGTCGTGATGCTTTTCGCGCTCGATCTCCTTTTGCGCATGGTCAACCCCGCTGACGCAATGGGTTTCAACTCCGTCGATCTGTGGGGGGTGCCGCCGCGCATGCAGATTGCCAGGAGATCCGCGCCGGATGTGGTGGTGCTGGGCTCGTCGCTCCTTCTGGTTCTAAGTGAGGCCAACCCTCGGCGCCAGTATTCCAGCATCCACTTCCCGCCCTATCTCCAGACCCGGTTCCGGAGCGCTACAGGGCGGGACGTAACATGCGTGAACCTCTGCTCCGGTTTGCAGATGGTCTCCGAGACGTTCATGAATGCCCAGGCGGCGATAGACCAGAAAGACTATCCGCGGGTGATCGTCTACGGCACTACCCTGCGCGACTTCATGGATCCCGACTTCACGCGGGAATGGAATTGCACCAGCTTCGCCAGCACCGCGCCTTATGTCCCCGTTTCGCCGGCGGTGCTCGGCACTTTGACAAGCGATCAGGCGCGGCTTGCCTTTATCCTCTGCCATTACTGGTACCTCTACCGCGACCACGGCGATTTCAAGACGATCATGACCGCCCTTGCCAAGGAGGCTCTCGAGAATCTTCCCCTCGATCAACCGTATTACCGGCTCGGGTCGCGCAACTATCAGTGGGCGCCGCAACGCGACGGCTTTTTATGGGAGCGCTGGGTGCCCCGCAACGTCGAGAAGCTCATCGAGTCCATGTACCATACGCACCCGGAGCTCGTGAAGAAACTCGAGCTGGAGCGGCAGGCGGGCGTTTACAAGAGAGGCAGCGAGGTGACACGCCTGATGGGGGCGCATTATTTCGAGGCGCTGATGGCCATGTGCAGGCAGAAGGGGATCAAGCTGGTCGTAGTCAACATGCCGCTGGGGCCGGAGACGACAGCCATGGTCCCGCCAGGGCTCAACTCGGCCTTTCGCGGCTATCTGCAGGAAGCCACCACGCAGTACGGCATAGCTCTGATCGACCTCTTTCAGGATCCGGAATTCGGCGGATCCGATTTCAAAGACAGTGTCCACTTGAATAGCCTCGGGGCGAGAAAGCTGGTCGACCGCATCGTGTCGGATCTCGCCGCCCACCATCCCGATGTTCTGGCGACGATGGCCGCGCACGCCGACGCGCGCGCGGCCAATCCGAAGCTGAAGGCGGAACGGGAGGCTCCATACTCGCAGGTGCCTTGATCAGCGCATGTCGATCGCCGGTGTTGCTACCTCTGTTCCTGTGCTCACCCTGCTCATGCTGATCGCAGTCGATCTCCTGTTGCGCCTGGGCAATCCGGCCGACGCCCTCGGCTACTCCTCGGTGGATCAGTGGAATCTCCCCCCGCGCATCGAGGCGTGCAGGCGAGCTTCTCCTGACGTGGCGCTCCTGGGCTCTTCGTTGCTCCTGTGCTTGAATCAGGATCAAAATGGAGCAAACTTCTACAACGGGCTGGTTCCCTCCTACCTGCAGAAGCATTTGCGGGCGACCACCGGCCAGGGCGTGACCTGTGTCAACCTTTGCTCCGGGCTGCAGATGATCTCCGAGGGCTATCTGATTGCCACCGCCGCCACCGGCGGGCGCGACTATCCCAGGGTGATTGTTTACGGCACGGCGCTGCGGGATTTCATCCATGATCTCTTCGCCCGCGAGTGGAGCTGCGAAAGCTTCGCCAGCATCGCCCCTTACGTGCCGATCAAATGGGATGTCCTCAGGGTTCTGAGCGGGTATGAGGCCAGGCGCGAGCTCATCTTGTGCCACTTCTGGTACCTTTATCGGGACCGCACGGACTTCAAGAACGTGCTCAGCGCCGCGGCGAAAAACATGCTGGAGAACCTGCCGCTGGATCAGCCGTTCTTCCGGCTCGGCGCCGATCACCTCTGGCGCTCGCAGCGCCACGGCTATCTGAGCGAAGAGTGGGTGCCGCGCAAGCAGGAGAAGTTTGCCGAGCAGGTGAAGCGCGCGCACCCGGAGTTCCTCAGGGAATACTACTTCGGCATGCAGGAGCTTATCTACAGGCAGGGCAGCGAGGCGACGCGCGCCCTGGAGGCACGTTATATGGAGGCGCTGGCCGCGCTCTGCCGGGAAAAGGGGATCAAGCTGGTGATCGTCAACATGCCGCTCGGCCCCGAGATCATGACCCTGGTGCCGCCCGGTCTCAACGACGCCTACCGGGGCTACCTGCAAGCGCTTTCCCGGCAGTACGGGGTGGTGCTGCTCGACTTTTACGGTGACCCGGAGTTCACCGCCGGCTCTTTCAAGGACGGCCTGCATCTTGACTACGGGGGCTCCGTGCGCCTGGCCGACAGGATGATCGACGCCCTCAAGACAGAGCATCCGGAGGTCCTGCAGGCGATGGCCGCCCACGCCGCGCGGCGCCCCGGCTTTTGCCCTTATAATAGGGCCCGCTGAAACCAGGGAGGCAGCCTAGATGATCCCCAATTCCGTGCTGGCGCGATTTGCCAAAACCTGGCAGTTCACCCGCTCGCTTACCTATGATTTCCTCAAGGTGCTCAACGAGGAAAGCCTCTCCTATTCGCCGCACCCCGCGTTCGGCAATCTGGGCAAGCAGATAAGGCATCTCGGCGATGTTCAGGAATGTTACGTGCGGGCGCTGGAGACCGGCGTCGCTGACTTCTCCAGAAAACGCATGGATCTGAGCATGGAATCCTCGCTGGAGAAACTGACGCACCACCTGCGCGAGATGGACAACTATCTCTATGACGCGCTGTCCAAATACACGGCGGATCCCCTGAAGCAGGAGATCAAGTGGCCGACCACCCGCCTTTCGGTGCTCGAGCACCTGTTCCTCCTCCCCCAGCACGAGGCGATACACCAGGGGCAGTGGTCGCTTGCGGCCAGGCAGCACGGCATCGATCTCCCCAAGACCTGGGTAGACAACTGGGCGTTGTGACCTGGAAATTCACGAGCGAACCGATTGCCCTGGGGGCCAGGCAGAAGCTCCTCCTGTTCTCTCTCCTCGTCCAGCTTGTCGACCTGTGCGTGATCTGGCTGCTCTCCTGCGAGATAAAGATACTCGCCTACTACCAGCACTATCTCATGGCCTGTGTTTTCTTTGGGCTGGGTCTGGGTGCGCTCGAACTCAAGACGGGGAAATTGCGGATCAAGGAAAAGCACTGGACCGGCTATTTGACCGCGATCCTGTGCTTGCTGGCAGTCTGCCACTTGACCGGCATCGGAGAGCTGGGGACTTTCTGGGACCCTTCCACTTACTACCTCTCGGCGCATTTCCTTACCAACCCGCTTGCCCACGAGCTTCTGATGATGGCACTTCTTTTTGCCGTGTTCACGCTCACGATCAGGTGCTTCGCCTCGCTGGCATGTCTGGCGTTCTCCGGCTTTGATCGCGCGCGACCGGGCTGGGGCCTGGCGCTATTCTTCCTCGGCTCGGCGGTCGCCTGGATCTTTTACGATCTGGTTATGAGGCTCCAATGGCCGCCCGCGTTGCTTGTGGCGATCGTCTTTGCCGGTTATATGGCGCTGTGCGGCAGGAGCTGGCGGCGGCTGGCTCTTGCACTGGCGTCGCTGGCGGCCGTCATGTCTCTGGAGCTTCCCAGGCTGCCGTCGGCTCTGGTGCCGGCTGCAGGCCAGCCCGGCCGCTACTCGAGAACCGCCTGGGCCGGAGGTTGTGCGGTGAACACCTATCCCTTCCTCGCCGCCGGCCGGCAGTGGGGTTTCGCCGTGAACGTCAATCACGATCTCTACGAGCCGTGCGTTGATCTTGCTATGGACAGCACGACCGCCAAGTCGCTGCGCTCGGCTTACGGCGACTATATGCAAGCGTTTCCGCTTTATTACGACGTTCCCTACCTGGCCGGCGCCAGAGCGGGCAACGTGCTGGTGCTTGGCGCCGGCACAGGGGTCGAGGTGGCCTCGGCTCTCCGGCACGGTGCCGGGCACGTCGACGCCGTTGATTCGCGGGCCTGGCTTCTTCAGCTCGGTCAGCGCAACCCGCTCTCCCCTTATTCGTCGCCCAGGGTGCGCAGAATCCTCGGGGATCCGCGTTCATTCCTGCGGTTCGGCAGGGGCAAATACGATCTGATTATCTTCGCCACCCTGGAGTCACCCGGCTCCTTCTCCCCTTTCGGGTCGCTGCGCTCGGATGATTATTTCTATACGTCGGACAGCTTCTTCGACGCAGCCCGTCACCTTGCCGCCTCGGGAGCCATGGTGGTTACCAGCAAGCCGATGAGGGATTGGCTCGACATGCGGCTGGCCAGAAATATGAAGGCGGCCCGGCTGAGCATCGACGCGGCCGTGCTGACGCCTTTCAGGCACTGCCTGATCTCCTTTCCGTCCCGGAAAGGACAGATCGAAAAGGTCCTGCGCGGCGTGCTCCCCAAGCGCTCTCTCGGCAACGCCAGGCAGCTTGCCGAAGATTGCCAGCAGCTAACCGCCAACCCTGATGACTGGCCATTCACCTTCCTGATTGCCGGCTCCGTGCCCCGGTCCTATCTTGTGTGCATGATCCTCTGCTTGCTGGTGATGATCATTCAGGCGGCCCCGCTGCAGAAAAACGGGCCGGCGCCGCCGGAATCACCGGAGACCTCGGGCCCGTTATTCGATCTGCGATCCGTGGCGATGCTCATTTTGGGCGCCTCGATCATGCTCGCGCTCAACCGTTGCATGGGTCTGTTTGCCCTGAGCTTTGGCTCGCAATGCCACGTGGTCACCTGGGGGGCCGGCTTCGCGCTGGGCGCCCTGGCGCTTGCCGGCCTGATCTTCGCGGGCCCGTTGAAGCCGCCTGTTGCGGTGGCCTGGATCCTGGTCTTCATATCCCTGGTGGCGGACTTTTTCTTCAATTACGAAGCGATGCCGCTTATCGGGCAGCCGATGCTGAGGCTTCTCGTGTCCGCGTTGCTGCCGGTGCTGCCGGCTGCCTTCCTCGGCGCCGTCGCAGCTCCCGCCGTCGAGCGTCATAGCAGCAAGCTGGCCAGCATAGGCTTTCTGCTCATCGGCATGGCGTGGGGCTTGACCCAGGACGCCGTAGCCTTGTGCGGCGGCTTCTACCTGGTCTCGGAGGCAACTGCTATATTGTCCTTGTGCGCGCTTTTGCTGTTGGTCGTGAAAGGGCGCGTCCGGGTACCATCCGTCGCGCAGGATAAGACTCCGCCTGCTGCCGGAACCTGATATGAGCGAAGCCAGTTGCCAACGCCGTCCATACCGCCGTCCAGTCGTCTTTCTGGATCGCGACGGCACGCTCAATGTCGAGGTGGGCTATATATATGATGTCAACGATCTGGTCCTCCTGCCGGAAGCGGCGCAGGCGGTGACGGCCCTCAACAAGGCAGGGCTGGCCGCAGTGCTGGTCACCAATCAATCCGGACCGGCGCGAGGCTTTTATCCTGAGTCGCACGTGCGGGCGCTTAACCAGCGCCTTGCCAGCCTGCTTGCCGAGCAGGGCGCCAGGCTGGACGCGCTTTATTACTGCCCGCACCATGCCCAGGGCAGCGTTCCGGAATATGCCATCAAATGCACGTGCCGCAAGCCGGCCACCGGGCTAATCGAACGGGCCTTCGCCGAGTTGGAAGATCTGGACCGATCGCGGGCCTACATGGTGGGTGACCAGAGCACGGACATCGAGCTGGCCCGCAACGCCGGCATCAACGCGGTCATGGTCAACACCGGCTTCGGGCGCGCGGTAATGTCCGGGGAGTTTCAATGGAAGGTGGATCCTGACTACGTGGCCGCCAACATTCTCGATGCCGTGCGCTGGATAATTGCGGATATCGGCCGGGCGGGACGGGACGCCTGAGCGGGCGGGACGCGCGCTCAGGCGCCCCGTCCCGATCTAAAGCGAGTGGGCAGCAAGCCGCCTGTACGGACCGCCCGCCATGTGCGTGTTGAGGATGGCCGCCGTCTTCAGCAGGGTGTCGCGGCATCTGCGCTTTTGCGGTGAGTTGTCGCTCAGTAGATCGCGCAGCGGTATCACGTGGGTGATGAGCGAAAGCGGCGCGAACTCGGCGCGGTAGCAGGTGAAGCTGCCGGGCAGGCTGCACTCGTGAACGTTGCGGTAGGCCGCCGCGCGCACGGGATTCAGGCTCTCGAAGCCCGCGCGTTTGGAGGAGATCACGAGGGCCTGACCGGGCGCCAGGGTTACTTGTCTGTCTCCGGCGGCGAAGGTGACGTCGCCCAGGTTGCAGTCGTGCAGATTGAATATCGCGGTCGTGGTGCCGTCATCGACCACAAAGACAACGGCCCCCCTGTCCGTGTGGAGGACGCCGCCCGTTACCATCTTGTCGATCGCTCGCCGCGGCATGAGCAGGCTGGTGGCACCGGGGACGGCGCGCTCGGTGTAGGCGATCTCTTGCAGATCTGATTGTCGCTCGGAGACACGGCGTGCCGGCTCGTCCGCGCTGTCCACGAACACGTCGGCGTCTATGAGGTCGTTGCCATCGGCCTCGACTCGCGCTTGTCGAGATGCGCTTGCCGGGCAGGACTGGCAGGAGGCGCTGGCGGAAGGCAGGCTCACTGCCGCTGTAGTCGGAATGATGGTGTTCGGGCCGGGGGCGGCAGCAGTGTAAGCTGGCGCGCCACCCACGGCCTGGCCGGCTGTGGTCGGCTGCCACAAGCCGTTGACGGCCGGGGCGGCCTGTGCCGGCTTGGCCGCCAGCGTCGCTGGCGCCTGGGCGGCGCTGCCGGGCAGCAACGCGATCATGGACTGCGGGGGATCGGCCGTGATGCTGGAGTTGCTGCCCAACTGGATGGCGTTGCTGCGGGATCCCCCGTTGAATATGACGTTCGTCGCCGTGGCCGACACCGTGATGCCGGTGCCCGCGCTGATCCCGTTGGCGCCGAAAAAGACCTGTCCGCCCTGCGCGGTTTGCACCGTGACGCCCGGTGGTGCGTGGCCGCTCACCGGAGAGGCCGGTGGCGGCCCGATCGTGACCGTGACCACCCCCTGCCCGGGAGTCAGCGACTGGGTGTTGATCGTTGCCCCTGCCTGGATCTGGATCTGGCCGCTGGTAGTGTTGTTGTCCTGCAGGGTCAGGTTGCCGCCGACGATGTTTAAGCTGGAGCCGGACTGGACAGTTAAATTGCCGGACTGGGCGATAAGCAGTGCCGAGCCGTTGCCGACGGAGACGGCGGGATTGTCGCTGGCATCGTTGGTGAGGGTGAGGCCGGCGGAGCTTGTCACGTTCAAGGCCGAGCCCGCGCTGGAGCCGACCAGGCTCACAGCTCCCGTGTTCGAGACAAAAACTCCGCCTGTCATCCCGGGCTGGCTGGCGGTCCTCGCCGTCAGGGTGCCGCTGTCCACGGTCTTGATCGCTGTTGTTGCGGTGCCGATGTTTCCGAAGTCGGTGGCCATGGTGATGTTGGCTCCCGTCACCGTGCCGCTGGTTTGCAGGATGCTTCCGTTATTGTCGGCAAGCAGGGTGACCGACGATGTCGAGGCGGTGCCGACGTTGCCGGCCAGCGACAGGTTGCTGTTGCCGATGGCCTGCAGAACGATGCTGGCGCCGGCAACCGGGCCGGCAACCGAGAGGACGCCGGAGGACGCAATCTGCACCTCGCCGCTGCTGCCCCCGGTTGCCGAGGCGACGGTAAGCGGTCCGAGCGACGAAACGAAGATGTCACCCGTGGTGCTTGTTTGCGCCGACAGCTTCGTGGTGCCGACTTGAACGGGACTTGCCGCCGAGCCGATGCTTCCCGATCCGCTGGTCAGAGAGATGGTGGTCCCAAGTATGGTGCCTGCCTGCTGGCTGATGCTGCCTGACCCGTTGGCGAGAACGGTGGTCGTGCCCGTTGCCATCCCGAGGTTGCCGTTGAGGGTGATGCTCGCGCCGTTGGCGGTTGTCTGCAGCAGCACTGTGTTGGCTGTCAGGTTGCTGTTTGTCGTGATGTTGCCGGTGCCGGAAATTTGGATCGACTTGAGGGCGCCTGTTGCTGTCGACGAGACCGTGACGCCCGCTGTCTGCGTATCGAGGAGGAAGACATTCGACGATGCGGCCCCGCTGAACGAGACGGTGGAGGCTGATGTCGTAATCGCCTGCGCGCTGGTGCCTATATCGCCCCTGGTGGTTGTTATGGCAAGGCTCTGAGCCTGGACGTTCGTGCTGGCTGCCTGTGTCACCGGGCCGATGGCGGCAAGATTGAAATTATTGGCCGTGGAAGAACCAATTGCCGTGGAGGCCGAGCCTTCGCTGTTCAGGAAGACGTCGCCGCTGGTCTGAGTGGATATGGTTCCTGCCAGAAAATTGAAGCCGGCGGTTGAGCTGGTGCCGATGTTGCCGGTTGCGCTCACGAGGTTGAGAGTTTTGGCGATCGCGCCTGAGGCGCCGGTTGCAGCCGTAATCGCGCCGGCGCCGCTGGTCGTGAGGGTCACGATCGCCCCGGACTTGCCGAGCACCGCGGCGGCGCTGTTGGTTCCGAGCGTGATGCCCGAATCACCGCTGGTGGTTTGAAGCGTAACCGTCGCGGCGGGAATCGAGCCGGAGACGGTGAGCGGGGCGGCCGAAAGCAGCTGGAAGGTGGAGCCGCTCGAGGCTTGCAGGGTTACAGCGCTCGAGGCGGTGTCCTTTATGAACACGTTGCCGATGGCAGTCGCCGCCACGGTCGTCGGATTTGCGGTGATGGGCGCGCTGTTGGTCCCGACGGCGCCGGAGCCGGCAGTTATGAACAGCGACCCGCCGCCGGCGCCGCTTATGGTTATCTGCTTGCCGGATGCCTGGGTGATGGCGCCGGCTCCGGCGGCTTTCAAATTGACGGTGTTGGAGCCGCTTATGTTGCCGTTGAGCGTGAGCCCGCCGTTGTTGGTGAAGGCGCCCGCTTGCAGAAGGACGTCGGCGCCGGCGGAGATGTCTCCGCTTGTGGTGATGCCGCTGTTGGACAGGACAAAGAACTTGCCGCCCGCCGACGACGCAGCCAGGTTGACGGCGCCGGTGTTGACGATGAAGACCCCGCCGGTGCCGCTGGTGGTGGCTGTCAGGTTGGCCGTTGTCACGTGCAGGTAGTCACCGATGCTGGTTCCATTTTCCAGACCGATGGAGCCGCCCGCGCTCGACACGGTCACCGTGTTGCCGAGCACCTGTCCTGCAGCCTGCACGATATTGCCGGCGACCGTCGATGTGATTGTGGTGGCGCTGCTTGTGCCGGCGCCGCCGATGTTCGCAGCCAGGTTGATGGCGAACGGGTGCTGGGGATCGAGCGTGCTGTCAATGCCGCCGGCCTGCAGGCTGACCTGGGTAGCTTTGACGACGCCGCTGGTCGCCACCGGACCGGATGGGGCGGATATGTTGACGGAGCCGTTGCCGGCGGTGACATTGATCGGCCCGATGACTGACAGGCTGGTTCCCTCCGCCTGCAGGCTGACGCTGTTGATCGCGGCAAGCGTGCCCGAGGAAGTGTCGATGTTGCCGCCGGCGGTCAAGTTAATGGTGCTCGCTGACAGGCTTCCGACAACAGCGATGCCGGCCACCGCCGCGTTGACGCTGAAGGTGGCGCCGGCGCTCGACGGGCCCTGGACTGTCAGCGTCCCCGATGATCCGGCAAAGGCGTCCTGCACAAATACATTGCCCTTCGTTGTCGCCGAAAGCGTGTCGGCGCTGATCTGCAGGGGCGACTGCGCCGCCCCGAGGTCGCCGGTGCCGGAGGACATGGTGAGCAAGCTGCCACCGAATATAGTGCCGCCTGTCTGGCTGATTGTTCCCGTGCCGCGGGCCACGAGGACAACCTCCGTGGCGCCCGAGACGCTGGCCCCCAGCGTGATGCTGGCAGCGGTTGCCGCCGCCGATCCGGCAATAAGGGCCAGATTGCTCACGAAGGTTTGCGTGCCGACGGCGCCCACCTGTGCCGTTGTGGTGAGCGAGCCGCTGGTTTGCAGCCAGAACGTGCTGCCGGACAGCGACTGCCCGAGGAATGTCGGGCTGCCGGTCGGGCTGGTGTTGGATATGAACACGGAGCCGGTTCCCGGGTCGGTACTGGACACCTCCGAGACTGCCGTGAGGTTGGTCGACGTCACATTGAGAAGCTTCGTCGGTGAAGTCCCGATGTTCCCGCCGCCGGACGAAAGGTTTACGTTGAAACCGAACACGCTGCCGGACGTCTGCGTGATGTTGCCCAGTCCGTCCGCGGAAAGCGTTGTCGTCGTGGGCGCCGAGCTGGTGCCCCCCGGCTGGCCGACGCTTGCCCCGAGCTGGATGCTGGCGTTGCTGCCGCCGTTGGTGGCAATGGTGAGAGTCTTCGCCGTCACCGGGCCGTTGATCAAGATGCCGCCGTTGGCTGTAAGGCTCAGCCCGTCCGTGCTGGTGATGCGACCGGTGCCGCCTACCTGCAGGGCCGGAAGCGTCTGATTGGTCTGGATCGTTATGTTGCCGCTGGTCGAGGCGGCGCTCTGGACGCCGAAGGCCAGTGTCCCGTTGACCAGCATTTGCCTGGTGGTGCTGGAGCTGTTAATTACCACAAATATAGGATTGGTGGACTGGAAGTCATCCAGATTCAATTTGACCGACGCCGGAATGTTGACGGCCGACAGGCGACCGGCCAGTTCGCTCGGGAACAACGTCGCGCTGCCGCCGGTGGCTCCGCCGGTGGCGCCGACGATGAGGCCGCTGTTGCCGGGCAGGCTTTTCACAAAAACGGCCACGGCATGATTGCTCAGGTCCAGACTGGTCAGGAGCGGCTCCGAGCTGGCGGTTATGAAAACGTTGCCGTTCAAGGTTATCGGGGTGCTCGCGCTGGCGGGGCGGTCGAAGATTACGTAGCGACTGTTGCTGGTCACGGTATTGTTGGGCAAGTTGCCAGTGATGCTATTTTGGCCGAAAAACACCTGCGTTTGCGTTCCCGCGACGACCACGTGGGGAGGAGGCGTCGTGGGATTGATTTGCGGCGGTGGCGGTGCGCTTGCGCTCACCTGAATGTAGACGTTGCCGGTGCTTGGGTCGCTGGGGCTGGCAGCCGAGGCGGTGAGGTTCGATCCCGCCCCTATGAGTATGGAGCCGTTTGCGGTGTCTGTGCTCCACAGCGTCAAATTACCGCCGCTGGCCGACACACCGGAAGCAGGCAGCACCGAGAGCTGTCCTGCCGCGCTCTCGATTGTCAGATCTCCGGCGAAGGTGGCTACATTACCCACTTGCACGGCGCCGCTGCCGATCAGTGTGAAGCTCTTTCCTGCCCCGGAGTTGCTGATGGTCACATCACCGGTCTGTTGGATGTTCACGCTGCCCGTGCCGGCGGTATTGACAATCAGTGTTCCCGCCTGGGTCTGGAGAGGGTTCGTCCCGCCTATGTCTCCGCTGCTGCTCGTGAGCGTCACTGTCGGGGCCGTCAGCGTTCCTGTCTGTGTGGCGGTGCCCGTAATGGCGCCGCTGCCATCGGCGACGATCGTGATGCTGGCGTTGTCCCCGGCCGCCGTGACGTTGCGAGGCAGTGTGATGCTGCCATCACTGCCAGTGACGGCCTTGATGATGATGTTGGTGCCGGTGACGTCGCCATAGGTGCCGGAGTTCGGGTCAAAGGTTATTGAGCCGGTATGAGTTATGCTGAGAGTCCCCCCGGCCTGGGCGGCTTGCACTGTAAGCGGGCCGGCAGCGCTGTTGGCGACGAAGGCGCTGCCCAGGCCGGACGTGCTCACTGACAGAAAGGAAGTGCTGGTGCTGACCGGCGATGTGCTGCTGCCGATATCACCGCCTGCGCCGTTCAGCACGACCGTGCCGCCGTTGCCGAGTGTGATTAGCTGCCCGGAGGTGGTCTGACTTATGCTGCCGTTGGTCCCGGACAGGATGTTGATGTTGCCCGTGTTGGCGACAATGAGGGCCGCGCCCAGTTGGATGCCGGAGCTGGGTGTGCTCGCCGTGCTGAGGGTGACGCTGCCGGCGACGATGTTGCCGTTGAGGGAGATGGTGCCGGCGGAGGTCAATGAGAAAGTCCCCGTGCCCGCGAACCCCGCGCCGGCGAAGGAGTTGTTGAGGGTCAACCCGTTGGTGTTGGTGCTGTTAATAAAGATGTTGGCGCTGGCGCCCCCGGTGCCGACCGTCAGGCTGCTGGCGTTGACCGAAATCGGCGCATCGCTGGCCCCTATGCTCCCGCCTGTTCCCCCGGTTGTGCTGACGCTGCCGCTGGTCAGGGTCACCCTGGAGCCCTGCACGACGCCGCCGGCACCTTCAGTAATCGCGTTGCTCCCGCCGGCGGTGATGATCGTGGTTCCCGTGCTGCTGCCCACGGTGCCGGCGATCGAAATACTTCCGTTGGTCGTTATCTGAAGTGTGGCAGCCGAAGAGTTGCCGATGGCGAGGCTTCCGCTGGCGGCAGAGACAAAGGCGTTGCCTTTTCCGCCGGTGGTGACGTCAATTTGGGCGCCGGTACCGCCGCCCACGCGGATGGGCGCTGTCGCGCTACCCAGGTTGCCGCTGGCGCTTTGCAGCGTGGTGAGGACGCCAGCGCCGCCCAGGATCACGCCCGAGCCTTCGGTTATCGTCCCTGTCCCGCCGGCACTGATAAGCAGGGAGGGATTCAGGGTGCCGCTTGCGACGTTGGGCGTGGCGGTAAGGACAACGTTGGAGTTGCCGGTGGTCTCAAGAGTGATCTGATTGGCGTTGAGCGCCGATTTGACCGTGAGCTGCCCGGATGCCGTCACGTTGAGAATCCGCCACGTCGAGGCACTGCTCAAGTTGAGAGCGCCGGTGTTCGAGATGTTCGCATCGGTCGGACTGGCGCTGGTGTCAACCAGATTGACCGTGGCAGCGCGCGTCTGCAGTCCGGCGCCGGAGCCGATCGCGCCGCCGGACGTACTCAAATTGACCGTGGAGCCGGCGACCAGGCCCTGGGCGGTCGTGACGATGTTGCCGCCGCCGGTCGCGCTGAGCGTTGTGTTGCCGGTGCCTGTGCCGACGACCGCTTGAACGCTCATGCCACCGGCGCCGGTGGCCGTCAGCGCCAGCGTCGGGGCTGTGATGCTGCCGGTGACGGTGATCGAGGGGGCGCTGGCCTGGAACATTGCCGAGGCCGCCGACGCTCCGATGGCCAGCGCGGTCGGGCTGGTGACGAAGATGCTGGAGGCGCTGGCCGTCAGGGAACCGGTGCTCACGGTGAGCGGCGCGCTCGCCTGCGCTCCTATGCTGCCGCTGCTGGTTTTGAGGGTGAGGCTGCCGGCGGTGATCTCGGTGCTGGCTGTGGCAGGCGAGATTGTGCCCGCCGCCTGAACCGACAGCGTGCCCCCCACGTTTGAGGTTCCCAGGGCCACGGGGCCCGTGGTGCTCACAAAGACATTGCTGCTGGTTGTGGTGGCGCTCAGGCTGGCAGCCGATGTCTTGAGCGGTGTCGTGTTGGTTCCAAAGGCGCCGGCGGCGCCGTTGAGCGTGAGGGCCGGCGTCGTTATCACGCCGCCGGGGGCCATGGTGGCACTGGTGGTGCCGGTCAGGAGGATAGTGACGCTTGGCGCGCTTATACCGCCGACCTGAAGGCTGGTGCCGGTCGTGGTTACGGTCAGCATACCGCTGGCGGAAAGGAAGACGGGCCCTGTGGTGTTTACCGTCACCGAGCCGGAAACCAGGCGGATCGGCGCTGTGGAGCTGCCGATGCTGCCGCTTGTGCTGTTGAGGGTCACGGTACTGGCCAGGAAGTTGGCGGTCGGCGCCTCGACAATTGCGCCCGTGCCGCTTGCCCGCAAGGTAACGGAGCCGTTGCTTGTGCCCAGGCTGTTGTTCATGAATATACTGCTTCCCGTTCCACCTGCAGGCAGGTTCGTAAGCAGGCGGACGTCGGCGGCAGGAATGTTTGCGGCCGTGGTTATGCTGCCGTTGTTGGTCAGCGAGAAGACCGAGGCGGCAGAACCGCTTACTGTCACCGCCCCGGTGTTGCTCACGAACGCGCTGCCGGCTCCGGTGTTTATGCTGAGCCTGCCGGTCTGGGTAGCGATGGCGGTTGCCGGGCTGGTGGCGGCGCCGATGCTGCCGGAGACGCTCGTCAAGGTGACGGCCGCTCCCAGTACGGATCCACTGACATTGGTTATGTTGCCGCTGTTGGCGATGATTGTGGTGTTGCTCGAGGCACTGCCCACGGTGCTATTCAAACTGATTCCGTTCGTGCCGGCCAGGGATTGCAGGGTGATGTTGGGCGCGGTGATTGCGCCGGTCACCGCCAGCAAGGCGCTGGTGCCGGAATCCGTCACTTTCAAGGTGTTGCCGGCGTGGGAGGCGCCGAGGCTGATAGAGCCGGTACTGCTGACGAAGGCGCTCCCGGAGCCGCCGGCGGCTATGGTCAGGTTCCCGGCGGTCGTCAGTGTCGTTTGGATGGCGTTGAGCGGCGAGCCGATGTTCCCGCCGCCCGTGGCCAGCCCCAAGCTCACTCCGGAGATGACCGCGCCGCCCGTCTGCGTGATGCTGCCTGTGCCCGCCGTGGTAAGCGATGTTGCCGAGTTGATGCTGCCAACAACAATATTCCCGGACAGGCTGATTGATCCGGTGCCGGCCGCGCTCAGGGTCGTCGACCCCGACCCGCTGGTGTTCAGGGACGCCGCGACGTTGATTGAGCCGTTGCCCGCGGTCGACAGCTGCAGCGTACCTGCGTTAATGCTGTCGGACACGGTCAGCAGCCCGGCCGTAACTACGCTGAAAGTGCCGAGGGCGCCGTTCGCCACCGGACCGGTTGCGGATCGTAGAGTGGCTCCGGTGGCGTCGCTGAGAAAGACCGAGGCGGTCTGGGAATTAGCCGTAATTGCCGGCGTCGAGAGCAGAAGCGGTGATGTCGGAGATTGGCCGACATTGCCGCTGGTGGCCGAAAAAATCACCGCGCCCGCCTTTATGGTGCCATTGCCGGAAATAGAGGAGTCGCTGAGAAGCTGGTAGGTGCCGCCGACCGAGGAAGCGCCTAGGGTGACCGAGCCTTCGGAGTGCAGGAAAGCGCTGCCGGCGGTGTTGACCGACAGATTTGTCGTGGTCACCGCGATTGCCTGGGTGGCGCCGTTGCCGATGGCGCCGCTGCCACTTGTGAGCGTCAAGCCGGAGGCAGTCACCACGCCGCCGGACTGCGTGATGGTGCCGCTGCCGTTGGCGTTGATGGTCACAGTGCTGCTACTGCTGCCGATGTCGCCTCCGAGACTGATTGGTGCGTTCGTGCCGGCGCCGGTGCTCAGCGCGATAGTGTTGGCTGCCAGGGAGCCGCTGGTCGAGATCCCGCTGAGACTGCCGGTGCCTCCCGAGACCGTGCCGATCGACAGGCTGGATGTTGTTCCGGTCAGATCAATCGCACCGGCAACATCCACACCGCCCCCGGAGATGGTTACGGTTGTGTTGCCGCCGGATATTACAGGGGTGTGAACGTCGTTTGTGGTTGAAATGGTCAAGGTCTGCGAACCCAGGTTAATCGTCTGGCCGTTGCCCTGAAACACGCCTCCGTTCTGAAATATCAGGTTGTAGGTTCCCACCCCGGCCCCGGAAACATCGAGCGCTTCGGCGATCAGGATCCCGCCGGTATTGGTCGGCGTTCCCACAATCAGTTGGGGAGCGATGACTTTCGAGAGGCTGACGTCATCGATTCGGAACGTGCCCGGGTTCGGGCCGAGGCCGCCTACGGCAATCTGCACATTCGAATTTGGGGCAAGGGTGACGGATCCGCCGCTCTCAATGGTTCCGCTCAGGCTCAGGCTGGCGGACGTTACAGACACCGACGCAGCCGTGCTCGAGCCCAGGCTGGCGCCGCTGTCGATGATCAGTGCACCGGCACCATTGGTGGTGACGGTCACGCTCTGCGAGCCGCTGGCGCTGGAGCTGATCTCCACGTTGCCGCCGCCGGCCGTTGTCGCCAGCACGAGATTGGCGGCGCTCACCGAATTGGTGCCGGCGGAGACGGTGAGATTGCCGGCGGCTGACACATTCAGGGTGCCGGTGACGGCTGACGCCGCCAGTGTCAAAGCGGATCCATTGGCCACAAAAGCACTGGCGGAGCTGTTGACCGTCAGGCTGCCGGCGTTCAAGCTGAACGGCGTCGACTGGGTGCCGATGTTGCCGGTGCCGGACGTGAGCGCCACTGAGGATGCGGTAAGCGACTTGCCGCTTGCTTCCGTGATTGTTCCGGAACCGGATGCCGTGAGGTTTGCCTGCCCGACGGTGATGTTGTTGTTGAGCAGTATGCTGCTGCCGGAAATGGTAAGCGTACCCGAGCCCGCGACGGCCCCGCTTGTAACGGAGCCTGCCGTGTTGATGGTGAGCGCGCTGGCGCCAAGCGTAATGGCATGGGCGCCGGTGTTTATCGCGGAACTGTTATTGAAAATAAGATTGTATGCTCCCGCGCCGCTGCCGGAGACGTTCAGATCGGCTCCCAGTGTAATGCCGCCTCCCAGCGAGGTTGTGCCGACGATGAGCGTACCGGCCGTGATGTTGTTCAGCGTGGTGCTGCTTACCGTAAGGGCACCCGTCGCCGCGGTGCCGCCGACCTGGATTGGTGAAGCGCTGGCGTTCTCGATTTTTACCGTGCCGGTTGCGGTGGCATTGATCGTTGTGTTGACCAGGGACAGGTTGTTTGTGACCAGGTGGATTGTCCCGCCGGCTCCCACCGTAAGCGTATCGGGGCTGGCGAAATTAAGCTGGCCGCCGGCGGTCGTCGTCATCTGGATCAGGCTGCCTGCAGCTACGGTAATAGTTCCCGAATCGCTGATGTTGCCGGTGCCGCCGGTCACGGTCGTGAGGGTTGCCGTCGAGGAAGCCCCGCCCAGGTTGATGGAGCCTGCAAGCGTGAGGGCCGTGCCTGTGACGGATACCGTGGCGTTGTTGCCGGCAATGCCGCCCGTGGTCACGCTGCTGCCGGCATTGATTGTCAGCGAGCGGTCGCCCAGCGCAATGGTTTGACCGTTGCCGTTGAAGGTGCCCTGGTTATTGAAGGTCAAATCGTACGCGCCGGCGCCGCTGCCCGAAACATCCACGGCGCCGGCGAGGATAACGCCGCCCGTCAGCCCGGAGTTGCCGACAATCAAGCCGGTGGTGGTGATCGCCCCGAGCGCGGCGTTGGTGATGGCGAACGAACCGGCCGGGCCGCTGGCGCCGCCGACGGAGATCTGCTGGCCGGTATTGGAGGTGTTGGGGGCCAGGGTTACCGTGCCGGTGGCGGAGATGCTGCCGCTTAAGCTGAGGCTGGCCGCCGAAATGGAGATTGGTGCGGTGGTGCCGGTGGCTGACAGCGTGACCCCGCTGTCCAGGATCAACGCCCCGCTGCCGTTGGTCGCGATGGTCAGTCCGGCTGCAGCCGTTGCCGTCGTCGTGCCGCTTACCCGAACGTTGCCATTGCTACCCGTGGTCTGCAGCGTCAGCGTGCCGGCGGTGACGGTGTTGGTCGCCGACCCGGCGGTGAGGTTGCCGGCGGCCGAGACGGTCAGGCTGCCGGGCACGCTGGTCTGGCCGAGGGTCAAGGCTTTGTCGTTGGAGATAAATACGGAAGCCGCGCTCCCCGTTGTGGATATGCCAAGCTGGTTGACATCGAGGCTCAAGGCTGTGTCCGCGCTGCCGATGTTGCCCGTGGCGCTCGCAAGAGTGGTGGTGCCCGCGCTCAGCAGCTTGCCCGCAGCCTCTGAAATGGTTCCTGAGCCGGTCGCCGTTAGCTGCGCCGTGCTTGCCAGAATGTTGCCTGTCAATGAGATGCCCGCACCGGATATGGTGAGGCCTGATCCCGAGGAGCCAATGATGATTCCCGTGCTGACCGTGCCGAGCGCGTCAATTGTCAGGCTCCTGGCGCCGATATTGAGCGATCCGCTGGTCTGGCTGAAATTGCCGCCGTTGTTCAGGACCAGGTTGTACGGCAGTGCACTTGTCGTCGAGAGGCTGACGGTCATGCCGCCGGTATTCGCCGTGCTGCCTATGGTCAGGGTGCCGGTCGTAATATTGTTGAGGATCGCGCTACCCAGGACCAGCGTGCCGCCGGCGCCAGGGCCGCCAATCACGATCGGCATGGGAACCAGGCTGTCTATGGACACCGAGCTGCCGGGCGAATTAATCTGCACCCCGGTCTCAAGCGTAAGAGAGTTGGTCTTGATTGCGATCGTCGAGCCGCCGCTGATGTTTCCGCTCAGGTCGACGCTGGCAGCCTGAATCGTCAGGTTATTGGCCCCCAGTGTCAAGGTATGGGGCTGGCTGGAGGAGGTTGTGGAAAACGCGCCGGTGTTCTCGAATACGTAGGTGCCGACCTGAGATCCCGACAGGTCGAGATTGGCATTGATAACGATGCCGCCGGAATTGGTGGCGCTCCCTATGGTCAGGGTGGAGGCGGTAAAGGTGCTGAGCTTGGCGTTGTCGATCAGCACCCCGGCGGGGGCGGAGGTGCCACCCACGTAAATTGGATTGGTGTCGGTTCTTGCGGAAAGCTGCACGGTGCCTCCAGCGGTCGCCGGCACCACAGTGAAGGTGAAGGAGGAGTCCGCTGCCAGGCTCAAGGTGCCGTTATTGTCGGCGATCGCCTGGTCCGTGGTGACGGCGTTGCCGGAGATGGTGATCGTTCTGCCGTCGCCGTTGATCGTCCCGGCGGTGACGTTTCCGCCGGCATTGATGAACAGGTTGGTCGACCCCAGCGTAATGCTCACCGTCCCGCCGCCGCCGTTGTAGTCACCCGCTGTTTGAAAGGTCAGTTGCTGGAGGTTGCTGCCCGTCAGGTCGATGTTGCTGCTGATAGCAATCGTGTGCGTCAGAGCGCTGCCGCCGACGATGAGCTGTGGAGCGGTCACCCTGGCGATGCTGGATCCATCGACAAACAATCCCGTGCCAATGGAAATCGGCGCGTCGGTAAACGGCGCAAAAGTGGTGGTGCCGGTAGTCGTGATGCTGGCGGAAGAGGAGATCGCAATCGAGTCCGCGGTAACCGACATGCTGCCTGCTGTCACGGCAGCGCTGTCCGTGAAAGATCCGCTTGCGACGTTCACGACCAGGTTCAGGGCACCACCCACCGATGAGGCGCCCAGGTTGAGGTTTGCCGCGTCCTGGATGAAGGCGCTGCCGGATGTGCTTTGAACGGTAAGGGACGGCGCGTTGATCTGAATCATTGCCTGGGAGTCGCCGATGTTGCCCTGGTCGCTCGCCAGAGAGATTGTCGAGGCGGTCAGCGTCTTGCTGCCGTTCGGGTCGCTTATTTTGCCGGTGCCGCTCGCCGTAATCGTCAGGTTGCCGGTCGAGTCCGTGATATTGCCCCCGAGCACAATGTCTCCCGCGTTCTTGAAGACGGCATTGGTGAAGGCGGACAGGTTCACGTCGCTGTTGACGGTGATTCCGCCCGTATTGGTGTGGAGCCCTATCTGGAGCGTGCCGGCGGTGATGCTGGACAACATGGCGCTGGTGACGGACAGCGACCCGGCGGCCGCCGTGCCGACGGCGATCGGGACGGCGGTCAGGGCGCCCACCTTCACCGTCCCGCCGGAGGCGCTTATCGTGCTGTTGAGGGTGAGGCTGTCCGTCTGCAAGGTGATCGTGCCCGTGCCGCCCGTTACCTGCCCCAGGATCGTGCTGCCGGCGGCAAGCGTCAGGTTCCTGTTGCCCAACGTAATTGCATTGCTGCCGGCATTGAAGGCGCCCGTGTTCTCGAACGTCAGATCGTAAACCCCCGGACCCGAGGTGGCGCTGACATCCAGCGCGCCGGCCAGCTGGATGCCACCGCTGGCGGTGGTTGATCCCACAATCAGCTCGCTGGCTGTTATGCTGGCGAGCGCGCTGGAGCTTATCACAAATGTGGAGCCGGCGCCGGAGCCGCCGACGTCGATTCTCGTGCCGTTGGCGTTCGGGATCAGCTGCACGGAGCCGGTTGCTCCCGCATTAATGGAACCGTTTATCTGCAGGCTGGCGGCCGTGATGGAGATGGTCCCTGTAGAGGAAAGCGTGTTGCTGGAGGAGATAATGAAGCCGCCGCTGCCGGCGGTGGTGATCGACACCGAGTTGGTGCCCTGCACGGCAGCGTCCAGTTCCACGCTGCCTGAGCCGGTCGTAGCCAGCGTCAGCTGTCCGGCGGTGAGTGCCCCGCTGACGGTCAATCCGCCGGCTGCCGTAAGATTGAAATTGCCGGGGGCGCCCGAGGACGCAAGGGTGAGAGCGCTGCCGTTGGTGACGACCACGGAGCCGGACGAGGTGTTGGCCGCCAGCGTGCCTGTCATAAGCTGAGCCGCCGATCCGCTGGAGGACCCGCCGATGTCCCCTGCCGCCTGGAGCACCACGTTGCCGGCGGTTATCGTGCCGGACGCCGAGATGGCGCCGCCGCTGTTGAGATTGAACGTGCCGCCGGCGGTCGATGCGGCGACCGTTATTGCACCGGGGCTGGTGAGAAAGACGTTGCCTGAGGTCAGGGTGGAAACCTGCGATGCCGAGACGGACAGGGCATTGCCGGTGCCCGTACCGGTGCCCAGATTGCCGCTGCCGCTGATGAGGGTTGCCGTGCTGCCGAGGATGCTGCCGGCGCTCTGGGTGATGTTGCCGGAGCCGTTGGCGATGAGCTTCACCGTTCCGCCGGCAACCCCGACGTCGCCGCCCAGGGCGATGGCGCCATTATTGGCGGTGGTCTCCAGCTGCACCGTATTCCCCTTTACGGCGCCGGTCGTGGTGAGAGACCCGAGCGAGCCGATTTGAAAGATGCCGCTCGTCGTGCTGGCAGAAGATGCCCCGACGCTGCTGGCTGTCGTCCCGACGTTGCCGAGGAAGACGTTGCCGCTGGTGGCCTGGGCGGAGATTGTGCCGCCGGAGGCGTCGTAGTTGACGTTGATGTTGCGGCCCGCCGTGAGCGATATGCTGGTTGACTCGATCGTCGGCTTTACCACCACGGAGATGGTGTTCTGGGGTCCGGACAGGTTGATGGTGTTGGAGGTGTAGGTTGCCTGGGTGGGAACCCCCTGCAAGCTGATGATAGTCGAGAAGGCGGACGAGCCGAAGCCGTCGGGACCCTGTCCGGTGGCGATGTTGGTCACAGCCGACGACGTCGTGCTCATGCTCGACATCACGGAATCATAGGTTTCCTGCGCGAACACCTCCAGATTGGTGGCGCTGACGGCAATGCCCTGCGGGAACCTGGCCCCGCTGTTGAAGCCGCCGGAGCCCAGGGAGACGTTGCTGAGAAGCTGGTCGAACGTGGGCGAGTTGGCCGCGGTGTCGATTATGGATATGCTGCCGGTGGCGGTCAATGTGGAGCTGCGATTGAGGAAAGCCTCGGCCACATAGAGGCGGGTGCCGTTGGGATCCATGGCCAGGAACATGGGGTTCTGCGGCTGCTGGGCGGTGCCGATGTGGGAGAGGTCGATTATCGACTTGACGGTGTTTGTGGTGAGGTCGATCACGTAAATGTTGCGGGTGCCGGAATTGGAGACATAGGCGAGCGTGCCCGTGCTGTTAACCGCCACGCCGCCTGTTTGCGCCAGGTTGGTGCCCAGGTTGATGCTGGTGACAAGGGTGGGGGTGGCGGGGTTGCTCACGTTGTAGACCGTAAATACAGCCTGACCGGCGGTTCCCGGGCTGGAGTTGATGTCGCTTAGAACATACAGGCGGGAGCCGTCTTTGCTCAGGGCTACCGATTCAGCGCCGCCACTGACGGTGGCGCTGGAGAGGATCGATCCGCCCGTGCCGGAGAGGCTGACCACGGAGACGGAATGGGTCTGGAAATTGGCCACGTAGAGCGTGCTGCCGTCGGGGCTGAGCGCCGTTCCCTGGGGCTGGGAAAAGCCGCTGATGGTCCCCACCTGCTGGTTGGTGGCGGTGCTTATCACGGCCACTATCCCCAGGTTGTAGTCGGGGACGTAAAGCAGGGAGCCGTCCTTGCTAGGGGTTGCGCCCAGCAGGAACTGCCACGGGGTGCCGCTGGCGCTTATCGTTGCCTGAATCTGATTGGGCGCGAAGATATCCCGCGTGGCGCTGGCGGTGACCGTACCCGAGGCTTTGATGGTGTTGCCGATTAATATGTCGCTTGCGCTGCCGGTTGTTTGCAGCCCGAGGTTCCCGCCGGAAGTCACGGCGCCAGAGATGTTCATCTGGCCGGCCGAGGTCAGATTGATGTCGCCGGTGGTGGTGGTCAGCGCCCCCTGGGACGTGAGGGCGCCTCCGGCAGTCATCGTCAGGGACGTCGCGTTGATGCTGCCGCCGGCTGTGATGTTCGCCCCGGCGGTTATGTTGACGGTGCCGGCTGTGATAGCGCCCGTGGTGGCGCTGCCGCCGGCGTCGATCGTAAGATTGTTGCTGCCCAGGCTGAGGGCGTGCGAATTGGCAGTGAAGTTGCCGCCGGTCTGAAATGTCAGCAGCTGCGGGCCGCCGGTGGAAAGCGTTATGTCGCTGCTGAGCGTGATGCCGCCGGTGAAAGCAGCCTTGCCGATGATCAGGTTCGGCGCCGATATGTTGGCGATGCTTGCCGCATCAATCAGCGATCCGCTTGCCCCCACGTTGAAGTTCTGATCGGTGTTCGGCGCCACGCTCACGTTGCCGGTGGCGGTGACCTGTCCGCTCGTTGTGAAGGTGGTGGCGCCGACCGTGAGATTGCTGGCGCTGCTGTTGCCGAGCAGCGAGACCGAGTTGCTGGTGAGGCTGGCATTGGTTTCAGCAAAGACGATGGTGCCGCCCTGAGCGGTGGTGGCCGGCGCAAAGCTGCCGCCGGTCACTCTGCCGCTGTTGAAGTCGATGGTGACGTTGCCGTTGGGCAGGGTCGGGGTGGCGTTGGCCAGGCTTATCTGCCCGCCGCTTCCCGAGCCGGCGGTACTCAGGTTCCCCGTCTGAATCGCTGTACCGGACGGGGCGCCGGCTATCATGCTGATCGTCCCGTTGGTGCCGCCGGCGCCGCCCGATGCATCGACGGTGACGCCGGCGGGCAGGAGGATGGCGCCCGAGCTGCTGTCGCTGCCGTGAAAGGCGACAAGCTGGATGTTTCCGCCGCTGGTCGTGCCGGTGGCCGACAGCTGCGTAATGGCCGCCCCGGTGACCAGGTCTATCTTGCCGCCCGTGCTGGAGCCCTGTGAGATTGTCACCGTGGTGTTGTCGTTGGTGTACTGAGCTCCGGCCACCATCAGTATGTTGCCGGCGGTGGCGCCATTGGTGCTGATCACGCCGGCGCCGCTCTCGGCCAGAATGTCGTGGCTGGCCACGATGCTCAGGTCCTGTCCGGAGAAGTTGAGGTCACCGGTAATCTGCACATCACCACCGTTGTCGAGGATGGTCGGATCGCCGCTCAGGCGCATGTTGCCCAGATGCAGCGTGCCGCTGGCCGTCATCACGTGGGCCTCGCCGGCAGTTACGTTGAGCAGGGCATCGAGGTTGTTCACGTTTACGCTTGCCGTGCCGCTGCCGGAGTAGAGGTTCAACTCCCGGGCGGCCACGTCGCCGCCGGACAGTGTGCTGCTGGCGCCGCCGGCGAAAAGCGCATCGCGGACGTTTATGGCGCCGTTAACGGCCTGCAGGGTGCCGCCCAGGTTATTTATCAACAGGCTGGCGGTCGCCTGGGAAGCCAGGTTTATATTGGTGCCGGCGCTGATTGCGCCGCTGTTGACGATGTTTCCGGCGCCGGACGTCATGTTGATCGCGTTCATGGCCTCCATGACCGGCGGCGGGCCGGCGGCGCCTGCCGGCAGCGCGTTGACGATCGAGCCGCCGGCGTTGAGCGCCAGGCTGCCGGCGCTGCGTATGACGCCGGCGTTGATGATGTTGTGCACGGCCGTGAGCGAAAGGCTGAGATCCGGCAGGGCGCCGGCAAAACCGGGCAGCCCGCCGGCCGGCAGCACCGTGGATATAAGGGCGCCTCGCGCGTTGGTTATATCGGCGGCGCTGATTGATGCCGTCGTTGTGCTGTGGCTGGTGGACAGGGCGTAAAGGGTGCCGGAGTTGGCCAGGTTGCCGCTCAAGTTCAAAGCGGCGTTGGTGGCATTGAAAATTGCCGTCACCCCGTGCGGGATGACCAGGCCGGAGATGTGCTGGCTGAAGTTGCCGCCGATGGTCAGGCTGCCGCCGACCGCGTTGCCGAGGTTGCCGAGCTGGATGGCCTGGTGACCGGTGGCGAGCACCTGGTAGACGGCGACCCGCTCGGCCGGGGTCAGAAGGCTGCCCTGGGTGACCTGAACGTTCTGCCCGCCGACGTTGATATTGACGACCGTCGAGCCGGTCACCCTGGACGGCGCCGCCATGGTCGCCGCAGTCGAGCTCAGGTCCAGGTTGACCGCCCGGGCTGCCGGGCTGACCATCCAGACCAGAAAGTTAAGGGCCATTACGCACGCGAAAACTCGCCTGCAAACTTCAGCCGAATATTTGCACTTCATTGTAATCTGCTCCAGCCCCGCCACTTCGAGGCAAGACAAACGGCCGCGCTTCCGCGTGGCACGTTCCAGTATCTCGCCTCCTGGCAATTTATACCCTTTCCGGCGGTCCTGTAACCGGCCGGGGTCAAATTCTAGCAGGACGGCAGGCCCCGCAGGCGGCATCCCGTGGACAGGCAGCCAGCTCAGGGCTGGAGGGGCTGCTCCGGCTCTGTGGCGGCTGTTTATCTTCTCACCGCCGGGCGCGATGCTCCGTTTGCCCGCCAGCGTATCAAGTCATTCAGGCGCTTTGGGGCGCGTGGCTATGGGCGATGGCGACCGGGTGTGCGATGCTACCTGCGGGCCAGGGTGTCTGCCCGCAGATCGCAACCCGATGCTGTTACTTTGATCCGCCTTAATTTGGAACCGGCTTGCCATGACCCCGCAGTCCCGCCCGGGCGCCAGCAGGGGCATGTCGACTTCAGCGGCGTGCCGCTCGAGCCGGGCGCGAGCCGGTTTAACGCGAAATATCTTGCGTCCCGAGGCGGCATCCGGCGTATTACTGGTAACATAGTATTACAGTATTACATCGAGCCCGCTCGCCGGCTTCCGGTCGTCGGGCCTCCAGCCTTGACGAAATCTGCATATGTACGCGTCCAAACTTACGCAGAAGTACCAGGCAACTATCCCGGCAGAAATACGCAAGAAGCTGGGATTGAAGAGGGGAGATCTTGTGGCGTTCGAGTTCGTTAAAGGTCAAGTTGTTTTGAGGAGAGTCGATGCGTTCGATCTGGCCTTCAGCAAGGCTGTTGAGGATACGCTGGAGGAGTGGACCTCTGAAATAGACGAGAAAGCCTATGGCGGCCTTTGAAGCCGGTGCAGTTGTTGTGGTTCCGTTCCCTTTTACAAACCGCCAGACTCAGAAGCGGCGCCCGGCCCTCATTGTGTCGAGCGCCGACTTCCAAGCCGCACAGGGGCACGTAATTTTGGCAATGATCACAAGCGCGAAGCACAGCTCGTGGCCTTCCGATGTTCCGTTGACGGATTGGGCGAGCGCGGGGCTCCCAGCACCTTCCGTGGTTCGCTTCAAGCTTTTCACCCTCGACGAACGCCTTGTGCTCAGGCGGATCGGTTTGCTTTCGAAGGCTGATCGCAGGAAGGTTTGGCAGGAGATGAACAGGATAATCGGATGAGCCGGCGTCCGGTTCGCCGGTGCAGAGAGCGCAGGGACAGCTCTTGCGCAGTGCAGGTAATCAAGGGCGGGGCGCCTGCTCATGGGGATGGGCTTTTGAACAGGCTTGCCATGACCCCGTATTCCCGACCGGGTGCGATAAGCGGTTTGCCGGCTTCGGCGGCCCGCGCTGTCAGCCAGGCACGGATTTGCTGGGCGCGCAAGATCTCGGCGGCGCGGAAGTCCATCTTCGCCAGGTCACCGGAGGGCGGCTTGAGGTTTGCCGGGTGCAGGAACTCCACCAGGTACACGCTGCCGCGCCCGGCCAGCGTCCGGCTCATGATCTCGTAAAGCTGTTCCATCCTGGCGTCTTCACGAATCCGTTTGTTGAGCCCGGCCCAGGGCACCGCCGGCAGGCGCTCCAGGTCCGGAAAGGAGACCACGCGCAGCTTCGGGTCCGCGTAACGATCCACCTGCGGCGCCAGCGTCTCGTAGGGGACGACGACCAGGTCCCTGGCCGGGTCGGATTGGTAAGAGATCTGCTCAACCAGGGCCCAGGCGCCCGACTCCGGGTACCGGGCGAAAAAGGCCAGCTGCGGGATCCAGATCGCGATCCAGATCGCCGCCGGAATCAGCCACCGGGCGCGCTCGGGCAAGCGCCCGCTCAGGCGCCAGGCGCAGACGACGTAGAGAAGGAGCATGGCCGGCGTGAAGGCGAGCAGATAACGGTCGCGCCAGATCGGTCGCACCTGGCTTATCAAGGTGGCGGCGGCCAGTCCCGCCGCCACGAAGATCTGCCAGGCGCGGAAGCGGAAGGGCGGCTCGTCGCCGGGGCGCCCGGGCAGCACGGTCGGGATGACGAGGCTGCCCCACAGGCAGATGTTGGCCACGAGCCCGACCAGATCAAACAACCAGGTCGGCTTCTCCAGGTAGCCGGCCAGCGCCTCGATCGCGGTGTTGAGGAGGCACTCCTTGAGGGTGGGGCGGGCGATCCAGGGGCTGACGTCTTGCTGCAACTGGACGCTCACGACCAGCAGCCAGGGAAGATAGAGGATGAAGGCGGTAAGCGAGCCCGAGAGCCAGGCCCTTGTTGACGCGGGATGCCACCACCGGCGGAGCGTGCCGGTCGCCACCAGGCTCCAGTGACCGATTGCCACCACCGCCCCCCAGTGGTGGAGATAGACCGTTGCCGCCAGAAGGACGGCGTACTGAGCCTGCTTGAGGCGGCTGCGCGGGTGATCCAGAAGGTCCATCAGCTTGCAGGTCACCAGCAGAGCCATCAAGGGCAGGAGCCCATAGCTGCGCACCAGGTCGCCGAAGCGCACCAGCGGGGCGCAGGCGGCCAGCAGGACGGCCAGCTGAACCGAGAGCCCTTCGCCGAGCTGCTTCCTGAAAAGCAGGTAGGCGGCCGGCACCACGGCGGCCGCCGCCAGGACCGCAAAGAAGCGCACTGAGAGATCCCCGCCGCCGAAGGCGAGCGACCACAGGCGGATGAGCACGTAGATGAGAGGCGGGTTGCCGTCGAGCTTGATGAGCTCGAGCATCCTCGACCAGGTGGGCGCGGTGGCGATGTTGGCGCAGATGCACTCCTCGCTGCTCAAGCCGCCCCAACCGCAGGTGGCGATCCTGATGATAAGGGCCAGCCAGGCCAGAGCGAGCGCCGTGAGGAAGACGCGCCACGATGGCGTCGAATCGCCGGGGAAGGCGCTGTCAGGTGTTTGCAACTCTCTGTGCCACCGTCTTGGCCGACCGGATCACCGCGTCCGAATTGTAATACTTGAACTCGGCGAATCTGCCGCACAGCTCGATGCCCTGGCTGCGGAAGTATTCGTGCACGATGCCCAGGTTCTTCTCGTAATCGATGTCATAGATCACGTACGCGTACTTCGTCCGCTGCACGTCGGTTGCGATCACGTCGCGGCTGTCCAGAAATCCCTCCCGCTCCAGCCCGTCCACCACGTGCCGGGTCACCTCGGCGTCGCTCATCGACCAGACGGCATCGCCCTCGTTGGCCGTTATCTCCGCCACCACCGATGATGCACCCTCCGGCACGTAGGCGTTGCCGAAATAGCCGTAGAAGCACAGGCGGTGGAAGGGGAGATCCTGCTGCGGCACGTAGAGCGCGAACTGCTCCACGAGCTTCGGCTTCGCCACGCCGACCATGACCACGATCAAGGAGTTGTAGCGGAGCGACGAAACCGCCTGCTCAACATCCGGCGGGATCCCCTCCAGCGCGGCGGCGAAGTCGAAGATCGGCATGGCGCAGATGATCCGCTCGTACTCGCGCTCGTCGCCGCCGTCGGATACCTGCCACCCCCGCGCTGTGCGCCTGACCTTGCTCACCGCGAAGTTGCGCACGATGCGCTGCCGCACCTTCTCCTCGAAGGTGCGCGGCAGCGTCTCGAAGCCGCCGGTCTTCGGGTAGTAGAAGTACAGCTGGTGCACGTAGCCTTCGGTCTCGATGCCCAGGGAGGATTTGATCACGTCCTCGACCGGCGGCTTGGGAATGCGCTCCACCCAGGCGGTGCCCATCTGCTCGGGCGGCGTGTTCCAGATCTTGGTGTTGTATGGGATAAGATACAGCTCGGCCAGCCCCTTGCCGAAGGTGTTGTAGATCCAGTCGCGGAAGTTGCGCTGCGGGCCAGGCTTGTTCACCAGGAAGTTGTAGAGGCAGTAGAAGTTGTCCTCCTTGTCCAGGGCGGCAAGGCCGTTCTCGAACGGGTACTTGACGAAGCGGCGCTTGAACCAGATCGAGTTGTTGCGGTAGAAGCGCCCCACCCGGTCGCCCAGCATGGAAAGCTCGAAGTCGAGGATCTCCGTGTCCTTGGAAAAGATTATGTGGCCGCCGAGATCGTAGGTGAAGCCGTCCTTCTTGTAGCTGCGGCAGAGGCCGCCGCAGGTGCTGTCCTTCTCCAGAACCTCGCTGTCCGGGCCGAGAAAGTAAGACAGGCAAAGACCGGCCAGCCCCCCGCCCAGAATCCCTACTCTTGCCACTGCCTCGCTCCTTGCCATCGGCCGGGCGCCGCGGAACCCTTACAATATTAACTGGCCATTGTAGCGGAGGAGGGATGACCCAGGCTTTTATCTCGGGAATCACCGGCTTTATCGGCCGTCCCCTGGCTCATGCCCTCGTCCGCTCCGGCTACACGGTATCGGGGCTGGCTCGCACGGGCGGGCGGCTTGAAGGTTGCTCCGTCATAGCAGGCGACATCCTGCGTCCGGACGGCTACGGCGAGGCGGCTCGGGCCGCCGAGGTGGTCGTTCACCTGGCCGCGCCCACGGTCGCCTCCTACATCGCCAGCCACCCGCTGGAGACGATGGTCGTCAACGTCGCCGGCGTCCTCAACATGCTCGATCTTTTTGCCGGGGGCGCCGGGCGCCATTTTGTGTTGTTGTCGAGCGGCAAGGTTTACGGCGGGCGGGCGCCGCTTCCTTTCCGGGAGGACCAGCCGCTCGAGCCGGCAGGTCCGCTCGGACAGGCGAAGGCGGCGGCCGAGGAGATGGTGCGCTTCTTCGCCAGGAACACCGGCAAACGCTTCACCATCCTGCGCCTCTTCAACGGCTACGGCCCCGGCCAGAACGGCGATTTTCTCATCCCGACCATCCTGCGCCAGCTGGAAGGAGGTAGTATCACCCTTGGTGACACGGCCGGCAAGCGGGACTTCATCTATCTGGACGACATCGTAAGCGGGATCACCACCGTGCTGGCGCAGGAGGCGGCCCAGATGAACCCTGGCGTCTACAACCTGGGCTCGGGGCGCAGCTACTCCCCGGCCGACCTGGTCCGGCTCCTGGAGGAGATTGCAGGCCGCAAGCTCAGGATCGTCACCGACCCTGCCAGGCTGCGCGCGGGCGAGCCGGACGAGGAGCGGGCGGACATCTCGCGCCTGAGGGCGCTCGGCTGGCAGCCGGCCACGGATATCGGCGCCGGGCTTGCGAAAACGTGGAGGGCTTTCCTGAATGCCGCCAGAACGACTTGAGACAGCCGTGGTGCTGGCCGGCGGCCTGGGCACCCGCCTGGGCGAGCTCACCGCCCGGGCTCCCAAGCCGCTGATGCCTGTGAAGGGCAGGCCCTTCCTCGAGCACCTGCTTGTCATGCTCGGGCGGCACGGCATAAGCGAGGTGATCCTGCTTACAGGCTACCTGGGCGAGCAGATCGAGGCGTACTTCGGCTCCGGCAGGGCGCTGGACCTCACCATCCGCTATTCACGGGAGCCGGCCCCGTGCGGGACGGGAGGCGCCCTGCGCCTGGCCAGCGACCTTTTGCCTGCCGAGTTCTTCCTGGTATACGGGGACTCCTATCTGGACACCGGATATCAGGCTGCCTACCGGGCCTTCCACGCCGGGCGCCTGCCCGGCGCCTCCGGGCTCATGGTCGTCACCCCGCTGGAGGCGGTCCCCGATGCGGTCGGAAACGTCAGGCTCGGGCCCGGCGGCGGCACGGTGGCCAGCTACGAGAAGGGGCGGGGCGGCGACCACCGGTTCGTGGACGCGGGCGTGCTCATCCTCTCCCGGGAGGTGGTCGGCTGGCTGCCCGCCCATGGCTCGTCTGCCCTGGAGGAGCTCGTCTACCCGCGCCTGGCCCGTGAGGGTCGCCTGCTGGCCTTTCCGTCTGGTACAAGGTTCTATGATATAGGGACGCCCGAGCGGCTGGCGGTTTTCGAGAGGGTGATTGCGTGATTATTTCCAGAACGCCTTTTCGCGTGAGCCTGGCCGGGGGAGGCACCGACCTGCCGGATTTCTACCGGGAATCGGGCGGCTGCGTGACCGCGCTCACGATTACCAAGTACATGTACATCACGGTCAACAAGCGCTTCGACCACACGCTCCGGGTGGGCTACTCGCAGATGGAGCTGGTGAACACGGTTGACGAGCTGCAGCACCCGCTGGTGCGCACGGCGCTCAAGCACACCGGGCTGGTCAACGGCCTGGAGGTCACCTCCATGGCCGACATTCCGGCGCAGACGGGCATCGGCTCGTCGAGCAGCTTCATGGTCGGCCTCTTGAACGCGCTCTACGCTTACAAGGGCGAGCACGCCTCGGCGGAGCGGCTGGCCCGTGAAGCCTGCCAGATGGAGATCGACATGCTCAAGGAGCCGATCGGCAAACAGGACCAGTACATCGCCGCTTACGGCGGGCTGCGGTTTATCGAGTTCAACCCGGACGAAACCGTCTTCTGCAACCCGATTATCGTCTCGCCGGCCACCCGCGATGAGCTCATGCGCCACCTGCAGATGTACTACACCGGCATGACCAGGCCGGCCGCCTCGGTGCTCAAGGAGCAAAAGGCCAACACGGAGATGAATCGCCAGGCGCTAAAGGAGATGTGCGAGCAGGCCAGGCAGATCCGGGACACGCTGCTCAAGGGCCGGCACCTGGTCTCGATCGGGGACATCCTCCATCAGGGCTGGATGCTCAAGCGCAAGCTGGCCAGGAGCGTGACCAACGACGTGATCGACCGGTACTACGAGACGGCCCTCGAAGCAGGCGCCCTGGGCGGCAAGATTCTCGGCGCCGGCGGCGGCGGCTTCCTGCTCTTGTTCGTCGAGCCGCAAAACCACGAAAAGGTGCGCAAGGCCCTTTCGGAATTGAGGCAGGTCGAATTCGGCTTTGAGCCCCAGGGGAGCAAGATCATCTATGTCAGCGACGCTTAAGACGTTCCGGGACTTCTACGGCTCTTTCATGAAGGAGGCCCACGAGTGCATCGACCTCGTGCGGGAATCCGAGGTGGAGGCGGTCGTGGACGCTCTGTGGGAAGCCTACCGCCAGGACAGCAGGGTCTGGATCGCCGGCAACGGGGGCAGCGCCTCCACGGCCATCCACCTCGGCTGCTGCTTCGGTCACGGCACCATGGTGGCCGGAAAGCGGCCGCTGCGGGCCGAGTCGCTTTGCGGCAACATATCCACGCTGACCGCCATCGGCAACGACTTCAGCTACGACCAGGTCTTCGTGCAGCAGCTCCAGGTCTGCATGAGCCCGGGCGACGTGTTCATTGCCATATCCTGCTCCGGCAACTCACCAAATGTGGTGGCGGCCGCCGAATACGCGCGCGCCAGCGGCGCCCGGGTGATAAGCTTCCTGGGCTTTAGCGGCGGCAAGCTGAAAGAGCTTTCGCATCACTCCATCTACATTGACAACTACAACTACGGTCAGGTGGAGACCATACACGTCTCGCTGGGACACCTGATCACGCAGTATCTCAAGCAGCGGATTGCTGAGAGTTGATCAGGACGCTTTGCCTATGGCGCATTGCATGCGCCCTGCGAGATGTAAATCCGGCCTCGTAGAGGCGCATTGCATGCGCCCTGCGAGATGTAAATCCGGCCTCGTAGGGGCGCATTGCATGCGCCCTGCGAGATGTAAATCCGGCCTCGTAGGGGCGCATTGCATGCGCC
>JAJPGY010000031.1 GCA_021325555.1 Pseudomonadota bacterium | reverse complement strand
TTTCGTTCCAGCTGACAGAGCTTTACACCCCAAAGGGCTTCTTCGCTCACGCGGTGTCGCTACGTCAGGGTTTCCCCCATTGCGTAAAATTCCCCACTGCTGCCTCCCGTAGGAGTATGGGCCGTGTCTCAGTCCCATTGTGGGTGATCATCCTCTCAGACCACCTACCGATCGTAGCCTTGGTAGGCTCTTACCCTACCAACTAGCTAATCGGACGCGGGCTCATCTCAAGGCGGATTGCTCCTTTCATGCACAACCCTGTCGAGCTGTGCACATATGGGGTATTAATAGGCCTTTCGGCCTGCTATCCCCCTCCTCGAGGCAGATTCCCACGCGTTACTCACCCGTCCGCCACTAGGGTATTGCTACCCTCGTTCGACTTGCATGTGTGAGGCACACCGCCAGCGTTCGTCCTGAGCCAGGATCAAACTCTCCGTTGTCAAAAATCTCCCGGGAGCGAGGCGAGCCCCGCCCCTGCGAAATCTTGAAGACGTTTTGTTTGCCTACTCAAATTTTGACAGGCGCCTTGTCATGGCTATTCAGTTATCAGGGTTCGATGCTGCACCAATCCAATTTACAGGTTAGCACAGTCAAGAATGATAGCAACACGTTCCCGGGGTGTCAAATCGACGGAGCCGCCCGGCAGCCTCGTTTTCACAAAGTGCCGCTGCGTCCGGATTTTCAGCTTCCCTTAACTATTTGGTTCAAAACCAAGGGAGCGTGAGCTTCCAAGCAAGCTTATCTTACCAGATCCTTTCACATATGTTTTGCGCATCCGGCTAAATTCACCGGATCTATCGACCCTGGCTGCCGGCGGGGGCAGCGGGGCCGGCAGTGGAGAGCGGGGCAGCCGCATCTGCCCCTGGCGGCCGGGTCACCGTCTCCGGGACGGCCGGCGTTGCCGACCCGACCTCGGGGCTGGCCTGGGCCGGCAAGCTGAAATCCAGCTGCCTGGACAGGTAGCCGGGCGAGCGCCGTTTGCGCGCGCCGGAGATGATGGCAATCTGGTTGCCGCGCAGCTGGCAGAGCATATAGGTTCCCGCCAACTTATATAAGGCGCTGGTGCCGGTTCCTGCCGCGTCGTGCGCCTCGTCGAGACTGGCCGTGTAGTGGCGGTAAATCCGGGAAGCCTTCTGCCGGTCGCCGTAGTCGATGAGCAGCAGCTTCAAGCGGTCGGGGCTCGGGCGCTGAAACTGGTAGTCAGCGGAGGCGGCGGCCCTGGCCGTGTCCAGGGAGAGGGCCAGCTGATACGGCACCGGCGAGGCGCGGCGGCAAGCCACCGGGCCCATGATCAGCTTCTCGCTGCCGCTTACCCGGTCCGGCCTCGGCAGCCAGCCGAGGATATAAGGCCGGTCCGCGTGGCCGTCAATCGCCGAGGCGACCTCGTTGGCCAGGCTGCGCATCATGTCCTTGGCCTCGTCGTCGTCCTCGGCGGTCGTGGACAGCGAGACAAAGTAGTTGCCCTGCCAGAAGGAGAGGCTCTGGTCGTCCTCGCTGGAGGCGTCGCCACGCACCACGACGGTCGTGGCGCCGCGCCGCAGCGAGGTGTAGGCCCCGTAAGCGCCGAGCGGGCTCTCGAAGCGGTAGACCTTGAGCAGGCACACCCGCTGCCCGCGCTGGTAGCTGCGCCCGACCAGCGCCGTGGCGTGGAATTCCTCCAGGATCGGCCGGGACGGATCGTTCAAGGCGGAAGCGCCGTTGCCGGCCACCGGCTGCACCAGAAGCGCACCGGCGACCCAGCCTTGCGGACGCAGGCGATCAATGGCCGGCAGCAGCGGGCCGAAACCAAGCGCTTCCATGATCGTGCCGGCGGGCGCGGCGGGCGCGGCGGGCGCGGCGCCCGCCGCCTTCACATCGACGGCAACAGCCGGCGCCGCCCTGCAAATAAGCATTCCGACCAAAGCAACTACGGCACCGCGTACTGTCATGACGGACCCGGCAGACTGCGCTACAACCTGCCAAGTTTAGCAGGTGGGCTTCAGCGGTCGAACCGTACGTTGAGCGTCTTTTTCGCCGCCGCCCGCGCGTCTTCCAAAAGCACATCGGCCAGGTTGTTGTCAGACCGGGAGGACGGCGTGGCCGGGGCAGCGGCCTCTGAAGCCGCTGCCGCTTTCCGGTGCAAAGCCCCGAACACCAGCCCGCCGACGGCGCCTGGCGCGCCCGCCGCGGCCACCCCGCCCGGCCAGGTGGCCGCCGGCAGGCGCTCGGCCATGCCCGCCTTCGCCAGGCTGTCCACGCCGGCCCGCCACGCCTTTCGGTCGGCGGTCTTCAATTTGTACACGGCGCCGCCGGCGGTGACGTAAGTGACCTTGCCACCGCCGGCGGTGGCAACCTCCTGCCGGTACGCCAGGGTGTCGAATTTGCCGTCGGTCAGCCTGGCGATCTGCCGGAACACGTCCACCCCCTGGTCTGCCGGATAGCTCTCCAGCCCGGCGCAGCCGATCGTGTTGATCTGGATCCCGCGCCCGATCGCCTCCCGGCACTCCTTGTGCCAGTCGAAGTCCCCGGGATAGGAGTGCGGCGCCGCGTCACCTATAAGGAAGAGGAGCTTGGCGGCATTGCCGCTTTCATCCCAGCGCAGGTCGTGGACGGCCGTGTGCAGGGCCTCGTTGACCGACTCGGGACCGTCGCCGCCGCCGGCAGCCTGCAGTCCTGAGATGTCCTTGACGACATGATCGATGTCCTCGCTGAACGGAAAAACCTTCGTCACGTAGGCGTCGCCACGATCGCGATAGGCGACCAGCCCGACGCGAATCTCGGGGGCCGGCTTGCCGGCGGCCAGCTTGGCGACAAGCTCCTTGACCTTGCTCTTCACCATGTCGATCTCGCCCTGCATGGAGCCGGTGGTGTCGATGCAAAACGCCAGGTCCATTTTCGGCCGCGCCGGCTTGCCGGCGGAAAGCGCCGGCGTGCCGGCACCCGGTGCCGCCAGCACGAGCCCGAGAAGGGACACGCTCGCCACAAACTTGTTGAACATGAGAAGCACCCCTCGGCTCAGGAACGACAATCCCAGGATGACCGATCGGCAAGCTGATTGCGGCCGGCCTTTGCCTGTTCCTTCCCCGGGGAAACCCCCAGGTCGCGTCCAGGGGTTTGAGCCGCGCTCAGGGACGCCAGGGACCGGCGACCAGCGGCTCTTCCAGTCCGGCCAGCAGCCTGGCCAGGGACAGCGAGATCGGAAGGTCGAGCGCCCGCTCCATCCACAGCCACTGGCCGGCCGGGTTGATCTCGAAGAAGAAATACTCGCCGGCGCCGTCGCGACACAGATCGATGGCGCCGAAATTGAGCCCCAGGCGGCGCGCCAGCTCAAAGCAGCTCGACTCCACGCGCTCCGGCAGGCGGTGCTCCAGCATCGGCACCGTATAGTCCAGCCGGAAGTCGGTGCTCCCCTGCCCTTCCTGCGACCTGATCTCGACGGCAAAGAGCTGCTTGCCGACCACGGTCACACGCAGGTCGGCTGCCTTTTCGATCTTCCTCTGGAAGAGGTGAAGCGAATAGCGCACCTGATCAAGGTATTCCAGATCCGCTTGTCTCAAAGAGAGCGTCGGTATGCCGGCCGAGCGCTCGAAGACGGGCAGACGGTGCTGGCTGCCCTCGTCGATCAGCTTATAGATAAGCTGGCCTGCGCACTGCTCATAAAAGTCGCGCACGGCCTGCGGGTCATTGGTAACCAGCGTCTCCGGCACCGAGAGCCCGCATTGCCTGGCGACCTCGAGCTGCCGGATCTTGAAGAGCGCCTCCGCATGGGCGGCAGGAGAGTTGACCCACAGGCAAGGCAGCATACGCAAGATCGCCTGCAGCGCCCGACTTGATTCCCACTGGGCAAGCGACTCCACCCAGGGCTCGGCCAGTCTTGCCGTGGCGACCGCGCCCGGACGCCGGAACCAGACAGATCTTGCGCCCGACAGATCCAGATCGCCCGTCCCCGCATCGGGCAGGCCCTTTTCGGCAAACTGCACCCGGCAGGCAAGACCGCTGCCATCGAGGTTGAATCTCAGCCGGCACCCGCCGCCGAGCTGGCGGAAGGACCAGAAGGCTGCTCGAACGCCCATCTCCACCAGGTGTCCGCTGACCGCCTGCGCGTGCTCATCTTTTGGCGAAGAGAGAATCAGTACCGACACGACCACCAGGCTGCGGGCAGCTTCCTTATTTGAAGACCGTTGCCATCACTCATAAAAGTAATCCAGGCTCCCCATGTCGCACAGCGGATCGGTGTACGAGGACCACAGCGGGCCGGTAATCGACTGATCGATAAGCCACTGGCAATCGGCATATTCGGCAAACTCCCGCAGCCACCAGGCACGCAGCACGAAGGGAACCCTGTCGGCCGCGGCCAGGCGACGTGCCAGCCCCCCGCACCCCGCGGGCTGAGCACCGGTCGCTCCGGCCGAATTGCCAAGATTGTCGTCGCTCATGATCTCAGGTATCTTAGCGCAGCAAAGACAGAAGACCTTTATATGAAACCGCGACGTAACCCGGACGTGAAATCCACCCTGCTGCCGGACGGCTATGTGGTCCTGGTGAGCTCACAGACCGATTGGGCGCACACGCTGACTCCCGCCGGCGCCCTTGTCTGGGAGCTGTGTGACGGCCGGCATTCAACCGATGAAATCGCCGGCGAGATTGCCGGAATGCTGCCGGCGCCGGTCAGGGCGCCGGATAAGGCTGAGATCGACACCCTGGTGAGCGAATTGCTCGACCTCGGGCTGCTGCAGAGCTAATCCGAAACAGATTTCGTCGCCCGGAAATCACCTGCAGGCTGGGGTAGAATTGGGTAGAGGGCAGCAGATATTGGGAGGAAGCCAATATGGACGAACCGATTGACGGTTTGGCAAGCAGCGACGAGCCCTCTTGCGATTCGCACCTGAGCCGCAAAGAGTTCCTCAGAACGGTCATCCGGCGCGCAGCGGTGGCGGGCGCGATTCTGGCGGCGCCAAGGGTCGTCGATAAATTCCTGGTACCGCCCGTTTACGCCGGCGGCTCGACCGGAAAGCACGACACCGGACATGGCGACACCAGCCACCAGGATACCGGACATGGCGATACCGGCGGCCCGCACGGCTGAGGCAGCCTGAGCGTGACCCCGCCAAAAGAGCTTCTCTAATTTGACATTGCGGAAAAATCTCAGGCTGCTGGTGCTGTCCTTCGACGGGCTGTCCGGCGAGTCGTTTCGGTCCTTGTCCCGGCACATGAGCTGGGTTCGGCAGCTCATCGAGGGAACAGAGATGAAGGTGCTGGATGGCCGGCCCCATGCTTGCCCGCAGCCGGTCTGGGCTCAAGCTCTTAGCGGGCGCAGCTGGTGCGAGCTCGGCTGCGCCGGCTATGCCGCCCCGCGAGCTTCTTTAAACGATGTGCAGATCCTCAGCGAGGACGATCTCCGCCTGGACGGGGCAATCCTGCCCGGTCAGGCAGGCGGCACCATCCTGACGATAAACATGCCGCTGCTGAAGCCGAAGCCGGGCAGGCTGTGGTTGTCCGACGGCTCGCTGCCCATGCCGCTGTCGGTCAGCCCGCCTGAGCTGCTGTCCGACCCGCTTTTCGCCCGCTACAAGCCCCGTCCGTATTCGTCATCGGCGCTGGCCTCCGTGGTTACGGAGCAGAGCGTGGTCCAGTGCATGAGGATCGAGCAGGAGCGGATCGCTTGCGCGCTGCACCTGATTGAGAGGGGGCCGTGGCAAAGCTGCTTTCTCAGGCTTTCCGTCTTCGATCTGCTGTCGCACATGCTGGGACCGGATTTTCTCCTGGCCGAAAAGCTTTCTGTCTGGCCTGATATCGAGGACTTCCTGGGCTTCCTGGACAGGGCGCTGATTGAGATTTGCACCAGGGCCGATGCCGACCTGCTCTTTGTGCTGTCCAGCTTCTCTCATACCGCCTGTGAGGCTCGCCTCAACCTGAACGAGCTTCTCGCTTGCGGCGGGTTCTGCAGGCTTGCCTCCAGAGAGACCCAGATCGGCCCCGTGATTGAACGGCGAAAGGCAGCGATTCAGGCCGGGGCAGCACAAGCGGTAATAGATCCGCTCGCGCTCGTGTCGCCTGCCAGCCTGTTCGACCCCTCGCGAACCATTGCCGGCTCTCCGGTTGCCGGCGCCGTCTATCTCAACCGCAGCGATCGCTTCGCAGAAGGCACGGTCGCCGCCGGTGACCTCGACAGGGAGTTCCAGGAGGTCAAAGAGTACCTGGGGCGGGAGCTTAACCGGGAGTTCGGGGGGAGGCTTTTCATGTGGTCGGAGGTCGATGCCGGGCGGCGCTGTCCTGAACTGATGATCTACGTGGATGGCGTCGAGCTGCACGACCTCCAGGGCTCGGCGCCGATCGACCGCCGCAACAGGCCAAGATCAACGCACCGCGCCCAGGGGTTCATCTGCCTTGCCAGCGGTTGCGACCGCTGGCAAGGGGCCGTCAAGCCGCCGGACATTTATACGGTGCTGACGGGGGCGCTGAGGTGAAGAGCACGGCCGGGCCCTTCCTGCTGGGGAGATGCGTCTTCCAGGTTCGTTCGGAAAGGCCTGACCTCCTCCAGGCAATCACCGAGCTCTTCCCCGCCTGTCGAGGCGACGATAGCGGCGGTATTGCTGGTGGTGTCAGAGGGCCGCTGCTGGAGGTCGATGTCGACGACCTGCTTGCGGGCGCCGAAAATCTCAGCGGTCTTACCGGGCAAGAGCTTGCAATCGCGGCGGTGAGCCTTGTCGCATCGCGTTGCCAGTCCTGGCACGACCGCTGCTTCTGGCTCGACGCCGCGGTTCTCCTGGCGCCTGACGGTCGCCTCTTTCTGCTGGCGGGACCATCCTTTGCCGGCAAGACCACGCTGACGCTTGCCATGGTCCTTTCCCGCGGGTGGAAAGCGCTTGCTGAAGATATCGCCGTCCTGGATATGGATGAGCGATCCGTAATTCCATTCGAGCGCCCCTTCTCCGTGCGCCCCGGATGCGCGGAGTTGCTGGAGCGCTGCGCAGGCGTCAGACCCGGTCCCCTCGTTCTGGGCACCTGGTGTCCCGGGGCGGGGCTGTTCCATCGCCAGGCCGTGCCCGCTCGCTTTGCCGTATGCATCAGGCTGGTGCCACTGAATGCGGTGGCGCCGGACGCAAGAATGTCGCCCGAGGAGATCTCGCCGGATGAGTTCGTTCGCTTCGTGCTTCCCTTGTCCAGCGCCCTCAGGGTACCGGGGGCGATCGACGTCTTGAAGGAAGGCGTCGCTGACGCCCGTTGCTGCCTGCTCAGCGGCGGCAGCCTGCCCGAGCGCGTGCAGCTCTTGCTGTCCATGTGAGATGACGCCGCGCTCACGCGCTTCAGGAAGGCGTCCTCCAGATGAGCCGTCCGAGGGTTCGCCTGGCCAGCCCGCCCGGAAGCAGGAGCACCACCCAGTGAGCGAGCAAATAGAGCCGTTGAGTCCAGAAACCAACCTGCTTGCCGCCGCCGTAATACCGGGAAAGGAACTCCCGGGACGGGCACAGACACTGGCGCAACACCTTTGTCTTTCGGGCACGGTCTCCGAGAAAGGCCGCGTTCAAGAGAAGCATGGGCAGGGAGGTTCTGTTCCAGAGAAAGTCGGTGCTCACGGTGTAGGTGAAAACCTTGCCCCACAAGCCGGCATCTGCTGGTGCGAGCGCTGAAGTTACCTCGGGCGGCACCGGCGAGCCCAGGGTCTCCCGAGCAAGCTCCAGCCCCGCCCAGGCGCTGGCCGCCAGCTCGTCCTCGAGGCGGCAGCGCTCGACCAGCTGCTGCCAGCGCCCCGGTGTCTCGGTCAACTTCGACGCGAGCAGGTGAATGTCGTACAGCCAGTGCCAGCCGTCGAAGCCGTGCTTGTGGAAATGCACCAGCTCGATGAGGAGGTGATCGACGGTGGAAGGATACAGAAAGCGGCGCCCCCGCCAAACAAGCTCCTCGGCGCCGGCGAAGATCCGTTCGGTGGTAGCGGCCTTGAGCCCGCGGTTCCAGGGATCGCACTTCAGCTCAACGTGGGGCCAGCCGCTCATTTGCAAACTGATGTTGTTGATCGGCTCGAATTCGGCGCTCGGCGAGATCCTCAGATCTGCCAGCGAGCCGACCGGTCCGGTGCCCAGCTGGTGGCACTCTCCCGGATCCGACCAGTCGATGGCGAATCCACCGGACTGGAGGCGCTCCGCCACCCGGTCAATGGCGCCCGGCTCCACAAGCAGGTCGAAGTCCACCGAGAAACGGAAATGGGGCTTGGCGTAGAGCGTGCGCCCCAGCACCGGCCCCTTGATCCAGAGTATCTGCTTTTGAAATTCGCCAAGCTCGTCGTACAGCTTGACGAAAAGCTCGTCGTAGGTTGCAAAAAGGGTGTACGTGCGCGTCGCCAGCGCCCGCAGCGTGTCCAGCAGGCTGGCTCCGGTGCTGAGCACTTGCCCGGTAGCCGCCTCTGCCAGCTCGAGCTGGCAGAGGCGCTCGTAAAGAAGCGCGCTCAGCCGCTCGGTGGTGCCGCCGGAGATCAGCCGCTCAAGGAAAACCGCCGAGCCAGGCGCGCCGAGAACCTGCAAGGCACCGGCACGGTCACCGCGCAGCAGGGCGGCCACCAGGCGATCCCCGGGGGCAGCCTTGGCCAGCGATTTCAGACGCCGCACCGCGATTATGCGGGGAAACTTTTCGGGCAGGCGAACCCAGTAGTTATCCAGAAACTCGACCTTTCGCCCCGTCATAGCTGCTCCCCGCTGGCGGACCCCCAGCCCAGCCGCTTAGTGCGGCCGCTTGCCGCGTCGTGGCTCTGCCGGCACCATGGTCAAGTGTAGTACACAGCCCGTGGCGGGAGGCTCAGTCGCCGGGGTAAACTCAACTTACGGGGGCATCAAGCGGGGGAGACGATGAGACATGCGGTAATCTTGGCCGGTGGTCAGGGCGAGCGTTTGCGCCCGCTGACCGAGGACCGGCCCAAAGCGATGATCGAGCTGTTGGGCAACCCGATCATGGCTTACCAGCTGCAATGGCTGAGGTCGCACGGCATCAGCCGGCTGGTGGTAGCCTGCGGCTACCGGCACGAGATAATACAGGACTACTTTGGCGACGGGTCCAAGTGGCGGATAAATATCGAATACGAGATCGAGGAGCAGCCGCTGGGGCGGGGCGGGGCTTTGAAAGCGGCCATGAAACGGCTGGCGGACGTGGACGGGCCTGTGCTGGCAATCAACGGCGACCTCATCACCAACCTGCCGATAGATGAGCTGGTCGGCTTCCACAACAGCCACCGCTGCCTGGCCACGCTGGTGACGGTGCCGCTGCGCAGCCCTTACGGCATCGTCGAGATTGCAGACGGCGCTTCGGTCGTCGGATTTCGTGAGAAGCCGGAGCTTCCTTTTTGCGTTAACGCGGGCATCTACGTGCTCAATCCGGAGATTGTCGATCTCCTGCCCGACAGGGGCGACCACGAAACGACCACGTTCCCCAGGATGGCCCGGGAGGGCGGTTTGAAGGCATACCGGAGCAACGCCTTCTGGCGTACCGTCGACACGGCCAAAGATGTCACCGAGCTTCGCGGCGAGCTGGAGAAGATGTTCCTGGATTCCTTCTTTCAGACCACCGTGCGTTAGCAAGAATGCTCCGTCTGCTATCATCGTCGCGGTTCCCCCGAATAGTTGCCAACAACCGAGCGCAGAAGGGAGCGATAAATGCGGCGCGACAAGATAGAGAGGATGAGACGGTTCAGGAAGCTGCCGGCCGTCGCTCTCGTTGTCATGTTATTGATGCTTTCCTTTGGCGGCGCGGCCTTGGCCAAGCGGCCTTATCCGGCCCTGAAAGGCCTGGACAAGGTGCGGATATCCAGCACCGTGAGCCTCGGGGTAACCAACCAGCTCTTTCGCAACAAGGCACCGACCCTGGATCTGTCCGGGCAGCTCAAGCACCTGGCGGAAACCAAGCTTCACGAGGTCGGCGTCTCGACCGCCAACGCACCCGAGCAGGGGCCGAAGCTCTCCATCGCCGTCGACACCGACATGGCCACCGACGAGCTGGCCGTGACCCTCACCTATTCGGATTGGGTCTCCCTGGTCAGAGACCCGGCCGTGCGGTTCGAGACGCCGCTGTGGTCGCGCACCGGACATCCGAAAACAGACGAGGCATCCAGTATAAAGGAAGCGCTGGACGACTTGCTCGACCGGTTTATCGCCGACCGCATGGAGTCCACCCCGCCGCCAAGGTCGTAGGCGCTACCAGGAGCTGGAATCCCCCTCTCCATTTTCGGATTCCTCGCCCCCCTTGTTGAGGGCCGAGAGAATGCTCCTGTCCGAGGCGCCCATAAGAAAGATGCCGCCGGCCTTTACCTTCTGGCACCGCACCTCAGCAGCCGCGAGCCTGAGCGATGTCTTGCTGCTGTTGCCCAGCCATACGCCGATGAGAAGGAAAGCGTTCTGGTGCAGCAGGGAGATCGCATCCAGCGACTCGCCCAGCGCAGGCGCCGCCAGGATGAGCACGTCGCACTCCTGCTGCAGCATTTCGACAAGCTCCTGAAATGCCCGGGAATCCAGCTTGCCGGCCCAGGCCGTTCTGTCCCCCGCCGGAATAATGTTGAGCCTGCCGGGGTCGTCTACCGGATGCAGCAGGTCGGCAACCGAAAAGGCGCTGGCGGACCGGCCAAGATATTGGCCGAGCCCCGGATTTTCTTTGACGCCGAAGATCTGGGCGATGGAGGGTCTGCCCCCGGTCAGATCCAGCACGCTGACGCGCGAGCCGCCCTGGGCGATGCTCATGGCCAGGCTCGACGCCAGAAGCGGCACGCTGCCGTCGGCAGTGCAGTTGGTCACGACAATGCGCTTCTTCTCCTGCTCGAGCATGGCGCCCTTCCAATTCAAGCGCACGCGATGCATGGCCGGCAGCAGCTCGGAAAGCCCGGCCGCGTCCGGCCCCCTGCCGATCCAGCCCAGCAGCGGCAGCGGCAGCAGGTCCAGCACCTCGCCGGGGTTGGAGACGATCGGGTTGAGGTGGAAGCGCATGACATAAAACAGCCCGGCGCCCGCCGCCGCTGCCAGAGCAAATGAGAGCGCCAGGCTGGCCGGAACGTCCGGCGAGATGGGCAGGGTCGGCTGGGAGGCGTTGTCGATCACCTTGATGTTGGAGGTGGTCGCAGCCACGGCCTTGGAGGTAACAGCCTTGCGGAGCTGGGCTTCGGCCTCCGCCAGATCCCTGTTGGTCGCCTGAACCTCGTCGGTCAACTCTGCGATCTTTTGCTGCACAACCGGGACGCCGGCAAGCTGAGCGCTGAGAACGCCGGCGGCCGACTGCAGCTTGGCCAGCTTCATCTGCAGGTAGGTCAGCTCGGATTCCCCATCGGCTACATCGGCGAGCAGCTTCTGCTGCTGCTGATCGCTCAGGGCCACCTGGTTTTCAATCAGGCTGGCGCCGGCCTGCCCGGCCAGCTCCCTGGCCCTGGCCACCAGGGCCTCGCGCAGCCTGCCAATGGCCGCCTTAGCTCTTACCACCCGCGGGTGCGTATCGCGCAATCTGGCGGTCAACTGCACAAGCGCCAGCTCTCGCTTGCCTATCTCCTTGCGGATGCTCTCAACAGTGGGGTCGGCGGCCAGCTTGCCGGCCGCATCCAGTTGCTCCGGCGTCATGCGCAGCCGAGATTGCAGGTTGGCAAGCTCGGCCTTTTTTTCGGCCACCTTCAGGCTGGTCTCCTGGAGATCATTGTCGTTGCGGGTCTTCTGGGCCAGAAGGCTCTGAACCTGGTCATGTATGTTGACGGCGCCCTCCTCGTTCTCGAATCGCTTGAGGCGCCCCCTGGCTTGCTCGTTGCTCTCTCTGGCGCGCTTTACCTCGCCCTGGAGGAAATCCAGGGTCTGTGAGGCCGAGGCCCTCATCTGCTCGCTGTTGAGCCGGAGGAACGAATCGACCACGGATTGCACAGCGGCCACGGCCAGCCCCGGGTCGGAGGAGCGGCAACGCACCACCACGATGTCCGCTTCCCTGGCGGGCACGACCTCCAGCATATCGTTCAACTGCTCGACGGCAGGACACCTGCCGGGTGGAAGCTGGCTGGAGAGGATCTGCCTGGCGGTGTTGAGGACGGCCTGCGAGCGCAGCAGCTCACAGGTCGTGGAAAGCGGGTTGGTAAAAAAGCTGGTGAGCGGCGCATACACCTGGTTTTGCATCTTCTCGTCGGTGGGCAGCCTCGGCTGGATCCAGAGGCGCGCCTGCGACATGTATATGCGCGGCTGAATCGCCGTGTACAGGCAGCCGGCAAAGGCGACGGCCAGAAAAAGAGCCAGCGGCAGCAGGATGCTGAATGCCTGGAAACTATGGCTCCGCATTCGCCGCATAAACGACCACATCGCCTGACTGTATTTTTCTAGGATGAACCCTGCCCACCCCCCTTCCAGAAAGCTAGCACGGGTCTCATGGCCATCATGGGTATCGACAGTGGACATCAAACTGGCAGCAGATAGCGTATCCTTTTGACCCATCTTCCCTGCTGGTGCGGTGTTTTGGTACACTGACTACTGTATCAGGTTACCCATATATGTGCTTAACGTAAGTACTGGAAGGGAGTCTCGCTTTGTTGCTCAGACGGAAGGCGCTGGCGGGCCTGAGCAGTTTGGTCTTGCTTTGCAATTTGATGGTTCCGGTCTGGGCAGCCCCGGGCAGCAAGCAGGGGGAGCCGATCAGGCTCATCCCACCGCCGCCGGAGGTGGCGCCGGCGCCCTCCAGCCCGACCGAGACGCAACCTGCGGCGGAAGCCTCCCCTGCGCAGGCAAAGCACCGCTTCAGACCAACACGCATCCAGCCGCCATCGACCTTCAAGCAGCCTGCACAAACCCCCGGCACGGTCAAAAAGGAGCCTGCGCCAGCCTCAGGCACGGCTAAAAAAGAGCCCGCCCCGGCTCCTGGCACGGTTAAAAAAGAACCGCTGCCCCCTGCGCCGGTCGAACTGACGGACAGCCGCATGGACTACAGGCTGGGTCCGGGCGACCAGCTATCGGTAACCGACCCGTCGCTCGGCTCCGAGGAAAAGCCCCTGGAAACCGAGCTCACCGTCGGTCCAGACGGCGCCATAAGCTTTTACCCGATCGGGGTCGTGCATGCCGAGGGGCTGACCCTCGATGAGCTGACGGACCTTATAAACGGTCGAGAGCGAAAGTTCGTGGACAACCCGCAGGTGTCCGTCACGCTCAAGGAGCGGCGCCCGGTTATGGTTCACGTACTGGGTGACGTCGTCAATCCAGGGCTTTACAGCGATGAGATGACCTTGAACAACGTCTCGAAAAGACGGGGCATGTACGGCTACGGCACGGCAACCAACGCCGGATACGGCGGCGAAGGCGGCGAAGGCGGCGGCGGCTATTACGTGAACAACGTCGGCAGAGGCGGCGGCAGCGCAGGGGGCTGGGCCGGCAATCAAGGTGGAGCGCTTCCCCAGCAGCGAATCGGCCTGGGCATAGGGGTCACCTATGCTGCGGCCAACAGCCCCCGTTCCATAGCGTCACTGACAGCCCTGACCGCTATTCAAATGGCAGGCGGGGTCAAGGAGACGGCGGATATCCGTCACATACAGCTGATGCGGCACGGCGAGGTAGGCTACAAGGGCATCGACCTGTGGCGCCTGGTCGTCGAAGGCGATGCTGGACAGGATATAGAGCTGCGAGACGGCGATACGATATATGTGCCCAAGGGTGGAAAGCCGTTTGACGCAGCCGCCCTCGGCTGGGCCGCCAGGAGCACGCGCCCGGTCAGGGTGATAGGCGAGGTCAACAGGCCGGGATTGTACTACCTCGGGCCTGACGATGACCTGTTTACCATTCTGGTAAAAGCTGGCGGCTTCGACACCATCGCCAAACAGCGTTATGTCCGTTTGAGCCGGATGAACCAGGACGGTACGGTGACCACCCGGGTGGTAAACGTGAGTGCCGCGATGAGGAACCACGATAAAGCCGGCCGGGCCTCCGTGATGCCCGGCGATGTCGTGCAGGTGGAGGCGTCGGCCATCAGACGGCTAACACCGCTCATCGGCTACGTCGGCACCGTGGTGGCAACATACACGCTGCTTTCCGTCATCAACGCCGCCCTGCCGGTGACCTTCATGCACAACCGGGAGCGCGGCAATACTTCCAATAGCAACGTGGGCTTCGCCGTATACGGACTGGGCTTGCTCACCCCTTACCTGTACGGCTACACAGCCAGGCAGGCCGCAGGGCAGAACCTTCCATAGGGACCGTTTCGTGAAAAAGGCGCTCATTACGGGAATCACCGGACAGGATGGCTCGTATCTGGCCGAGTTGCTTCTTGAGAAAGGTTACGAGGTGCACGGAATCGTCCGGCGCTCCTCCATGCTCAATACGGTTCGGCTGGAGCACCTCCTGAACGACGAGAGCATTCACGGGGTAAGACTTTTCCTGCACAACGGCGATCTTTCCGATTCGGCAAGCCTGATAAACATCCTCGCCCATACACGGCCAGACGAGGTTTACAATCTGGCCGCCCAGAGCCAGGTGCGCGTAAGCTTCGACATGCCCGAATACACCGGCGACGTGACCGGGTTGGGGACGGTTAGAATCCTGGAGGCGATCCGGCAATGCCAGCTGCCGGCACGGTTTTACCAGGCGGGTACTTCCGAGATGTTCGGTAATGTCCACGAGGTGCCGCAACGTGAGACAACACCGTTCCATCCACGCAGCCCCTATGGGGTGGCGAAGGTCTACGCTCACTGGGCTACGGTCAACTACCGGGAGAGCTTCGGGTTGTTCGCCTGCAACGGCATTGTCTTCAATCACGAGTCGCCGCGCCGCGGCGAGACGTTTGTGACCAGAAAGATCGCTATTGCCGTGGCCCGAATACTCCGCAAGGAGCAGGAAAAGCTCACCCTGGGTAACCTGGACGCCAAACGAGACTGGGGTTACGCGAAAGAGTACGTGCAGGCTATGTGGCTCATGTTGCAGCAGGATGAGCCGGACGATTATGTGATCGCCACCGGCGAGACGCATTCGGTGAAAGAGTTTCTCCAGGAGGCATTTTCGCACGCTGGTCTGGACTGGGAAAAACATGTCCGAATAGACGAGAGCCTTTACCGGCCGGCAGAAGTCGACCTTTTGGTCGGCGACGCGACCAGGGCCAGGGAAAAGCTCGGCTGGCAACCGAAGGTAAAATTCAAGGAGCTGGTGCGACTGATGGTGGACGCGGAAACAACGACCTGATGCCCCGATTCGCGAACGTAATGGTCACTGGCGGCTCCGGCTTCCTGGGGAGCCGGGTGGTGAGCGCGCTCGAGTCGGCAGGCCATGAGCGCATCATTGTGCCCCGCTCGAAGGACTATGACCTCCGCGAGCAGGCGCTGGTCAGGAAACTCCTTAAGGAGGAGCAGCCGGATCTGATCATCCACCTGGCGGCGGTCGTGGGGGGCATCGGCGCCAACAGGGATATGCCGGGCAGCTTCTTCTACGACAACCTGGTGATGGGCGTCATGTTGATGGAAGAAGCGCGCAAGGCCGGGGTCAGCAAGTTCGTGGGCATCGGGACAATCTGCTCCTATCCGAAGTTCACCCCGGTCCCCTTCAAGGAGGACGACCTGTGGTTTGGCTACCCGGAGGAGACTAACGCCCCTTATGGTCTTGCCAAAAAGATGTTGCTCGTGCAGGCTCAGGCTTACCGCCAGCAGTACGATTTCAATGCCATTCACCTCATGCCGGTGAATCTATACGGGCCAGGCGACAATTTCGACCCGAAAACGTCACATGTGATTCCGGCGCTCATCCGCAAGTGCGTGGATGCGGTGAAACTAGGACAGTTCGAAATCACGGCCTGGGGAGACGGCAGCCCGACGCGTGAGTTCCTCTACGTCGACGACGCCGCGCGCGGGATCGTCATGGCTGCTGAGCGCTATGACAGTCCCGAGCCGGTCAACCTCGGGTCCGGCTTCGAGATAAGCATGAAGGATCTGGCGGAGAAGATTGCGGAGCTGACCGGCTTTGAAGGGAAGTTCATCTGGGACGCGAGCATGCCCAACGGGCAGCCCAGGCGCCGTCTGGATACAAGCCGCGCCAGGGAGCGTTTCGGCTTTGAGGCAAGAGTCGGATTCGACGAGGGGCTGAAAAAGACGATCGAGTGGTATCTGGCCAGCCGGAACAGCATTGAGGCCGCCTGAAGTTTACCCCGGGAGTTTCAACGGATGCCCGCTGCTCGTCAATCCAGATCGCTGCAGCTGGATTTCCTGCGCGGCCTGGCTGTTATCCTGGTAATTGGCGCTCACATACACAACATTCCGCCATCCACCCGCAGGCCGCTCAAGGAGATTCTAGAGCTGTGGCAGCACCTGGGTTGGGTGGGCGTTGACCTCTTCTTTGTGCTGAGCGGCTTTCTGGTCTCAGGACTCATTTTTAAAGAGTATATCCGGCATGGCAAGGTGAGCCTGCCGCGCTTTTTCATCCGCAGAGCGCTCAAAATCTACCCGGCGTTTTATGTCTTTCTGTTCCTGGCTCTGCCCACGATCGGCTGGATTCCTGATAAGGTGACGGTTCCTGCATTTCTTTCGGAAGCGCTGTTTGTACAAAACTACTCCCCGTGGTATCTGTGGGGCCATACCTGGTCGCTGGCGATCGAGGAGCACTTTTACCTGTTGCTGGGATTGCTGCTGTTTTTCCTGGGCAAGCGTGGCGGACCGAATCCATTTCATCGGCTGATCAAGATTGTGATCGCCACCAATGTGCTGATCTTCCTCCTCCGGATCTGGACCCTGCATGCCTTCGGTCACGCCGAGCCGTGGAAAACATACTACTGCCCTACCCACCTGCGCCTGGACGAATTGTTCTTCGGTGTCTTGCTCTCCTACTGTTATCACTTCCACGGCCGGGCTCTGGAGCAGATTGTCACGAGGCGCCTTGCTGCCATCTGCGTTGTCGAGCTCCTTCTGCTTCTACCTTGCCTGGTTGCCGGTTGGCTCAAAGTCGTGGAGACGATGTGGCTTTACTCACTGGGGCTCGTGATGCTCTATGTCGGGTTCGGCCTCATCATCCTCAGCGCCATGCACTGGCAGCCCCCGCGATGGTCGAGCCTGCTGTACTGGGCGATAGCCACGATTGGCTACTACTCTTACTCCATATACCTGTGGCACATGGCGATTCTATATGCCATCCTTGCGGTGCCGGGCGGTTTCGGCTTCCCGTTTGGATTTACTATCGAGCTGCTACTTTATGTCGGCGGGAGCATAGCCGCTGGGGTTCTTATGTCCAGGTTGATAGAGCAGCCACTGCTGGTGGTGCGCGATCGCTTCTTCCCGTCACTCAGCTCGAGGTAGTCCGAATCACCGGGATCGGTGAAAGGTGATATCCTGGGAGTACCCGTCATTACTTGCGGAGGCTCGTTCCACTGGTGAGATATTTCATGCAGCGGTCCTTTACCGGGCGCCCGTCGTCTTTTGCGCCCGGCAATCGCATAAGCGCACTGCTCAGCCTTTCGGCTTTGATGGCGGCGTCATTAATGGCTCCACCTCAGGTACAACTGCCCGCTCGTGCGCGATCGGCCGCAACGGTAGCAGACACGCGGCCCCGGCCAGCGCCAGGACAACCAGCGAGCGAGCCGCAGCAGCCGGTGACGGAGATCTTTCGGCTCTCCACGTCGCTGCCGCCCGTAAGCACGGAGCTGTCCAGGGGAAAGAAATATGACCCGTCAATGTTCCCGGCGGTCGAGGGGAAGAACTGGTGGGTCAATATACCCGCGTGGGCGGCGGGCACCTGGGAATTTGGCAATGAGGTAGAGCACACAGGAGTGGAGGCGGACCGTGGGCTCCTGTCCAGGCTCACGAGGCCGGGCTTCCGCAGGGGGCAACCGGCAGGTGAAGCGTGGTCATCTTCCGGCAAGCTGGACTTCTCCAGCCTGGAGACCTTTGGCAGCCGGGGTGTGAACGGCTTTTTCGGCTGCCAGAGAGATCGCCAGGGAAAGGTCTGGGAGCGCGGGTTTATCATTCATCGCACGGACTACGGTGAGTACGGCTATCACGCCCAGGACACCTGGGAGGTGCTTTCGGCGTCGCCGAACAAAATTGTGGTTCGCAACCGGATACTGGTCATCGAGACAGACGACGACGATCGGGTCAGCTCTGTCGGCCGGGCGGAGCATCTCTATACATATGTGCCGTACGGGGATGGGGAAAGACTTCTTACCGTAAGCACCAGAACCTACACCCCCGGCGGCAAACCGTTGAGCACGCGTCGGGTAAGCCGTCTGGAACGCCTGGTCTCCGAGTTTCATCCGATAAACACTTACGACGGCGACGACCTCGCCCAGCTCTTCCAGGCATTTCTCCGCGAACGCGGGCTTGCCGATCTGGAGCCGGTGGCGAGAAAAGGGTAATCAATATCCCCTCACGAGAGAAGTTGCTGGTAAAATTCCCAGGACTGGCGCGCAATCGCCTTGTTGGTGTACAGAGAATGCACGCGCTCATAACCTCGCGCCGACAGAGATTTGCGGAGATCATCGCTTAAGGCCGCCTGCCTGATCGTGCGGGCCAGCGCCAGATGGTCCTTCTCCGGAAAAACGAAGCCGGACTGTCCAACGACCTCTGGAATGGCGCCGCTGTCGGAGCCAATCACGGGCACCTTGCAGGCCATCGCCTCGATGAGCACATGACCGAACTGCTCCTTCCAACCGCGGCTGGTCATAGTTTTGAAGCTGGTGCTGGATTCGGAGGGAAGCACCATCGCGTCAAGCGCGTTTATGTAGCCGGCTACCTCACTGTGCGGCACGGGGTCGACGAAGATGACCTGCTCGGCGATTCCACCAGCGTGAGCCGCGGCTAGAAGATCTTTCTTGAGCGGGCCCTGACCGATGAACAGGCAGCGCCAGTTAAAACCATCAGCCTGCGCTGCCAGATGCCTGAGCTCGACCAAGGCCCGCACGAGCGTGAGCAATCCTTTTTCTTCAACAAGGCGCCCGATGAAACCGATGACAAACTCATTGCCGGCGATGCCCAGGGAAGCTCTCAGATCCAGCGATCGCTGCGGGAAGAAGATGCGCTCATCCACGCCAAGCTGCGGCATTACCTTTATGGGTCCGCCGTAACCGCGCTCGCGGAGTATCTCCTCACCGGCCTGATTGCCGCAGATTGCGCCGTCCGTGCGCTTCAGGTTGTACCGCTCAATTTCGCTTACCGGAAAGTACAGGTCGTACGACAGGTTCCACCAGGTGAAAAACACGTTCTTCGCCTTCAATCCCAGATGGCGGTTCAGCCAGATCATTTGCGCGTAAGCAAGAGCCTTGGCAGTTTGCTCGACCTGAATAACGTCCGGTCTGAACTGGCGCAGCAGCTCGCCAATTCCTTTTCCGAAGCAGAGCAGCGACTGGTTGGACCGGTGGAAATTCGGGATCGGCACGACTCGCAACGCTCCCTCATCGACAGGCTCGCTCACCACCACCCCCGACTGCACGCCGCCCGGCTCCCACCGCTGGGGCACAACGACCGTCACCTGGTTGCCTTTGTCTAATGCGACAAACTCCCGCCACTTTCCGCGATTGAGATCGACGATGTAGGCATGTCCGACAACAAGAACTTTCATGGTCGCAGCCCGTGACCGGTCAGATATCGCCCCAGGACGAATAACGCCCATGGTCTTTTCCAGCCGACCGTCTCGGGATGCCGGCAGAAGGACCGCCAGAGTCGAGCCGCGCTCTCGGCCGAAAAACACTCTTGATAGCTGCGTAGCGCCTCGATGCCCTGCTCAATGTCATGGCGCAAGGCTCTCTGCATCCAGCTCTGGAACGGGAGCTGAAAGCCCTTCTTGGCCGGCCAGCCGATCTCCGCCGGCAGCCAGTCCCTGACCATGCTTTTGAGAAAGGACTTGGAACCGTTTTCCTGCCCTCTAATACGAGCATCCTGCCGCAGGACAGCCGGGGCAAACTCGCAGTCAAGGAAAGGCAGGCGGATCTCCAGGCTGTGAGCCATTCCCATTACGTCCGAGTCGCGCAGCAGCATCTCCGTCATGTATACGTCCATTTCCAGAAGCCCGACGCCATCCAGCGGCTCCCGCGCGGTGATCAGCTTAAGGAGCTCCTGCTGCCGCTCTTCCGGAATGCCGCTTATCCACCGGCGCTGACAGGAAGGCACCAGCTCTCCAATTGACGCCGACGAGAATACCCTGCGACGCACCAGAAAAGTGCTGAGCAGATCTGGCGGCGCTTTCAACAGGTCGCCAACGCGATCGATACGCCTGTCGGCACCACCACCGGCCACGGCAACAAGCGCACCAGCAGGAGTTTTCAGCGGCCCGGCGACTCTGGACCAGAAGGACATCGACGGCACCGAGCCGAAGGATGGATACCCACCGAACAGCTCATCTCCACCCAGCCCGGAAAGCGCTACCTTCAACCCGGCTTCGTGAGCGGCCTGCGAAACCATGAACGTGTTGGCCCCATCGATCGAGGGCTGGTCGAGACTGTCCACAGCCTTGCGCACCCGGGAAAGGCAGTCGCTTTGCGAAACAGGTATTTCGATGTGCTCTGTCCCCAGGGCAGCGGCAATCTGGCGTGCTCTGTCCGCTTCCGAGTAATCAGGATCGTCAGGAAAGGCAACATTCAAACTGACCACCGAGCTTTTCATCCGGCGAACAGCCGCAGCGCAAACCGCTGAAGAGTCGATGCCGCCGGATAAGAACGCGCCCACCGGCACATCGCTGACAAAATGCCTGGACACCGCATCCTCAAACAGTCGCCGCAGATCGGGCTCCGGAAGCGGATGCTTGTCCTCCGGCACCTGCCAGTATGTTCCCCGGGAAAGATCTCCGTCATCTCGGACGATGAGATAACCTGACTTCGCGAGCAGGAACGTATCTTTGACTAGTGTCAGCGGACCTTGCACTGCGCCTAAAGAGAGGTAGCTGATGACCGCCTCTATCTCGATCCTCGGTGACACCAGCCCCGATGCCAGGAGAGCGCGCACCTCGGAAGCGAACACGAGCAGCCGGCCGGACCTGGCGTAATAGAGCGGCTTTTGCCCGAAGCGATCGCGGGCGAGCAGCAGCTCTTTTTTGCTCTCGTTCCAGAGTCCGAGAGCAAACATCGCGTTCAGCCTGGCCAGTGCATTTACATGCTCGCGCTTCAACAACCTGAGCACAACCTGCGTGTCGCCGCTGGAGGTGAACGTTTCCCCGCTGGACGTAAGAGCATCTTTGAGCGCCTGAAAGTTGTAACACTCGCCGTTGTATACGAGCGCGAGCTGAGCTTCGTCGTCCAGCATAGGCTGCGCCGCCGATGCCGAGAGGTCGAGAACAGCCAGACGCCTGTGTCCCAGGACGCATCGGCCGGACGGGGAAACATAGAGCCCTTCTCCGTCCGGTCCCCTGTGGGTCATGGCGGCCAACATGCGTTCGACAGCCTCTCGCGAATCAGAGGCTCCAGGTCCGACTATACCCGCTATGCCGCACATTGAGGCTGACCGCCTGGGGGCGCGGGCGTCCCGCCCGCTCAGGAATTTGACTTGCCCTATCCTATCGCATCGAAACGCCGGCTGCCGAGATCACACATCACTTTGCTCTGAAACCAGGCTCCGAGGAATCGGCCGCCTGATTTGATAGAGTAAGGTGCTGTGCACCCCGTGTTGTGTGAATAATGCCTTCGCCAGCGGAGCAAGCGGAGAGGATTGACTGGCCGTTCATTTCGGTCATCATTCCCACTTACAAGCGGGAAGGGCTGCTGGTCGATACCCTGAAAGACCTCCTTTCCGTGGATTATCCGAAATACGAAATCCTGGTTATAGACCAGACGCCTTCCCACGAGCCAGCAACAGAAAACTACTTGCGGGATCTCAGCGCCAAAGGCAGTATACGCTGGCAACGGGTGAGCAAGCCCAGCCTGCCGGCCGCCCGCAATCTGGGCATCTCCCTGTCATCAGGCGAGATCACCGTCTTTATCGATGATGATGTGCGCCTTCCGCCGGGCTTCTTGAAGGCCCATGCCAGGAGTTATCTGAGCAATCCCCGGGTGGGCTGCGTAGCGGGGCGCATCATCGCTTGCGAAGATCCCTCGCTGCTGCCCGCCGACCTGCTCCTGGATCGGATGCCCGAGCAGGTAAGCGATCCGGCGCTGGTCTGGTACTACCACGACTTCACCCTCACCCGGAACCCGCAACGGGTCCTTTCCGCGCGCGGCTGCAACATGTCTTTCCGCCGCCAGATCTTCAGCGAGCACGGCCTCTCATTCGACGAGCGGTTCTCCCTGGTTTCAAATCGCGAGGAAGCCGATCTGTGCTTGCGACTGCGGAAGCTGGGCATGATCGTCTGGTACGATCCGGAAGCCTGGCTCCGCCATCTCGAAGAGCCCAGCGGCGGCTGCCACGACGAGAGCACCAGGACCTGGAAATATCAGATCAACTTTTATCGAAATGAGTTCCTTCTCGGGCTGAAGAATCTGACACCGGCCCAGTGTGTGAGGTTCTTCGGCAGGCTGTTTGCGTGTCATGTGCTGGGACGCCCGCCCTGCACCAAGAGCTCCGGCAGCCTCGCCCTTGTGGCTCGAGCGTGCTTTTACGCCCTGGGATTTCTATCCGCGCTAGCCAGCCTTACCGAAGCAAGCTGCAAAGCCTAGTCGTTGGCTTTTCTGTTCTCCTCGCCGCAAAGAGCGCGATAGAGAGAGATATATTCATTGATCATCCGGTCAATCGAGAAGCGCTTTATGTTTTGGGAACCGCGTAAAATCCATTCCCTGCGGCTGGCATCGTCCTTCAATTTGAGTATGTCCTCAGCCATTCCTTCTTCGTCGTCAACCGCTCTCAACTGCGCTGAATCACCAACGACTTCCGGAAACGGACCGCAGGTGCTGCAGACCACAGGGCACCCGCACGCTTGCGCTTCCAGCAGGGGCCAGCCGTATCCCTCGAAGGTAGAGGGAAAGAGAAATACGAAGGCGGCGTTATAGAGCGCCTTCAATACGAGATCGCTTGGTTTAACGAGCACGAGCATCTTATGCGTGATACCCAGCGATTCGGCAAGCCTTACATGCTCAGCGCTGAGCGGCTCACCGGCCAGGACGAGCTGTGCGTCCCAATCGCGGGAAGCAAGCGCGAAGGTACGCAGAACCCCGGCCCTGTTCTTGCGCGGATGACTCGTGCCCACATGCAACACAAAAGGTTTCGCGCGGTCTAGCTGCGGCACGCCCTGCAAGATCTGCATCGTCTCCCCGCGTGACAGTAGCCCAAAGCGTTCATCAATCGGCAACTGTATATGGTGCAGCGAGAATCGACGCGGTGAGGCGGAAAGCCGCTCGACGTCAGCACGCGTGTAGACGGAATCGCACGCCACCGCGTCCGCCCTCTGAAGCTGCTTGAGCTGCCATCGTCGCAAAACATGCCCGAGCGGCGATGACTGACAGTCGGTGGACTCTCCCAGAACCTCTTTGACAGCCAGCAGATCGTGGCAGGTGACCACAACCGGTTTGTCCTTGAGCAAGCCGACGTACCCGGAGTTGTAACTGTCACAGATGTGAACCACATCGGCCCAGCCCGCAGCCGCGGCAAGCGCTGGCGGGAAAAGCACGAACTTGTCAATATAACCGAGCCATTTCCCGAGGCCCTTCGCGGACTTCCCGGAAGGATTGACGATTGGCTCGGGTCTCACCGTGCGCACGGATAAGCCGCGAGTGGACATCCCCCTGGCCAGCATGTCGGCAAAGCGATTCATGCTGTCCCATCTGTCGGGAAGATAATTGGCTACAAGGAGAAGTTTCAGCGGTCCGTTCTGCTCGTTTTCGGCTCTGTCCATAAGATTATATTGCTCTGCCAAGTACGGTAAATGGCGGAGCCTCTTTTACCCGCTGCTCGACGAAGCGTAGATCACGCACGTAGATTGTGTCCTCCTGCCCCGTGAATCCTTCCCTGGTCAGCGTGCGAGTGAAGGGATCATAGGCGTGTGCGTCGAATCCGTGCGATACCAGCATTTCGTGCAGCGACTCTCTTTTCCACAGCTCGATGATGATCGCCTTCAGCCCGGGATCGCTCAGCAGGCGAGCCGCTCCGTCGAGCGCCTCGCCATCGTGTCCCTCGGTATCCAGCTTGAGCAAGATCGGGCTGCCGGGTACGACATTGTCGAGCTGCACCGCATCCACATCGACGGCCTCCGACTGCTCGGAATCGCGGGCAATCCGGCTCATCGGACCGAGACAGACCATCTTCAGCTTGGCAGGCGCGCTCCTGGAGCTTGCCGCAGCTCGGACCGGCGTCACAAGAGAAGCTATCCCATTCAGCTCGATGTTCCTTTCCAGATCGGCAAGATTGGCCGGAATCGGCTCTATGGCAATACTTCTCGCGCCCCTGACCGCAGATGATAAGACCGTGTAGACACCAACATTGGCACCCACGTCGGCAAACAGATCGCCCGGGCGAAGGAGATGCAGGAGAAAACCCATCGCTGAAAAATCCGAGAGCCCCGTGTAAATATTGAAGGTCGCCCCATGCATGCCCTTTCGAACAGAAAGCCTGCTTTGATTGACAAAGGCAACGATCGAGTCGCGGTTGGAAACAAGACAACGCGCCTGCCAGTATCCATATCTTGCCAGGGCACGGGCCCGGTCCGACCTGGCGAGCGGGTGGTTCCAGATATTCTTGAGCACGCGCCAGATGTGCATCCCGGGTCCTGCTCTCCATGCTCTAGATCATGGGCTGCCCATGAGGCTCCCTCGACTGCTGCGCCAGGAGCTTTATTCTTCGCTCAAAACCGCCGCGCAACCTGAGGAGCTCGCTTATCCTGCCCTTGAACCCTTCTATGGTCGCCACCTGCCCGTCGCCTTCCAGCGGCAGGAACATGGAAGCCACGAGCTTCGCCGGCATGGTGAGCATGCCCTTCAACGCCGCCAGCGTCTGCCAGAGCCAATTTTTCTTGTGCTGGGGCAAAGTGTCGGATAGGGCAAAGGCGAAGATGTCGGTGACCACGGTAGTTGCGCCGCACCCCCGGCACATCCGCCTGAAGTACCGCCAGTCGAGCCGGTTGGCGGGAACATAATGCTGGAACTTCAAGCGATCGTCGTACCAGAGCCTCCAACCCCGGAGGCGAAGCGCCAGGCACAGCTCCACATCGCCACCGGAGCTCAATTTCTTGCCCTGCCGATCGGCCAGCTGAAATGAGAAGCCGGAGTCGATGAGAGCAAACCATGCAGATCGTCTGAGCGTCAAGCCAGCCCCCCAGAGCCAACCGCGCGAGTCGGTGACGTCGCCCGATTCTGAAGCTTGCGGGCCGATGGCGTAGTGGTCCTTGTACCGCTCGAACCATGCAGGCGGAGACGACTCGCAGGCCGCCTCGCTGGCGCCGCCGCAGGCGCCAATTTTCGGATTCTCGCTGAGAATCTCAAATGTCAGCCGCACCCAATCCGGGCAAACCCAGTTGTCGTCGTCTATAAAGGTCACGAACTCATATCTGGCCTCCGCCAGCGCCCTCCTCCTGGCGAAGCTCAGGCCAAGGTCGGGCTCGCTCACCACGCGCAGAGGCGCCGGCGCCGAGGCAGGCCATTTTGCAACAGCGACGGCTGCGGTGTCGTCCGTCGAGCCGTTGTCGATAACGATGACCTCCCACGGCAGCTGCGGCGGAGCCTGCTGAGCGGCCAGGAAGGAAAGCGTCCTGGCCAGTCTCCCGGCGCTGTTGTGACAACAGACAGCGCAGGTCACCCCTGCTTGATTTTGCTCCGCGGGCATCCAACCCCCGAATCGGGAACGCAAAGGATATCAAACAAGATGATATCGCCATCTGAGCGGCCCGGCAGGAAACCCGCGCGGTTGATCGTTTCCGCCTGTCTGGGCGGACAGCTCACCGGGCAGCCGGCAGACGAAATATGGCGAAATATCCGTCCCGGTCGCCGCCGCCGTAAGAAGCCTGCGGCGGATTAAAGGTGCGGGCGGGCACCTGTTTGGCCTTGTCCTCGTAATCCCTGGCGCTGCCTGCAATTACCAGATAGCCGTTGCGGGCGCCGACGGCGCTTATGTCCGAGGTGGGGAAGTAGCCACACTGCACCATTCTGAATCCCCGGTCGAAGACCGCCAGGTATCCTCCGCCGCGATAGCCGTTGGGCATACAGGTGTACCATGGCTGCCTGGTCGGACAGCCGGCGTAGCTGCGGCCAACCACGAACGTGCGCGCGTCCTCGTCCGTGTCCACAGCACTGATCTGCAAGCTGTTGGCACGGCGGGGGTTGATCCATGAGCTCAGCCACGTGCCCTTGTCCAGGCGTCCGGTTTTCGGCTCCACGCGAAAGAGCACGGAGGTCTTAGCGGCGCCCACAAAGCCATAGCCAGGCGTGTTCTGAAAAACGCCGTCAAGAACCGACGCCGCCAGCGGTCGGGCCGGGTCGCGCGGATCGCGCATCATGATCGTGTTGCCGCCGTCGGCAAAATAGCCGAGCAGCAAGTTGCCTGAACGGTCTACAGCGGCCAGATTGCCGGAGGTGTCGGCCATCAATCCGTTGCCACCAAGCTCTGTTGGCCGCTCCCTCTTTGGATCCGGGTTCCAAAGAGCCCATACTTGCTTGCCCGCCCGGTCGAATGCAAAGGCGAAGGGATCCTTGTACGGCTCGTGACCGGTGTTTGCCGCACCGTAGCCCACCACGGCGGCGATGCCGGTCTGGGGCGACACGGTCATCGCGCCCGTGTACTTCTCGCCATAGCAGCGCCACTGAACGCTCCATTTGCTCGCGGTGCCCTCGTTGTTCCAGCGGGAGAGACGGTCGTTCGTCAGCGTCAGGATGTCGCCGTTTCCATCAACGGCAAAGTCGATGGTATCCGGGTAATGAATCCATCGGCTCAGCTTGTTTGCCCCTGGAGGCAGCACCGCCACGTGTATTTCCTGACCGATGCTGCTTCCTTGCCCGGCCGAGCAGAGGAGATAGACAGTCCCTCGTGCGTCCAGCACCATCTTGCGAATGGTGGTGCCTTCCGGCAACCTCGCGTAACTGAGCACCTTCTTCCCGTCCAGCGACAGCCGTGCCACAAAGCCGCTGGTGTTTCCCTGATCGCCGGCAGCTGCTCTCTTGTTGAGCACCTTCCTGGCCATCGAGTTCACGGCGGCCAGGAGGTCGCCTGTATTGAGCTGAACGGGTGTGACCCCTGCCGGCTGGTAGCGAGAGCCATTGCCCGCCAGGATGACTTTCATATCCGGCGAGATGGCGGCCCCGACCAGTTCGTCGTGCCCCGGTCCGCCCAGCCAGGAGGCACACATGAGCTTGACCGGCCCGGAATTATCCGGCTCGACCTGCTCGACGGCCGCCCCGGGTAATATGGCGCCGGCAGCAGATGCCAGCAGGACAAGCGCAGCCTGGAATATCCTTTTGCACATGTGCACGTCCTTAGTCTCAGAGATTGAGATTAGCACGCCGCACGGTCAGGAACACATCGATCATCGCCTCATACGCAGCCATCATCTGCGCGTAGGCAATTCCTGCCGAGCCGTCCAGGAATGCGCGCTTGCATACCAACATGTAGAAGAGGCGAGCCACGTACCGCAACGGCAGCGAATAGCTGAGGCTCTTCATCGCCCGCCGGCGAACGACAGGATCGGCGCTGAAGAGAAGCTCGCCCAATCCCCGGTTTGCCGTGCCCGCCTCACCTGGCTGAACAATGTTTTCCGCCTCCTGGCGGGCGTACCTGGCGTGCTTGACAAACCAGTTTTCCAATCCTTTGCTGAAGGCATGGTGAAGATAAGGCTGCTCCAGCCGCCCCAGTGCGTACGTCGTCTGCTCTCGCTGCCCATGACCGTAATCTACAAAACGCACGCGCTCCCGGTGGAGCAATCGCACCTGATAGGTGGGATAGTCTCCCGCATAGCGCAACCAGCGATCGCCCAGCATGAGCTTGCTGGGCACGAAGTAGCCACCGCAGCCCGGCTCCTTGGCAAGCTCGCTGGTTATCTCTGAGATCAACTCACCGGTAAGCCGCTCGTCGGCGTCGAGGTGGAACTGCCACGGATGTACGGTTCGAATGTTGTCGATGGCCCAGTTTCGCTGGTCACCAAAGCTGTGGAACGGGTGATGATGAACGGAAGCCCCGTGCCGGCGCGCTATCTCAACCGTGTTGTCGGTGGAGCCGGAATCGACAACATGCACATCGCCGCAACCGGCGACCGACTCCAGGCAGGCAGCTATGTTGGTCTCCTCATCCTGCGTCAGTACGATGATTGAGACGGGTGGAAACGGCATGGTCAGCCCTTTACGGCTCGAAACACAATTGTATGGCGTAAACAAGAGAGCGCGCTCACCTTATTGACCGCCCTTTCGTATAGCACCCCGAGCAGAAATAATAACGGATTGAAGCGCAGGTAGCTCGGCGGCGGCTCAATAAACCTCAACTCCACTTGCGCGAACCCGGCCTGGCTGAGCGCGCTCTTGATTCTGCCGCCCGTATTCAGCCGGTAGAAGGTAGCGAAGGTGTGGCGAGGCTGCTGGCCGGGTCCGAGAAAGCAGCGGCAACTCAGTTTGTGGAACCAGTAGGGCGTGACGCGGGCGATGAGCGAGACATAGTGCCAGAGGTTGGGCGTCCTCACAACGAGCAGGCCCCCTTCCTTGAGCACCCGCGCTATCTCTTGCAGGAGCGGCCCGGGTGCCGACACGTGCTCGAAGGTCCAGTCGGAGACGACCACGTCAAAGGACCGGTCGGGAAACGGTATATGAACGCCATCGAAGACCTGCGCCTCGTCGAGCCCCGGATTGGCCAGGACAGCATCGTCTATGTCTATCCCCACGACCTTCCCGGCCAGACCGCGGAAGCTTCTCTGCCGATCCTGCGCACCGCCGGCGCCGACATCCAGCATCACCGACCGATTGGGGCTGAGGAATTCCAGCGCCCATTGGCGGTATGGTCGGAGAGTCTCCCACTGGAAGGCGCGCTCTTGCCAGAGCCGCTGATAGAATCTGCGCTCCAGTCGCTCGACCAGGCTCCTGGGACCCTCCTTCTGGCTCATCGGCAGGTCAACCATGAAAAGCTTCCTGGCTCGCCCCGGGCTTCAGCCGGTCTGTCTGGCGTTTTTCCTGGTTGGACCCGATCCGGTTGGCGGCGATCGACAGCCCGAGGAACAGCCAGGCATAACCGTTTAGCGTATTCTGCATGGTTATGCGTTCCGCCAGGAACACCAGCGCCGAATAGCTCCACAGTTGCAGCGGAATCGGGTTGTTGGATCGTCGCGTGGCGGCAATCGCCTTCTTGCCCAGCCAGAAAATAAGCCAGTACTTGTAGAAAATGTACAACAAGCCGAGAATCCCAACCTCACCCAGAACGCGGGAGTTCTCGTACTCGTACAGCTCAGCCCGGGATGCAGCGCCGCGAGCTCCCGCGGCCAGATAGGCGCCGCCGCCGCTGCCAATGCCAATCCCCTGTCCCAGCGGGCTGAGGCGCGGCAGGAGGGTCCAGTAATGAAAGAGTGATCCGGCAAGCCGGCCCTGCAACTCCAGCCTGTTGGCACCCTCCTCTCGCAGCGCCATTCTCTCGGAAAGCTGCTCCACCTGCCTTTTCAGGAACAGTCCGGCGATGAGAAGCCCGCCCAGGGCAAGCACCATTATGTTCCTCATGCCGCGCCGCCTGACCTTTCCCCGCAAAAGCCACAGGGTGGACCCGGCAGCCACCAGCAGGCTGAAGAACAGTTGCAGCAGAGGAGTGCGGTTGCCGTTGATGACCAGCTGGATAAGAAGCCCGATGGAGCTGGCAATTAAAGCCAGCCGGGGCACCGGACGATCCACAGGCAGCAACATCCAGGAGGCGATCACCAGCGGCTCGGCAGAGCTCAGGTACGATAAGAACCCGTCTTTGCCGCTGAAGGTGCCGCTGCACCTGGCTACCTCCTCCACGAAGCGATAGGCGGCTTCGCCGGTGACCGTCCGGTTGAGGAATGAGTCGCGGGAGGTGGCGTACTGTCCGGCCGCCAGCACGGCCATGGGCAGGAGAGAGAGGACCGTGTATTTGAAGACGGGCTTCAGGTCGCGGGGGCGAAAGCATTCACCCACCACGAATGCCAGCGGCAGGAGCCACAGGTACATTCGCAGCCCGTAGATGACAACCTTGAGCGGCAGCTGCAATACGAGCCCCTGCACCGCCGCCACAAGCACAAACACAATCGCCAGGACGAGCCCGCCCTTCAAGAGGCGGCTATCTTTGGGCCACCAGCCGTGCCGCAGCGCCTGAAAATAGATGGCCACAACCGCGATGTCCTTTACGAAGATAAGCGGTTTCTCGAGGCCGGGCATCACCCATTTTCGCAGCGCTCCGTCCAGAACGAGCAGCAGATAGAAGGCCAGGGTCAGGCGCACTATCAGACGCCGGCTCGCCTCTTTCTTGTCCGCCAGACCGGGCATGTTAAATAGTATACAGACCGGGTACGGTGTAATAGAAGCGGGACGCGTCCCCTGGAGGCTTTGACAGTTGCGGATTTCGGGATTTCTCAGAGGCAATCTCGGTTGGGTTGGCATCACTATATTCATGGGACTGAGCGCGGCGGTGCTGAACGCGGTGGGCACGGCCATGGTCGTTCCGGTCACCATGGGCTTCCTGGGACAGAGCGTCAGCTTGAAGGGCGTCCTGCCGTTTGTCGATCAGCTGATGCCGCCGCTGCATCAGCCCGGCAACCCCGGATGGCTGGTGATGCTGCTCGTTTTGATCGCGCTCATAGCGCTCAAAAATGCGTTTGCCTTCGGCACCCTGCTCATAAGCGAGTACCTGGCCAGAACATGGGTGCGGGCGACCAGGGCTGAAGCGATCCAGTTGCTGCTCAATGTCGACCTTGATTTCTACACGCGCGCGAAGGTAGGCGATCTGGTCACCACCGTGAGCGGCGAGATTACCAACGCCGGTCGCTTAATTCAGTCCGGACTGTCTGTATGCACTGTGGCCATCGCCACGCTCGTTCTCGCCGCCGTGCTGATCGCGCTGTCCTGGCAGCTGACTCTTGTGAGCGGGGCGCTGCTCCTTGCCGTCTCCGCCCTCAATCACACCTTCGTCACGAAATCCAAACAGCTTGGCGAGCGGCTTTCGCGAAGCTCGCGCAATTTTGGCGCTGCCGTCTTCGAGGTTTTGAGCGGCATCAGGCTGGTGAAAGTCGCCGGTGGCGAGGAAAGAGAGCTTACCCGCCTCAAGGAGCTCATTGCTGCCCGTGAGGAAGCGGAGCTCAAGAGCCAGTTGACCTTCTCGCTGATCACGCCGGCCAACGAAGTGGTCGGCATGGTCGCCTTGATAGTCATCGTCCTCATCGGGCACGTGGTTTTCGTCAGCAAGCTCCAGATGATGTCGGCAGCTCTTTTGACGTACCTGTTCGTGCTGTTCCGCTTGCTGCCGTTGATCGGCCAGTTGAACGGTTTGCGAAGCCAGTATGCGCACCTGGCACCCAGTCTGGACATTGTCTACGACTTCCTGCGAAAGGACGACAAGCCGGTAGCGAAGAACGGCTCGGTCCAGTACGAAGGGTTCCGCGACGGCATAAGATTCCAGGGCGTCTCGTTCATATACCCTCAACACAGCAAGATCGTCCTCGACAATTTTGACATGTGGATGCCGCGGGGGGCGACGATCGCCCTCGTCGGTCCTTCCGGCGGCGGAAAATCAACGGTAGCCGAACTGCTGCCCAGGTTTTACGATCCTACATCCGGGCGAATCACGGTGGACGGGCGGGACCTTCGAGACCTCGACGTGAAAAGCTGGAGGGCGGCAATCGGGATCGTCAGCCAGGATACCTTCTTGTTCAACGATAGCGTGCGCAACAACATCCTCTACGCCCGCCCGGATGCCTCGGAAGCGGACCTTCTCGAAGCGGCCAGACGTGCCCACGCGGCCGAATTCATCGAGAAGCTGCCGAACGGTTATGATACCACCCTCGGTGACCGGGGCATTCTGCTCTCCGGCGGCCAGCGCCAGCGCATCGCCATCGCTCGTGCGCTGCTGCGCAATCCGGATATCCTGATTCTCGATGAGGCAACCAGCGCCCTCGACACGCTCTCGGAGGAGCTGGTTCGCCAGGCGCTGGAGGAGCTCAGCAAGGACCGGACGACGCTCGTTATCGCCCACCGGCTTTCCACCGTGCAGAAGGCCGATCAGATAATAGTCCTGGTGCAAGGCCGGGTGCTCGAATCAGGGACGCACGACGAGCTGGTGGCGTTGAAGGGCCATTACACCCGCCTGTACGAAAGGCAGTTTGCCAAACAGGAGCAAGCGGAGACAACAAGCGTGTAGCGATCGGCAGGCACGGGACGCAGGCGGGAGTGCTACCATAGGCTGAAGGTTCGGGGCTTCAGGGGTTTCAAACTGCGCTGGGATGCAACCGAGACTGTTACAGCTCGATCTCTTGAGGGGAGTCGCGATCCTTTTGACCGTCGCATTTCACATGATCGATCTGCCCGGCAAGGTGCAGGCTTCGCCTGCAGGCTCAGCGGTCAATTTTCTCCGGGACATGGGATGGGTGGGAGTCGACCTGTTCCTGGTGCTGAGCGGTTTCCTCGTATCCGGTCTCATCTTCAAAGAGTTTCGCAAGCATGGGGGCTTCAAACTGGATCGCTTTTTGATCCGGCGCGGCTTCAAGATTTATCCCGGCTTCTATCTTTGCCTGTTTCTTCAACTGCCGCTGGTCGAAAAGCCGATCACGTTATCGCGAATGCTGGTAGAGATGTGCTATCTCCAGAACTACTTTCGGGGGTTGCGCAAATACACCTGGTCGCTGGCCGTCGAGGAGCACTTTTATATAACGCTGGGGCTGTTGTGTCTGTTGCTGACCGCCCGCTACCGGCGGCTGCAGGCGATGGTGCCTATCTGCGCGGCGGCCATGCTGCTGCCCTTTGTCTTCCGGGTGATGATGTGGTTGCTAGTGCCGTTTCAGCTTGGTGTCCACACTGTTCAAACTCACCTGCGATGCGATGCGCTGGCCTTCGGCGTGTTGCTCTCCTACTTCCACCACTTTCACACTGAGCGCCTGGAGCAGTTCGTCCAGAAGCATAAGCGCTGGCTCGCGCCCCTCGGCGTTCTGCTGGTGTTGCCATGCGTCATCTTCGGGCGCAGCGACTGGTTTACTTACACCATCGGACTGACGGCGCTGTATGTGGGCATCGGCTGTTTTCTTCTTCTTACCTTGTTTTGGAACCCGCCGAAGAATGCCCTTATGTGCGCTTTAGGCAATATCGGCTTTTACTCTTACTCGATCTTCTTGTGGAACATACCGGCCAGGAATTTAGTGGAGCTTATGCCCTATTTTCCGATCCCGTTCTATGCGTCACTAAAGGTGGTGCTATACTGGGCTCTCAGTCTTTCGCTGGGGATCCTCATGGCCCGCCTGGTGGAGATACCTTTCCTCAAGCTGCGAGACAGGCTTTATCCGTCACGAAGCCAGGACGGCGCCGGTCCGACGGCGGTTAATGTGAGCGTGGCGGCGGAAAATCCAACTTGATGCGCTTAAGGCTCGAGCAATTGCTGATCACGGCGATTGTCGCTGCCGTCGCCCTGCGGCTCTTTCTGATCGGGTCTCGCGAGCTCTGGTACGACGAGATCCTCACCTTGATCCTGGCTTGCGGTAAGGGAGCAGGCTATCACCCGCCACCCGGCACCCCGGTGCCGCTATCACAATTCAGCGAGCTGCTGCATGTCCAGGCGCCGTTCAGCCTGGCAGCGATCAAGGGCGTGTTGCTCGGCGCGCTCGCCACCACCGCCATCGATCATCCGCCGCTGTTCTGGCTGTCCGAGCACTTCTGGATCGCTTTCTTCGGCACCGGCGCGATCGCGCTGCGCAGCGTCTCCACCGTCTTCAGCTTACTTTGTATCGGGGCCTCGTACCTTCTCGGCCGCTGTCTGCTGGGGCGCAAAGGAGGGTTGACCCTGGCGGCGCTCATGTCCTTAAGCCCGCTCTACTTCACGCATTCGATTACGGCCAGGATGTATGCGATCGTCGTGTTTCTGGCCGTTCTCGCCGCCTGGTCCACGATCAGATTGTCCTGTCCGTCAGGCAAAGACGAGCCCCTCAGCGGGAACCAGAGGCTTTTCTGGTCCGCGGTCCTTGCCCTGTCGGTTGCCGCAGGGATGCTGACCGCCTATATGTTCATGTTCTTCGTGCCGGCGCTGGCCGCTCTGCCCTTCTTTGTCAATCGCCGGCAATTCCTTCCGCAACTGGGGCGGCTGGTGTGCTCCGTCTTGCTGACCGCCCCCTGGTTCTGTTGGGCGGTGATACCGCGAATGGATGTGCTCACCCGGAAGCTGCACAGCCTGGACACAGCAACCGGCGTGGCCGGCACCCCCTGGCCGCATGTCGCCGATCTCCTGCGCACGCTGGGCATCGATTTCCTGGTGGGCGATTGGGCCACAAGCGTTCCCCGGGAATGGCTCACGGCCATCGGGTGCTTATGCGCGGGCGCCCTGGCAGCCTGCGCGTGGCTTATCTGGCGGGAGGGCCGCGGCCGGTTGCTGGTGACGGCCTTGATTCTCGGGCTCCTTCCTTTGCTCCTGGCCGCGGGCGCGGACGCGGTAGCACACAAGGACAGCGTCGGGTTTGGCGAGGGCAGAACGACAATCTACGCCCTGCCCGGGATCTTGCTGCTCATTGCAGCGGCGCTGTCCGGCAAAGAGTCTCCCTGGAAAAGCCGGCTTCTGATCGCTTTGCTCGTCTCATATGGCGCCGTCATTACGAGCGACTTTTCACTCCGGGGACGGAACATGTTCCACGCGATCAACGAAGCGCTTCAGGATGGGGTGCGGGCACCGCATCTGGTGGCAATTGATTCCGTTGCCTGGGGGCACATTCTCAGGCTGGCCTATTATTGCCGGTCGCCGGACCAGGTGATGTTGCTCAGCCAGCCGGCCTCCAATCTATCCGCTGCCCTGCAACGGGTAGTTGATGCCGACCCTGGACGGTTCGAGAGGATCCTCTGGCTGCAGTGCGGGCAGCCCGTCTGGTCTCCGCCGGCTGGCGAGCAAGAGACGGCGGCGATGGAACAGGTTCTGCAGCGGTCTTACAGGCTGTCGGAGTCGTGGAACCTGGAAGGCACCATGGGCCCGGACCGGTTCCTGCTGCTCCTTTATGTGCGGCAGGCGGCGTTGACCCGCCCTGCCGGCACAGCACCATAGCGCGGCCATCGCTCAGACCACCGCCTGGAGGATCGCGGACATGGCCTCTATGCTGTAGAGCTGGACGCATCTTTGCCGCGCCGCCAGACCTTTTTCTTTCGCCTCATCCGGGTGGCCGAGGATAAACTCTATTGCACCGGCAAGTTGATCGGGGCGGCCTGGCTCCACCAGGTAGGCGGTGTCGCCGACAATCTCGGGGATGTCGCCGACGCGTGTGGTTAGAACCGGCTTGGCCATCGCCATCCCGTCCGTCAGCTTGAGCGGAAATTGCGCCCTGGTCACCGGCGAGTCTCGCTGCGGCACGACGACAATGTGAGCAGAGGCGACGGCCCGAGGCATCTGCTCGACCGGTCTTCTCGGCAGCTTTATGATCCAGCTTCCCCACCGCCTCATCAACTCCTGGTCGTAATCGTCGTACGGATTTCCGCCGACGAGAACCAGACGCAGATCGTCTCGCCCCAGGCGATCCAGCGCCGCCAGTACGTCCTCCAGCCCTTTGTAGGCCCTGGGAGCACCGGGAAAAAGCAGCACGCGGTAGGAGGCCAGACCAAGCTGCCGCCGGCATTCTTCAGGATCGTACAAGGCCGGGTCGAAAATCGCGGTGTCCTTGCCGCTGGGCAGATAAACACCGCCGAAGCGCTGTTGCAGGCAGCGGGTGTTTACCGTGCGGGCATCAGCCAGCGGCGCCAGCCGCTCCAGAAGCCGGAGATAAGCCTCTTGATTGGCGTTGCGCCATGCCCCGCGCCGGGCGAGCTGTCCGAGGCTCCTGACGAGGCTGGATTGACCGAAGCCGAAAACGCCAGGCTCCCAATCATCGATGTCCACAATCAGCCGGCGCCGGCCCGCCGCCCGCGCGAGCAAGGAAAGCCCGAAGCTGGCCGCCCTCAACTTGACCGCGTAAACAACCTGGCCGCGAATCTCCTTCAGCAGCGCTCGGATCAAGGTGAGCGGCGGCGAACCAGGTGCGATCGGTACCGGCTTCAAACTGACTGCCGGCGGCAGCTCGCTGTAGAGGTCGCCGCGGCTCTGGAAGCCGACTATCTCGCACTGGTGCCCGAGCCTCCGGAGCGCCCGGGCGATGAGATAGGCTCGAATCAACGGCGAGGCGGACAGATCGTCTACGACGATGGAGACTCTTTTTGGCTCGTTCCCTCTGCTGTCCTCAGGCATCCCAATCAATGACGGCCGCCGGCAACTCCCCGCTCAACAGGCTTTCCCTCATGGTCAACGCTTCACCGGCTTTGATCGTCCCTCCCGCCAGCGTATCCACAAACCGGGCCGATCGGCCGCCGAGCTTGAGCAGGCGGGCGGCATCGTCGCGCCATTGGGCATGCCTTTGATGCGACAGATCGTGCCCGATCAACGCCCGCCCGGGACGGTGAATCTCTTGATAGAGGTCCAGCGGGTCGCTTGCCGATCCGGTCAGCAAAACTATACGCGCCCCCTTCCTGCAGGAGGGCAGGATCATCTGAACCAGGCCCTTACCGGCGCGCGTGACAAAGACAACGTCGGCGCCGGAGCGGCTTGTTCCCCTGACCAGCGTGGCGGGCCAGCCCGGATCTTCAGGCGAGCAGGCCCGCCAGGCGCCAAGCCGCTCCGCGCAGGATCGGGCTGTGGCGCTCTCATCGAGCACGCCCACGGAAACGGCGCCGGCAAGCCGGCAAGCAACAAGAAGCAGCAGCCCTGCCAGATCGAGGCCAAGCACGATGGCATGCACTCCCGGCTCGAAAGCGCCCCGGCGCAGCGCCGACCACACCGATGCCGCCGCGCCGGACAGAAGAGCGAGCGGCGCCTCGTCCGGGCTCGCCAGCGGCAGGCAGGCTGCTCTCGGCACGAGACATTCTTGCCCGTGCGCGCCGGGCGCGACAACCAGAGATCCGGAGGCGGGCTCGCCGGAATCCGAATCGAGCGTGCGGGCGACGACCGCTACCGGCAGCCTCAACCCGTCCGCCCGGCGCAGGGCGGTAAGGTCCAGCAGCGAGCGGGCGACCCGGACGCGGATCGATTCGCCGCCGCACGTCTCGATCGGGGCTTGCTTGAGCTGCCATGCCTCCGGAGTTGCTATCAGGCGCAAGGTTGTGCTCATGCTTGCGCTCCCGCCGGCAGCTCCACCGGGCGCATCTCCTGTCCGGACCGGTAGGCAGCCTCGATGATCCGCTGGACAGCCAGGCCGTCTTCCCCGGTCACATCAGGGGGCCGGCCGCTGCGCACCGCCTCCGCAAAGCGGCTGACGAAGATCTCCCGCTCGCAGACCGGCGGCAGGCTGCCGAGCTCATGCCAGCGTCCGGGAGAATAGCCGGCTGCCGGCCGGCGAAAGTAGATCCGCGGCACCGGACGCAGGATGATCTGGCCTTCCGTCCCCCAGAGCCGCTCCTCATCGAGCGCGCCGCCGGTGAGGCCGGTCGAGCCGCAAAGCGTCCCGATGGCGCCGTTCTCATATTCGTAGCTGGCCGATACTGTGTCCTCCACCTCCACCGGGTGAGTAAGGGTGGCATAGCGCGCAAAAATGCTCCTCACCTCCTGCCCGGTCAGATAACGGAAATAATCCAGGCTGTGGCAGAGATTCATGATCAGCACCCCGCCGCCGGCCTTGTCCTTGTAGCCGCGCCAGTCGGTCCTGGAGCGTCCGGTAAGGCCGACGGTCCAGTACGACGGATCACGATCCTGACCGAAGGCGATCGATGTGCCCAGCAAGCGGCCGAGCGCGCCTTGCTCGATCAATTTCTTTGCTTCCTGAACGGCGGGGCCGTATCGATTGCAGAAAACGACGGAGAGCATCCGGCCTGTGCGGCGCGAGACCTCGATCATCTCCTGACAGGCGGCTACAGAGGTAGCCATCGGCTTTTCGACGATCACATGCTTGCCGGCCTCCATCGCCTTGATGGCCATCGGCGCGTGCAGGTGATGCGGCACCGAGAGAAAGACGGCCTCCACATCCTTGTTGGCCAGCACCTCGTCGAAGCTGGTGGTATGCAAGACCCCGTGCGCGGAGGCTATTTTGGCTGCCAGCGACGGATCGAGGTCCATGGCCGCCGCCACGCGGGCGGTTCGGGTTGCCCGAATCGCCTGCGAGCTCTGCACAGCGATCTCGCCGCAACCGACCATGGCGATCCGTAGCGGCGGGAAATCGGTTTCAGCCACGCTCGCCCGGCTGCCTGCCACCACCGGCGCCGCCTCTTGCTCGACCGGCCAGGCCGGCCAATCCGCCTTGTCCCAGCGCAAGATAAGGCCCAGCGAGCGGTCGCCGGGCGAGGCGAGACGCGCATAGAGGCCCGGGATATCGCCCGGGGCCACCTGCTCGCTTATCAATTCATCCACGCTCAGCCGGCCGTCCACGATAAGCTCCATGACCGCCGCCCATTCCTCACGCATCGGCCACAGCCCCGGAAATGAGGAGCTTTTGGGTGTCGCCTCGACGTGGGCGCCGAAAAGCGAGATCTCCTTTTCATAAATGCCGGCAAGCAGGTTCGGATCCTGCGTGCTGCCCCGGCTGCTGCCCAGAAGGATGATCCGCCCGCCGGGCCGTACCAGGCGAACAGCGGTGCCGATCGCCTCCGGCGCCCCGGTCACCTCCAGCACCGCATCGGCGCCGACGGCATCGACCTCCGCGGGCGCATCGGCAAGGGCAATCGCCCGGTCAGCAATCCGCAAGACTTCGGGGGTAAAGCGGCCCCTGCTTCCGGCCACGATCGTAATCGGTCGGGCGCCGGCGATCGTCGCCAGCCGGAGCGCCAGCTGCCCGATCAGCCCGGCGCCCACGATGGCCACCGACTCGCCCGCCTGCAAGCGCGCCTTTCGCAGCCCCTGCAGCGCGATGGCCCCCAGCGGCGCAAAGACGGCCCGCTCCGGGAGCACGTCCTCGCTGACCCTGAGCACCCGGTCTCGGCTGGCCACCCCCAGGCTGCCGTGGGGGGCAGCGGCCACCACCAGCTCCCCGACCCGAAAATCGGCACCCGGCCCGGCAAGCAGCACCCGCCCTGCCATGCAGTAGCCGGGAGCATGCGGGAACTGACCGGGCGTGTTGGGAAGATCGAGATACCGGGCGCGCTCCGTTCCCGGGCTGACCAGGGAGCATATGGCCTTGACCATCACCTCGTCCTGACCCGGCTTGGCAAGCTCGCAGCGCTCCACCACCGCCCGCTGCTTGCTGGGAAACTGGACACGCAGCGCGGGCACCGGCGTAAGCATATCGGCTGCCCTGCGCAGCCGCCTCACGACGCGCTCGGCAAGCGAGCCGAGAAGTTGAGCTCTGATCAGAAAAGCCCTGTCCATGAGTCTGTTAACATACTTTGGTTGAGCAGGCGGGCGGGGGTGAGCGAGCGCACCCTTCTGCAGATTATAGGTGCTTGGCCAAAGCATGTGCGCTTTGAAAGTTTGCGTGCTATCCCACGATCTGGCTGGCGGCGGCGGTCACATCAGGGCTTACCTGCTGGGCGAGGCGCTCGCGCGACTCGGCTGCCACGTGAGGATCATCGGATTCCTGGTCTTCGGCGACCGGGTCTTCGCCCAGCCGCCAGAGGGGCTGGAGCTCGTCTCCTTTCCCGGGCGCAACTACCCGCAGTTTCTGATTCCGGCAGCACAGGCGCTGAGCCGGCTCGACGCCGACGTGGTATATGCGGTCAAGGCGCGGTCCTCGACCTTCGGTCTGGCCCTGGTCAACCGGCTGCTCAGGCGGGTGCCGGTGATTCTGGACATCGACGACTGGGACATGGCGCTTGCCGGCGGCGTGCAGCGCAGATACCGACCAAGACCGAAGCAGTTTATAAAGGATCTGCTGTGGACAAAGTACGGTCTGCGATACCCGCACCACCTCGTCTACATACGGCAGCTGGAGAAGCTGATTCCCCTGGCGGATCAGATCACGGTGAACAACAGATTTCTCGAGAGCCGCTTCGGCGGCACCTACGTGCCGAGCGGCAAGGATACGGCTCTTTTCGATCCGGCGCGCTTCGAGGCGGATGAGTGCCGGGCAAAACTCGGTCTTTCCGCATATCGCGTGCTCATGTTTCCCGGCTCGCCGAGACCGCAAAAAGGGCTGGAGGATCTGCTGGCAGCGCTGGAGCTTATAAACGAGCCGGACATCAGGCTCGTGATCGTGGGCGGCGGAAAATATGACGATTACGACAGCGAGCTCGCGCGGCGATGGGGGCGCTGGATAATCAACCTTCCCCCGGTTGCCGTCTCGTCGATGCCTGAGATCGTGGCGGCCGCTCATGTTGTCGTGGTGCCCTCCTCCGACACCGAGATATCGAGGGCGCAGTTCCCTCTCAAGCTGACCGACGGCATGTCGATGGCCAAGCCTGTGCTGGCGACGACCGTCGGCGACATCCCGGAGATCCTGGCTGACTGCGGCTACCTCGTGCCACCAGGCTCTCCGGAGCGGCTCGGGCAAGCGATCAAGCATATCCTCAGCGATCCCGCGGAAGCCGCCGCCACGGGCGCCAGGGCGCGAGAGCGCTGCTTGAAATACTATACAATCGAGGCGATGTCGCAAGCGCTCTCCGGCGTGCTGGGCAAACTCGGGCTGCCGGTCACGTGATCGTATGAACATTCTGATGATCTCGGCCCCCTTCCCTTACCCGCCCACGCTGGGGGGAACCGAGGTGCGCACATTTCATCTCCTCAAGTACCTGTGCCAGCGGCACAACGTGACACTGGCGACGCTGCGCGGCCAGTCGACCAGCGATGAGGACGTGGCCGCGCTTGGCGCCCTCCTTGGCGGCAGCGGCAGGCTGCAGGTTTTTCCCAGACCATTCCAGCAGGACGCCGGTAGCAGCCTCCTGGACAAGGCCCGCCGTTTTGGAGCCTTTCTTGTCACCGGCACCCCGCCTCACACCCGGGCCTGGCATGTGCCGGCCATGCAGAGCTGGCTGGACGACTTCCTGGCCGCAAACCGGGTGGACGCCCTTACCTGCGAGCACAGCATCAATGAGATCTACGTGCGCCCCGAATACAGGCAGCGATGCCGAACGTATGCGGATGTGCACAGCTCGGTCTATTGGTCCCGCCGGCACCTGGTGGAAAGCGGCGTGTCGGAAAACCGGCTGAGGGACTGGCTGAGCCTGCCCCTGCTCAGGCGATACGAAAGGCGGTACTGCTCCAAGTTCACGGCCCTGATTGTCACCACCGACGATGACAGGGAGAAGCTGGAGAGGATCGCGGCGGATCAACCCATATACGTGGTGAGCAACGGGGTGGATCTTCAGTCCTTCACGTTTCGGGCGAAAGACCCGGGAGGCCACCGGCTCATCTTTACCGGGGCGATGGATGTGCAGGCCAACATCGACGCGGCCAGATTCCTGGCGCTGGCGGTGATGCCGGGGCTGCGTGAGCGCTACCCCGACGCGCAGCTGTCGATTGTCGGCGCCCGGCCGGCGCCGGCGGTGGCAGAGTTAGGAAGCCAGCCCGGGCTCGAAGTGACCGGCGGCGTGGACTCGATGTGCCGCCACCTGCACAGAGCAACCGTGTGCGTCCTGCCGCTGAGGACCGGCCTGGGGATCAAAAACAAGACGCTGGAGGCGATGGCGGCAGGTACCCCGGTAGTGGGATCCCGCTGCGCCCTCGAGGGATTGCCGGTCGACGAAAGCGGGCAGAGCCCGGCGGCGCTGCGGGCCGAAGAAGCAGGAGAGATAATAGAGGCGGTCAGCCGGCTATTTGAGACGCCGGGCTTAAGACAGCAGACGAGCAAGGCGGCGCGGACGCTGGTCGAGCGTGGCTATTCATGGGAACAGGCGGGTCGAGCTTACGAAAAGGTTCTGGCCAGCGCGCGCACCGCACATCGATAGCCACCGCCGCTGGCGTAACCCGTCAGGGGGGGGCTTGCATCAGACAACCCCGCTTACGGGGGATAAGCTGCGCCCCTGGCGCTGCACCGGGCGGTGGATCAAAAATCCCAAAAAAAATACCCAAAATGAGGGTTCTCGCCGGCGCGCCGCGCAGGGTTTAATGGAATTCAAGGGGACGGGAAGGTTGGCTTGGCGGCGCTTGGAGGGTTCCCAATGTTTCTCGTACACACATTCGGCGCTGGTTCCGGAGTCGAGGGCGGAGCCGGCGACGGGGCCATGCGGTGCCAACCGGAACGAACGGTCCTCGACGACAAGCTTTGCGCGGCGGTGGGCGCGCTTGCGGAAAGGATGGAAAGCGAGTATCACAGGCGTCTGTTGGCGGCGTTGAGGCGATTGTCCGCGCAGATTAACGAGACGGCATCGAAGAGCCGCAGCGCCAATGACGACTTAGCGGCAGTCTTACGAGCGTTTCAATGCTACTGCGCGCAACTGCAAATGCGCCTGCTCAATGCGGGCAGGGTCCTTTTCCCGCGCTGCCGTAAGATCGCGGCCGCAAAAGAGATGTCCGAACCGGAGAGGCAGGAGATCGACCATCTGCTCCGCGTGCTGCCCGACATGGACAGACAGGCGATCGCCGACTTTCGAAACCTGCTGGCCGCGGCCCGCCGCGTGCGCGAGCCGGATGCCGCTTATCGATCCAGGCTGGCCGACCTCGAGGAGTTGCACGCAACCACGGTGCTGAGCCTTATGGCGGAAAGCACGGACCTGCACCGGTTGTTAAACTCAGCCGGCATCGAGGTCCCGGCGGCCGAGCTGTCCAGCCTGCAGCCCGAAACCACTGATGAGGAAACGAGCCGGTCCTGCAGTTTCGATTGGCATGCTTTGGCCCGGCAGCTGGACGAGCAACGCGCGGCAAGACTTGAGAAGAGGCGGTGGTGGCAGGCAAACTGGCCGCAGAGAATTTTTGGCAGGTCGAACCCGGGGGCCAGTCGCACCACCACCCAGGCAGCTTAGCCGGGCCACTGGCCGCGCACCAGATCTTGCAGGTCCGCCGCAAAGCGGGGCAAGACCTCCTGCTTGTCAAATTGCAAAACATACTGCCTGCCGGCCGCGCCCATTGCCGCCCTCCTGCCCGGATCGGACAGGAGCAGGCTGATCGCCTCGGCTAGCTCGCCGGCATCCTCCGGCGCCACATTCAAACCAAAACCGCCTGCCGCCACCGCCTCATAAAGGGCACTGTCAGGCGCGGCGTTGCTCACCACCGGACGTCCCACGGCCAGCGTCTTGAGAAGCTTGCTCGGCAAGAAAGCAGCGCCCGACCCGCGTTTCTGCGTAATAAGGCAGACATCGCTGTCGGCCAGCAGCTCCGTGTGCTCCTCGGGCGAGAGCACGCCGAAGAACATCAAGTTGCCCAGCTTGTGCCTTTCGGCAAGAGCAAGCAGGTCACGCTTGCAGGCGCCCTCCCCGGCAATTACGAAAATGGCGGGGCTCCTCGCCGCAAGCAGGCGAGCGGCCTCCAGCACCGTGTCCAGCCCTTGTTTTACACCGATGTTGCCTGCATAGGACACGATCGGCATATCCGGGGCGATCCCGTGCCGCCTTCGCCACGAGCCGCGCGCCGGCGGTCGAGCCAGCGTCCGGCAGTCAACCCAGTTGGGCAGCAGGAAAATTTTTGAGTCCGGCACGCCCTTGCGATGAAAAGCCCGGCACATCTCCGGGCTGATCCCGGAAACCACCGACGCCTTATCGTAGGCCAGGCTCTCAAGACCGTAAAGCATCCCGACAAGCATCTTGTGCTTGAGCATGCCGAGGCCGGCAGCCGCGTCAGGCTGCAGGTCCTGAACGTGAAAGATGAAAGGGGAGCGCTTGATCGAGGTCACGCCCCAGGCAGCCAGCCCAAGCAGCAATGGGGGCGAGACGACCACATAAACATCCGCCCGGGGAAGCAGGAGCTGGGTCACCGTGGAGGTAATGACGAAGGTGAGCTCGCACAACATCCGTTTGATGGCGGTAGGCTCAGCCGGCACGTAGTGCCAGCACCGGCGCACCTCGACCTGCTCCACGCGCTCGCTTCGGAACAGGCATCCCCTGTCCGGCGGCCGCTTCCGCCAGTCCGGGTAATAGGGAAAGCTGGTGACCATGGTAACTTCATGACCCTGCCCGGCGAGGAACTGGCACAGCTCGGTGTTGTAGACGGCTATCCCAACTTGCTCGGGATGGTAGTTGATGCCCCAAACATTCACCTTCACGCGTGAGCCGCCTTCCTCGCAGCACGGGCTGCCTTCCCGTCCAGCGCCTGCCCCCGGGCGCCAGCCCGCAGGTTTACCCTTAGATTGCCTGACAGCCCGCGGAATTGAGCGCCAGCCGATCCAAAAAAAGCCGCATGACCCAAAAGCGCGTTGCAAACCCATATTATGCCGACAAGTGGCCAGCCTGGCTGAGCTGCTCGGCAATTCCTTCGCCTGTTACATAACTTAACATTCCACACACGCAATCGTCCGTCCAGTGGCACGTTTGAAATTTTATCTTTCGGGTGATACGGATAACCCGAACAAAGTGTTTGACATCATGGGTTTCCGTGCATCACAGTAATGTCAGGGGGTAGCAGAATATCGGCAGGAAGCCTGCCTGGATTTCTGCATGATAAAACGATGTCCGCCTGGTCACCGGCCGGAAGAATCGGATACCCAGTCGGGGGATGCCAAGTGCTTTCGGCAACTGTTAAATTCACAAAACGCGTGGGCGGTTTGTAAGGCGAATCCTGGATGCGAAGCTATTCTGAAATTACGAGCGACGGCTTCCTTTTAGCTGGCGGTATCGAGAGCGGTTCCCGGTCGGGCATTTACCGCCGGTTCATCAAGCGTATTCTGGATGTTACGGTAGCCTCGGCGGCGCTGGTGGTTTGCTCGCCGCTTCTATTGCTGGCAGCCTTGCTCGTTATGCTGGAAAGCAGAGGGCCTGTGCTCTTCAAGCAGCAACGCCTCGGCGCCGGCGGCCGGGTTTTCACCATCTACAAGATACGCACCATGGTGCCGGGCAGCGAGCACGAGGGCGTGCGCACCCGCGAGGATGACCCGCGCGTAACGCGGCTGGGCAAGATATTGCGGGACTGGAAGTTCGACGAACTGCCGCAGCTCTGGAACGTGATACGTGGGGACATGAGCCTTATCGGGCCGCGTCCGCTGTCGGTTGCCGAATGTGAGGTGATCGCCAGCGAGTTCGGCTATCAAGAGGAGCATCCGGGGTTCAAGCCCACGGTCAGACCCGGGCTGACCGGTCCTGAGCAGATAAGCAGGAACGGCAACCAGACATACGCGCAACGCTTCGCCATCAATCACGACTACGAGCGCGGGCTGTCGTTCTGGCTCGACTGCCGGACGCTTCTGGCAACGATCGGCGTGTGCCGCGTGCTGACGGCGCTGGTAGGCATAACCTCGCTCGTCGAGCTGCTGACGCTCGTGGACGTGCTCAGGTTCGGCTCCTGAATAGTATAGAAGAGTATAATTGAGGCTTGCGACCATACGGTCTCCTCAGCTTTCGCCAGCATCTAGACGATGAGATTCCTGCACTGCGTAGGCGGACTGTCCCCAGAGTGCGGGGGGCCGACCGAGTTTCTACGGCAGATGTCCGAGCTCCAACGGGATGCCGGCAACGTTTTTGAAGTGCTGACGCTGGACAGCCCGGACGATCCCTGGATCAAGCGGTTCCCGGCCACCGTTCACGCGCTCGGTCCTACCGCCCTGCACTACGGATTCACGCCGCGCCTCATTCCCTGGCTGCGGAGCAACCGGCACCGCTTTGATCTTGTCGTCTTCAACGGCATATGGCAGTACACATCGTTCGGCGGCTGGCTGTCCCTGCGGGGCACGGACACCCCCTACGTGGTTTTCCTGCACGGCATGCTCGACCCCTGGTTCAACCGGAGATATCCTCTCAAGCGCCTCAAGAAATATCTCTACTGGCCGTGGGCGGAGTACCGCGTGCTAAGGGACGCGCGGGCGGTGCTCTTCACCTCCGAAGAAGAGCGACTGCGGGCCAGAAATTCGTTCATCCCCTACCGGGCGCGCGAGATCGTCGTGCCTTACGGGATCCGGGGGCCAGGCGGCGATCCGCTCGCGCAGCGCGAAGCCTTCCTGAGCAGATATCCCGAGCTGCGCGGCAAGCGCGTCTTGCTTTTCCTGGGTAGAATCCACGAGATGAAGGGATGCGATCTCGTTCTCCGGGCGTTCGCCCGTCTGGCCGAACGGCATCAGGAGCTGCACCTGGTGCTGGCCGGACCGTGCGCCGGCAATTACGGAGCCCGGCTTCGCCGGGATTACGAGCGAGATCAGCCCGGGGTCAGCCGGCGAGTAACCTGGACCGACATGCTTGCCGGCGATCTCAAATGGGGAGCCTTCCGGACCGCCGAGGCTTTCATCTTGCCCTCGCACCGCGAGAATTTCGGAATATCGGTGGCCGAGGCGCTTGCTTGCGGGGTTCCGGTGCTCATCTCGAATCAGGTGAATATCTGGCGCGAGATTCAATCCGATCGGGCCGGGCTCGTGGAGCCTGATACCGTTGACGGCACCAGCCGGCTGCTGGAGCGATGGTTAGCTGTGTCCGAGGAGGAGAAGCAGGAGATGCGGCTCCTAGCGGGACAGTGCTTCCTGCGGCGTTTCGACATGCGCGGCAACTTCCCCCGCCTGCTGGAGATTCTCCAGCAGTGCGCAGCGCCGGCCGCGGCAGCCCCGCGCTCCGCCGCCTCGCCCGGGCCAGGCTCGAAGGAATCCCAGATCGATGCAGGTTGACCCACCGCCAGCGGCTCCGGTAGCAGAGACATTTCCAAGGGTCTCCGTCGTGGTGCCGATCCACAACGGCGAGAAGGACGTCGCGGACCTCGTTGCGTGTTTGCGAGCTCAAACGTATCCTCGTTCCCGAGCCGAATACATCGTCGTTGACAACTGCAGCAGCGATGAGACGGCAAGGCTGTTGTCCGGGCTCGCCGCGGAGGAGAAAAACCTTCGGTTGCTGCTGCTCTCCGAAAACAAGACAAGGAGCTCGTATGCGGCCAGGAACACCGGCTGCCGGTCCGCCTCCGGGGAGATCATCGCCTTTACGGACGCGGATTGCCGGCCGGCCGCAGACTGGCTCCAGGAGCTGGTCAAACCCTTCGCTGATCCCCGGGTTGGCATCGTGGCCGGTAAGGTCGAGGCGCTGCCGGGCCGTTCGTTGCTCGAGCAGTATGCAGCATTCCAGAATTTGCTCTCGCAAGAGCACACCCTGGCCCATTCCTATCGCCCGTACGGTCAAACGGCAAATCTCGCCGTACGGAGGCAGGCTCTGCGGGAGGTCGGCCTGTTTCGCCCGCGCATGGACACAGGGGGCGATGCCGACATTTGCTGGCGCATTCAGCAGGCGGGGTCGTGGGAGCTGTCGTATTGCGCGCAGTCCGTCGTCCGCCACCGCCACCGCTCCGACCTCTTGTCGTTCAAGCAGCAGATGTACCGTTACGGGCGCTCGGCCCGGTACTTGTCCGCGCTCTACAACCTGCCGGCCGCTGCACCTTATAAGCCATCCGAGATTGCCTGGCGGTTGTGCCGGTGGCTGCTCAAGGAGATACCGTCGGCAGCCGTTGGCATGCTGGCAGGCAAAACCCGGCCCGTGGAGCTGGTCGCCACGCCGATCTGTTTGATCGGTCGGGACGCCTATTGCCGGGGTCAGCGAGAGGCGGTCATCACCGAGGGCTTGTTCGAGATCGAAAGATTTGACGAGCACAACCAATAGCCTTGCTGTCAGTATGCGATCCTGGCAGGTAGCAGGATAGCCGAGGCGATTACGTAGCGCTAAAGCAAGAGGCGCCAATCGAGTACGCTCCCGGCAACGCGTTGGAGCTGCAGTTCCAGTCCAACAGCGACGGGCACATGAAACCAGAGTTTGTCCTGAAGCTTCTCCCCAAGCGCTGGATCGACGCTATCGAGTCCGCCACGCAACGATTGCCGCACCCGCTCCGGAAGCGCATTTCGCTGCAGACGGCAGTTCTTTTTCGCAAAGCGAATGCCCGGGGTGCGGGGCCGCGTAAACCGGGCACCGGTGCCGGCGGAACGCTGCTTGACAAGCTTAACTTTCCTTAACTTCCGTCCGGCGAAAGTCAGGGCTCCAAATCCCCCACACAGGGGATGCACCTTGCCAGACGCCCGCGAGCTTTGCCTTTCCGACGTCAGGCTTTCCTCGGTTCCAATGTCATCTTATAGGTTTGACGATATTTTGCTTAGTAAATCTATGGGGTAATGCTTAGGCGGTCTATCAAAACGAATATAGACAATCGCCTCGGATGTTGTAGAGTAGTAAATGGAGACCACCCGATTGAGGGATGGCCCCGGGGGGTAGGACTTAAGATGGTGAGACAGCGTCGAGGCGGTGGCGGCCGCCGAGGACAAGGGCGGGACGGACGCAATGTCGCAGCGAGCAGCATGCCGCACACGCAGCCAGACCGTGTCGGAGGTTCGACAAATTCAGGGTACGGTTTAACCGGGCATTCCAGCCGGCAACCAAAGGCAAAAGGAGGGGGTTGGCGGTTGTGAGTCGCCGCGTGTTGAGCTATTTATTGTGCTGCTTGCTGGCGGCGCCGTCAGGCCTGCTGGCTCGAGAGGCTTGCGCTCAAGTTGCGCAGGCGAATCATGTCCCCATCAACCTTGACCTGGGCTCCACCGTGCATTCGGTCAGCTCGGGCACGCTTCACAATCACTCGGCCGTCGACATTCATGTGGGCGGATCGAGCCTGACGGTGACGCCTAACATGATGTTGACCCCGGCCGAACGGCTCGCGCTAACGCAGGTTCTACAAACAGGGCACCAGTCAATCGTCCTGGGCAGCCTCGGAAACGCAATCGGCGGTTCTTTTGCGCTTGGCTCAAAGCTGAGCCAGCAACTGGGCAACCTGGTGGTCCCACACGGCGTCACGGCAATTGACAATGCAGCGGTCAGCAAGACATTGAGCCTGAGCGGAAATCTGGCCAATTCCGGGACTTTTTACGTGCTGTCCACCAGTCCGCAGATCACCGACGCGGTCATTAAGGCCGGCAACATATTCAATCAGCAAGGTGGGCTTATCACGAGCTTTCTTCCTGCCGGCGGGCTGCCAGGGTTCAGCGGCGCCATCTCCAGTGTCAATCTCAGTTTGAGCGCTGCGCAATCGATCGTGAATGCTGGCACCATTTCGAGTTCCGGGCACCTCAATCTGACCGCCGGCAACTCCATAATCAATGCCCTGCCCACCGGCGCGACCGGACCGACCCCGCTGATATCGGCCGTCAATGACTTAAACCTGCAGGCCGCCAACATTGTCAACCAGGGCGTGCTGACTTCTCAGAGCGGCAGCATTAACGCGGTCACCGCCATGCTTGGCAATACCGGGACCATTCAAGCGCTTAACGGCGATATCGGCTTTCATAGCCTTGCGCAGGACTTGAGCATCAACAACACGGGCGGCACCATATCGGCCCTTATGGGAGCTATTAATTTCCGGGATGCGACCTACACCGGCAACGGCAACACGACGCTTGTCGGCGGCGACTGGCTGTCCAACACACTGAACATTAATTCCGGCAGCGGGCTGGTCACGGCGGACGTGGGCAAGGTCACCGGGACGGTAAATATCAATGCCGGCGCCGCGCACTTTACGGCAGCCACACCTAATTTGACCTTCGGTAGCATCGAGACAACAGGCGATCCGACCTACTACAACACGCAAGGCAGCGTCACTTTAACCGGCGGCATCCCCAACACGGCCGGCAGCGATCTGGCGATTGTCGCCAGCCAGGATGTCGTGATCGGCTCGGGAACGCTTGACACGACCAACAGCGCCGGCGGCAACGGCGGGAATCTTCTTGTTGTCGCCGGGGCTGGATTCGTCTCGGTGTCGCCCTCGGGCACCAGCGGCTATCCGGCTCCTGCCGCCACGCAGGTCACCATCGGTTCCACAGGCTCCACCACCGGCGGTGCGATCGTGCTTACCGGCGTAACCGGCATAAACACCAGCGGCACGGCAGCCGGCAGCGTCACCAACGCCAGCGGCGGCAATGTGACCATGGCGGCCTACAGCGGCACCGGCGCCGGTTCGACCTATACGCCCGGCACCATCACCATTCCGACCACGACCACGATCTCCACCGGCGGCGTCAACGCGGGCACAGGTGGGTACGTAAAGATGCTTGCCGGTGCCACAAGCGGGCAGTCTATAACGGTGGGCTCGATTAATACGAGCGGGGGATACGGCCCCGCTCCAGCGGTCGGCGCCACCACAGGCTCCACCACGGGATACATCTTGCTTGAGACCGCCACCCCGACCCTGAGCGCCAATAAGGTCATCACCAACGGAACAGCCACCGGCGGCACCTTCAGCGCCGGCACCGTCCAAAACGGGGCGATAAGCGTCGGAGCACTCAACACTAATGCTCAGTCCGTCCCGGCAAGTTACAGCTTCGGGGAAAACGCCGGCGCGATCACATTGACAGCCGGCGGCGCCATCACGGTCAACGGCGACGTCAATGCGCAAGGCAGGGGCTTCCAGGGCCCGCTCAACGCAAATGCCACCGCCGGCACCGGCGGCAACGGCGGCAATGTCACCATATCTACCGGACAGAGCACCAGCCCGTCGGTCGGCAACAACATCGTCGTCAACGGAACTATTAACTCAGCCGGGGGCAACGGGCAAGACAACAGCGATACGATTGACAAGGCCGCCAACGGCGGCAACGGCGGCAACGGTGGAACGGCCGCCATTCAGACCCTGTACGGCTCCATCTCCTTGACCGGCGATCAGCAATTCAGCAACACCCTCTTCAATAACGGGTCGTCTTTGCTGGCCGCCATAGTCACCGCGGGGGGCAACGGCGGCAGCAATGCCAACACCACCAGTAGCAAAGTTATAGGCGGCAGCGGTGGTTCCGGCGGACCTTGCCCGCTGTGCGGCATACAATCCGGCTTGCCGCTAATCAACAACGGCGTCGTCCTTACAGCACTGGGTGGCTCAATCACTGTCACCGGCTCGTTATTTTCCTCGGGTGGACAGTACGGCACGCCCCAGGCAACGGGCTCAACATCAACTACATACCAGGGCTGGGGACAGCCCGGGGCCGTTACGACGCTTTCAACGGCACCGACCAACATCAACGGAATCATTGCCGCCGTGGCGGATCCTAACAACCCGTCCAGTCTTCAATCCCCAAACGCGCCGATAACACTGGACGCCGGTGGTACCAGCATCAGTATTTATGGACCGACAGTTCCGTCGACCGGAAGCGGCAAAACATACTATTACAGCATCATTGGTGGTTACGGCATCATAATTGACGCCTCCACCGGGTCGTCCGTGTCGTCGCCGACGACTTACCCGGCATGCCTTGATTTGACCAACACGAGCACTACCTATCCGGCGACGATCTCGGCCAGCTCAACCGGTTTTCAGGTAATCGGCATCACCGCAGCGAACGGCAACGGGACCACCGCAGGTTTGCAGACGTCATCTCACGCCAATGTGGACTCGAACAGCGCCAAGATCAAGATAGAGATTAACGGCAACAAGATAAACACCAACGAGATCGACAAAACGAACTCATACACGGGGCCCGGCGAGCTGACGCTCGTTCTGAGCAATGGCACCACGCTGACCGTGCCTAACCAGCTAACTAATCTGACAGCGGCCGAGATCATAGCCTTGCTCCAGGCAAGCACCGGCATCCAGACGCTGGAGATCAACAGCAGCGGACAAGGGGTGGGAGGAACCTTCACCCTCACCAACCAGAACATAAACCCGAGCGGCTGCAACTGTTTGGACTTGCCACAGAACGTGACAATGAACGTTCAGTTGACCGGAGGTTTAACTGTAGGCAGCAGCGGCTCCCCCGCAAACGCCATCGTCGACGGCACGCTGAACTTCCAAAATACTTCTGGGCAATCATCGGCAGGAGTGTTGACCGTGTACGGCAGCCTGACCGATCCCACCGGCACCGGTCTCATAACCGGAACCAGCTTGAACATCACCACAACTGGATCCATCGGGACGGGTTGCACCGCGACGATCAACGTAAGCACGCCGACACTGACCGTCAATGCCGGCTCTTCGCCATCCAACACGCAAAGCGTATACATCTCCGACAATCAAGCAGTCACCCTTTCTTCTGCCAGCTCCGCTTACAATGGCAGCTTCTACTTGGCCGACACAGCCGCTCCCAGCTCACCGTCTGCCACCATCTCCTTCGCCTCCGGGTCTTCCGTCTCCGCGTCCACGGCCGCCTTTTACGCATCAGGCACCAACGCTCAACTCAATCTCTCCAACTTCAATATCTCCGCCAATTCCCTGGCGCTCGCTGCAAATAACTCAATCAGCGCGCCATCCTCCCCTGCCAATCTCGGAACCTTTACCAACATTTTGCTTTATTCCGCCAACAGCAATCTCGGAGCCAGCGGCGCGCCGATAACCTTCTCGGCCGCCAACCTGTCCGCCTCCGCACCGTCCGGCTCCGTCTATGTGAGCGATACTGCCGGAGGCACTGTCACCATCTTCAACCCTTCCACTGCGTCTCCGGCCTTTTGCTGCTACTCCAGTTTGGGCATTACCAATCCCAATTCGGCGCTGAACACTTTCAGCCTTCAGGCTGACTCCGCCTCTTCTCTGGCCATCGGGTCCGGCACAAGCATCTCCGGGTCCAACGTGATTTTGAGCGCCCAATCCGGCAACATCGCCTCTAGCTGCAGCTCGCCTTTGCCGCTCAACGTTCCGGTATTGACCGTCAACGCCAGAAATGTCTACATCACCGACAGCCAGGCTGTCACGCTTGTCAACTCCAACTCTGCCAGCAATGGCAATTTTTACATTGCAGACACCGCTGCGCCCGCCTCTCCAGGCGCGACCATCTCCTTTGCCTCCGGCTCGTCGGTCACTTCGAGCACGATAACCTTCTACGCATCCGGCACTAACGGACAAATCAATCTCACCAACATGAGCGCTTCCGGTACGTCCCTGGCATTGGCGGCGAACAACTCGATAACGGCCCCATCTTCGGGCAACATAGGTGCGTTTACTAATGTAGTACTCTATTCCGCCAACAAAGACGTAGGTGCCAGCGGTTCACCGATCACTTTCTCCGCCGCCAACATCTCGGCGTCTGCGCCGTCCGGCTCCGTCTACCTGAAGGACACGGCAGGCGGAACTGTTGCCGTCATCAATCCTTCCAATGCTTCCCCGGCCTTTTGCTGCTTTTCCAACCTTGGGATCGCCAGCCCCAATACGGCGCTCAATACCTTCAGCCTCCAGGCCAATTCGGCGTCCTCCTTGCAGACAGCCATGGGCATCACCGTCTCCGGCGGCTCCGTCAACCTGAGCGCCACCGGCGGCTCCATCGGCGCCTCTTGCTCCTCGCCTTTCAACGTCAGCACCGCCACGCTCACCGCCAATGCCGGTGCCGCGCCTAGCACCACCGGCAATGTCTACGTC
>JAJPGY010000022.1 GCA_021325555.1 Pseudomonadota bacterium | reverse complement strand
GACGGGGAGTGCCTGCAGGTGCTCCGCGAGTTCGGCGCCGATGCTTCTGTCCTGCTGGTCGGTCCCGACAAGTCGCTGGTGTCGGCGCGCCTCGACGCGCTGCTCCCTGACTCCTTCGGACCCGAGTCCCTCTAGGGCTCCAACGAAAAGCGGTGGCGACGCCCATACCACATGGGCGTCTCTGCCGTCTTTTCATTTTGTGAATTTCTACTATGGCATATCATATAGCGGGAGTCTAAAAAACAACAAGCGTACGTATTCTTACGGATGACAGCCACCGAGCCGCGCGGCAGAATTACCCCAGGAATTACAACTACCAAGGCGCGTTGCCGGACCGGGATTGGACTGGCCGGGCACTCTCTTGTTTCTTTTCTCGTCAAGAGGAATTAACGTGAAAAACCAGCCAATCACGTTTCTTACATCCGCTTGCCTGGCCGTGCTGACCACCTTCACCGGTGCGTCGACCACGTGCCTGCAAGCCATGGGAGCACAACAGATGACGAACCGTTCCGACCAATACGAGGTCTGCGAAGAGACGATCGGTCAGAAGTCGTTTGAAGTCTGCAAGGCGATCGTCAAAGCCAGCCCGCAGCACATTTTCAGCGTGCTCACCAATTATGAGAGCTCGGTCGCCATGTTCCCGGGCGTCAGAAAGTGCGTGGTCCTGGAGAACAGCGGGAGCACAAAGCACGTCGCCTATCGCGTCGAGCCTGGCGTTCCCCTGGGTCCAATTGAATATGTTCTACAGGTAAAGGAGACCAAGCCGACCTTGATCGAGTGGCACCGGCTGCGCGGCGATCTCAAAGAGATTGACGGATTCTGGAAGCTGGAGCCAATCGACGGCGGCCGCAGCACGCTGGTCACCTACTGGGCCCACCTGAACATCGGTCGCTTCATTCCCCAGGCGCTGGTCAAGCACCAGGTTCGCAGCGGCATGCCGGGAATCTTGATGGCGCTCAAGGCCAAGGCCGAAGCGCCCACCATTGTGGCGAGCAGGTAGCCGGCAGTTGCTCTTCGGCAGGGACAGCGATTACCTGCGGCTGCTTGTCGAGGCCAATCTCGAACCTGCTGTCGGACACGACTCTTTGCATGGTTAAGGCCCCCTCGCGCTCGAACCTGGCTGCCCGCCAGCAACTTTTTCAACACGATTTCGGCCGGACAGCCAGGCGATTGCACCTCAGGCTTCCCATCAGAAACGCAACCCACATGGATTGCTCCTTTCCGTTGGACGGCAAACTCACACGAAGAACCGGCTGGACAGAGCCAGACCGGCTAGTGTGAAGTATCGCTCGCTCAGCGCATCCCAAGCGCGCGTTGCTCCCGCGCCCATCTCTTGACGCGATGGTTACGCCCGATGCGTCGACCGAACTGCTTCCACTGGCTCCAGACGAACCCGCGGATCCGGCGCGGGAGCGGGTAGGTGATGAAGGCAAGGGCGATCTCCTCAGGAAGCCAGCTCACCGGCAGTCCGACCTTGTGCATGATGAAGCGATGCAGGAAAACGTGCACCAGCACGAGGCCGGAGAACCAGGCGGCCGTGAACTTCGTGAGGCCGCCGCGACGTTTCGTGGTCAGCAATCCCCCGCGCCGGTCAACCAGCGATCTGGACATTTCCTTCCTTTCGGTGCTCTGGCATTGTTGCGAGACGGCATCCCCGAGCGGCGAGCAGGGGCCAGTGCGCGCTGACCCGCTGTTCGCCGGCTCCGGTGCGACTAGCGCCGATAGCGCGGGTTGTCGCGCACGGTCAACCCACCGGAGGCTCTCTTGGTCCTCTCCGCCGTCGTCACGACGTTGACGAACAACAGAACGAGGCCGGCAAGAATCGCGCTCCCCCAGCCGTTGAAGGCCAGGTGCTGCGGGAAGAAGTGGGCGAGCACCATGAGCTCCGCTGCCGGCAAAAGCCAGAAGCAGAAGAGGTAGAGCGGGATGACGAAGAGACATCCAAAGCCCAGGGTGCCGATGGCCAGCGCCGCGGTGACGTAGCCGAGCGCCCTGCCGACGACGAAGGCGGTGGCGGCGAACAGCAGCCCGTAGATGACCCCCTCGGGCCAGAAGCTGCCGCTGAAGTGCGCACCGCCGATCATCGGCACGACGTAGGTGAATACGAACGCCGTGATCAAGACCCGAATTGCGAGTCTAACCATGACTTCCTCCTGTTCAGATTGTTGTTGGGCCGTCGTTTTCCCTCGACAGCCGGGTGGAACTGGTCACCAGCTCGATGACCAGCAAGGGACGGCTCCCCCCTGCACTTGCTCAACCGGAGCCGGCCGCTGCCCGATAGAGCGCGCATTGTCGCGCAGCGGGCCGGGCTCCGATTGACTGGGTGATGTGGGGGCCAGGCGACGCCCCGACGCTGTGCGCCGGTCAGTCCCGCCTGCGCTCGTAGAAGCGCTGAATGTCGGCCAGAACGCTGCCCTCGCCTTGCTCGGTCAGCTCCTCGGTCTGCTCGACCGGCGCCTCCGCGTCTTGCGCTTTGTCCTCGGGCATCTGCTTCTCCTTGTCTTCAGGATGTTGGCGGTAGATGGCTGTTGCCTGGGTTTTCCGACCTAGTGCCTTCTCGAGCTCCCCGCGACGACCGGCGCAGCGGCCTTCCGCTGCCCGAGCCGCCGGATGCCCCGGGCGATCGCCTCGCCGAGAGCACCGCCGCGACCGTGCCGCGGCACGTCGAGAACCACACGTGGAGGAGAGGGCGGTGCTGTCGCCGTCTGCCCGGACGATGTCCGAACCTCACGCCTCTCCTGGACCGGAGGGGCGGTATCGGCCGGCTCACCTTCGGCAGCTGCTGCCGCCTCCGGAGGGCACTGGAGGCAGCCGTCGGGGCTCATCGAGTCCCACAGCTCGACGAACTCGGGACCCGAGAGGGTCTCGCGCTCGAGCAGGATCTCGACCATCGCCGCGAACCGTCCCCGGTTCTCGCAGATGATCTGCTCGACCCTGGCCTCCCTCTCTTCGAGGATTTTCTTCTTCTCGGAGGCGATGAGCGCCTCCTCATCGGCGGAGCGCTGCACGCCCTCCACCGACGTAAGCACGCCGGCATCCGACATGCCCAGCTCGGCAACCATCTGGTGCACGATGTTTCGTGCCTGCTGGAAGTCGTTCTGAGCGCCGGTGTCGATCGTGCCCAGGATGAGCTGCTGCGCCTTGCGTCCACCAAGGGCGGTGGCGATGCGGCAGAGCAGCTCTTCCTTCGTGAAGAAGAACTTGTCGTCGTTCATCGGCGAGAAGTGCCCACCGGAGCTGGCACGGCCGATGATGGTGATGCGCGCGAACGGCTGACCACCAGACTCCACATGGTGGACGATGGTATGACCGAGCTCGTGCACCGCCGTGTTGCGCTTGTCGCTCTCGGACATGATCCGGTTGCGGGCAGCGCCCATCTGGCAGCGCATGATCGCCTCATCGAGAAGCTCATGCGTCACCTGCTCCACACCCTTGCGGATGGCGAGCAGCGCCGCCTCGTTGCAGAAGTTGGCGATGTCGGCGCCGGAGGAGTTCGCCGTGTTGCGGGCGAAAAACTCCAGGTCGACCCCGTCAGCCAGCTGCTTGTCGCGGCTGTGGTACTGGAACAGAGCCAGCCTGTCCACGACATCCGGGGCGTAGAACTTGGCCTCGCGGTCGAAACGTCCGGGCCGCTTGAGCGCCTCGTCCAGCGTCTCCGGGCGGTTGGTGGCAGCCAGCAGCACGATGGCGCTGCCGCCGTCGAAACCGTCCATCTCGGTGAGAAGCTGGTTGAGCGTCTGCTCGCGCTCATCGTGCGAGTTCGGTCCGCCGCGCTTCTTGCCCACCGCATCGATCTCGTCGATGAAACCGATGGCGGGCGCGTTGCGCTCGAGCTGCTCGAAGAACTCGCGCACGTGCCTGGCCCCGCGACCGACGACCTCCTCCACGAATTCGGAAGCCGAGATCGAGAAGAACGGCACACCCGCTTCGCCGGCCAGAGCCCTGGCAAGAAGGGTCTTGCCCAGCCCCGGTCCGCCCGTAAGGAGAACCCCCTTGGGCGGCCTGGCGCCGTGCCTGCGGTAACGCTCCGGGTCCTCCAGATACTTGACGACATCCATGACGTCGTCCACAGCATCTTGCTGCCCGATCACATCCGCGAGCCGCAGCGCGGCATCGTGGTTGTGAAAGCGCTTGCCCTTGGCGTTGCTCACCGCCTCGCGTATCTCTCTTTCGATCGACTCGAGGAAGTGCGCCTGGGTGATCGGATCGTCGTCCTCGCCCTCCTGCTCGAAAGAGAGAATGGCCGCCTCGTTGCAGACGTTGGCGACGTGCGCCGCCGACAGCCCGAGGCTCTTCTTGGCCAGGGCGTGGAAATCCACATCCCCCGCCAGCTTGAGCTCCCTGGCGTAAAGCTGGTAGAGCCTGACCAGGTCGTCGAACTTCGGGGCATGGAAACGGATCTTGCGGTCGAAGCGACCGGGCCTCAGCAGTGCCTTGTCCAGGTCCTCCGGCCGGTTGGTCGCCGCGATGACGATGATCGGCAGCTGCTCCTCGGAGAAACCATCCATCTCCGTGAGCAGCTTGGTCAGCGTCTGGTCCCGCTCGCCGTTGCCGTCGCTGGCGCCGCCCTTGCGGGCTTTGCCGATGGCGTCGATCTCGTCGATGAAGATGATCGTCGCCCCCTGGCTGGAGCGCGCCTGAGAGAAAGCGGCTCCCACACGAGAGGCGCCGACGCCGGCGTACATCTCGATCAGGTCCGGCGCGTTGAGCACGATGAAGTTCGCGCCCGACTCGGCGGCGATGATCCGCGCCAGGAACGTCTTGCCCTCGCCGGAGTCGCCGCAGAAGAGGATACCCTTGGGCACCCTGGCGCCCTTCCTTCGCAGCCGCTGGGGCTCGGTGAGGAATCTCATCAGGCGCCGGGCCTCACGCTGGGCGGACTCCTGACCAACGAAGTTCGCGAAGGTGAGCCTGCCGGAGCCTACAGCCGACCGCTGGACGACCTTGTGTTTGCCTGCCAGATTGAATCCGGGCACCGTTCCTCCCATCATCGTCTTGCCCGGGGGCGGACCGATGCCGCCGGGAATGACCCTGTTGAGAAACATGAGAAGCAGCCCGGCGCCGATCAGGATGCCCAGGACGATGAGCAGGATCTGCCATACCGGCATCCCACCGCCATCGGGCGCCTGAGCGCCAAACGGCACCGGCGGCCTGGCGTCGAGCGCCAGCGTGCGGATGTTGTTCACATCCGTTGCGTCCGTCACCGCCACCTGGTACTGGCTGTGCGCTTTGTCGTTGAGCGTCACCACCACCGCCCCGGGACGGAACTCCAGCATCTTGATGCTGGCCGGGTCCGTCTTGAGCGCGTTGTAGAGAACCGACTCGGGCTTCTCCTTCGGCGAGCACTCCACGGCCATCCCGAGGGTCCAGCAATTTTCGTTGCCGGGGGTGACACCGGGTCCGGGCGTGCCGGCAGGCGGCGGGGTGAAACCGGCAGCCGTGGCCGGCGCCGACCCGAGTATGAACAAAGCAATGACTGCCACCAGGGCGGAGACGGCCGCCAGGCATTTCGACGCCCGCCTGCGACTCGCCCCGGAAGCGCCCCGGCAAGGAGGCTTTTCTGATTGGAAATGAGACATCTTTTCTCCTGAAACATCCGCGCCGCAACCCCGGAAAGGCACGGCGGCTTTACAGAGACTTCGCGCCCGCAGGCGCCGGACCGCCGCAAATTCGGAAGCCCGTTGTTTCGCTTGGGTCAGCGGCTCGCGCGGTGCTGTTTCCAGCAGCCGGGGGGGACTTCGCAGGGCCGACCACCGGCGCCGCCGCTGCGAAGTTCCGTCCGTTTGCCGCAGGGTTGGAGCCAGCGCGACTCCTGCCCAGCAGCGACCACGCTCATCTGCGCAGCCATGTGCCAACCCGGCAAGGCCGCTCTTCCCGCACCTGCGGCGCGAGTGTTAGCGGTCGAGGGCCGGGTCGGCGTGCAGCAGGAGCTCTGCCGTTTCCTGGAGCAGCTCGCCTCGCCGCTCGAGCCGGATTGCCTGCAGGGCGTACAAGCAGGCGTTCTTCCGGCTGCCGAGCGGGGAGAGCCGCGCCAGGCGCCAGCGGGCGGCAAACTGGCGCTGCATGCGCTCAGCCGTTCGCCGCGCGTTGGTGGCCATGCCCCAGTTGGGGCCGGGGGTGGGCTTGTCGGGGTCGAAGGAGTGATCGTCGGTGTCCTCGAGGACATCGATGAACCAGCCGTGATCCCGCGTCCAGATCAGCATCTCGTTGACGTAGCCTGCCGAGACGGTCACGCCGCCCTGGCAGACCTGGTCGATGCCGTGCCTGGACCCCTGACCGATGAGCATGGCCAGCTCGCCGGCAGTCCACGGGCCCTTCCCGTCAAAGAAGAACCCCTGACGGGTCGGGTCGTAGCGGATGACATTTTCGGACAATGGAACCTCCCTGGGTCTTGAAAGTCCGTGTTGATGAAAGAAGAAACGAGCGCTCCGGGCAGTATTACTGCTTCTCCGCAGCGCGCTTGCGCGCCTCGGCCAGGGCGGACATGCCCAGGGCGTTGAAGAGCGCGGCGGCAAGGATTGCCCACCAGCCACCGAGGACGGTGCAGAACATGGCCCCGAAAAGGATGACTGCCAGCACGACGTTCCACCGGCGGCGGGTCGTGTACTTCGGGGTCCAGAAGCGGTTGAGGCGCTTGTACGACCACGTCCCGGCGACCCACCAGGCGGCGTACGCCAGGACGATGATGATGAGGGTATGCATTTTGTCGAACCTCCCGGTTCTCTCGAGCTGCCGAGCAGCTGCCTGAACCACAAGCTTTTGCTCGTGGCAATCCCCAGCTGGTTGTGGTGGGGACGTGCCGGAGCACGCCCGCCACAAAACTGAGTCCCCGGACCCGCGCGCCCGTCAGCGGATGCGCAGCCCGGTGACGTGGCTGGCGACGACCAGCTAATGAATCTGCCAGGTGCCCTCGAAGCCGACGAGCTAGGCGAAGGGGGTTATCGCCCGCCGCTTCTCTTGCGGGACTTGGCGGGCGACCCTGACGGTCAGGTCCGCGCCGCGGTCAGTCCCTGCCTGCCTTCAGGCAGCCGTGGAGCGAAGCAGCGGCACGCGGCCGTTGCGAACGGCTTCGTCCAGGGCGGCGGCGGCAATTTTGTAGCCGCGGCGGATCATCTTGCGGCACTTCTCTTGCGAAGTGGAGAAGCTGACACCGCCCACATCCGGCGAACCGACAGGGATGTTTACGTCCCTGGGGTTCTCACGACTGTGCACGCCCAGAAGACCGCCCGCGAGCAGCTCGCCCATGTGGAAAACAGCCTCCACCGGACGGGGCAGCTCGGCGGGAAGACGGGTGACCGCGCCCAGCGTGAAGACGATAGCGGGGCCGCCGCAGTACGTGGAGGGGTTCATGTGCTGCACTCCCCCATCCACGAGAATGGCAGGACTCGCCATGGTCTCGGCGGCAATCCTGGAAACGAAGCGCTTCTGTGTGCGACCCGGCCGGTAGAGAACCGGGCGCATGATGAAAGGAATCGCGCAGGACGCGGCAAGGGCGGTGGCAAGGTCGTACCGCGTGCCCTCGAAAACGACGGGACGCCGACGCACCACGTCGTATGCCACGATGCGCAGGTTGTTGCGTGGCTTGAGCTGGTAACGCTCGACGAGCCGCTCGAACTCGGGCTTCAGGTTGACCACGCCGGCGACCCGATTGATCGGGTTGAGCCAGGCGGCGATGCTGTTCAGCCGGGCCGAGATGCGCAGCCTGAGATCCTCGCGAATGAAGATCTCCGCCAGCTCGTCTGCCGTGTAACCGTTGGCGTAAAAGGCGGCCATCAGCGAGCCCACGGAAACCCCCGTGATCTTGCCGACAGCCACTCCCCGGTCCTCCAGCGCCTTGAAGCCGCCGATAAGACCAGGACCCTTCGCGCCTCCAGCCCCTGCCACCACCTCGATGGTGGGGGTATGAGACATGATCTCTCCTTGGGTTGAAAACGGATATAACGCTGCAAGCAGCAAAAGCGAAAGGCAAGGAGCTGCAGCCAGTTTAGGTAACGGGCCGCGACCGGGCTGGCACGCCCGGGATAAACCTCGCTGCCCGCCACACGCCCGATCTCACCGATGGTGCGGATCATGTGACGAAGCAGCTCCTGCTCCTGTCCTGACAGCGCGAGGGTCAGCGCCGCCTCGTGCGGGGCGACGGGCAGGATGAGACCAGCGAACATCGCAATCTAACCCATGCCCCGCCCCACTCAGGATGACGCCCTGATCAGCCGGTCCGCTCGACGTACGTTGCCGTGCAGACCCAGCCGGTCCAGGGAAGGAACCAGCTCATCCAGCGAAACTGACCGTCGTTGGGATCGAGCGTCAGGATCAGTCGACCCTTGCGCTGATAGCCGACCGCGAGCACGGAGTGGCTCCACAAGCCGCTGGGCGCCAGGTAGCTGTTGAGCACCACCGGCAGGCCGCGATCCAGGCTGGCCACGATGTGCCGGTACCGGACCAGGAGCCGGGTGCGCGAGACGACGCGAATGCCCCCATCGCGCGCGGCTTCTTCAATGCCGCGATCCAGCGGGGACTTCCGCCAGCCGATGTAGGCGCGAGCGGGCGGGCCGGACTTCTTGAAGCCGGTTGCCCGCTCGATGATCTCCACGAGCCTCTCCGATCGCGCGCCCAGCTTGCGCAGCACGGAGGCAGCGCAAACGAGAGTGCAGCGCGGGCCGTAGTTGCGAACAAGCCATGGCGGGCTGCCTGTCGGTGCCGCCGTGTCGCTGTGCATGATTGGTGTCACCTCAGCTTTACAAGGCTTCTGCCTCGAGTTTACCGGTTTATCGTCGCCACGGCGACCGGGACGGAAGCGCAGAGCCGCTCGCAAGAGCAGCCCTCCACCCCCGCCACCGGCAGCCGGGCTTGAAAGCTAGCGGATCGCCCGTACGTCCCTGTAGAACAGGTAGCCCCACAGCGCGGTGATGACCAGGTTGAGGAGCCCGCCGCCGGCCAGGAAGACCAGGAGCGACAGGAAGGCGAGCACGCCGGAGATCACGCTGCGGGTGCGCTGGTCGCGGACGAAGACGTACGCGACGAGGAGGATGAGCCACAGAAGCATGGTTTTTTCCTTTCGTTGTTGTGATTGTTGTTTTGTTGCGGGCGCTTAGAACTGGTTCCAGAACCAGCGCAAGCCCGTGCGAACGAGGATGGCGCCGACCACGACGCCGACGGCGACGAGGAAGCCGTAGATGATCAAACCGATCACCGGGTCTACCTCCTAATCGATGATCTGCTTGTCAATGCAGAACTGCGTGTGGGGACCGGCAACGCATGCGCGCCCCCGCGAACCACGTTGGAACGCCAGCAACCGCCGCTGTGGGCCCGGGTTCCGGGCGCACGGCGGCTGGTGTGTCACTACGCCTGCACGACCAGAGGATGTCCGGCCGGCAGCTGATAAGAGACCGTGAGCAGCTCTCGCAGCGCCTTTCTCGCTGTCCGCCGGTCGACGCGGGTCTCGCCCAGCTCGAGCCACATGAGCTCGAACTCGACGGGACAGCCGCCCTCGACCAGATTCGGCGAGAGGTGGTGACCCGGAAGCCCTCTGGCGGCGAGGCGCTCGTAGAAGGCTCCACGTCGCCGGCGCTGCTCTTCCTGCTCGACCGTGAGGCCGCCTTCCCGCCGGTTTTCGATCTCGAAGTAGAGCGCGTTCGCCTGCGGAAATTCGGCCGCGAGCAGCCGCAGCAAGCGCTGCATGTGGAGCGTCCCCAAACCATGCGAGCGAAATGTCGGGTCCGCTGCCATATACGACAGCAGGAGCGTGCGCTCTGAGACGCACTCGACAATCGAGAAGCACACGGTGCGCCGCCCGATCCTCGTCTCGTGAAGACGCACGTGCCCGTCGCTTATCTGCGAGCGGATCTTGCCGACCTTCATTCGCTGGGAAGCCGGGAAGGATTCCTGGTAAATCCTCACCCAGCCCACGCCCCTGCCTCTTGTCTCTCGACAGAGGGTAGGTTGCAATTGAACTCACATCCTTGGACAACTAGCGGGTGGACAGGAACAGAACCGCCAATCGACGTCGCCTCAGGAGAGGCGTCGCCGGATTCACGGTTCTGTTTGGGTTGGGCCCAGGCTAACCCTTTCCAACCCAAACAGAAAGCTAGGAAACCGCGCCGGTGACTAGCACCTTGAAGCCCCTCGTCTTGCGAAGCACTTCAACGCGGGTCTGACCGCTCCGCGTCGTGAAACGCAGATCGACCGAGTGGCGACCGACCCTGACACCGTATACGGTGACTTCCTCCAGCCAGTCCGGTAGGGACGGGCACGCCAAACGAAGGCATCTTGAGGCGGCGTCGGGTCGCAGGTTGAGACAGGCCTTGAGCAGCTGGAACATGCTGCCGGCAGCCCAGGCTTGCGGAACGCAGGAGACCGGGTAGGGCACGGGGCCGCCCGACTGCTGACGCTCGTAGCCGCAGAACAGCTCCGGGAGCCGCCGATCGGCCTGGGCTCCAGCCACGTCCAGCAGCGCCCGCATGATGCGGCCGACGCTGGCTGCGTGCCCTGTGACGCCCAGCCCCTCGGCGATTATCGAGTTGTCGTGAGGCCAGACGGAGCCATCGTGATAGCTCTCCGGCTTGTAGGCGACCTCGGACGCGGAAAGCGTCCTTATCCCCCAGCCGGAGAACATGTCGCCGCTCATCAGGCGGTCGGCAACAGCCCGCGCCTGCTCGGCACTGAGGATGCCGCTGGCAAGCGTATGCCCGGCGTTCGAAGAGACCACGTCCGCCCTCCGCCCGTGGGCGTCCAGCGCCAGTGCGACGCAGCCTTTGTCGGGCATCCAGAAATCCTTCTGGAAGCTTGCCTTCAGGCGGGCAGCCTTCCCTTCCAGGTCGGCCGCCAGGGCCGTGTGCCCGAGTCGCCGTGCAAGCCTTGCCGTCTTGTTCCACGCCTCGTAGAGGTACGATTGCACCTCGCACAGGGCGATGGGCGGTTCGGCAAGCTTGCCGTCCGAGTACATGATCGAGTCCCAGGAATCCTTCCAACCGCGGTTGGAAAGCCCCCTGGCGTTGGCGCTTCCGTAGGTGAGGTAGCCGCCGTTCGTGGCGCGAGCCAGGAAGTCCAGGGCGCTCACAACGTTGGGCCAGAGCCTGCGGACAAGGTCGAGGTCACCGGTCCAGTCGACGTACTCGCAGACGAGCGTGAGCCACAGCGGGGTGGCATCGACCGTTCCGTAGTACGGCGTGAAGGGGACCTGGTTGGACCGGGCAAGCTCCCCGAGCCGAAGCTCGTGGAGGATGTTGCCGGGCTCCTCCTCGGTCTCAGCGTTGCAGGTCCTGCCCTGATAATAAGCGAGCACCTCGATCACCTCGCGAGCGAGATCCGGCATGAACGGCAGCATTTGCAGAGCAGTGATGATGCTGTCCCGACCGAACACCGCGCAATACCAGGGGATTCCTGCCGCCAGGCCCTCGCCTCCTGGCGTCGGCTGCTTGAGCAGGTAGAGATCGCGGATTCCGCGATCCAACACCTGGTTGAGCAGCGCGTCGCTGGTCTCAACCCGGGCGCTCCTGGCCAGCCAGTCGCTGTAACGGCGATCGGCCCGCCGGCGCGCGGAGGCGTATCCGTACCGGCCGTTGCTGCGGAACGAACGGACGCGGGCAGCAGCGTTTTTGATCCGCTGCCTGAGCTGGAGGCTCCAGACCGGCGAGTGCCGGTCATGAAGCTCCGTCCTTATGGCGACCTCCAGATCCGTTGCCTCGCCGGCACCAAGACGCATGTGGCAGAAGGCGGTGCCGTCTGCGATCACGTCCGGCCGCACGTTGAGGAATTCGAGCCGGGTCTCCATCAGCCTGCCGTCGACGCCCCTGTAGGCAAAGGACATCCGGCGGCGGCCTGGAGAATGAAGCGGCAGCATGCGCTGACCACGGCGGGCCCTGGCGAATCCCCGGAGCTCGAACATGTCAGCGTAGTCGGCCTGGAGCTTGATCTCCAGATCGAACTCGACCGGCCCGCTGTCGAGGTTCCGAATGGCGAGCCGCTCGTACAGCCGGTCGCCAAGCACGACATCGCGCGTGACGAAAAGCTTCCGTCGCTTGAGACCAGAAGCCTCCGCGTTGGTGTAGACGAACTTGCCTGCGTACCCGTGGTCCACCGAGCACGACACCAGGGTCAGCGGGGTCCCGTTGACGAGAAGCTCCCACTGGCTCAGGTAGCGCGTGTCGTCGTGGTAGAGCCCGAGCCCGGCAGTGTTGCACGCGGGCATGTTTCCAGCCTCGTTCAGCAGCAGCAGGTGACTGCCGTGCTTGAGCACGAGGCGGGGCTGCAGCTCGTTAGATACCTTCGAGGGCGCTCCATCGCAGAGGGTCCTCCGATCAGGTGTGTAATGTCCTGCGCGGACCATGACAGACTCCTTTGCTCATGCGCTTTAGCCTTAAAGTGCAAAAAGCGGACTGTTCAGTTAAAGGTCAAAAAGGGGAATGGTTCGATGCGGTATCAACCAGGAGAGCAATCTGCCTTAAAGTGCAAAAAGCGAGCTGTTTGCCTTAAAGGTCAAAAAGCGGCCTGGTCTAAGACTGCATCGGCCGGGAAGGTAGGAAACCCTGAGGACTGAAGGTGAGTCCTCAGGGATCCAGTGCCGTTTAGCCAGCGTGTACCGAATCAGGGCTGGTACCTTCGCCGAGATTCAGCAGGAGCCACGCAGCGGCAGAAGCTCAGGACTTGGCCTGGTTGCAGCAAGCCGCAGCCGGGCAGCCACAGGGGCAGTTCGCCGGCGCAGGGCAGGTGCTCGACTCCACGCCGAGATCCACGGTGGCGTCCACCTTGTTGGTGGTGGCCGTGCCGTTCTCGGTGACCGTGGTGGTCAGGCAGGCCGTGGCCTTGGACCGCTTGTTGGCGGCGTCGGTGCCCAGGTTGCCCTTGGCGTTGTCCTCGGCCAGCTTCAGAACGGTGGTGACGGGGCAGCCGTCGGTCTTCTTCGTCGTGCTCATGATGCACTCCTATTGGGGTAAAGGTTAACCTTGATTCACAGCCGGTTCCGCCGAAGCAGAACCAGCGTGAATACGACATCAGCCAGCGTTGTGGAGGCGAAGCGCCCCCATCCGCGACCTTTCGGCCGCCCTCCCTGAAAGTAAGATAGCCATCCCGGCAGGGAACAGTTGCCAGACGGTAGCCTACCCTGGATCTCCGCATGCGCACTAGGAGAACACAGTAAACAGGTTGAGCTAAAGCTTTGGGGCTTTGGGTGGGATAGTCGCTCCGACTCCTTAACACCGGTCGAAGTTAAGACAAAAAGACCGTAGCTAATTGATCTATGACAACACAACGAATTGGCTCTAATGATTTCTAAAAGAGTAATAACGGGCGCGGAATCTCCGGCTCCTGGACTCACCCGGTTGCCAGACCTCCCGGGCAGTCTCGCGGCGAAAAAAGGGGCGACCGGCGGAAGTTGGCGGCCGCCGCCGATTGCGGCACCAGTGGGGGAAATACTGGTTAGCGCCGTTCGCGCTAGCCTGCCCGCAGCGCCGGCTCCAGGCTCATCAGGGCAAGCGGGGGCTAAGGCTCATCAGACAATAGTCTACGCCTCCCGCGCGAGGGCAGCCTGAGGCTCCGCAGCGGGATCCGATTACCGGAGTGTCAATCGAGCATGGATGCTCTGCTCACCTCGCCGGAGAACCAGATCGAAAGACTCACCCCGCCGCCCCGAGATCATATCGATTACCTCGGCGATGGACCGGCCGCTGACCGGTTCGTCATCGACGGCGGAAACAACGTCGCCTTGCCGTATGCCGGCTTCAGACGCCGGCATCGATGGCCACACGGCGGTAACGACGGGACCATGCTCGCCGGGCGCCAGAGTCATCCCGGCCATGCCGCTCACCGGTTCGACAAGCCTGCTGAATTGCTTGTGCATCGCTCCCGAATGAAAGGCGGGAGCAGCTGCTAAAGCCTGCTCGAGGAACTCGTTGTAGTTGAAGGAGCCCGGCAGCCCGTGGGGATAAGCTGACAGCAAGCGGTCCAACAAGAGGCCCGCCAGCGGCATGCCACCGTGGGTGTTTCTCACGTAACGCAAAGCGGTCTTTCGGCTTCTGAGCCCGCACTGGATTGAGGTGTAAAGCTCCGCGGCCACCACAAATTCCTCCTCCTTGCCCTCCTTGCCGGCCCCGAACAGCCGCCGGCACGCCAGAGCGTAGAACGGGTCGGAGGCTGCAATCTGCCTGCGCAAGCTCTGTACTCTGGCCGAAGGATTGAACAAGTGCAGCCACTCGTGCAGCAGGGCGGGAGCCGCTTCGTCAGGATCCAGGTCGTGGCGGAAACAAACTTGCCGCCTGGAAAGGTTGAAGTTATAAGGGCCGCTGAAATAAGCAACATAGAGGGGCGGTAGATTTCGCAGACCCAGGCCGTGTGCGGAGCAACTGATGAAGTCGTCGACGATTGCCAGAGCAGCCGCGTTTATCTTCTGGCGCAGGCGGCTCTGGATGTTCAAAGCATCCTCTGCCAGTCCGGGCAACAGGTGTTTCTTCCACCAGTCATCGAATCCATGAGCGTCAAGCGCGTCAAAGATTCTCAGCAACTCCTGCCGGTGCGCCGTCGCGAAATCGAGCTCCGGCTTGTAGGCGGGCTCGGTCAAATGAGCCAGGGCGTTCATTCGCCAAGCTCTCGGGTTGTGCCTGAACAGGGCAAGTTGTTCGGCAGAAGAGCTCATCAGGTAAGCCAGCGGGATGCCGTGCCCCTGACACTGCGCCAGATCTGCCGCCAGGCTCGCGGTGCGCGTCAGGACCGGCAGCCATCTCGCCCGCTCAGCGCCGTAGCCGCGAGAAAAAACGGCGTCAGCGGACATGGCGTTGAGAATGGTGCACCGATCGCAGATGAGCGATGGCGAGACCGTCAATGGCAGCTCGTCCGTCTCCCCTGCCGAGCAATTTGGCGGCTCGAGCCAGACCAGCCCCAGCACCGTCAGCAAACTAAGGATCAAGGCAGGTTTCAGCATCTGTGGCCCTGGGCGTGAATGCTCGTCGATTCTTTCATGATAAGCGCTCCCTGCCTAGTGCCACTGTCCGCCTTTTGTCGGGAACCTCAATCAGGATGCCGGCAGACGTTCACTATACTGCTGCGTAGACATTCGGTTTTTGAGAAGCGGCAGGGCAGGAACAGGCTCCTGACCCTGTCGCCTCTCCAATTGAGTCGCACTGCAAAAGGCGATCACGAATAACTGGCGATAGCCGTTCGAACCGCCTTCACGAGGCGAGTAAATTGAACGGTCGTCCGGGCGCGCAGTCGAGGGTGAAACGGCTTGCCGCGGAAGAGCCGGCACATGAGCTCCTCCGAGATCTCCAGTTGAACACCCTGCTGGCGCGGTAGGTTGACCACGTTGAGCGGGCTTTCACCGCGATAACGCGGGCCGTTGGCGTTGACGGTAAAACCGGCCGCGGTCAGCTCTTTGAGCACCAGCACCTTGAGCCGCCAGTTTCGCCCGCCGAGCCAGATCATTGCCGCGCCCTGATTGCCCATCCAGTGAACAGACACCGCGGCTTCGCAGGCGGCGAGCAGCGGCGTCAGGGCCGGGTCGCGAAAACGGGTGGCGGTCACGTGCATATCCGCCGCCAGATCTTCCCGCAGCCCCTGGAAGTCGAACAGATTGTGCTCCCGTCCGGCGACAGCGCGCGCGACAGCCGAGCTGCCCGGATCGATAAAGCCGCCATGCGGTGCGATGACCGTGATGCGCGAGCCCCTGTCGAGGCGGCGAATCCGGTATGCACCCGGCCCCAGGTCCCTCTTCAGCGCAGAGACACTTTGGTATTTGTCGGGCATGATAGCCTCCTCAGGCTAAGGCGGGGCTTCCCCGGAGCGCGCAAACAGCGTCCCGGCGAATCCCACGCAGGATAGGGAACGCCATCACCGGCGATGGCAGGCAGAGGCCGCCGCCGGCAACAGCATCAAACGAGGCGCCGCCAGCGATCTTGAGGGCCGCGCCTGCAGTAGATGAGAACGCTGCCGTTGGGGATCGCGCTCGCCTCGTAGCGGCGCTCGACCTCCTCGTCCGGCAACCCCTCGAGCGCGCGCTGAAAGCTGAGCACGACGACCGAGCTGGTGACGACCAGCATGTTTTCCCGCGACGGGTCGACCACTTCGGCGATGAACTCATCGACCCGGGCGAAGACGTCCGGATAGTTCTCGCCACGCGGCGGCCGATAGTTGAGCGGTCCGAGCTCCAGGTAGCGGGCGTGCTCCTCGGGGTAGAGAACCTCAATCCCCTTGTAGGTGAGGTTCCAGAAGTCGCCGTAGTGCCGCTTGTCCAGCCGGCAGTCCACGCTGCGCTCGGGCTTGTAGCCCAGCTCCTGCTCGATGCAGTCGGCTGACTGGGACACCCGCCGGAATGCGCTCACCCACACGCGGCGGATCGGCACCTCAGCCGAGAACAGCCAGCCCAGCAGACGACCAAGCCAGCGACATTGCGAGACGCCCAGATCCGTGAGCGGCACCTCCCTGTCGGAGCCGGTGATTTCGTAGTACAGCTCGTCGCCGCCTTGTTGCACGGCGACGTTTGCCTTTGACTGTCCGTGGCGGGCCACGACAAGATACTGCGGCGAATCCGACATCCGCTGCTCCTCCAAAGTGTGGGCAGTGCCCCGGACAAGTCCGGAGCACTCCTGGTGAATAGAGATGGGATTAGCAGGGCTTTGCCTTAATTAAAGCCTCGTTCCAAAGAAGAAAAGACGAACGCAGAACAAAAACCTATTAGATCGAACATTACGGAATCAACCGCCGGTGCGATTTTGTTAACACCCTCTATTGCCGGGGGCAACCTGCCTGACCGAGTGCAGGAACCCCTCCTGCTGCGCTATTCGCCTGCCGGCACCGCAGACGTCGTGCTGCTGAATCGGGCCGGGTACCACTCGTAAAGGCGCACCAGCGTCGCCTTGTCACGCTTCGACAGCACCGGCCAGACGGTGGGCGACTCCGAAAAGAACATGACATCGTGGCTGTTGGGCGAGTGCCCCATGAGCCCGAGCGCGTGCCCGGTCTCGTGCAGGCAGGTCTTCTTCATCACCTCGTCGCTGACGGGCGGGGCACCCTCCTTCTCCCTGTCCACCGTGAGCACCCGCAGCGTTGCCCGGTCGATCTCCACCACGCCGTGGCCGTGGTCGCGACCGAATATGCGCGCCACACCCTGTTCGCTCTCGCTGCCCTCGCCGGTGACATCGCCAGGGCTGGCGGTCCAGTCACACAGAAAGTCGGCCTGCTCCTTGCTCGGCACCAGCTCGTAGGCCAGGCGCCCCTGGGATGCCCGCATCCAGGCGTCGAGCGCCTCGATCAGAACCTGCCGGTACGACTCTCGCATACCCTTCACGCCGGCGCCGG
>JAJPGY010000003.1 GCA_021325555.1 Pseudomonadota bacterium | reverse complement strand
GGCGGCGGCGAAGAAGGCAGCGGAGGAAGCGGCGAAGAAGGCAGCCGCCGAGGAGGCAGCGAGAAAGGCAGCGGAGGCGGCGGCGGCGAAGAAGGCAGCGGAGGAGGCGGCAAGGAAGGCAGCCGCCGAGGAGGCAGCGAGAAAGGCAGCGGAGGCGGCGGCGGCGAAGAAGGCAGCCGAGGAAGCGGCGAAGAAGGCAGCCGCCGAGGAAGCCGCGAGAAAGGCAGCGGAGGAGGCGGCGAAGAAGGCAGCGGAGGAAGCGGCAAGGAAGGCAGCCGCTGAGGAGGCAGCGAGAAAGGCCGCAGCGGAGGAGGCGGCGAAGAAGGCAGCCGAGGAAGCGGTGAAGAAGGCTGCGGCTGAGGAGGCGGCCAGGAAGGCCGCTGTCAGGGAAGCTGCGAAGAAGGCAGCGGCGGAGGCGGCGGCCAGGCAGGCTGCAGCAGAGGCGGCAGCGAAGAAGGCGGCCGAGGAAGCGGCGACGCAAGCTGCTGCGGAAGAAGCGGCACGGAAGGCTGCTGCCGAGGAAGCGACCCTGAAGGCCGCGGCAGAGATCGCTGCCAGCACCAGAAGCGGTGGCTCATCAACTATCGAGACGGCTATGCTGCCTCCCACCACCATTGAGACGACGCCTGTGCAAAAGGTTTCTGAAAGTATTCAGGCGGCCACGGACACCGCCGAGTTCTGGGCCCAGCGAGAGCAACAGTGCGCCGAGCGCGATGCCACCGAGCTAGAGTTGGCCGAAAAGGTTGCCATGGAGAGGGCAACCGGGCAGCCGTCAGCCCGCCGGTAGACGGTCGGTCCGCAGATTGTAAAATTCAACGAGACCTTGGAAGTTGCTACCTATTCAAGAGGAGAGCGGCAATGGCAACGAACGTTCAAGTGAAAATTCAAGGTATTCGAGTCGAGGAATTTGGCAGCCCGCAGGTAATGAAGTATGCGGATTTTGAGCTTCGCGCCCCCGGGAAGGGAGAGGCGCGTGTAAGGCTGCACGCAGCCGGCGTGAATTTTATAGATATCTATCAAAGGAGAGGAACCTACCCGGTCAATCTGCCATGGACGCCGGGGTTGGAAGGAGCCGGGGTTGTGGAGGCTGTCGGCGAGGGCGTTACGACCGTGAAGCCCGGCGATCGCGTGGCTTACACATCCGTGCCGGGTTCCTATGCGCAAGCAATCATTGCTCCGGCGGACAAGCTCATTCCACTGCCGCCCGAGCTCAGCTTCGAGCAGGGGGCAGCATTTCCTTTGCAAGGAATGACAGCTCACTATCTGTTGCACGAGTTTCACAAGCTACAGCCAGGCGATACGGTGCTGATTCACGCGGCGGCGGGCGGCATGGGGCTGTTGCTCGTGCAATGGGCGAAGCATCTGGGCGCGCGCGTGTTGGGCACGGTGTCGAGCGAGCAGAAGGCGAAAACGGCACGGGAAGCTGGTGCGGACGAGGTGATCATCTACACGGAACAGGACTTCGTAAAGGAGAGCAAATGTCTGACGGACGACAAAGGTCCTGACTTCATAATTGATGGTGTCGGAAAAGATACGTTCACCAAAGACCTGCAAGCCGTGAGGACCAGGGGGCACGTGGTTATATTCGGTTCGGCGAGCGGCCCGGCTGAGCCAGTGCTGCCCAACTCGCTGCAGGCTCGGTCAATCACCGTATCTGGTGGCAGCCTTTTCAACTACATGAATACGCGCGAAGAGCTGTTAATGAGGGCAAATGGCGTCATTCAAGGCATCAAGGAGGGGTGGCTGCGCCTGAAGGTCGATCACATCCTTCCACTCAGGGAAGCCGGCACGGCGCACGAGATGCTCGAGAACCGTCGCACGACAGGTAAAGTAGTGCTGACCTGCGAAGCATAGCCTGCAGCTCGCACCCGGCTCCGAAAACCTCCCGACTTGCCTGCGCCAGAGAATCAGGCCCGACGAGTCGGCCCCGGGTTACTTGCGAATGGCAGGTTGCTCGAAGGCGATCGAGTGCTCGGCCATCCGCTCGAATGCTTCCTTCAAACGCAGTTTGTCGGTGCACAGCGAGATACGGAAGAATCCTTCGCCGCCAGGGCCGTAGGCGGTGCCGGGCGGAACTACCACGCCGGCGGTATCGAGCATCGTGTTGCTGAACTCGGCGGACGTCATTCCCTTCGGCACCGGGAGCCACATATAGAACGTCGCCCTGGTGGGCTTCACCTTCCAGCCCAGCTTGTTGAGTGCCGCCACGGCAATGTCCCTGCGCTCCTCATAGAGCTTGTTGCAGTGGTCGATATGATCGCGAGGCCCCTTGAAGGCGGCGATGGCCGCAAGCTGAATGGCGCGGAAGACGTCCGTATCGATGTTCGACTTCAACTGGGCGAGCGCCTTGACCGCCTGCTGATTGCCGATGGCGAACCCGATTCGCCAACCGGTCATGTTGTAGGTCTTGGACATGCTGTGCAATTCTATGGCGATGTCCTTCGCGCCTGGAATCTCAAATATGGAAGGTGCTTTGTAACCGTCGAACGTCATCTCCGAGTAAGCCAGATCGTGGCACAGGAGGATGTCGTGCTTCTTCGCGAAGGCCACCGCCTTCTCGAAGAAGGCGAGATCCGCCACTGCGGCCGTGGGATTGTTGGGGTAGTTGAGGAGGATAATCTTTGCCTTTTCGGCTACGGCTTGCGGGATGGCGTCCAGGTCAGGAATGAACTCGTTGTCCGGGGTCAGTGGCATGAAGTGCGGCGTGCCGCCCGCAAGGATGGTCGATGTCCTGTAGACGGGATAGGCCGGATCCGGGATCAGAGCGGCGTCGCCCGAGTCCACGAAGGCCATTATCAGGTTGTGTATGCCCTCTTTCGAGCCTATGAGCGAAGTGACTTCGTTATCCGGGTCGAGCGAGTACCCGAAGCGCGATTGGCACCATTCGGCCGCCGCCTGCTTGTACTCCTTGAGTCCGCCGAATACCGGGTACTTATGGTTGGCCGGGTTATCCAGCGCCTTGTGCATGGCGTCGACGATATGCTTCGGCGTGGGCTGGTCCGGGTCCCCGATGCCCAGGTCGATGACATCAATACCTCGAGCAATTGCTGCCTGACGCTTCTTGCCGATCTCGGCAAAAACATAGGGTGGGATTGACTTGAGGCGCTTTGAAATTTCCATGATGGCCGGGACCTCTGGGACGGTGCGAAGGCAATATAAGACCTTACCATAGCTTCACATTAAGAACGGCTTTAGAGCCAGGATTGATCAAATCCTTAACGATATGCTTAACTCTACGGGCTCGGGAGAGTCAGGGAAAATGGCTAATACGCAGTCGGCGGAAAAGGAGCAAAGCGGCCAGCCCACGGACGTGGTGCAGGCGCGCGGCGAGCGCCTTTCGCCGGTGGCGGGTGACTGGACGCAGCTGGCTGTTTTCGGCGCGGTGTTTCTGGTGGCCTGCGCGGTTTTCTTCACCGGGCTGGGCAGATTTCCGCTGTTTAATCCAGATGAGGGGCTGTTTGCGGAGCCGGCTCGCGAGATTCTCGACACCGGCGAGTGGGTAACCAGCCTTCTCAACTATGTCGTGCGCTACACGAAGCCTCCCCTGGTCATGTGGGCGATGGCGCTCTCTTACGATGTCTTCGGGGTCAACGAGTTCGCGGCCAGGTTCGTGTGCGCCGGTTCGGCGGCACTTCTCGTGGCCTGCACCTATTGCTTCCTTGCCCGATACGCGGGAACACGGGCGGCGGTGCTGGGATGCGGCACCCTGCTGGTAGCGCCGCTTTTTGTCGGAACAGCTCGCATGGCCATCACGGACATGCCGCTGTCCCTGCTCCTGTCGGCAGCTATGATGAGCTTCTACCGAGCCTTCGCCGAGCGCGCCCGGCTGTGGCGGTGGCTCGCCTATGCGCTTGTGGGGCTGGCGGTGATGACGAAAGGTCCGGTTGCCGTCGTGCTCCCGGCGATCATTTTGTTTGCTTATCACCTCCTGCGGGGGAGCCTGCGTGAAGCGTTCGGCTTTTACAAGCCGCTCTGGGGAGCGCTCGTGGTGGGCGCAATTTCAATCCCCTGGTTCGCGATTGAGATAGCCAGGACCAAGGGCGCTTACTTTCAGGAATTCATCATGCGGGAGAATTTTCAGCGCTTCACCGGGGACGTCGATTCGCACAAGCATGGCTGGTGGTACCACCTGCTCGCGATGATGGGCGGCTATTTCCCGTGGTCGGTCTTCGTCCCGCAAGCCGTCTATCGCTCGTTGCGCCCGGAGGGCAGCAAGCCGTGGCTCGCTCGCATGAGGGACGTGACGCCGGGGCAGGACTTGTGCCTGTATGCGACGTGCTGGTCGATGATCACATTGGTCTTTTTCAGCGTCAGCGTGTCCAAACTTCTTACTTATACGCTGCCAGCCTTTGCGGCACTGGCTATCCTTGTGGCGCTGGAGATCGACGATGCGCTCAAGTCTCGTTCTCACTTGAGGCTCCTGGTGCCGCTGTCCGGGCTTGCCATCGTATATGGTATCGCCGGAATCGGCGGACCGATCGCTTTGCACAGGCTGCGCAATTGCCCCCCGGACTTGAACGCCATATTGACCGGCCATGTCGCCGTCCAGTGTGTGATCGTGTTGATGGCTCTGGCGTTGTATCTGGCCCGCCGGCCGGTCGCGGCCATCTCGAGCTTCGCGTTTCTCACGCTGGTTTCCTCAGGGCTCGCCGGTTACAAAACCCTGGCATCCGTCTCGGACTGCTGGGAGGGTCCGCTGCCGGATATGGAAAGGTACGCCGCCGCATCGTCCGATCCGATCATCGTCTTCGATATGCGGAAGCCGGGAGCGCCTTTCTATACGCGCCGGCAGGTGATTAACGCGGCCGACAAGGTGGCCCTGCAAGCTAGACTCTCCGCGCTCGGCCGGGCGTACATTATCACCAGGGCGTCCAATCGCGACTATCTGTCCGGAATCGGCGGCTGCCGGGTCGTGACGCAGCGCGGCTCTTTCCTGCTGGTGAGCTGGCGCCGCCTTCCTGCTTGACATTAGTGGCTGTTTTGTTGACTAGATAGCAATCGATATGGAAAGCTAGGCAATCTTCCCCTGGCAGCGCAGGCATGACTGGCACATTGAGTCCCGGGATTTCCGAAAGCAGCGCGACTCTCGAGCTCGCCTCCTTGCTGGAGCCGGTGTCGGCTGAGATGAAGCTGGTCGAGGAGTGGTTGCGCAGCAACCTGATAGACGACAGCCAGTTTGTCGCCAGCCTGCTGTCGCAGGTATTCAAGGCGGGCGGCAAGCGCATCCGGCCCGGGCTGGTTCTTCTCTCGTCGAGGGCGACGGCGCCGGGCTTTGGCGAGCTTACGCCCAGGCACATCATCCTTGCCGTTCTCACCGAGCTGATTCACACGGCAAGCCTGGTCCACGATGATGTCATCGACAAATCGTCGCTGCGCCGCGGGCAGGAGACCGTCAATCGAAAGTGGAACGACAAGCTTGCGGTGCTGGTCGGCGACCTTTTGTTCGCGCAGGCGTCCATCTGCCTGGCTCGCTTGATGAATCCTGCGATCGTGGGAATCTACGGGCAGGTACTCGGCGATCTCTGCGCCGGCGAGATCAAGCAGATGAACCAGCAATACGTTTGCGCTGTCGACTGGGATGGATACATCTATAAATCGGTCTGCAAGACAGCGTCTCTTTTCTCCGCGGGCTGCCATAGCGGCCCGATTCTCAACGGCTGCGGCGACGAGGTCGTATCCGCGCTCAAAGATTATGGAACGAACCTGGGGATATGCTTCCAGGTCGTCGACGACCTGCTCGATGTCACCGCCACCGCCAGCGACCTGGGCAAGCCCGCCGGCGGAGATCTGGCTCAAGGACTGCTCACGGCGCCCGCGCTTTTCGTTCTGCAACGGGAAGACGAGCCGGCGCGGCGGCTTGCGGAGTTGATCAAGACCCGCGCTGTCTGCCGGGAAGACGGCATTGCCGAGGCGCTTCAACTGATCAAAGATAACGGCGGCACCGACTCCACGATTGCCCTGGCTCGAAAGTACGCGCAGCAGAGCCGGGAAGCCCTGCGCGGTCTCCCGGCTTCGACATATCGCGATTCGCTGGAATCGATAGTCGACGTCATGCTCATCAGGACGCGCTGAAATTCCTCTAGAATTTCCATCCGGGCGCAGACGTCATTGCGTCCCGCCGCCGATGTCTCGATAAGGCCGGCGCTGGGCAGCACCGCAGGCTTGGGGCGAGGGTCCTGAAATTGCCGCGAAAAATGTACTTTTTCTCAGTTCTTATTTGGAAAAACACGTAGAATTGAAAACGCAGCTTGGCAACTGGAAATCTGCGCGTGACAACAGCACCGACACTTTCGCGACCGGCCCAGACATCGCCGCCACCCGGGCGCAGCCGGCTTGCCATACTGGCTTCGGTGCGTTTGACGGTGCTTCTGCTGGCGCTGATTGCGGCGGTCGTCCTCATCGGCGCCTGGTGCCCGCAGGAGGCGCAGGTCGGCCAGCAAAAGGTGATAGACATGTTCGGTCCCGACGTCGCCCTGGAGCTGAGCCGCTGGGGGGTCACCGATATCTTTCACACCCCGTTGTTCCTGCTGCTGATAGGCTTTTTGACCGTGAACATGGTCGCCTGCAGCGTCCAGCGGGTGTTTCCCAGAGCGCGCCTGCTCAAGCAGCCGATGCCCCTGCTCAGCGAGCGTGAAATATCCCGGCTGACGGTCAACAGCGAGCTCGCCCTGCCGGGTGCTCCGCATACCGGCATAGCCAGGCTGGCGCAGGGGCTGAAGCGCTGCGGTTATCAGGTGAGGGTGGAAACCGACGCGCTTACCGCCGAGTGGGGCAAGCTCGGCCGGCTGGCGGGGACGGTCACCCACATTGGGCTGCTGACGCTGCTGGCTGGGGTTACGGTTTCCTCGTGGACGGGGTTCTCGGGTTTCCAGGCGGTTCCGCTTCATGGAAAGTTGACATTTGGCCAGTCAGAGCACAGCAAACTGTGGATCGGGAGGCTGCCCGACTGGAGTGTGCGGGTCGACGCCACGCGCCGCGAAGACTACGAAAGCGGCGATCCAAAGCAGTGGTACAGCGATCTGTCGGTCGTCGACTCGCAAGGACGCGTTTTGAAGCGCCAGGAGATCTCCGTGAACAACCCCCTGTCATACGGCGGGGTCGACATCTATCAGTCGAGCTGGGGGCTGGATCAACTTGTGGTCAGCTTTAACGAGCACGTGCGTCATCTGGATCTGCGCCAGATGGGCAAGGTCTACGCGGCATTTCTCCCGCTTGACGAGGAGACCATGTTCATCTTCTCCGTCCACGATCAGGTCAAGCCGTTGCGCCTTTTCGCCAAGAGACCGGACTGGGGGGCGCCGCGGCTGCTGGCCGAGATTCCGCCTGGCAAGAGCATCAAGCTCGGATCAGTCAATCTCACCTATCGTGAGGTCGTGCCGGTAACAGGCTTGCAATATAAAAGCGATCCCGGCTTCCCGGCGGTCATCGCAGCCTTCGTGTTCATAATTGCCGGCGCCATGCTGGCCGCCGTCCCGCACCGGCAGGTGTGGGCGCACGCGAGGATCGCAAACAAAGATGACGCATTAACCGGGACGGCGGGAACGTCAGGCGAAAATGCCTGTATTCTGGCTGTCGGTGGCCGGTCCGCGAAAGCTGGCAGAGCGTTCGAGAAAAGCCTCAGCTCGCTTCTGGCAAAGCTGTCCGGCGATGGGCAAACCCTGGCAGGAGAGACTATCTGATGTCCGAGCTCCAACTGGCGATGACCAATACGGCCGGTATCTCGTCGGTCATGTCGTTCTGGGTATTTGTCGGCTCCAACGCTTTCCGGCGCCCCCGGGAGCTAATGCTCAAGCTGGGGCTGGTCGTGATGGTGGTTGGCTTCCTGGCGCTGACGGTGGCGATCGGCGCCCGCGGCGTGGACGCCGGCAGATTTCCCCTGGCCAATCTGTACGAGTCGCTGCTCTGGTTCGCCTGGGCCGTGATGGGCGGCTTTCTAATCATGCAGCGGCTGTATCCGATTCTGCATCTCGGCTGGCTGGCCAGCCTGGCTGCCGCGACGATGTTTCTGTACGGTAGCTGGCTTCCGGCAAGCCAGCACGAAATAAGCCCGCTGGTGCCGGCGCTGGTTAGCTACTGGCGGCAGATTCACGTGCCGCCGCTCATATGCTCATACGCCATGTTCTTCCTCGCCGGGCTGTCCGGGCTCATGCAGCTCTGGGAGGCGGGACGGGTGCGCTCGCTTGCCTGGTCGCTGGGCTCGCTGATGCTAGGCTGCACCGCCATCGCCCTGGGCACGTTCACCAGCGTGGACACGTTCGTGCTGCAAGCGATGTTTGTCGGCGGCAGCATCGCCGGGCTCACCGGGGCGCTGCTCAATCTCAAGCAGGTGATGCGGACGCGGGTGAATGCCGAGCGTGCCGAGCTGTATGACGAGGTGGCCTATCGGGCGATCATGATCGGCTTCCCGCTTCTGACGATCGGAATCATCACCGGCGGGTTGTGGGCCAATCATGCCTGGGGGACATACTGGTCCTGGGATCCCAAGGAATCGATGGCGCTTGTCACCTGGCTGAGCTACGCGGCATACATTCACCTGCGGATCCATCGCGAGTGCTCGGCGGAGAAGCTGTCGCTGGTCACCGTCGCCGGCATGCTGCTGACGCTGCTTACCTACCTCGGGTTCAACTCGCTCGGATTTGGCGGGTTGCACAGCTACGGCCGGTTCAAGTAAGAGGAGCCAGCCAAAGCGGGTGGGGCATGCCCCCCTGCAGCATTCAGTCCACGGCTAGAAGGTTCCATGCATGCCTAGCTTCGATTGAACTGCTGCCGCGCGGGACTCGACCTTCTCAGCGTACTCAACCTGTCCCCATTTGCGAAGGTCGGCCGCGTATTCGCGAAGGTTATTGACCCGTTCCATGGTCATCGGCTCAGTGTCCGCGATCGCACGCGCGCGATTCACGGCCTCTTGCACGAGCGCCGGGACTTCCGCTGCGTCAATCTTCATCCGCTGGCCGTGGCTCGGCAGAATCCACTGGAATTTGTGCTGCCCGAGCTTTTCGGCCGATTCTGTCTGCCGCTCAAACGAATACCAGGTCCAGAATGGATCCCATGTATCAAGAAGGTGACCGGCCCGATCCGGCTTTAGCTCGTCGCCGGAGAAGAGAAACTTGTTTCTGTATAACAGCGCGCAGTGCCCTTCGGTGTGCCCTGGCTGCGGTATTACCAGAAAGTCCGACGAGATACCCGCCGGCGTCAGCGGCTCGGCCGTTTCAATTACGATCTCGGCTTGCGGGCTGGAGTCGAGATCGTTGCCGTGGATGATTCGCCGGGCACCAAATCTGGCGGCATATTTGTCCGAGTCGCCGACATCGTCCCTGTGTGTCAGAAATATATAGGAGAGCCCGCCAAGCTCCTCGAACTTGCTGACCAGCTGGGGCAGGAACTTCGGCGCACAGACGAGCCAGTTGCCGTCCGCGTGCTTTATGAAGTAGCTCGCGGCGCCGGCCGTTTTCGGCGAATTGAAGCCGCAGAAGTAGACCTCGTCCTCAATTAGCAGCGGAAAGTCCGCCATGACCTCCTTCAGCGCCGCCCGGTTGACGGTGCCTATCGCCCCCACCGGACAGGAAACCAGGATCTGCATGGCCAGGCGAACCTCGTCGGCGGATTCCGGTTGCCGGTAGACAACCTGATGCGCGCCTGCCTGGCGAAAGAATTGCGGCGCCATGGAGCTGCAATTCAGACAGTTAATACAGGTCGAATCAACGAAGAACTCACCTGCGACATTTTCCGGCAGTCTTTTGCCTACGTCCGCCATGTCTTGTCTCCAGTGCCGGTGGCCACGTTTCAAGGACAGGATGTCTACAAGTCCAGGAATTGTGATCCTAGCAAAACTCGTTAGTTCGCAAATAAGGATCAGGGTTAATCCCGTTCATGAAAACGGTTTGGAACATTTTAATAGGGAGGGGCGTCTGCCCAAGTGGCACAAGCAACCAGCCAGCCCTGACAGAGGTGGCGATTTCTGGTCAGACGGGATCCACTGGATGGGGCGCCAAGCCCCGGGTTCAGTGGCAGGAATTAAAAGCGGCTCTCAGAAAGGGCTCAACCATCGTGAAAGCAATGTTGAGACAGAATACAGAGGCGATTGACGATACGTCGTTGGAAGAGGAGCTGTTGCCAGGCTTCTCGGCGTTCTCCTGCGCGTCCGACGAGGACATTCTATCGGAGGACGATGATGAAGCGGGCGAGGGGGCGGCTGCCCCCGAGCGTCGCAAGCTTCCTGGCGAGGATTCCGTGCAATTCTATCTCCGGTCCATCGGCCGGATCAAGCTTTTGACGGCCAAAGAAGAGATCGAGCTGGCCCGGAGGATTGCCAGGGGAGACATGGGCGCCAAAAAAAAGCTCATTCAAGCCAACCTGCGCCTGGTGGTCAGCGTGGCCAAGAAATACCAGGGACGCGGGTTGCCCTTCCTCGATCTGATTCAGGAGGGCAACCTCGGCCTTATCCGCGCGGCCGAAAAGTATGATCCGGAGCGCGGCTACAAGTTCTCAACCTACGCCACCTGGTGGATACGGCAGGGGATCACCCGGGCGCTGGCCGACAAATCGCGGACGATCCGCGTGCCGGTGCACATGGTCGAGACAATCAACAACCTGCGCAAGACCACCCGCCGGCTCTCGCAGGAGCTCGGGCGCCGCCCGAACATGGAAGAGCTGGCCGGGGCGCTCAAGGTGACGATCGGCAAGGTGAAGGAGGTCCTGGCGGCCAACCGGCTGCCGCTGTCGCTCGACACGCCGTATGGCGAGGACGAGGACAATTCGCTGGCCGAGCTGGTCGAAGACGAGAACTCTACGCCGCCTGAGGTTTCCACCGAAACACAGCTAATGTCGCGCGATATCCGCGGCGTGCTTTCGACACTGACCCCGCGCGAAAGGGAGATCCTCGTTCTGCGCTTCGGGCTCAATGACGGGCAGCAGCGCACGCTGGAGCAGGTGGGCAGGCTGGTCGGTCTCACCAGGGAACGCACCAGGCAGATCGAGCTGAAGGCGCTGCGGGCGCTGCGACAGTCGAATGTTACTTCGCGCCTGAAGGATTACCTGGAGAATTAGCGGGCGGGGCATACCTTGCCCCTACGAGGCGTATGTTGTGCGCCCTGGCAACCGCGAGGCGCAGGTTCCGGGCGGCGCGGTTTAGACGCGGATCTCCTGGATGACCCCGTCTTTGACCAGAATTTCGCCGCCCTCGAGGCGCTGGAAGATGTTCTCGCCTATGCGTACCTCGACCGGATTTTCGACGGTGAACTGGGTGACCACCGAGCCCAGCGGCAGCTCGGCCAGCGCCTGGCTCTGTCCCTGCATCTCCTCTCGAAGCTGCAGCAGGCGGAGCTTCTCGGCCTCCACCTGATTTCTGATTGTCTCGATCTGAATTTTTGTCTCCGCGGCCACCGGCTGTCCGGCGCGCTTCTCGATGTCGGCTATCGCCCGCTTGCCCTTGAAGTCCAGTTGCTGAAGCTCTGCGTCTATCTGCTGAAGATTGCGATTGATTTCGGCGCCCACCTGGTTCTTGAAATTCTCAGTGACGATCGCCTTGACGGCAATCTGTCTGATGAGCTGAATGGTTTCGACCATGCAATCCTCCGTATCTACCCGGCCCGCAGCCAGCCAGCAATTTTTCTCCAGTAGTTTATCAGAAGGGTCGTATTGACAACCGTCAATAAAGACTGCTGACCGTCGGGTATAACTGTGGTGGGACGGGCGCGAAGGGATTGAATCATGAACATCAAACGGACAGCAAGCCTCTCAGGCTGTGCGCTTTTGCTCTCCGGTGGCGGCGCGCTTTTATCAGCCGCTGTCCCGGTGTGGTCGCAGGGCACCAGCGGCCCCTTCGTCAACACCACCATCCTGCCCACCGATACCACCTCCTGGGGAGGCCAGCTAGGGCTCGTGCGGTCCAAGAAAAAGGAGATGCAGGCGCCGCCGGATCTGTCCGCCTGGCTCTTCCACGGGCAGGCGCAGGCGGTCGAGCGCGACAACCGGTTCAGCTTCACAGGGGTCTGGAGCTACTTTGGCGTTATCGACTCGTTCCTGTCCATGATTGAGAACAAGGTGCCGGCGCTCCAGAAGGTAAGCGGGGAGCTGAAGACGCCGTGCACCACCATTCCCCAGAACATGCCAGCGGTTCCCGAGCTTCCCAGCCCCGAGAAGGTGGGCAAGGCGCCGCCGCCGGCAACCCAGGCCAGGCAGCCGTGGCGGGCAGTCGCCGCCCGGGCAGGGTCCGCCGGCGCCAACAAGGCTGCCGAGCAGGGACGACTGACCTTCTCGCACAACTGGCCGGCCTACGCGAGCGGCCCGGCGGGGCAAAACCAGACCATCATTGTCGGAATGCCCGGCACGCTGGCCCTTGCGCGCTCCTCGTGCGAGGTTCTCATGAAATCCGGGCGGGCTTATCTTTCCAACGGCTCAGCCGATCGCGATCTCCTGGTCGAGAGCGGGCGGGTGAGGATGGTCATGCCGCCCGGGTCGGCGGGCATTGTCGATACGGCGCCCAACGGCTTGACCCGGTACATGGCCCTTGTCGGATCTCCGCGGCAACCGGTGGTCGTCTCCGACGCCTGCGGGACCAACGCAGAGCTGGGCAGGCTGGAAGCCGGCCAGATGCTCACCGTCGCCCAGGAAGATGCGGTGGCCGAGGATCTGGTTCCCGCCTCCCTGCTGGCGGAGACCATTGAGAAGGGAGCCAGAGAGGAAGGGTACCTGGTGGTGAAGGGGATGTTCTCGCTCAAGGATGCGCTGGACAAGGATCCCGTCCTGTCCGCGTCGCGGTTTGGTGCTGACCCCTGGTTGCGCGAGCGGCTGGCGGAGGTCAGCCGCTCGGCCGACGCTCACCCCTGGCAGCCGGGCGACAAAAAGGTCCTGACCGCCGCCGTGAAGGCGGACGAGGCCGGCATGCGATCAAACGCCGCCTTCATGCCCACGCGCGGGGCGCGCTGCATTCCCCTGAGCGCCAACGAGCTGATGGTCTCGGATGGGGCCGTTCTCCTGCGGGGGGGCGACAAGCCGGTGGTCGTCTCCTGCGAGGTTAACCGCCAGAAGGTCATGGTGGAGGTGAAGTCCGGAGCGCTCATCATGGTGTCCGCCCTGGACGGCCGGGCGACGGTGCTGAATCTCACGGACAGCGCCCCCGGGTCCTGCACGTTGCTTCTGCCGTCGATGGAGAAGGGCAGACCGTACCAGTCCGTGGCCGTGGAGAGCGGCCAGGTGGCTGAGTTTTATGTAAATGACGGGCTCGAGCCGGCCAGTACGGTCTTGTCCTACCGCACGATCGCCAGGAAAAACCTGGCCGGCGGTGTGGCGGTGCTGATCGCCAAGTACGACTACCTGGCGGCCATGAAGCGTTTCAATTTGAGCTTCGCGCTGCCGTCCCAGGATCTCAACCGGGTGATCAAGACGATGGCCGCCAGCGCCACCCTGTCCGGCGCCCGTGCCGGCCAGTAGTGCAGGCGCGGGCGCCGTGGTCGCCCCGGGAACCGGCGCGGGCGCCGGCTGGTACCGCCGGCAGTATCGCGCCGCGGCTCGCCGCCGGCAAGTCGATAATGGACGGTCAGACCGCGGCGGGAATGGAGTATGATGTTCTTGGCGATTGTGGTGGAGGGCTGGAGCGCCCGCGCGCTCTCCGGCGTCAACGGCCCGGGCAGGATGCTTTATGAACAGCCCCAACCCGATAACCCTGATCATCGCTGAGGATCACGAGGTCACCCGGCTCGGCTTGAAGATCCTGCTCGAGCATACTCCCGGTTTCCGCGTGCTCGCCGAGGCGGCCGACGGGCAGACGGCGGTTGCGAAGGTGGTGGAGTTGCAGCCGGCCGTAGTCCTCATGGATGTCGGGCTGCCCGGGCTCGACGGCGTCCAGGCCACCAGGGAGATCAAGAAGCGGGCGCCGGGCGTGCGCGTGGTCATGTTCACCTCGCACGCCGGTGACGATGACATCTTCGCCGCCTTCTCGGCGGGGGCGGACGCCTACTGCTTGAAGGAGACCCCGACCAGCAACTTGCTCATGGCCATCTCCTCGGTGGCCAGCGGGGCGGCCTGGCTGGACCCGGGAATAGCCAACCGCGTCCTTTCCGTTTACTCGCAGGGGATGGCGCGGCCAGGCCCGGCAGCGGCGGAGGTCGCAACCGGGCAGGGGACCGCGGCCCCGGCCCTTTCCGATCGCGACCTCGAGGTGCTGCGCCTGGTGATCGAAGGGCTCGGCAATCAGGCGATCGCCGAGCGCCTCTACCTGAGCGTGGAGACGGTAAAGTCGCATATGCGACACATCATGGAGAAGTTATCGGTCGCCGACCGCACGCAGGCGGCGGTCAAGGCTTTGCGCGAGGGAATCATCTGATCGGCCCAGCAAGATCACCCCTCAGGGTGGGTGTTGTCACCCCAGCGCGCCTAGACAATGTAAGCCGGTTGCGGTAAATCCATATGGTAGGGGGGGTGCGACCCGGGGGGGCCGTTTCCCTGTGTCCAGGGGGGAACGCGGGTGTCTGACGACATCGAGGATTCGATTTCGATCTTTATCGTCGAGGACCACGAGGTCACGCGCCTGGGGCTCAGGATCATTCTCGAGGAGATGCCCGGCGTCAAAATCGTCGGCGAGGCGGCCGATGGGAGTTCCGCCCTCGAGCAGATTCTAGCGCTTAAGCCGCGCCTGGTGCTAATGGACATCGGGCTGCCGGCCGTGGACGGCATCTCCGTGACCAGGGGGATCAAGGCTGCCTTGAACAATACCCGTGTGTTGATGCTAACCTCCCATGACGCGGATCAGGACCTTTTCGCTTCGATGGAGGCCGGCGCGGATGGATACTGCTTGAAGGACGCGCCAATCGAGCGCCTGGCGGTGGCAATCAAATCGGCGGCCGCCGGGGTCGGCTGGTTCGATCCGGCCATCGCCGGGCGGGCGCTCAGCGCGCTGTCGGCGATCGGGTCGGGCGGTAAGACTGTGCGGGCCGTTCCCGAGGACCCCCTGTCGCTGTCACGGCGTGAGCAGGAGGTGCTGGGGCTGCTGGTCGAAGGTCTCTCCAACCAGGAGATCGCCGACCGGCTCAGCCTGGGGCTGGAGACGGTAAAAACCCACATCCGGCATCTCCTGAACAAGCTGGGTGCCAGCGACCGCACCCAGGCAGCGGTGAGGGCCGTCAAACTTGGTTATGGGTAGGCGGAGCGGGGGGCATGGTGCAAGACAACGACTCCTTCGAGGCAGAGGAGAGCAGGCGCGAAACTGATCCAGCTGCCGCCAGGCCGGAGGCGCCCTTTGATGAGGGGCTGGATGCGGACTTCGGGCTTCGCGAGCTAAAGCTCGAGTTTGCCGGCAGGCTGGCCGGGGAGATAAGCGGGCTGTCGGAGGCCGTGCGGGCCTGGCAGGAAAGCGCCGGCGACCGGCAGCGGATTCGCGAGGCGATCAGGCAGGCGCACACGCTGCGGGGGGCCGCCGGCTCCTTCGGCGCGGAGCGCCTGAGCCAATCGGTAGCGTACCTGGAAGGAATCTTGCAGGGGCTAAGCTTCCAGCAGACAAACACCGCCGACGCGGCGCTCGGGCAGGTGGTGCGCAGTGCTCTCACGCAGGCGGCCAGGGCGGCCGAGGAGTTTGCCGCCAGCATCGCGGATGCCGGCCGGTGCGCCGCCGGACCCGGCACCGGGCTGGAGGATCAAGCGCTGGCGCCGGCGCCCGGAGCCGGAGGCGGGCGGCAGCGGATCCGTGCCCTCTTTATCGAGGACAGCGAAATCTACGGGCGGATGATCCGCCGCTCCTTGATCCGCGATCCGGATCTGGAATTCGAGGTCCGCCAGGTCGATTCCCTGTCGGCGGCCAGCGATTGCCTGCGCGCGGGAGCGTACGACGTCGTGCTGCTGGACATGGAGCTGCCGGACAGCAGCGGGCTGGACACGTTTGCCGCCGTCCAGCGCGCGGCGGGGGACATTCCGGTGGTCATTCTCACGGCGCACGATGACCACGAGCTGGCGCTGGAGGCCGTTCAACGCGGGGCGGGAGACTACCTGATAAAGCAGCGGGTCACCGAAGAAGCGCTTCATCGCTGCATCCGTTATGCAATGGAGCGAAAGAAGGCGGAGATAGCCAACCTGCGCCTGACCGCGGTCGGGGACTTCCTGTCGACGCTGGCTCACGATCTGCGGGGACCGATGCTCGGCGCCGGACGAATCTTCGACATCCTCCTCGCGAGCAAGGTCGGGTCGCTCACGAAAAGCCAGGAAGAGCTCGTTGTGCGGCTGCAGGAGAACAACCAGGAACTTCTCCGCCTGGTCGAGCGGCTGATTGATGTGTACCGCTTCGAGACGCATCCGGCGCAGCTAAAGGTCGAACCGGTCGCTCTGGCGCCGGTTGTCGGCGCCATCGTCGACCAGCTGCGCCAGGCCATGGAGGAAAGGGATCTGACGCTGGCTGTTTCCTTGCCCGGCGACCTGCCGGCCATCTCGGGGGACCGCCTGGCCATTGACCGCCTGCTGGTTCACCTGATCGACAACGCGATCAAGTTCAGCCGGGCCGGCACCACGATCGAGATTGGCGCCCGCGCTCACGACCAGATGGTGACGGTGCGCGTCACCAGCCGTGGCGAGTTCATCGATCCCGGGATCCGCGCGCTGATGTTCAAGCAGCTCTGGCAGGGGGTGCCGGGACAGAAGTACGTGGCCAACACAGGGCTCGGTCTTTACCTGTGCAAGCGGATTGTCGACGCCCACCGAGGGTCGATCTCCTGCGAGAGCACCACCGACGGCGTCACGACGTTCACCGTCATCCTGCCAGCCGGCACCGCTGTCTAGGGGCGCGCCGCTGCCCGGCCCTCAATACCTTTCGCTGATCGCCTTGGCCTGCGTGAACAGCAAAAGATAATCTCTGCCCCCACCTTTGGAGTCGGTGCCGCTCATGTTGAAGCCGCCGAACGGGTGAACGCCGACCAGCGCCCCCGTGCACTTGCGGTTGAGGTAGAGGTTGCCGACATGGAACTCCTGCCGCGCTTGCTCCAGGTGGCGCCGATTGCGCGAGTAGGCGGCCCCGGTCAGCCCGAATTCCGTGTTGTTGGCGAACTCCAGCGCCTGGCTCCAGCTGTCGGCTTTGATGACGGAAAGCACCGGGCCGAAGATCTCCTCCTGGGCGATGCGGGCGGTAGGGCTCACGTCGGCGATTACCGTGGGCTTGATGAAAAATCCGCCTTCCGGCGTCGGCGCCGGCTCGCCGCCGGTTGCAAGCCGCCCTTCCTTCTTGCCTACCTCTATGTACTGGAGAATGCTGCCGTAAGCGGATTTCGAGCTCACCGGACCCAGGAAGTTGTGGCGATCCTCCACCGGACCCATGGTCAGCTTTCCGGTTCTCTCGACCACCTTCGCGAGCACCTGATCGTAGATGTCCTTGTGGAGAATCGCTCGCGAGCAGGCGGAGCACTTCTGCCCCTGGAACCCGAAGGCGCTGGCCGCGATGCCTTCCGCGGCCAGATCCGGATCGACGTCCCGGTCGACGATGATCGCGTCCTTGCCGCCCATTTCCGCGATCACGCGCTTGATCCAGATCTGCCCCTTCTGAGGCCTGGCCGCCAGCTCATTGATGCGCAGCCCTACCTCCTTCGATCCGGTGAAGGCGATGAACCTGGTCTGCCTGTGGCCGACCAGGTAGTCGCCGACCTCGGACCCGGCCCCGGGCACGAAGTTGAGCACGCCGGGCGGCAGACCGGCCTCCTCCATGATGGAGAGGAACTGAAAGGCGGTGGCCGGCGTTTCGCTGGAGGGCTTCAAGACAACGGTGTTGCCGCAGACGATGCTGGCCGTGGTCATGCCGGTCAAGATGGCCAGGGGAAAGTTCCAGGGCGGGATCACGATGCCCACCCCGAGCGGAATGTAGACCAGCTCGTTCTCCTCGCCGGCGTATGGCGTCAGCGGCTGCCCCTGGCTAAGCCGGATCATCTCCCGGCCGTAGAACTCGCAAAAGTCGATGGCCTCGGCGACGTCGCCGTCGGCCTCGGCCCAGTTCTTGCCGATCTCGAGCACCATCCAGGCGGCCAGCTCCAGCTTGCGCGCGCGCATGAGAGCAGCTGCCTTGAACAGGTAGCGCGCCCGCTCGTGCCCGGGCACCCGCTTCCACTCCTGGAAAGCCTTTGCCGCCGCCTGCATGGCCATTTCGGCCTCCGCGCTGCCCGCTCTGGCGAACTTGCCGATGACCTCGCCTGGGGCAGCCGGATTGGTGGAGACAATCCAGTTGCCGGTCTCGAGGCGCTCTCCGCCCACGACCAGCGGGTGCTGCTTGCCGAGCTGCGACCTGACGCGGGCGATGGCCGCGGCCATGGCCTTTTCGTTGTCCGGTTGCGAGAAGTCGGTGAATGGCTCGTTGCGGAATTCAGTGAGCATCGATTGTTTCTCCGGTGGCTGTACTGCGCCCATTATCACCAGAGTCCGGGCGGGCGCCTTTCACCTTTATAGTTTTTCAATCACCGGACAGGCTAAACTATGTGCGGGACGTTGCGGCAACCTGGGGAGGAGGGCGCATGAAGCAATACCTTGAGGCGGTGCGGTATATACTCGAGCAAGGCGAGCGCCGGGAGGACCGGACTGGCACCGGAACGCTCTCCGTTTTCGGCATGCAGGTCAAATACGACCTCCGGCAGGGCTTCCCGCTGCTGACCACGAAGAAGGTTCTCTTCGGCAGCGTGGTCAGGGAGCTGCTCTGGTTCCTGCGCGGATCGACGAACATTAACGACGACCTCACGCAGCACACGCCTATCTGGGACGCCTGGGCCGACGAAGGCGGCGAACTCGGGCCCATCTACGGCTACCAGTGGCGGAAGTGGCCGCGCTTTGTCAATGACCAGGCGACCGGGCAGTGCCGGGTGGAGCATATCGATCAGATTGACCGGGCGATCCGGCTCATCAAAAGCGATCCCTCGTCGCGCCGCATAATAGTTTCGGCGTGGAACGTGGCCGATCTCGACAAGATGCGCTTGCCGCCGTGCCACCTGCTCTTTCAGTTCTACGTCGTGAACGGCCGGCTTGATTGCCAGCTCTACCAGCGATCGGCGGATATGGCCCTGGGCGTGCCCTTCAATATCGCCAGCTACGCGCTGCTCATGATCATCATCGCTCAGGAGTGCGGTCTGACCCCCGGCATATTCACTCACACCCTCGGCGACGCGCATGTCTACCTCAACCACATAGACGGCTTGAAGAAGCAGCTCGAGCGCACGCCCGGCCCGCTGCCGGAAGTCGAGGTGGCCAGAAAGCCGGTCTTCGAGCTGACCTTCGACGATTTTGTGCTCAAGAACTACCATCCTCAAGGGTTTATCAAGTTCCCGGTGGCGGTGTGAGCGGTGAGCGTGTCCTTCGACGTAGTGGTGGCCACGGACAGCGAGCGCGGCATCGGCAAAGACGGCCGGCTGCCGTGGCGGCTTGCGCACGACCTCCGTTACTTCAGGGAGCTGACGACCGCCGTCAGCAAGGCCGGTGCGCGGAACGCTGTCATCATGGGGCGCAAGACGTGGGAGTCTATTCCGCCGGGGCACCGCCCGCTGCCGGATCGCGTAAACGTCGTCGTCACCAGGGATCCCGTCTATGCCCTGCCGGAGCAGGTGCTGCGCGCCGCCTCCTTCGACCAGGCCCTGGAAGCCTTGCAGGGCCTGGCGGTGGAGAACTGTTTCGTCATCGGCGGCGGCGAGATCTACCGCCTGGCGCTCAAGCATCCGCGGTGCCGGCGCCTCTTCGTCACCGAGGTGGCGAGCCGGTTCGAGTGCGATACTTTCTTCCCCGAGTACCGCGGCGATTTTGTCCTCGAGAGCTCATCGGAGCCCAAGCGGGACAACGGCCTGCAGTACTCGTTCAAGACGTATAAAAGGAAGGGAGCCTTTTGAGTCGTTGCCTCAAGGGAGGACAGAAGATGATTCGCGTTGACCGGGTGCTCGCTGTTGCCATCATATGTGGTGCTACGCTCGCCGCCGGAGCGCTGGCGGCCCCCAGGACTGCCAAAGGAGATCCAAGGGCCGGCGAGGTCGCTTTCAAGAAGGCAACCTGCGTGGTCTGCCACCCCGGCGGCGAGAACAGGCTCAACTCCAGGGCCAGGTTGAAGGGGCCGGACTTCGCCAGGGAATTCGCCGACGACGCCAAGATCGTCGAGCTTGTCAGGAAGGGCAGCCCCCGGCGCGGCATGCCGGCATTCGACAGGTCCAAGCTGAGCGACCGCGAGCTGGCGGACATCATCGCCTACATAAGAACGTTGACGCCGCCGCCGGGAAGATAGATGCCATCCGACTTTACCCCGGAGCTCATCGTCCGAGCTTACTGCATGGGGATATTCCCCATGGGAGACGAAGGGGGCGGCATCCGCTGGTACTCCCCGGATCCGCGCTGCGTGATCGAGCTGGAGAAGTTTCACGCGCCGGCGCGCCTGCTGCGTACCTGCCGGAAGGGCGGCTTCAGTGTCCGGATAAACTCGGCCTGGGACCAGGTGATTAGGGAATGCGCCCGGCGCGAGACCACCTGGATAACCGAGGAGATCATCGACGCCTACACGCAGATGCACGAGATGGGCATCGCGCACTCGGTGGAGGCCTACGCCGACGGCCGGCTGGCCGGCGGGCTTTACGGGGTCTCCATCGGCGGGGCGTTCATGGGCGAGTCGATGTTCCACCTGGTCACGGATGCCTCCAAGGTCTGCCTGGTCTACCTGGTGGAGCGCCTGCGGGACAGAGGGTACGCGCTCCTGGATTGCCAGTACATGACCGAGCATCTGCAGAAGTTCGGGGCCGTTTTGATCCCGCGCGAAGAGTACATGCGGCGGCTTGCCCTGGCGCTGCAATTGAATTGCCGCTTCGATTGAAGACCTGGGCGGCGGCCTCGCAGGCGGGGGGACATCCGCGCCCCCGGGCGTCCGCTTCTCCAGTCCGAGGCCCCGTGGCGTTGAGTGGGGATTCCCGCCGGCGTTTTGTTAGGCGGAACACAGATTGCCCCCGGCAGGCGGTGTTAGAATACGCGCCGGCTTCGGGGCTTTTGGCGGTGGGACCGCCGGGGATGGGGCAGATGCGAATCGCAAATGATCTGACGAGTCTGGTAGGCAACACGCCTATGGTCAAGCTCAACCACCTGGTAGAGGGGCTGCAGGCGACGGTGGCCGTCAAGCTGGAATCTCAAAATCCGCTGGGCTCGGTAAAGGATCGCATCGGGGTGGCGATGATCGACGAGGCTGAGAAGCAGGGGCTGATCAAGCCCGGTCAGTCGACGATTGTCGAGCCCACCTCCGGCAATACCGGCATCGCCCTGGCCTTCGTGGCCGCGGTCAGACGGTACAAGCTCATCCTCACCATGCCCGAGACGATGTCGCTCGAGCGGCGGAGGCTGCTTGCCGCCCTCGGCGCCGAGCTCATCCTGACTCCGGCCGCCGGGGGCGTCTCCGGCGCAATCGCCCGGGCCAGAGAGGTCGCCGAGGCGACCTCCGGCGCTTACATGCCGCAGCAGTTCTCCAACCCGGCCAATCCGAGGATTCATCGCCAGACGACGGCCGAGGAGATCTGGCGCGATACCGCGGCCCGGGTGGATATCTTCGTCTGCGGCGTGGGGACGGGCGGGACGCTCACCGGCGTCGGGCAGGTGCTCAAGGGACGCAAGCCGTCCGTGAGGGTTGTCGCCGTCGAGCCCGCCGACAGCCCGGTTATCTCGCAGAAACTGGCCGGTCAGGAGCTCTGCCCGGGCGCGCACCAGATCCAGGGCATCGGCGCCGGTTTCATTCCGGACGTCCTCGACCTCTCGCTTATCGACGAGGCGATCGCGGTGACCAACGAGCAGGCCTTCTCGTGGGCGCGCAGGGCGCACCGCGAGGAAGGAATCTTCTGTGGTATCAGCAGCGGTGCGGCGCTATTCGCGGCCGTCGAGCTGGCCAGGCGCCCGGAGCACCGGGGCAAGCTGATCGTAGCCGTGGCGCCCAGCACCGGCGAGCGTTACCTGTCCACGGCCCTGTTCGGCGACCTGGCTGACGGGCAGTCCCCGGTCGTCCAGGGACAGGCACGGCAGGCGATGCCGGCCCCGGCCTGACCCGGGTCAATCGGCGGCCCGGGCGTCAATCAGCGCTTCGACGGCCAGCGCCTTTTGCAGCATCCGGAGCGCGGGATCCAGCCGCCGTCGCGAATCAGCAGCGAGCCCAGGTTGCCATGCCCGGCTGGATCTTACCGCTTGCCTTAATTCTCCTTGACAACCATTAACGCTGTCTTATACTGGAGCGGGCAGGGCGGCCTGCCCGGTTTTGACTTGGCCCGGCATTGCTCGCTATTATCTGGCTCGGTAAGTAGACGCGCAGCATGGCATCCCGTTCGCGAATCCCTCTTTTACTAATCGTCCTGGGCATGATCTGCCCCGGGCATCCCGCGCTCGGCGACAATCTTCCACCGAGGGCCATCGCCGCCGACGGCAGCTTCATCGCCCTCACCGGCAGGGACCTGCGGGCGGCCTACCAGATGCACGTCTACCTGCGCAATCAGATAGCCGACCGCCTGGACCAGTGCTGGAGCCAGGAGCACGAGATAAGCTCCGAAAGGGACAGGCTGGGCCGGGCCGGCGACGCCGCCTCGGTCACGCAGCTGGAGCGCGACCTGCTGGCCGTCAGGCAGCAGATTGACCGGCTGCGGCAGGACCTCACGAGCGAGAACCGGATCCTGGCCCTCATCGACCGCCAGATGAGCTGGCGGTGACCGCAATCACGCTCCGCCGCCTCGCATCCGGCCCGGCGCTGTCGTGAATGCTGACGGCCAGCAAAACGCAGATGAGCAAATCGGTCAGGGCGCCGAGGGCCCGCATTGGCGATCGAACCGGAGAGCCTCGATCACGGGCCAGGGAACTCCAAAAAGCGGCTGGCAGGATGTTGGTGGAACGAGAGGTGACGGGGGCTCTAGGCTTCACGGTTCACTGCCGGAGTCCCGGCCGGAGCGGGCTGTCCGCCGGCAGCGGCCTCGTGCACGGTCAGCTTGCCGACGGCACCGGGGCAACCCAAACGAAAGACGGCGCGCGGATCATCCAGTTGCCGGACGGCACCCGGGTCACCAGGCACAAGGGCGGCGCGGTGAGGAACGCATGGCACCGCCTGCGGTGCGGATCTTGCGCTTTCAGGATCCCTCCTGAAAAAGCAGGCATTTGACGACGACCGGGATCGCCTGATTGCCGGCCAGCGGCAGCCCGATGTCGATCAGATCGCCGTCGGTCGACCTGATTCCGTCCAGGATTACCAGCGGCATATCGCGCAGGTGCTGCCGGATCAGCTGACCGAGGGCCATGGCCAGGTCCTGTCCGGCGACAAGCACCAGCGGCGGTGCGCCACCGAGCTCAACGAACGCCCGGGCGAGCGCTGCGGCCCAGCCCGCCAGCGTCTCGAAATCGGCAGGCGGCAGCGTCTCCAGCGTGATGGCCACCGGTTGGGACGACCAGTCGATGTCGTTGACCCGCAGGCAGTTCGCCAGGCGCTCGCTGACCCAGGCCCCCCGGTCGCGGCCCGCCATGTCTCCTGAAAATGGGCGGACGATGGGCAGATTGCGGAGCGGCAACTGCTTCCTGTCCACCGAGACCGTGGAGCCGCTCAGCTGCAGGCTAAAGGTGCCGGCCCCTATCACGGTGGCGCAGATCGGGCGCTCGGGTATGCGGAAGGGCAAAGCGCGCTCGGTGACGGCCGCCATGAGCCCGGAAGCCAGGTAGGCACCGATATCCCCGTAGGCAAGCGGATCGGCCGGCGGCGATTGCATGAGCTCGGCCACCCCGCCCGAAAACCAGAACTCGTCTATCCGGCAGACGCGCTTCAGCGGATCGGTTACGAGCAGGCGCTCGGAGACCTGCGGCGGCCGCCGCCCGAGCGGATATTGAATTATCGACTCGGCCAGAAGATGGCCGATCAGCTCGAGCATCTCCTCGTCCACCGGCAAACCCAGCGGAACATCCTTGCCCAGGGCGTCCAGGAGAAGCTCGCCGGAGCCGGTAACGGCTACCAGTCGGCGGTCGCGGTCCAGGCGCAGGCAGCGGCCGCCGACGGACAGCGCGGCGGCGTCCACCGGCTGGCCATCGGCAAAAACGGCGAAATTGGCCGTGCCGCCGCCGACATCGATGTTGCATATGGTGCGCCCGCCGGCCGCCGACGCCTCGGCGGCGCCGGAGCCGCGCCCGGCCAGGATTCCTTCCAGGTTGGGACCGGCGCTGGCCGAGACGAACTGCCCGGCCGTCTGCGCGAGCCTGTCGGCGACCGCCCGGGCGTTCCGCAGCCGGGCGGTCTCGCCGGTGACGATCACCGCCCCGGTGCTGACCTCACCGGGGTCGATGCCCGCCTGCCGGTATTCCGACGAGACGATCCGCAGGACGGCCTCGGCGTCTATCCTGCCGTCCGCGGAAAGCGGCGTGAAGTGGATGGCGCTGCGGTAGACGATCTCCCGGGCCGCTACGGCCAGCCGCGGCGCCTGGTTCAGCAGTGAGCGATTGGCCAGGTGCAGCCGGCTTATGGTCAGGTGGGTGGTGGTGGTGCCGACGTCGATGCCGGCGCTCAGGAGGAGCTCGCGATCGCAGGATTGGCGGACCATACTCAGCCGAGCTGCTGGAGCCTGACGCCGGAGGCGCCCGCTTCGAGAATCCGCCTGGCAAGCTGCACTATGTAGGCGCCGGCCTCGACCGGCGGTGTGCCGCCGGCGTGGATGTTGGAGACCACGGTGCGATCGGAGCTTATCGTGTGCGGCCCGGGGTTGTAGGTCAGATAAGCGCTGAGAGCCCTGGCCGAGCTGAGACCGGGCCGCTCGCCGATAAGGTTGATGGCCAGGCGGCAGGAAAGCGCAAAGGCAAGCTGATCGGCGATCGCCACCCTGGCCAGGCGCGCCACCACCGGCAAACCGCAGCTTATGCCGGCCTGCCGGAAGCCGTGCTCGAGCATGGGCAGGAGGTTAGGCACGTTGGCTTCAACGGCGGCCGCCGACAGCCCGTCGCTTATCACGATCTGCACATCCAGCCCGGATGGGCAGCGCCGCGCCAGCGACTCGACGACCTCCGGGGCGGCGCGTTTGCCGCTGGGCGGCGAGAGGACAAACTCCCGCCTGTCCCGCGCCAGGCTTTGAATTACCGGCAACCCGCGGCCGGCTGCGAAAGCTTCCAGGAACTCGGCGCCGAACTCGCCGTGCACCGCGTCACGGGCGCCGGCATGATCCTGGCGAAACTTGAGCCAGACCGCCGTCAACGGCCGCGTGCCCGCCCGCCAGACGGCCAGCCTGGCCGGCGTGGACTCCAGGAGCCGGCCCAGGTTTTCCGCATTGCTCGGCGAGGGGATGTTGTGCTTCATCTAATAAAGGCGGCGCGGTGAGCCCGCGCTGGCCTGGCGCTGGTGGTCGACCGCCGGCCCGGATCATAGGTTACACTATGGGCCGGGCTTTCGACCAGGGTGGAAAGAGGCAGATCATGACGCTTTCGTGCACCTGCGGCGGGGAGAGGTTCGTCTTCGCGTCGGTGAGGGACGTCCTGGCCAGGGCCAACGAGGAGAAGTCCGGCGACAGGCTGGCCGGCATCGCTGCCCGCTCGGAGCTCGAGCGCGTGGCCGCCAAGCAGGTCTTGAGCGAGCTTACCCTGGCCCGGCTGCGGGAAAGCCCGGTCGCCGACTACGATGCCGACGAGGTCACCCGCTTCGTCGACGACCGCCTGGATCGCGAGGCTTTCGCCCGCATCGCCGGCTGGACCGTGGCCGAGCTCAGGGAGTTCCTCCTTTCCTCGGCCACCGACGGGGCCGCCGTCGAGGCGATACGCCATGGTCTTACCGGGGAGATGGCCGCGGCTGCCGCCAAGGTCATGTCCAATCTGGACCTGGTGCGGGCGGCCAGAAAGTTGAAGGTGGGATCGCGGGCCAACACGACCCTGGGCGGCGAGGGCGTGCTGGCCGCGCGCCTGCAACCGAACCACCCGGCGGATGCGGTCGAGGGCGTGCTGGCCTCCATTTACGAGGGGCTCTCCTACGGCGCGGGCGACGCCGTGATCGGTGTCAACCCTGCCTGTGATACGCCGGAGACGGTGGCCCGCCTGCTGGAGGCCACCCAGCGGGTGATCGAGGCGCTGGACCTGCCGACGCAGAACTGCGTGCTCAGTCACGTGACCACGCAGATGAAGGCGATCGAAGGCGGCGCCCCGGCCGGGCTCATCTTTCAGAGCATCGCCGGCTCCGAGAAGGGTAATACCGCATTTGGTATCACGATCGAAACCCTCGACAAGGCTCATGAGCTTGGCCGCCGGAGCTGCATCAACGCCGGCGGTCAGGTCATGTATTTCGAGACCGGCCAGGGCTCGGAGCTTTCCTCCGGCTCGCATCACGGTGCCGACCAGCTGACCATGGAGGCGCGCTGCTACGCGCTGGCCCGCCACTTCAACCCGTTCCTGGTCAACGATGTGGTCGGCTTTATCGGTCCGGAATATCTCGCCGACGGGCGGCAGATGATAAGGGCCGGGCTCGAGGACCACTTCATGGGCAAGCTCCTCGGTCTGCCGATGGGGGCGGACGCCTGCTACACCAACCACATGGAAGCCGATCAGAACGACCTGGAGAATCTGGCCGTGCTCCTGGTGGTCGCCGGCGTCAACTACTTCATGGGCGTGCCGATGGGCGACGACGTCATGCTGTCCTATCAGTCGACGAGCTACCACGACGTGGCCAGCCTGCGCGAGCTGATGGGATGCCGGCCGGCCCCCGAGTTCGAGCGCTGGCTGACCGACCGCCAGCTCATGCGCGACGGCAGGCTGACGGAGAAAGCCGGCGATCCCAGTTATGTAATGGAATTGCTGGGCGCCCGCATCTGAGGCCAGGTTGCCGCCGCTGCCTGTTCTGCCCGCCGCCGCTACATTTTAATTACCCGCGTCCAAGCGCCCCCGCTCGAAGCGCCCGGCGCGGATGACCAGGCTAGCGGCTTATGATCTCGCCGTGGACCTTCCGGCTGGCGCCCGGGATGAGCTCGGCGGCGGTGCCGGGCTCGCCGGTGAAGTCCTGCTGGAACTCGGCCAGGAACTCGTCGCCGGGCTTCACCACCGCCTCCTGCCCGTGCAGCACCGAATCCACGATCAGGAAGCCGCCCGGCAGGCCGCTGACCAGGCCGATGGCGAACCCCTTGAGCCGGCGATGGGGGACATTTTTGCCCACCGGGTGCAGGTAGGCGAAGGAGGGGTTGATGGCCCCCAGGGCCCCGTAGGCCACCGGCACGATGCCGAAGCTGAAGACGCCGCCGGCTGAAGCCGCGCCGCGAATCGCCAGGTGCAGAGCCTGGGCCTTGAGCTGGGTGGAAAGCGGCGGGGCCACCTCGCCCCGGTCGTTTACGCCCAGCACCCGCCCTTCCGCCTTGTTCTTGACTATGCGCGCCTGGCGCGCCGGCCTGGCCAGAAGCGGTATGTGCTCGCCGCCGTCGGTGACGATCTCGTCGAACTGCACCCCGAGGGCGCCGCTGGCCCGCATCCAGCGCCTGGGTGAAAGCTCGGAGCGCAGGATCGCCCGGGCCCGCTCCGCCCTGGTGACGTGGCCGGCGACCAGCGAGCCCCGCGGCGCGATCAGCTTGCCGCCGATTTTGAGATCCACCTTCAGGCGCGCCTGCACGGGGTCGCCCGGGCGGGCGGTCTTGCTCGACAGCCCGGTCAGGACGGCGACCGGAAAGCGGGCGCCGGCGGTGATGTGCGTTTTGCCCTCGGCATCCGGGATATCCTGCCAGCGCACCGTCTCTTCCACCTGCGGCCCGCCCGCCTCGTCGTTGTCGATGACGATGGGCGCGCTTGCCGCTGCCGGCGGGTCGATACCGGGAAGTGGCACCGTCTGTGGTGGCGCCACCGCCACATGGTCGACGGGCCCCGCTTTTATGAATCCATCGGCCGGCAGTTGAAAGTCCAGGTTGCGATTGATGCCGCTGCTGCCGCACGCCGTCTGCGCCGGCGAGGCGAAACATGCCGTCTGCGCGGCGAGGGCGAAAGCCAGCAGCGTCTCCATGCCTGATCTCATCGGCGGTACTCCTTTTGTTGGCGCAGGGACAGACCGCACCTCAGGTATATTCACGGTTTGCCGGCGGCCAAAACGCTTGACAAGTTATGGAATAGAATCATCTTTATGGTTCGTTTCGACACCGTTTATATGGCGCCGAGGGTGCGGGTCGCGCTCAACTCCGTGCTCGAGCCGGTATATGCCAGGAAGTTCTGGGAGCTCGTCGACAAGCTGCGCTCGGGCAGGTTCGACCTCAAGGGGCTGCGCGTGGAGAAGCTGCACACACGCCGGGGAAAGGTCTACTCCGCCCGGTTGAATGTGGAGATTCGCGTGATCTTCTCCATGTTCTCGCGCGCCGGGGGACGCTCGCTGGTGATCTGGGATGCGGATCACCACGACGACGCTTACGACCGTGTCGATCGCATGGTCATCCCGGCCCAGTTCGTCGACGGGGCGGCCAGTGTGGAGAGCGTCGATGCCTGGGGGGCCGGCGCCAGGCCGCTGGCTGAGCTGGAATCCGAGACCGCTGAGGTGGACAGCGAGGAGCTGGCGGACGGGCTCGTGCTCTTCGAGGTCCCGCATTACGTTCTGTCCGAGCCGGCCCGCTTCTCCTCCTTCGAGCGCAACATCGACCGCTATCTGCGTCTTACCGAGGAACAGGAGAAGCTTATTGCCAGAAGCGACAAGGCTTTCGTGGTGCGGGGCTCGGCCGGCACCGGCAAGACGACGCTGGCCCTTTTTCACGCGCTCAACCTCTACGAGGCCAATCCCGACGACGACATCTTTTTCTTTACCTATCAGGACGAGCTGGCCTGCGTCTGCCGCTGCTACAAGGTGAACCTGGTGGGGCAGACCCAGGACGAGGCCCCGGAAGCAGGCGGTCTGCGGGTCTTTTCCTACCTGGAGTTCTGCCGCGAGTATCTCAGGCGAAATGCCAGCGGGACGGTTAAGTGGAGGTGGGTGGGCAGGCAGACGAGCCTCAAGTACCTGGAGGAGATCATTCAATCGAAGTCGCGCTGGTCACGCTCGGTCAAGGCCGAGGACACGTACAGCTACATCTATTCCATCTTGAAGGGGCGCCTCGTGCCCGGCAGCGACCGCTTTCCCGAGTCGGCGGATGATTACCGGCGAATCTTCAAGGGCTACGGGACAAGCCCAAAGAATCTCGAGGAGATCATGGAGATCTTCGATCTCTATCAGGGAAGGCTGTCCCGCGCAGGCGAGCGCGACGAGGCGGACCTGATCCGCTACTGCTATCACAACATGAAGGACAGCGCCATCCTCTCCGGCGAGAAGCGGGCGACCTGGATCGTCATCGACGAGATCCAGGACTTCACGGAGCTGGAGTGGAAGTCGATCCTTCTTTTCTGGGAGAACAAGTGCCGGCTGAACAAGGATCGCCTGAGCTTCCCTTTCCTGTCCGGCGATCGCAACCAGAACATCAGCCGCTCCGGATTCCGCTGGCAGGAGGCCGAATCGTACGTCGAGGACGTGCTGAAGAAGATGCACCGGCCCCGGTCCCTGGTCAAGGTTCAGCTCCACAACAACTTTCGCAACACCCTGGAGATCTTCAACCTCGGCAAGTTCATCCGGCAGACCGCCCCGGAAGCCAGCGGCGATCTCGGGACGCCGCCGCGCTTCTCGGGCGCCAAACCGTGCCTGGTGGTGGGCGGTGAAAGGTTGTTCGTCCAGTTCCTGAAGGCCGTCTCCCGGGGCGATGACCCGCTGCCGGCGCCGCTTGTGGTGCTGTTCGAGGACGAGGACGACCTGCGCAACATCAGGCGCCAGCTCCCGGTCGACGACGGGCTTTTCCTCATGCCGCTTGCCAGGAGCAAGGGCATGGAGTTCGAGGATTGCCTCATCTACCGGCTCTTCTCCTCGTGCGGGCAGATCGATGAGACCACCGGGCAGGACATGGTCGCCCGCCTCTTCGATCTGTGGTACATGGCCGTCACCCGGGCCCGCAAGGGGCTGCTCGTCTACCTGAAGCCCGAGGACTGGGCCGCGGTGGAGAAGCTGTTCGGCGCCAGGATCGGCCGGCTCTTCGAGGTTGTCGACCTCCGGCGCGACAATCCGCCCCAGGCGCTGGCCGAGTTCCACGAGCGGTGCGAGAAGTACGTCCCCAACTACAACGTGATCTTCCTGACCAGGGAGAAAGCCGAGCAGGCCTGGCGGGAGTCGCAGGACACCAAGGGCTCGGACCTGGAGGCGGCCACCCGCGAGGCCCTCAAGGAGCAGGCGCTGCGCCTGTGGAGGAAGTGCCGGGACTGGAAGAGCCTCGGGCAGGCTTACAAGACGCTCGGGCAGTACGAGCAGGGCGCTCACTATCTGAGGCTGGCCAATCAGCCCGAGGAGGTGGCTTTCTGCCTGGAGCAGCTGGGCCGCTTCGCAGAGGCGGCCCGCTTGTGGGAGGAAGGGCAGCACCTGGAGCCGGCCGCCCGCTGCTTCGCCCTGGCCGGCGAAAACCTGAGGGCGGCCGGGCTCTTCGCCACCGCCGGCCAGTGGCTGGCCGCGGCCAGGAGCTACGCTTGCGCCGGGGACGGCGCGCAGGCGGCAGCCTGCTTCGAGAAGGCCGGCGACTGGCAGGAGGCGGCCGGCTTCTATAAATTGAAGGGACAGTGGCAGAAGGCGGCCGAGCTCTACCGGCGGGGCGAGCGTTTTGTGGAGGCAGCCGAGATGTACCTCAAGCTCAAGGACAAGCTGGACGCGGCCCGCTGCTATCAAGCCGCCGGCCAGCACCTGCCGGCGGCCAGGCTGCTCGAGTCGCTGAACCGGTGGGGCGAGGCGGCCGAGTGTTATGAGGCGGCGGCCGTCTTCGACAGGGCGCTTAAGCTCTACGCCAGATCGGGGCGCCTGAAGGAGACGGCCCGCTGCGCGGAGCTGGCCGGCGATCCGGCGCAGGCGGCTGCCGCTTACGAGCGGATGAGGTGCTGGTCGAAGGCCGCCCAAATTTACCGGGGGCTCGGCCAGCGCGGCAAGGCGGCCGAGTGCCTGGAGTGCGCCGGGGACTGGACGGGCGCCCTGCCGCTGCTTCTGGAGCTCGGCGACCCTTACCGGCTCGGGCGCTGCCTGGAGCGCCTCGGCGACCTGCCGGCTGCCTGCGACTGGTACCTGAAGGCCGGGGCGCTCACGGAGGCCGGCTACTGCCTGGAGAAAGGTGGGCAGCTTCAGCAGGCGGCCGATTGCTACCTGAAGGCGGGCAGCGCCGCCGCCGCTGCCCCCGTGCTGGCCAGGCTGGGCAGGAAGATGGAGGCCGCTCGCCTCTGCCTGCTGGAAAACCAGGCCGGCGCCGCCCTCGAGCTGGCGCGCTCGGTGCCCGAAGGCGATCCGCTTGCCGCCGGCAAACATGGCGACCTGCGCCTGGACCTGGCCGTGTGGGCGGAGAGCATCGAACGCCCTGATCTGGCCGCTGCCGTCTACGAGGCGCTCGGCCACTTCATGCTGGCCGGGCAACGCTACCGGCAGGCTGCCAGGTTTGGGGCGGCGGCCGCCTGCTTCGAGCGCGATCGCAAACTGGCCCTGGCCGCCGAGCAGTACCTGCTTGACGGGCAGCCAGGCGAGGCCGGGCGCTGTTTCAAGCAGCTCAAGCAATGGCAGAAGGCCGGACAGTGCTTCGAGTCCGGCGGGCAGTGGGCGGCGGCTGCGGAGATGTACGACGCCTGCGGCGACCAGGAGGCGGCCCGGCGCTGCCGCAGCAGCTCGCACTGGTTGTAGCAATGACGCTGCTTGCCACCATATATGGTATCACATGCCAAGAGCATGGCTAAAGATTCATCTGACCGAGCGGGTTTTCGGATTTGCCCGCCGGTTTTTGTGGTAAGCTAGTTCCTATACGTTTGGAGTGTTCCTGCTCGCTTGAAGATTCGGGCCGGCCTGAGCGACAAACGGTTTGTTCTACCCCCGGGGTACATAGGATCGATGAATACGAAATTGTTTGTTGGCAACCTGAGTTTCAAGCTGACCGAATCGGACCTGGAAGCGCTGTTCTCGCAAGCGGGCCAGGTGGTTTCCGTCTCCATTCCCACAGACAGAGAGACCGGGCGCAAGCGCGGGTTTGCTTTTGTGGAGATGTCCTCTCAGTCCGAGGCTGAGAACGCAGTTAGACTTTTCAACGGACAGACCGTCCAGGACAGGCAGATTGTGGTCAATCCCTCGAAGCCCAAAGAGAAGACGGGCGGCGGCGGCAGACGCTGGTAACCAGCCGGCTCCGGGCAGGGATCCGTCAGGACATAATTCAAAAACCGCTGTCGCCGGCAGGCGGCGGCTGGGTTGGTGCGCCGGCCGCCGGCCGGGGCTCGCCGCTGCCGGCAACCTCCGCCGACAGGATGCGGTCGCCGGCCGAGATGTTGTAGACGACGTCCATGCCCTGCACGACGCCGCCGAAAATTGAATAGCTGCCGTCCAGAGCCGGCGCCGCCTTCTTGGTGATGTAAAACTGGCAGCTGGACGAGTTCGGGCTCCGGCCGTGGGCCATGGCTACCACGCCCGGCCCGTTGTGGTGCAGGCGCGGCGACACCTCGAGAGCGAGATATCGCGGCTGGTGCGTCTGCGGGTCGATGAACACGCCGGTGCCGTTGCCGTTCGGATCGCCACCCTGGATCACCCAGTTTTCCACCCTGTGGAAGGTCAGCCCGTTATAAAAGCCACGATTGACCAGATCCAGAAAGTTGGCCGCGGTACCAGGCGCCAGGCCCAGATAAATGCGCATGACTATGGTGCCCTTGGTGGTTTGCATGATCACGAGCGGATTTTGAGCATCGGCCAGGCAGGGCCAGCAATGGGCGAGCATGACTGCCGCCAGGCTGGCCAGGGTCAGGGCAGAAATTCGGCGAAGGCTCATGTCCACCGTCCTCTTGTCAAGCAGCATCTCTTATATATAGTATCGGACGCCTGCCTGCGCAAGACTTTCCCGGCGCCAGTATTTATCGGACGCATCTGCCGAGCTCCGACCGTGCCGAAACCACAAGGCCTATTGGAGCATGCGGCTGGGTAAAAGAATTACGAGACGGCAGTAATGGATGAGGCGGCGCCATGGCTCTTTATGCAGATCTACACCGACATCTCGGCGGGGCGATCCATCCACGCATCATCTACAAGTTTCTCCAGCGGCACGACCACCCGGTGCTCAATTACTTTCCTGATTACGAAGGTTTCTACAACTGGTTCACGCGCCCCTGCAGGACTCTCGAGGAGTTCGTGAAAATCCACACTCTGGTAGAAGAGCTGCAGAGCCTGGAGCACCTGCCTTATTTCATTCTGCGTCTCTGCCGCGGTGCTTACACATTCGAGAATCTTCAGTACATGGAGTTGAGATACAACCCCTATTTTCGAACCGATCGCAAGCTGCCGGTGAACAAGCGCATCGAGCAGATGGAGAGCATCATCGAGATGATAACCGCCAATCTCCGTCCGGCCGATTACCCGATCACCGTCAAGCAGATCATCTGCCTCGATCGCCGGTTGCCCAGGAATATCAACGAGGCGATCTTGAGAGTGGCCAGAGAGAGCCTGGGACCGGTGGTTGGGATAGACATCGCCGGCCCGGAGATCGATCCGGACAACTTTCAGTTGTGGGTGAAGTTGTTCGCCAAGGCCAGGTCGTCCGGCTTGAGGACGACGGCTCACCTCGGCGAGACCGGCATCGATAACGTGCATCCCGATTTCTTCCCGGTGTTGGACCGGATAGGGCATGGCATCCACATTCCGCTCATTCGTCCCGATCTTCTCAAGGATCTGGCGAAACGCCAGATCACCCTGGAGGTGTGCCCGACCAGTTACCGCCAGACCGGAGTGCTCAAAGACTTCTCCGAGCTGCGTTCGGTCTTCGCTCGCTGCCGTGAGGCCGGGGTTACGATTGCCGTCTGTACGGACAATCCGGGGCGCAATCCGGCCCCGTGCACGCTGCCCGGCGAGTACGAGCGATTGATCGATCACGACGTGATCGACTTTCATGAGCTCAAGGAGATCCAGAACGAATCCTTTCGCTCGGCCTTCGGGTTTGCCGGATCACCGCGGCTGTAGATCGCATGCCGGTATCCATTTTCTGTAACCCGCATGGGAAGCCGATGATCGCGAGAATGGCCGCCCGCCGGCGTGCGTATATATCCGTGTAACGAATCCGCAACGGATCTCGCGAGGACGATTCGAAAATACGTAGCGGTCCCTCAGCCGTCATCTTCGTGCGGCATGTCGGACAATCTTGTGCGCGGGAGGCGAGAATGCATCGTTGCGGATCCTGAAAATGCTTGACGGGCGGGAGATTCGAGAGACGAACTCTTCGCCCGCGACGGCGCTCGATCACCGCCGATCAATGCCACCGGCCGATCGATCGACTCTGGTCGCTGGAGCCAAGCGGAAAAATTTTCTTGCAGCCTTTCGATCGTGATCGAGGACATATATTCGTTGCGCGAGCGTGCATGCATGCTTTCTGGAACCGGCATTGCAAGCCGGTTCCATTAGTATGGCGAAGTTGCCGCTGCTGCGTATGTTGGTGAATGTCAGAACAAGATCGCTTGATCGATCTATTGCAATATTTTCGATTTACAAGTATCGTATGTTGTGTGTGGTGTGTTCAACGAGAGTAACCGGAAGGTCTCTCACTAGAAACGGTGGCACAGGTCTCGTTCTAATCAGGGTGAGTCAAGCAATCTCCCGGCATCCCAGGTGGAAATTCCGGAACATTGCGCCTGTGCAGCCATATCTGATCTGGAGGAAATGAAATGGCAATGAAGAAACGCAAGAAGGCTTCGCCGAAGCGCGCGAAAATATCGCCCGCGCCGGCCGGGGCCGAGGAAGCAATGGCGGGCGCCGAGGCTGCCAAGCCGAAGAAGGCCGCCAGAAAGAGAAAGGCCAAAAAGACTACTGCCAAGAAAACCACGGCGAAAAAGTCCACGGCAAGAAAGACGACCGCGAAAAAGGCTGCCCCCAAACGCGCGGCCAAAAAGACAACAGCCAAAAAGGCCGGCGCCAAGCGGACCACCGCCAAGCGCACGACCAAAAAGGCTGCTCCCAAGCGGACGACCAAAAAGGCTGCCCCGAAACGGTCCGCCAAAAAGGCCGCCCCGAAGCGCGCAGCCAAAAAGACTACTGCCAAGCGCACTACCAAAAAGGCAGCGCCGAAACGCGCCGCCAAAAAGGTAACCGCGAAAAAAGCCCCCAAGAAGGTAACCGCGAAAAAAGCTCCCAAAAAGGCCGCTACCAAAAAGCGGACTGCCAAGCGCAAAGTCGCCAAAAAGGCCCCCGTGGCCGCCGGCGCTGGCGCGGGAGCATAAGCTGGTCCGAGCACGGCTAAAAATGGAAGACCCCGGCCTGAGCTGCCGGGGTCTTCCATTTTTAGCCTGGTGTGGGCCAGGTGATAACGATACCGCCGGAGGTATTGAACGCCACGCGAGCCGGGACCTGCCAGGACTGCAAGCATGCCCTGCTCTGCCGGGCAGAACGGAAACCACCTCAGTGAAATAGCGCCGAGGACAGCTGAACAACCGAGTTCCAGACCCCGTGCCCGCTTCGCTTCTTGCGGCCGACCTCGCCGCGTTGCTTGAGCTTGGCCTTCAACAACTGCTCCAGCGAGTGGATGCCGGCGTTGTCCGGATCAATGTTCCTCAGGCACTCCAGCTCCGAATATGACATGTTCAGCCACCCCCTGGCGCAGTACACTTGCGCCAGCAGCAGGCGATAACGGCCCTCGAATGCGCTGACCTCTATGGCATCGCGCAGGCAGCGCTCGGCGGACAGCCAGTCTCCGGCGAAGTAATAGTCGTAGGCCCGTTCGTACTGCTGCTCGGCCCATTTTTCGTCCCTGATCGTTTCCTGCGATATTCGCCCGAGTGTCATGTCGCCCCTCATTCTTGCGTGGTTGTCAGCACAAACCAGCGCGCTAACTGACATTTAGCCAGTAACGCACCGTTTGTCCTGCTACTATCTTCCTCTGCCCTTCGGCAGCCAAGTGCTAAAGCTGCCTATATATTTATTCGGGAAACCCTATGTTCTTTATATCCGTGAGCCCCGGGGCCGGGCTGTTGCGCCCTGGCGACCGTTTGCCTGCCAAGCTGCATCCTTATATATGTTCGCCTGTCAGCGACGCCGTTTTCAAGGTGCGCAGATTTTACAAACTCATTACCTGCGGAACCTTCGCTGAGGACCTTTTCTTCACTACCATGGTGCCTTGTATATTGCCGGACCGGATGACAGGAGATGTCCTCTGGATCGGTGATATGCAGAACACTCTTCAACATCAGGAGATCACCGATGAATACGCTTTCCAAGGTTCAACTTGCAGCGGCGATCGTTGCCGCTCTCGGATTTGCTGCCGGCGGCTCGGCAAACGCCGATCCGGTCAAGGGCTCGCAGTTCGGCGTCTCGGAGAAGAACTCGCCGTCCCGCATTCAGATAGCGGAAGAGAAGAAGGAAGAAACCGGCAAGGCAGCCGGCGAAGAGACCAAGGAGACCGGCAAGAAGGCGACCAAGAAGAAGGGCGCCGAAAAGTCCTGCAAGGGCAAGGAGAAATCCTGCAAGGGCAAGGAGAAGTCCTGCAAGGGCAAGGAGAAATCCTGCAAGGGCAAGGAGAAATCCTGCAAGGGTAAGGAAGGCTCCTGCAAGGGTAAGGAAGGCTCCTGCAAAGGCGCGGAAAGCTCCAACTAGAGCCTAGATGCGGTCATGTTCGCGGCCTGAGCTGGAGGTGTGATGGCGACTGATTTCCTGGATCTGAAAAAGACCCTGCCCACGCTGGGCGTTGGTCTTGGTCTGCGCCGGGATCTCGCCGAGGAGACCTTTGCCAGCTCAGGCCGCCTTGACTGGCTGGAGTTTGTGCCCGAGAACTACATGGGGATCGGGGGGAGGGCGCGCGATCTGATTGAGCGAGCCGGCGAGCGGTTCCCGCTGGTCTCGCACGGCATCAACCTTTCCGTGGGCAGCACCGACGAGCTGAATTCCCAGTACCTGAAGGATCTGAAACATCTTCTTGATGCCACCGGTGCGCCCTGGTGGAGCGATCATCTCTGCTTCAGCAGCGTCGACGGCATCTACATGCACGATCTGCTGCCGCTGCCCTTTTCCCGCGAGGCCGTCCGGCACATCGCCGAGCGCGTCAAGCGCGTGCAGGATTTTGTCGGTCGCCCTTTCCTGCTCGAGAACATCTCCTTCTATATGCACGCGCCCGGCTGCGAGCTGACGGAAGCGCAATTTTTGAGCGAGGTAGCCGAAGCGGCTGATTGCGGGCTGCTTCTCGACGTCAACAATGTCTACGTGAACTCCATCAATCATGGCTACGATGCGCGCGCGTTTATCGATGCCATCCCGCTCGAGCGGGCCGTGCAGATCCACGTGGCCGGACACAAGCTCATCGGCGACGTGATCATCGACACCCACGGGGCGCCGGTCATTCAGCCTGTCTACAAGCTTTTGCAATACGTGCTGGCCAGGACCGAGGTCAAGGCCGTGATGCTGGAAAGGGATCAGAACTTCCCGGGCTTTCAGGAGATCCTGCAGGAGGTTGAGGCGATCCGCGCTGTCGCCGCAAAGGCGCAACCGTCACTGTGCAAGCGCGGGCGCCAGGCGCCACCTGCCCGGCGCTCGCGCGGGGACGCGAGCAACGGTCGCTGCCCCGAGCCGCCCGCGGCGCTGTGCCTGGAACGCCGCTAACCCCGGAGCATTCACATGACCGCACCCTCCCTGCACGAGATTGAAAGAACCCTCTGTTCGGCCTGGATGAACCGCAAGGACCGGGAGCGCTTGCTGGCGTCTGGAACGGCGAAGCTTGACAGCGGGAGCGGCAAAAGAAACGGGCGGGCGCCGGCCTGCGTGCTCGATGAGAAGGGGATCCGCCTTTACGCCGAGCTCTTGCGGATCGGCCATCAGGATCTGATGGCCAGCGTCTTTCCCGGTTGCGCCAGCTTGATAGGTGATCAGTGGCCGCAGACCGTCGATGATTATCTCGAGCATTATCCGCCCGACCATTACAACCTGAATCGCGCCGCCCAACGGTTCCCGCAATACCTGGCCGCCTTCGGCGAGCGCTTTTTGCGCCGGTACCCCTTCCTCGTCGAGCTGGCGGATTACGAGTGGCTGGAGCTGGAGCTGATCGAGCATCCGGGCGTGGTGACGACCTGCCCTCACCAGCCGCTCGCCAGCCCCGAGCAGTTCGAGCGCTGGCGGCCGGTCGTCAACCCGGTGCTGGTCGTCCGCCGCTACCGCTATCCGATAACCGGCATCGTCGAGCAGCTCGCGGAAGGGCTCGCCTTGCCCGATGATCTCGCCCCGGCACCGGCGACGGTGATCGTCTATCGTGATCCGGACAACGATTGCCGCTTTCTGGAGGTGACGGAGATGACGTGCAGAACCGTCGAGCTGGCGCGCAGCGGCCGGCACTCCTACAAGGATCTGATAGCCTCCGCGCTGTCGGAGATCCACGGCGCCGATCCGCAGGAGTGCGTGGTCGAGTTCATGGAGATGGTGGAGAAGCTCCAGTCGCTCAAGCTTTTCGTCGGCTCCCTGCCGCTCTGACCGGCAAGCAGTCGGGCGACCGCGGTGATGGTTCCAGGCTGGCGCAGCCGCGACCCCGTTGCACTTCGATTACAATGGAACGTTGTAGCCCGCCCGTGGTTGCAATGGGGTCTGGGGATTGGGCGTCTTGCGCTCAGGGGAATCGAGGAAGATGTCCAACGTCCAACCAGACTATGTATCCGGTGTCCTGTTTCGCGTCCGCCCCGAGCACTGTCCCGCCTCCAAGCAGGAAAAGTACAAGCGCCTGCACTACTATGTCTCCAGGCTGGGCGTGGCCGTCTCCGACTACCTGATGGAGGCGCTGCTCAACCTCCGCCGCTCCGCCTACCAGTTTCAGGATCAACGCGTTCAGCAGCTGGCGCTCAAGGCTTACAACGACGACGAGTACACGTCGGCTGTGAAGGAGCTTTTGTGCATCTGGCTGCACCTGGAGGCCATGGACCAGGGCGGCGACCGCATGGCCGACTGGCTTCTGGGCTTCCTGCGCCTGGCTTTCGGGGCCACCGATATCCTCATCGCCCACCCGCGGGCCATGGATGTGCTCAACTCTTACGGGCACGTGGCAGACGAAAACAGCCTCTGCCAGGAGACAGCCACCAGAGCCTGCCGGGCCCTCGGCTTCGGCGAGGCGGCCACCGTTTTCGCCCCGCTTCTGGTGCCGATTCTCAACCAGACAGGGCAGACCAGGCAGGCTATTTTGAAGGAGTCCCTGACGCTGTCGCTCGAGACGATCATCGCCCACCCACTTGCCTAGGCCTGATACGGTACCATATCGCAAGTGGGCGCTGGGGGAAAGGAGGAGAGGGCATGCGGGAGACCAGAGGCGAGGACCTGCCGCCGGGTCTCTTCACGGTCAGACCGGAGCACTGCCCGACAAGCAAGGAGGAGCTTTACGAGCGCCTCAATTACTACGCGGCCTGGATGGGGGTGGCGGTATCAGATGCGCTTTACGAGTGCCTGGTCGATCTGCGGAACGCCGCCGACAAGCTGCCGCATGAGGCAGCGCGCCGGCTGGCGCTCAAAGCCTTCACCGACGAGGAGTATGCTGCTGCCGTAAAAGAGATCCTCTGCATCTGGTTCCACCTGGAGGCCATGGATCAGGGCGGCGACGAGGCCCCCGAATGGCTGCTCTCCTTCTTGCGCTCGGCGTTCGTGGCCAGCGACTACCTGATTACCGAGCCGAAGGCCCTGGATGTAATGCACGCCTACGAGGACTTCGGCGACAGCGTCTCGCTGTGCCGCCAGTGCGCAATCCGGGCTTGCCGGGCTCTCGGCTTCGGACACTACTCGCCGGGGTTTGGCGCCGCCGTCGAGCCGGTGCTCTTCCGCACCGGGCCCAGGCGCCAGCAGATCCTCGAGGAGGCTCTCACCCTGCCGCTGGAGACGGTCAAGTCCAGACCGCAAGCTTAGCCGGCAGCCAGACCCCCGGGCGCGGGCTGCCGGCTAAGCTTGACAGCCGCCACCGTCAGGTCGAATACAGGCATCACACGCAACCGGGTTCATAGCGGGTATCTTTAGAGCAGAGGGTTGGCAGCGGTGGGAGTGCGAATTTGGTCGGCGACAGCTTGAACGGGTCTTTTCTGGTGGGGCCGGAGCACGAGCCGGGCTCCGATGAGGAGCGCAAGATCCGCCTCGATTACTACATCGGTTCACTGGCGCTTGCCGCATCGGACGAGCTCGTCCAGGCGGTGATCGGGCTGCGCAGCGCCGCCAGCAACCTGAACCCGCCCGAGCTGGGGACCGCTGCCTCCCGTCGCATAGCCGAGGAGGAGTTCGCCCAGGCGATAAAGGAGATCATCTGCATCTGGATCCACCAGGAGGCCGTCGACCAGGACGTCGAGGGCATGGCGTCCTGGCTGCGGACCTTTTTCCGCCTGGCCTTCGGCGCCGCTGACTATTACATCCACAAGCCGACCGCCTGGGAGGTCATGCACGCTTACGGGCGGTGCCACGACATGGTCTCACTGTGCATGGAGGCCTGCTGCCGTGTCTGCGCCGAGCTCGGGTTCGGCTCCGCTTCACCGCGGCTCGGGCCGGCCGTCCTGCCCGTAATCCTGCACTCCCGCCCGCTCCGGCAAGGGATATTAAGGAGGGCGCTCACCCTGCCCCTGGACAGCCTCGAGGCCGACGCTCAGCTGGTGGGCTCCTGAGCAGTTGAGCGGCAATTAATGCGCCTTTCACCACTGCACCAGGAGCGGGAGCCGGATAGAGGGTTGCTTTTTTGCCGAAATCGGGAATAATTGCCTTAGATCTCAAGAAGCTGGAGGCTGCCTTAATGGGCGAAGACATATCGAAAAGGGTCAACATCGAAAAGGCCACCCGCGCCGCCGAGAAAGGTGACAGCTGGGGCGTGGAGCACGTACTCGACCGCCTGTCGCTGACGGACATCCAGCAGGCGATGCAGGCTATGGTTAGCCAGAATCAGAAGGACAGGGCCGCCGACCCGACCGTGCCTGAGCTGGTAATCCAGGGTGACGGCCAGAACGCCGAGCTGGACCGCAAGTATGACTCCCAGCGCGCCTGGTACGACCCGGCCCGCTGGTTCTCCGGCGATGTCGCCCACAACGTCGAAAAAGAGTATTCGCCGCCCGATTCGAGCTCATTCGGCGGGCAGCTGCGGGAGAGCATATCCAGCGCCGTCTCCTTCTTGAACGGCGACAGCTGGACCTACCAGATCAACAAAGCGCTCGAGCAGCACTGAGCGGGCGATCGGCAGCGCCCGAGCGGTTCCGGCCTGCCCGGGGCCTCAGCGCTTCAAGGTCTCGAACGCCTGCCCGACCAGGGAGGTCGGATCGAAGCGCTGCGCTGATCCCCGCGCCTGCCAGTCGACCAGGTACTCGATGTTGCCGGCCGGCCCGGTCAGCGGTGAGAAGGTGAGCCCGTGGGGCTGGAGCCCGAGCGCGGCTGCCCGGCCGAGGACCGATTCCAGCACTCGCACGTGCGCGGCCGGGTCCCTGACCACCCCGCCCTTGCCGACCGCCTCCCTGCCGGCCTCGAACTGCGGCTTCACCAGGCAGATGATCTCCGGATCCTGGCTGTCCAGGCAGGACAGGCAGGCGGGCAGGACCTTGGCCAGGGAGATGAAGGAGACGTCGATGACGGCCAGGTCGGCCCGCTTTGAGCCGGCGGCGTAGAGCAGCTCCGGCGAGATCGCGCGCGCGTTCACCCGCTCTTTGACCACCACGCGCGGATCGTTTCTGAGCGACCAGTCGAGCTGACCGTATCCTACATCCACGGCGTAAACCCGGGAGGCCCCGTGTTTTAGCAAGCAATCCGTGAAGCCGCCCGTGGAGGCCCCGATATCGAGACAGACGCGTCCTTCGACCCGCACCGCGAACTCGGCGAGCGCCTTCTCCAGCTTCAAACCGCCGCGGCTCACGTACTTCGGCGGCCCCCAGCCGGCGGCGAGCTCCACCTTGGCCGCCCCCGGTATGGCGGAGCCGGGCTTGGTCTCTTTGCGCCCGTCCACCAGTATGCCACCATCCATGATGGCAGTGCGGGCGGCCTCGCGGCTCGCGCACAGCCCGAGCTCGACTACCAGAAGATCAAGACGCTTTCGCTTGGACATACTTTCAAAGATTAAAACGTCCTTGCGCGGCCGCTGCTGCCCGGTAAAATTGAATGGTAGCAGCCGTGGAGCAGACCTGGCTGGATGAAGAAACCGCCTTGAAAGCGGCTGCCCGGAAACGGGTTGGGGGTTCGAGTCCCTCCTGCTCCGCCATTTTATCCTCTGGAGGCGCGGGTGTCCTGCCCGCATTTCACGAGCTCCTTCTTGAATGCAGGCAGAATGCCTGCGCCCGGGCGGTTGCAAGATGCAAATTCGGGTGGGCGTCTCCGCCAATGATCTGACAACCCGCACCCACGCCACAGCGAGCTTCCGCTCGCCTGCCCGGCTGGCCGTGGTGCCCATGGCGCGGAAGGGGGCAGCCGGCGCGCCGGCCGTGGTCGAGCCCGGGCAGCTGCTTGTCGTCAGCGTCTCCGGCTCGTCGCTTGCGCTTGCCGGGCTTTCGCCGCCGCTTGCCGGGCGCTGGACGGCAGTCCGCATTAACCCGCAGGAGGCGCAGGCGCCGGTTTGCCTGGAGAGCCTCGAGCGGGCGCAGGCAGGCGGGCGCCGCCCGCCCTGCTACAGGGGCGCCTTCGAGGTGGCGCTGGCAGGCGGGCGGCTGCGCGTCGTTCTCGTCTGCGACGCCGACGGCTATGTAGAAGGGGTCCTCGGCTCCGAGGTGCCGGCCGGCTATCGGCTGGAGGCGATAAAGGCCCAGGCCGTGGCGGCAAGGACCTACGGGCTCAGGCCGCGCATCGACCACTCGGGCGAGGGCTTCAACGTCTGCGACTCCTACCTGTGCTGCCAGAACTTCAACGGCAACGCGGCGCGCATCAACGCCGGCTACCGGCGCGCCATAGAGGAGACGAGCGAGGAGGTGCTCGTCTACCAGGACAGGCCGATCCTTGCCCTCTTCAGCTCCAACGCCGGCGGCCACACGGAGAATTACGAGAACTGCTTCTCCGATCCGCTCACCGACCGCTTTCCCCCCGAGCCGATACCCTATCTGAAGGCGGTGCCCGAGGGAAAGCTGCCCGCCGGTTTCCCGGGCGAACCGGCGCTGCGCAGCCTCTGGCACATGCCCGGACCGCAGACGTGCGATGCCTGGGCGCCGCAGTTTCGCTGGCGGCTGGCCATGCCGGCCGATGCCCTGGAGGCGCACATGCACCACGTGGTCGAGCGGATGGGCGCCGATCCGCAGTTTGCCCCCTTCATCGCCCCGCCGCCATCCGGGCGCTTCGGGCACATCGATCGCTTCGAGGTGGGCAAGCGCGGCGCCTCGGGCGTGGCGATCACGCTTGCCGTCCACACCTCCGCGGGCACCTGGCTGGTGACCAAGGAACTCGTCATCCGCAGCCTCTTCGAGAACCCGGATCTCAAGCTGACGCGGCTGCGCAGTGCGCGCATCTTCTTCGATCACGGGCGCGACCGGCTGGGGCTCCTTTCGGAGCTTGTGGTATCAGGCCTCGGCTCAGGGCACGGCGTCGGCCTGCAGCAGACGGGCGCGCAGGGGCTGGCCGTTGCCGGGGCCGGCTACCGGCAGATCCTCCACCACTATTATTCCGGGGCCCGGGTCGAGCGTATGCCCGCCAGCGGCGTGTAAAGGGCATAACCCCGGCTGGCGGGTTAGAATGACTCTGGTCACCGCAAGCGGAACGGTCATGCTCAGGTCTGCCTTGCCAGCCGGCAACTCCCCACCGGTGAGACCGCGGGCCAGGAGCTCGCGGGGATGGCTCCTGGCCCTGCTGGCGCTGCCCCTTGTCCTTGCCCTGTCCGTGGTTGTCGACTACTTTGCCTATCCGCTTTTGATGAGGCCGGACAGGCAAGATTTCAACAAGGGGATAAACGGCCTGTGGCTGGGCTCACGCTGGTATCTGGGCCGCGCCGGGGAGCACGACCTGAGCGAGATGTGCGCCCGCTTGCGCGGTGCCCAGGTGCGTTACGCTTACTTCCACGTGCGCGGGATCGATCGCAGCGGCTCGCTAAAGTATCACCAGCAGAAAGAGGCTGCGGCTCTGGTGCGCTACCTGCACGATCACGCCCCGGGCGTGAAGGCGATTGCCTGGGTCGGCGCGCTCAGCCTGCGCTCGGGCGGTGAGGTGGGGCTCGGCTTCCAGCGCGTGAGGAGGAAGATGGCGTCCGAGGCGCGGTGGCTCACCGATGCCTGCGGCTTCGACGGCATTCAGTGGGACTACGAGAGCTGCCCGGACGGCGATCTGGACTTTCTCAGGCTCCTGGCCGAGACCCGCTCCCAGCTCGGGCCGGACAAGCTTCTGTCGATCGCGGTGCCGATGTGGTGGAGCTCGCGCTATTACCGGCCGGTCGCCCGCTCTTGCGATCAGGTGGCGGTGATGTGCTACGACACCGGCTGCTTTCTGCCGCGCGCCTATGCGCTGTGGGTGGCAGACGAGGTGGCGCGGGTCACCGCCGCCGTGGCCGCGGCCAACCCGCTGTGCAAGGTGGTTTTCGGCGTCCCTACCTACAAAGACAAGACCATCTACCATCACGCCTATACCGAGAACCTGGCCATGGCCCTCATCGGGGTCAAGGACGGGCTGGGCAAAAAGCGCGCGGCGCTGTCGGCTTTCGAGGGGATCGCGCCCTACGCGGATTTCACCACCGGCAGTGCCGAGTGGAGCCAGTATCGGTCCTACTGGCTCTGCCGGTGACGGCACTCATGGCTTGCTTGCGGCCCTCACGCCGCAGTAGAGATCGCCGGACTTCGCTCCCGGGCTGGCAGCCGATCCGCCGTCCGCCGCCGGCGATGGCGTGATGGGGCCAGTCCGCCAGTCAGGTTTTTCGAAGCGGTCGTCCTGGAAGAACAGTCCGAGCGCCACCATGGCGTCCTGCGGCTCGCCGGTCGGGTTCATGTAGGTGGCCTCGAGCTCGTAGCGCCGGCCTGCGGGCAGATCGATGCCGCGCGGCGACGATATGTTGTCGATCCGTTTGATCTGCAGCCCGTCTTTGGTGCTGGTCCTGGCGTGGACGGTAAGAACTCTGCGCCTGCTGGCGCCGGTGCAGTCCACCAGCGATGCCCTTGCGCACAGCGGGTGCACGTGCGTCCAGGCGGCATGGATCCGCATTTCCTGGCCGGCAAATCCTGCCTCGCCCTGCTCGCTTACGGGGGTGCGGAAGGTGTGGCTGCCGGCCGGGACGAGAAAGTGCGTGGTCAGGCGTCTGCCCTGCTTGTCCGTGAGAAGCGAGCCTGGCACCATATTTGGTGCCACCTCGCCCGCCGAGATGGCCAGGCAATCCGGTCCGTGCCCGGAGACCCCTGGCAATCGATGCTCCGGCTCTCTGTCTGTTGCCACGGCCACGTAAGGGGTTCGCCAGTGGAGAGCCTTGACCGGGGCGGCGAGGTCGCTGTCTTTGACCAAAACCAGGCTCAACAGATGCCGCAGCCTCCGGTGCGCGACGGTGGTGCGGTTGGCGGCCTGAAAGGTAAATGTCCACCGCTCGTCGCTGGCCACCGGCACCGCGTAGCCCCGCGGGAAGAAGAACTCCGTCTGCCCCTGGGTCAAGGTGATAAGGCGAGCGTTGCCGCAGCGCTCCCCCTTCGGAAATGCCTGGTTGCGGAATTCCGGATCGACATCCACGTTCAGATGGCAGATGAACTCGCCGGAAGACAGCAGCTGGTCGTTCTCGTCCAGCACCTGCAGCCTGATCCCCTGGAGCCAGTAAAGCTCCCGTCTGCTGCTGCCAGCCTGGCCGGACGGCGGGGGCGGGCCGCCCTGCTGGGCAGGGATCATGCTTGCCGGTGAGCTGCCCGTGGCCGGGGCTGCTCCGGGCCTTCCCTCCAGGTAGGTCACCAGCTCCTCCGGCAGCGTCAGCTGCCCGCAGGCCACCAGATCGGCTACGCGCACGGTCTTAACAACGTAGGGTCCCTCCATGGAGCGGTACTGGCGATGGATATCGAACGGCCCGGCCACGATGGTCGCCTTCAGCGCGTGAGCGGCCCTGCCGCCCGCGCCCGGCTCAGCGGGGCCGGCGCGCTCGCGGGCGGGTGCCTCCTGGCACCAGGGCCAGAGAACCAGCGCGACGGTGGTGGCAAGCAGTGCGGGCGGATAGCGGGACATCAGCGAGTATTTTAAGGCCGAGGCCCGCCCGGAAAAGCTTCTTGTCCCCAGCCAGCCGGTGGAGCCTCTACTGCTGGAGCAGCGCGCTTATCCCGGAGCGCAGCAGCCGGGCCGCGCCCCAGCGGCCGCCGAGGTACTGAAGGCCGTAGCCGGGGCGACCCTGCTGCTTAATGCGGTTGCTGTTGCCGATCAGAGGCTCGCTGCCGGGATCGGAGCCGGGGATGATGTTGCCGTAGGCGTCGCGGTAGTCTTCCTGTTTGTCGTAGCGGGGCCGGCCGTAGTCGGTGTAGGCCGCCACATCGAACTGCTGGTAGGGCACGAACGGGCGGGCCGCCATGCGCTCGTGCATGATCTCGTCGGTGGTTTTGAAGGCCTGCTGCGGCAGGATCCTGGCGTTGAGGTCGGTCACCAGATAGGGATCGCGGATGCAATCGGAGGCATAAAGCCGGCGCCTGGCCTCGTACTTCTGATCGAAGCCCTGCATGCGGCTTCTTCTCACCATCGCCGGCGGATGTTCCTGAATATGCGCCAGGTGCATCTGCGAGAAGAGGGCGTCTTTGCGGGCCCGGCTTAAGTCGGGGTTCTGCCAGACCTGATTGAGCTTGCAGGCCAGGTCGAGCTCGCGCACCAGGTCTTGCGAGTTCCAGTATCCGGGCAGGCAGGTGAGCACGACGCCGTCCGGCGAAAGGACAAACAGCTGCAGGTTGTGCGGCCCGGCACCGTTGGTGGTGTAAGCCGCGTTGCCGCCCGGCAGGTGGCGGCCGGACACCCCGGCATAAGGCTCGCCGGAGATGTCTTTAACGCCGCAGACGAAGCTGTTTTTGAGGGCGGAAAATGCAGGATCTGTGGAGAGCGACACGGCCCTCAGGCTATTGCCCGCGCTTCAGGTGGCGCCATCGAGGTTGCCGAGCATGTGCACCCAGAATACGAGCTTGCCTTGCGCCCTGGCTGCCTGCTCGGCCTGGGCAAGCGAGTGGTACCACTGGATCTGGTGGGTGAGCGCCGCCACCCGTTGCTCGGACACCTCGCCGGTCAGGATGCGCGGACCAGCCTGGGCTGCCGGAGCCGCCAGCGACGCGACGATGGACGTGGTCAGCAGCAAGCGTTTCATAAGGTGCCTCCCGGCGGTGACTGCTTCGGCAGGGGGACAAACTGCCCTCAAGATCTAGAACGTCTCTTCTCGCCAAAAAGTTCAACCGGCGAGCATGAATTAGTTCTAATTTTTTGCCGCGTGCGCGCGAAACCGGGTGAGCCTAGAACTTCTTGAAGACAACCCGCCGGTTGAGGGCGCGCCCCTTCTCGGTGCCGTTGCCGGCCACCGGCCTGGCGAAGCCGTAACCGGCGGCCTTCAGCCTGGTGCGCGCGATGCCGCATCTCTTCACGAGGTAATCCACCACCGCCTGCGCCCGGCGTTTCGATAGCTTGAGGTTGTACTGCCTGCCGCCCTTGTTGTCGGTGTGCCCCTGCACCTCGAGTTTCACCTCGCGCCTGGCGGCCAGATACTTGCCGAGCTCGTTCAACAGCGGCTTCGAGCGGTCCTTGATCGTCGCCTTGTTGAAGTCGAAGTGGATGGCGTAGGTGGTGGCCACCCCCTTCTCCTCCAGCTGCCGGATCACGTCGTTGACCTTGTACGGCGGCTGCGGAGCCTCTTTGGCCGGCGCGCGAACCTCGGCCAGCGTGGTGTCCAGCCTTGGCTCGCTCCACTGAAAAGGTCCGTCTCCCTTGACCAGCAAGGGGAAAGCCGGATTGTCCATCACCCAGTAGGTCCAGCCGTTGTCGGCGGCGGCCTTTATGGCCCTCACCATGGCCGTGCGGCCGTTCACCTGCACCGGCACCTCCTCTATGCCCTGCGGCTCCAGCGAGCGCGGGCCGCATCTGGCATCTTTGTCGCCGCGCGCCGGCTCGTCCGGGCCGTCGAGCTCGAACCGGCTCTTGCTGCCTGCTTTGAGCGACTGATATAGCGCGTCGGAGACGCGCACGGTGCTGGTGAAGCCGGCCAGCGTGCACGACTCGTGCCTGGGGTAGAAGAGGCTGACCTTGAACGATCCCTTCAGATCCTCGGCGGCCACGGCTCGACTGCCGGCGGCATCGGCAGGGGCCGACATGGTCCAGTCGAAGTAGAGACCCTCTGCCCCGTACTTCGTCACCTTCACCTGGAACAGGTAGTCACCGACCTTTTTCCAGTGGGTGTCGATGCCCTGATGGATTGGAAACACGATCACCAGCCCCGGCTTGAGCGAAAGCTTGTCCGTGACATCCTCGAGCCCGGCTGCCGGCGCCGCATCGCCGGACGGGCTTGCCGGGCCGGGACTGCCCGTGTCGGCCGGCTTCGGGTCCGGGGCGCCCAGCTCGTCTATCTCGTCGGCGTAAGCCGCTGGCCGGGCGGACAAGGACATGAGGCAGACAAGCGAGACAGCGGAGGCCGCCCATCTCCTGCCGTCAGCGAAAGACAGCCGGCTCATGGGGACTTCTTGCCCTTCACGGCATAAAAGGCGGTGACGCCGATGAGCGCAAGCGCGCAGGTGATGATGATGCCGATGCAGACAAGCATCCAGGTGAAGCCCTGCGGGTCTGAGCCCTGCAGCTCCCGGATCTCGCGCCCGGGCTCGGCCGACGTCTGAGCGCAGCCGGGCTCTGCGCCGGCGATGACGCTGGCGGGCAGGGCGGCTGCCCTGATTAACAACGGCAGCGGCCCGCCGTAGTTTCGGGAGGTGCTCATCAGTCTGCCGGACATGCCAACCATCATCGCTTACCGCCGCCCTCGTGAGTATAGCCGTTAATCGGCGGCCGCTGGTTTTGTGCAAGGAAGCTTTAAGTAGAGCGGGCCGGCCGCGTCTGCCCGCGAGCGCCGGGCAAGGGAAGCCTCATTCCCGCACCGGACCGACGAGCTCGATCTCAAAGAGAAGCGGGCTTTCGGCCCCGGCCGGCGGCGGAGGCAGCGGACCGGCATTTCTCACCGCCTCCAGCGTGTAGCGATCGAGAGCCTCTTCACCGCTCGGCCGGGCCAGCGCGACATGAGCGATCTTGCCGTCGCCCATGATCTCCAGGGAGACGGTCACCGTCTTGTTCTGCGCTGCCGGCGGCTGCCACGAGCGGAAGAGCCGCTCCTTTACCCGCGCCGCATAGGGGGCGTAGTCGAGGCCGGCCAGGGCGGCCGCGGTGGCGGCCTCGTCCATGTGAAACCTTTTCTCGACGGCCATCGCCCTGCGATAGAGGCGCCCGGCCTTGTCCGCCTCTGCCCGGTCGGCATAGATCGAGGCTAGTCCGGTCGTGCACTCGACCAGCATCCGGGCCCCGGCGGGGTCCCAGAGCCGGCGGTCATCGGCACCGTAGCATCTGTCCGCGCGCTCGATCGCCTGCCGCAGGGCCTTCTCCGCCCTCGCCGGATCGTTGCCGGCCAGGTAAGCGCCCCCCATCACGTTCATGGTCTGAAACTCAGCCGCCTGCCTGAGCGCGTAAGTAAGCCCGGGTGTGATCTGGAGGGCGGCCCGGCACTCCTCGAGCGCCTGCCCGTACCGGTGGTGCTTGAATGCCAGCCGGGCCCGTGTCTGCCGGACGAGCCAGCGGCCCTGGTTGACCGAGTCGGCCGCGCTGCAGCCGCACAGCAGGAGCGCGACCGCAACGCCCGGATAGCGGCCGCACAGGCTGGCTGGGCGTTTCCGCGAGCGGGCGCTGCCTGCATCTGGCGTTCGGCGCTTGTCAGTGCTCATCTGCGCTCGTGCCCGCCGGCGGTTTGCCGGGCGGCGCGCTCTGGAGCGCTCAGGCGGTCCGGCAGAGCGTCGGCCAGGCAGTAGGCTGCGATCCCGTAGGCGACGGCGACATTTAGCGACTCTTTTGTCCCCCGCATCGGCAGGGAGACGATGAGGTCGCTGGCGGCCAGCGTCTCGGCGCTGAGCCCGCTCACCTCGTTGCCGACGGCCAGACACAGCGGCGCGCGAATGGCGCCCCTGGCCACTGCCTGCGCGAGAGGCTCGGCGGCGGGCAGGGACTCGAGGGCGACGAGCTGGACGCCCTGTCTCTTCAGCAGCGGCAGCACCTCGAGCGCGGAGGCGTGATAGCGCCAGCTCACCGCGCGTTCGGCGCCCAGGCTTACCTTCATCAACTCCTTACGGGGAGGGCAGCCGGTTATGCCGCAGAGGTAGAGGAGCGAAAAGCCGGCACCATCGGCGGTGCGGAAAATCGAGCCGACGTTCCACAGGCTGCGCACGTCCTCAAGCAGCGCGGACAGCGGCGCCGGCCCCGGTGAGTCCGCCCCCTTGCCGCCCCTGTCCTGCCCGTCGTCCAGGCGTCGCCGTCTCAGGCGCTCCAGCTCGCCCAGGATCGCAAGCGGTCTGAAGCGGGCCGGCCTGCGGCACGACGGGCAAACGCCGCCGCGCTCCCCGGTCGTATCGAGCAGAAATTCGTGCTGGCAGTCAGGGTACGGGCAACGCGTGAGCATACAGACGGTTCCGGCGGCGGCTCTCCTGGCGAAAGCCTAGGGGGAGGCGGTCACCTTAAGCTTCGACCCCGAGGCTTCGAGCCGCATCATCAGCGAGCCCCCGCTTACGTGCGGTGCCGGCGGGAACTTCACCGATGAGACCAGCCTGGGGATGTAATTGTCGAAACTCTCCACGCCCGAGGTTTCGCTCAGCTCCAGCTTGTCCAGCTTCCCCGCCTCGTCGACGCCGAACAGGAGCGTCACCGTTTTCTTGGCCGCTTCCCTGGGCGGGCTGTACCTGGACTTGAGCGAAGACTCGACCAGCTTGACGTAGGCGGCCTTCTCTGCCGGCGTTGCCTCGGTATTCGGCGGAGCGGACTCGCCGGCCGCACCGGTTGCGGTGGCAGCCCCGGCTTCCGGCTGCGCACCGGCTGTGGTGCCGGCTGCCTGCTCGGACGGCAGCGGGTTGGCGGCGGTAAGCGGGGCGGCCATGGTCTCGACCAGCCAGAGCGCCGTCTTGTAGTCGAGGATGTCCTCGTGCAGCGGCTGGCCGACCAGGACGATCGACTTGCCGGGCACCGGCGAGCGGAAGGCCCCGACCAGGGCCATCTCCGTGGTGTTGCCTTTGATCTTCGGATACCTGGCTACAATCCAGTTGAAGGGGATGCTGCCCAGATGGCTTTCCCCGCTTTCCATAGGCTTCAGGTCATCGACCTTCTGGTAATCGGTGTAGGGCACCTTTTTGGTGACAAGCTCCAGGTGCGCCACCGGCTGCACGCTGTCGAAGATGACGAACAGCACCCTTATGTTCTGGTGCTCCGAGCTGAGGGCGAAAGACGGCGTGCCGCTTGTCTTGCCGGTTGTGTCCTCGAAGACGTAGCCGTCCGGCGGCTTGTCCTTGAAGCCCGCGTAGGTGACGGCAACCTCGCTGGCCCTTTGGACGTCGCCGGCTGCCTTGCCTGCCCCGCCGGGCTGCCCGGCCGCGCCGGGCGGGGCAGGCAGGGCAGCCGGCGTGGCGGTGGGCGCCGGTCGGGGCGCCGGCTTGGGTCCGGACATCATCATCATGGCCAGCGCCGCCAGGACCAAAAGCCCGGCCCCGCCCATCATCATCTGCCGGCGGCTGAGCACGAACGGTTTCTGCAGGTTGCGCAGCGAACGCTCGCCGGATGCCGGCGCCGGCATCTGGCCCGTCTCCAGGTCGGCACCGCACTGGGCGCAGAAGCCGGACTCCAGGTTGAGCGCCCGGCAGGCCGGGCAGATGAAGCGGCCGATCCGCCCGGCGCCCGCGCGCTCGCCGGTGCCGGCCCCGGCAGTGGCCGGCACCGGCACCTCCAGGGCGGCGCTGGTGGTCTGCCTGAGCCGCTTGCTGCCCAGACCGCCTATCGCGCCCATCGAGACCATCAGGTAGGGGCGAGCCGCCCCGGCAGGCGCCGCGCCAGCCGGCCCGGTGTTGAGCCCGGCCAGCTCGGCGCCCTGCAAAATTGCCGCCCCCTGCCCTTGAGGCGGGAAGGGCACGGTGTGCACGATCGCGTTGGCCTGGCCTGCGGCTCCCTGCGCCTGCCCGGCAAGCGTCACCGGCCTGGCGGAGAGCGGATCGAGATAGAAGCCGGTGAGCTGGTCCCCGGGTGCCGGTCCGGTCCCCTGGCTGGGCGCAAACGGGCTGCCCAGCTGGCCGCCCTTGCGGAAGGGGCTGTCGGTGGCCGCCGCCACCAGGTTGAGCCTGAGCATCTCCTGCACGGCCCTTGCCACCGTGTAGGTGTCGGCGCCCACCCGCTCGGAGAGCTTGTCGAGGCTGATGTAGCCGTCGAGCACGACCCACAGCCGCTCGACGATCCAGCGGGCGTTAGGGTGCACGGCCTCGGGGTTGTACTTATCGGCGGCTTTTATGTAACGGGCCTCTGCTCCGCCCAGCGAGCCCAGCAAAGCGGGCAGCTCGCTCGCGCGTTTGCCGGCCTCGGCCAGCAGCCGGTCCGCCGTGCTTTCGATGTCCCTTATGTTCGGCCAGCTGAAGCCGGCGTCCGGTTGAAACAGGTAGGCACCGCGCGGCCGGCGGCAGACCAGCTCGAAAAGGGCCAGCTCCCCGGCCAGGCTGCGATAGATTATCTTTTTCAGGAACCCGCCCAGCCCCTGCTTTACGGCCAGGCGGGCAAGCGGCAGGTTGCGCTCGTCGAAGAAGGTGAGCAGCCCCTCCCGCCCGCCGGCAAGCACGTTGCTTACGATCGCCGCTATGTCCTCGCCGCTGGTGGAACCGGCCCTGTCCTGCCCGGTGACCGGTATCTGCAGGGAGAGCATGCCGTTGAGCTCGGCCAGCCCCTCCGGTCGCATCTCGGCCAGCGTCGGGTCGAGGCTGAGGCTGGCGATGTCGTTTTCCAGCGGCGGAGCCGGCTGCCCGGCGACGCCGGTCTGCGACAGGTACCTGGTGCGCGCCTCCCGCCTGTTGAAGTCGGGGTGGATGGAAATCGAGCGCACCGCGTAGGTGAGATCCGGGTGGGGAAAGCGGACGGCGAGCGCCCAGGGCGCATCGGCGTAGTTGAAGACGGCGCTTGCCAGGGCCAGCACCCGGTTCTTGCCAATCAGGCAGGCCTGCCCGAGGACCACCTCCGGGCTGACCGTTCGGTCTACTACCAGGCCCACGGAGTCGGCCAGGGCCAGGGTTGCTTCATTTACCGCCATCTTTATCAGCCGGTTCGCCGGCTCCCCGTCTCCAACGTTGATTTAAGTATAAACGTAGGGCGGTAAGATATTGGTGACGTTCACCGCCGGCAGGGGAGCCTTTGCGAGCCGATGACCCAGGAACTGGTCAGGCAGAAGCCGGCCGACACCGAGCAGGAGCGCTATCCCAACTACCGGGTGGTGCTGCACAACGACAACCGCAACAGCGTGGATTTTGTCGCCCAGTGCCTGATGAGGCACCTGCCGGGGATGTCCTCAGACCGCGCCTGGCAGCTGACCATGAAGGTGCACGACGAGGGGCTGGCCGTGGTTTTTGTCGGCCCCCGGGAGGTGGCCGAGATGTACTACGAGCTGCTCAAGTCCGAGGGGCTGACGGTGTCTCTGGAGCCGGAGGCGTAGCCGGGCCCGGGCCTGTCAGCCCCGGGCCGGGCAGCAATTTGACCCTGGTGCTCCTCCAGACGGGCGGCAGGCAGTAGCGGCAGGGCGTCTGTCCGGCGGACACAGCCTGGGCCCGGAAGTGAAAAAGCAGGACATGTGTGGGGCTCATGGCCCGGGCAAACGGGCAGCCGGGGCGGTGGAACTTTCCCGAGAAGCTGTTGCCCACATATTTGTACGGCAAGGGCATGCCGGAGACCTGGTCCGGCTCGGGCGCCCCGCTGCCGGCAGCGGGGCGCCCGGTCAGGACCAGGAGAAAGGCTCCCGCAAGCATCAGTGGTCTGGCTGTGCGCATGGGCTCCGCGGAGAGGTTATCACTTGTTAAGACGATCGTGCCCGCCCGAAAGTTCAAGCGCGGCCAAAAATGTTACGCCCGGCCGTTAGTCGCGGCGCAGGGAGACGAGCGGCGCCTGGTCGACCATCATGCGCGCCTCCAGCGAGCGCACCCAGCCGCTTAGCAGCTGCAGGTGACGGAGCCCATTGTCTCCCAGCCGGTCGCGGTAGGTGCTCAGCTGGCGGTAGTACTTGAGCAGGGCGGTGAAAAGGCGAAAGACCGCTTCCGATTGCGAGGAGCCGTAGCAGTGCAGGCCGAGCTCGGGGACCCCGACCACGCTTCGCTTGCCTATCTGCCACAGCCGGGCGGACAGTGAACCGTCGCTCCAGGGCAGGGTCACTTCCTTCACCTTTTTCGATTTTCCGTGTCTCATGACACTCCTCTATTTCTCCGGCCGCCCTGTCGCGCCGCAACCGGGCTGGGGTCTGCCTCAGAACCTACCGAGATGCTCTCTCCCGCTTGCCAGATAGAAAAGGTACGTTGAACAACAGTTTGGATGAGGATCCATGAAAACCCTCATTCAGTATAGCTCCGAATTGGTTGCAGTCCAGTGATAATTTCATCAATCCGGGGGTCGCTCGCCGAGAATTGGCGTCGCGCCCCGATCACTCGAAGGTCTTTCCACCGGCAAAGGTGAGCAGCGGAATTTTCACGCTCACCGAAAGCGGCACGAACAGCTGGGCGGTCTCGCGTCTCACCGGCACCAGCGAGAAGAGGATGACGGCAAAGATGCTGCCCAGTGGGAGCATGCCGCCAAAGCCGACGACGGAGGCTATCCGGTAGCGGATGACGAAGTCCTCCTGGTCAGGCACGTGCGGGCTGCCCCGCGCCGTCTCCACGTGGAAGACGTTGTAGATCTTCTCCTCCAGCTGCAAAACCACCGAGGGATCCGGTTTCAGGACCTCGTCCGCCTCCATGCCGAGCTGGGCGAACAGGCGGGCGATCATCGGCGCCCTGGCCACCAGCTCCGGGCTGGCCAGGGGGATCGCCTTGTGAAGGACCGAGGTGTGCCTGGAGTTCCACCGCGGCTCCTGCCCGGCCGTGGCCAGCAGCGTCAGGCAGGGCATCGACGCCGGCGGGTTCCTGTCGGCAAGCTGCTGCTGCACGTGAGCCTTGAGCGCCGGCTCGAGCTCGCCATACGGGTGAGTCTTGAAGAGGCGCACCAGGGCCATCGCCCGCTGGCCGCTGCCCTTCACGACCAGGTTGTCATAAAACAGGTTGACGATCCGGCCCGCCGCCCCCTCCATGCTCTGCTGACCCCGGTCGCACTCGTGGATGCTGTCCGCGAGGCGCAAGAGCGCCTGGCGACCGAGAAGCAGCTCACGGCCCGGTAGGGATTCGTCGGTTGCGGGCATGACATCATTGTTCCACCGCGCGCGCCACCAACGTCGGTTGTTTTAAGAAACGAATCAATTTCCGGCCGGCGGGCGGGCTGCCGTCAAAGCCCGCTTATCTGCCCGGAGATTATGGTCAGGGCGCGCTCTTTGATATCACCGGCGGTGAGCTCGTCGCAGGCCAGCCAGTTAATGGCCGGGTTGGCCCGGAACCAGATGAGCTGGCGGCGGGCCAGCTGGCAGGTGTGGCGGAGGCACTGCGATTCCGCGTAAGACAGATCCTCCTGCCCGGCAAGGTACGGCACCAGCTCCTTGTAATTGACCGTGTTCATGATCGCCCGGCAAGGCCCGTAGCGCTCCAGGAGGGCGGACACCTCGGCCAGCAGCCCGTCGGCCATCTGCTGCCGGAAGCGGGCGGCGATCGCCTGGTTCAAGGAGATCCGGTTGCCGTAGGTAAGCCCGAGCCAGACCGTGCGATAGGGCGGCTCGACCCGGCGCTGCCACTGCGAGAACGGCCGGCCGGTGACCGTGGAGACCTCCAGGGCCCGGATCACCCGGAAGCGATCGTTGGGGGCGATCCGGGAAGCGGCCAGCGGGTCGATGGCGGCCAGCCTGGCGTGGAGGGCCGGGTTGCCGTCGGATTCGGCCAGCCGGTTGAGCGCGGCGCGCAGCTCGTCATCCGGCGGCACCGGCGGGATGTCCAGCCCCTGGAGCAGGGCCCGGGCATAAAAGCCGGTGCCGCCGACCACAATCGGCAGCCGGCCGCGCCCGGCTGCGCCGGCGATCGCCCGGGCGGCCTGCTCGCTGTACTGGGCTACCGTGTAGGTCTCGTCCGGGTCCGCCAGATCCAGCATGTGGTGGCGGATGCCGGCCTGTTCCGCGGGCGACGGCTTGGCGGTCCCGATGTCCATGTGCCGGTAGATTGTCCGGGAATCGCAGGCCACAATCTCCCCGCCCAGGGCCTCGGCCAGCCGGCAGGCAAGGGCGGTCTTGCCGGTGCAGGTGGGGCCGACCAGGGCGACCACGGAGATCCTGGCCGCCTGCCCGCTTGTGCTGACCGGTTCACCCGCCGCCATGATCTCAACCTGCCAGCAGGTTTATGCCGCAGCCGATTACCTGGGCCGCCCACCAGATTGCCGAGACGAGCACGGCCTGGGGCAGGAAGATGAAAAGGAAGAGCGTCTGCCAGCCGGAAAGCTCGTAGGCCTCCTGTATGGCTATCCATTCCAGGCAGACCACCCAGACAAAGGGGACCAGCGAAAGCGGTATCGCGGCCGGGCCGATGGCCGCCCGATAGGCGAAAAGCGGGGCCATGAAGATCCAGGGCAGAAGCGCCCAGCCGCTGGTCACGAAGGACGCCCGGATCTTGCGGCGCTCGGCCCCGAAGGCGGCGGCCGGCAGCGCGATCGTGCCGGCGATCAGCAGCCAGCCGGCAAGCCCGCCGACGACCCCGAAGGCGACCAGGAAAGGCAGCGACCAGTGGAAGCGCGTGCCGGCCGAGACGAGCCCGTCGACCACCGAGGCCGCCACCACGGCCGCCAGCGCCCCGGCAAGCCCTCGCCAGCCCTGAGCGGCCTCGGCCGCCAGCCGCCTCAGCGTCGCCTGGGGCGCGACAAGCAGGGAAAAGAAGATATCGATCCAGGCGCCCGCCGGCTGCCGCACCCCGGCGGCCATCACTGCATCACCCACAGCGGTTGCCGGGCGAAGTTGCCGGACATGGACTCGGGCAGGAGCGGCTCGAGCAGCCCGGCGGCCGGCACGCGCCCGGAGGCGGACTCCAGGAGCGCGCTGAAAAAGCCGGTCCGGCGCCCCTCGTCTACCGGCAGCTTGCCGGTGAGGTGGTAACGCGCCCGGGCCAGCTGCTGGGTCAGCGCGATGGCGTCCTCGTAGCTGCCCAGCCTGTCGACCAGCCCGAGCGCCAGCGCCTGCCGCCCGGAATACGGGCGCCCGTCGGCCAGCTTGCGCACGGCCGCCTCCTTCATGTGCCGGCCTTCGGCCACGGCCGAGACGAACTGGCTGTAGGAGTCCATGATGATCGACTGCAGGACCGCCCGCTCCTCCGGGGTCGGCGCCCGGTGGGGGGAGCCTATGTCCTTGAACTGCCCTGATTTGACAACCTCAGGCTCGATGCCCAGCCTGGACTCGATGCCGGAGAGGTTGATCATGTTCATGATCACGCCTATCGACCCGGTCACCGTCCCCTGGTCGGCGACGATCTGGTCGCAGGCAGCTGCCACATAGTAGCCGCCCGAGGCGGCCACGTCGCCCAGCGAGGCCACCACCGGCTTGCCGGCCCGCCTCAAGGCCTCGACCGCCTCGGCCAGCTCCTGGCTGGTGGCCACGGTTCCGCCCGGCGAGTTTATGCGCAGGAGGACAGCCCTCACGTGAGTGTCCGCAAGCGCCTTCTTCAGCTCCCGGCCGGCGGCGGCGGCCGTGCCCAGCGAGGACAAAAGCGGGTTGGTCTCGCGGTCGGCGATCATGCCCGAGAGCCTGACCACCAGCAGGCGATCCTTTTTGGGACCGTGGAGGAGGCTTTCAAGCCCGTCGCCCTCCTCGGCCGTCTCGGCCGGCGCCTGCCGGTGCACGAGCATGGTCAGGGGAACCGAGAGCAGGCAGACGGCAAGGATCGCCCAGGCGGCGATGCGCTGTTTCAGGGTCAGAACCACGGCCAATTTACCCCGCTGAGATTGCCGGTCCCCAGCTCAGGACCGCGCCAGGCATATTCTAGCCGTCTTCAGCCCTGGTTGCCGGTGGATGCGGTCTGCTGTCCGGCCGGCGCGTCGCCTGTGGACTGGCTCGGGTTCGGATTGGGGGTGCCGGCTGGCGTTGCCTGCATGATCTTGTTCTGCTCTTCCTCGATCTGCTTGTCAAGCTTGGCCACCGCGTCCGGTCCGGCCAGGTCGACCATGCTCTGCCGGTAACGGCGCAGGTCTTCCTGGATGGCATCGACGTCCCGCTGCTGCTTGCGCAGCGTGTACTCCATCTCCAGCTGTTTGGACGTGTCCTGCCCGGCGCGCGCCTCGGCGACCATCCCCTGCATGTCCTGCAGGTCGGTGGTGGCTCGGTTGAGGGTGGTCACCGTCTTTTTGTAGTTGCGGAAGTTCTCCACCAGGCGGTCGGCGGTGCCGCGCACCATGTTGTAGAGCATGATCGCCTCGGTCTGGCTGAGCTTGGCCTTGGCCGCCGTCTTGTTCTCCTGCATCTGCAGGACGTTCATGATCATGCTGGCGCCCATGTTGTTGGCCGCGTACATGCCCGGGTTGGGGCTTATCATGTTGACGGCGCCCATGGCGCCGAAGACGGCGCTGCTCAGCATGCGCATCATGATCGTCGAGGCGTGCCCGGGGCTGGAGCTGGGCATCAACTTCTGCACCACGAACTGGATGTCCGGCGACCTGGCCAGCGTTGATTCCCAGAGGTCCGCGAGTTCGGTCTTCTCGGCGTCGGCGATGGTCTCGAGCTTTTTTTCCTCCTCATCCGGGGAAACCAGAAGCGGCAGCGGCATCACATTGACCTGTTTGGCCTTCTTGAGATTCTCCCCCAGGCGGTCCGCGATCCCCGAGGGCGCGGTGAACAAGCTCTTGCTTGCCGGATCGACCGGGCCCTTGGGCGCGAAACCGTTTATGGTGACCGTGGACTTCAAGAGCGGCGCGCCGCCGTCGGACTTCGCAGGCTCGGCACCGGCCGTGGTGGCTTGCTGCGCGCCGGCATCCAGGGTGACCGGCGCCAGCAGGTCGGACGAGCTTGCACCGCCCGTAGTGGCGGGCTTCTCCGCCCTCGCCGAGACGTCGTTGGTCTCCGGACCGGCTCCCTCCACGAGCTTGTTGTAGGTCGGCATCATGAACGAGGGCCGCTTGGCGAACGCCGCCTGCGCCCCCGTCTGTGACGAGGCGAAGACCATGGCCAGGGCCAGAATGGCGACCGTGCTACCCTTATCCTGAGCGGCAACTTTCCGGCAATTCATCAAGTTCTCGCCTTTCCGAAGCTAAAGAGGACGACCGATCGCGGGCAGCGGCCACAATGCGCGACCAGGCCAGCGCTGTGGCACGGTCACTATAGCACAGCGTCGCCCCTTGGAAACTGACGGTTTTTTTATGCCGGTCAACCGCCCGGCGGTCCGTCAGCGGCGGGAGCCGCCGGCGGCCAGGCAGATGACGATCAGGCAGACGATGACGACGAGCTGACCGGCCTGGTCGGCGATTATCGGCATGAACGGCTGGTTGGCTTTGACGAACTCCTGCATGGTGAGAAATTTCACAATTGCCGCCAGCACCAGCGGCACCACCAGCAGTTTCACAGATCCGGGCAGCGCTGGCTGCGCCGGCCGTGCCGGCTCGGCCGATCGCCCGCCGGCGCTGAAACCGGCTCGCGGGGCCGGTTCTGCCGGCTCGGTCTCCTCGAGCAGCTTGAAACGCCGCTTCCTCAACCCCGGCTCCCCGTCGGGCTGCGGCGCGCTCAGACCCCGCAACCCCGACAGGTCGACCGGCGGCGGCGGGGCGGGCGCCGGGCTGGCCGCCGGCGGGGAGGCGGGCGAGCCGAAGGCGGCGGCTGGCGAGCCTGCCGGCCCGCCGCCTGCCGGGCCGGGCAGCCCGAACTGGTAGCCGCTGCCGGCGGCCGGCGGGGGCGCAGCCGGCATCTGGGCGCCGGGGCCCGGCCCCGGATCAACGGCCGGGGAAGGCTGGCCAGGCTCGAAGCCGGGATGGCGGGCGGGCGAGCCCGGCAATTCGGGGCCGGCCGCCAGCCTGCGCGGGGGCGCCGCGGCGGGCACCGGCTCCGGGCCGCTGCCGGCGGCGGGCGGCTGTCCGCCCGCGCCGGCGCTGCTGTAGGAGCCGGGGGCAACCGAGCCTACGCTCTTTTGTACCTGGTCGGCCAGGCGCTGCGGCTTTTCGGGCTCCGCCGGCGGTTTGGCCGGCTTGTCCGGCAGCGGCAGCTTGGCGGCCAGCAGCGGCGAGCGCAAAACATTGGGATCGTCATCGTCCTCGAAATCCCCGTAGGCGCCGCCCAGGGGCACGGAGTCGGCGCCGCCCAGGATAGGCGAGTGCAGCTTGCCGCGCCCGACGGGGCGCGGCGGCTCGGCGTACTCCTCCTCCTCCTCCTCCCCGCCCAGGAGCGGCGAGCGCAGCCCGTGCCGGCCGGGGCGCGGCTCGGCAAACCCCGGCTCGTCGCCGCCCAGAAGCGGCGAGCGCAGCCCGCCGGGCCTGCCGGCGCCGCCGTAGTCCTCCGGCGCCTCGCCGCTCAGGAGCGGCGAGCGGAGCCCGCCGCGGCCGGCCGGGCGCGGCGGCAGGTCGACAACCTCCTCCTCGTCGCCCTCGAGCAGCGGCGAGTGCAGGTGGGCTTTCCTTCCCGCACCGGGCACGGGCGGCTCCTGGTGCATCCCCGGATCGGTCTCGCCCAGAAGCGGCGAGCGCAGCCCGCGGGGCGGCTCGGCCCTGCGGGCGGTCTCGATGATCTCCGCGCCCAGGAGCGGCGAGTGGAGCTTCGGCGCCTTGGCAGGCGGCTCCGCCGGCGGCGATGGTGCGGCGGCCGGCGGCGCCGCCGGGCGAGTGAGCCGTTGCCCGCATTCGGCGCAAAAGCGTGCCATGTCCTCGTTGGGGACGTTACATATTGGGCAGTCGATCACGTTCGGGTCCTCTTCGGGGAAGCTGTTTCTAGAGTATATTAATCTAAAGACCGCGCTCGGCACGGAAGATCGGACCCCCTCCGGCGCTCAAGGCGCCGCCCCGGTTCTAATCCGGCAAACCCGCGCCCCGCCCTGTTGGCCAGGCCACCGCCGGTTGCCCGCTGCCTGGCTGCCACCGGCATGCGGGCAGCCGGTCTCGCGGCGCGCGTCGCCTCCTGTCCGTCCTCTCCCCGGCCCGGGCTGCCGGCCTGGTCCGGTCGGGTCGAGCGGCGATGTGTCTGGCAGGTAAAAGATGACGGCAAGATGGCGCTACCCCCGGGCATCGACGGTCCCCAAGTTGATTATTCCTCAAATTTGTCGCCGGTTGCGCTCCTTTCTTAAATATGGCTAGTTTGCCCGGCCGGCTGCCCATGCTAGACTGACCGGTTGCCAGGTGGCTGACCGCCCAACAGGAGACTGATAATGACCCTTAGAGCGCTCCCGGTGCTGATGAGCTTGTTATTGGCCGCCCAGGTATCCCTGGCGGCCCAGGCGGCGGCGCAGCCGGACGTCAACTTCAAGATCTACAGCCTGGCCGAGCCGGCCGCCGCTGAGCAGCCTTCGGCAGCGGGCGGCGAGACCGGCAGTCCGGCGCCAGCCGGGACAGGCACCGCAGCCGGCGCGCCTGCTGCGGCGCCGGCTGCCACCGAGGCGGCAGCCGGCGCCACCCCGGAAGGCCAGGCGGCCAGCCCGCCGCCCGAGAGCGCCGCCGCAGGCCCGGCCGAAAGCCAGGGCGCGGCGGCCGCCGGTGGCGAGGCGGCGGTCGCCGGCGATGCAACCAGGGTGGCGAACAAGGTTCTCCAGGGCTACATTCGCGTCGTGCCCTCGGGCACCAAGATCCCGATCATCATGGACACGGCCGTGGACAGCGACACCAGCCAGGAAGGCGACGAGTTCTCAGCCCGCACGGCCGAGGATCTGACCATCGACGGCGGCATAGTGGTGCCGGCCGGGTCGGTGATCAAAGGGCGGATAGCCCAGATAAACGCGCCGCGCCGCCTCGAGCGCAACGGGTCGGTGGCCCTCAAGTTCGACACGGTCACCACCCCGGACAACCGGCAGATCCCGATCGTGGCCAACATCGTGGCCCGCGGGGGCGTCGTCCACGCCCGGCGGGGGATGAAGGATGTGGCCATCGACACCGGCATGGTGGCACTGCCGACGGCGGCGGGTCTGGGCATCGGTCTTCTGGCCGGCGGAATAGGCAAATCCAGCTCCTCCAGCAGCTCCTCCACAAGCAGCAGCTCCAAGGGCATAGGCAGGCCGGCGGGCGCGGTGATCGGCGCCGGCGTCGGTCTGGCCGTGGGCGTGATCATCCTTCTGGCCAAGAAGGGCAAGCGGGTGGACATCCGCCCGGGCGACGAGCTGAAGATAGAGCTGGCCGAAGACCTGCGCATGCCGATGTAGCGCCGTCCTGCCCGGGCGCCCTACCGGCAAAACCCGGTGCGCCATCCAGTGCGAATGGCGTGTGCTTAGCCCGCGATCGGCGCTAGAGTGTTTCCTGACGGCGGGCCCGGACGGACAGCGTGCATTAACCGGCTTGTCTGTGGGTACAACAGTTATGCGACGCGGTAGCTCGGCTTGCTAGAATGAAACGCGGACTTTGAGATCCTGCGCATAAATGACGACAACATCTTTACGACCCGGCGCCCAGCAGCAGCCACCACGTGATCCGAACATGGCTGCGCTTTTATCGATCATTCCCGGCTGGGGGCAGATTTACAACGGGGAGACGCGCAAGGGTCTGCTTTTCCTTTCGGTGACCGCGATCAACCTCTTGCTTCTGGCGCTGGTGGTTTTCACCGACCCGATCATCAAGGCGCTCTACGACTTCGGCATAAGCAACAACATGAAGCCGAACATCGTGCTCGTGCAGACTGTGAAGCAGGCGCACCTGGGCACGCCGGTGTCGATCATCTACCTGGGGCTCATCCTCACCTTCGCGGCCTACGCGATCCGCGACGCCTACGATCACGCGGCCATGGTCCAGCGCCGGCACATATATCCCGAATACGTGATCGAGATGCCCGAGGCGGCAAGCGGCTCCTACATATTTCACGTCTCGCTCATGGTCGCCTGCTTCATCCTCGCCTTCTTCTTCATAGTGCCGCCGCCGCCGCCTGCCCAGGTCACCGACATCGAGTTCATCCAGAACCAGCCGCCGACCACCAAGAAGATCGTCTCGCAACGAAGGGCCGAGCACGCCTCGGAGTCGGCCGGCAGGCACGAGAACCGGCCGGTGGAGGCACCGTCGCCGGCGCCAAAGGCCCCCTCCAGGGCCTCGCGTGAGACGCCGAGCCCGGCCCGCCCGCAGCCGCACCCGACGCCGCAGCCGCACCCGACGCCGACGCCGGTGGCCCATCCGGCGCCGGCGCCGACGCCCACGCCGGCCCCGCACCCGAGCCCGACCCCCTCGCCGCATCCCAGCCCGACGCCGGTGGCGCACCCGTCGCCGGTGCCCAGCCCGACCCCGGTGGCCCGTCCTTCGCCGACGCCGACGCCATCGCCGACGCCGACGCCGGTGGCCCGCCCCGGCGCGCCCTCGCCGATGCCGTCAGCGCACCCCTCGCGTTTCGCCTCGCCCAACCCCTCGCCGTCACCATCCCCGGTGGCGATCGCCCATGCCGGCGGCTCCGCTTTTGCCCCGGTGCCGCGCGCCGGCGGCGGCGCGGCCACCAGCTTCGCCCCGGCGGCGCCTTCGCCCATTTCGGTTGGCGGCGGCGGTGCCGGCTCCTCGGCCTCGCCTACGCCGGTGCCGGTGGTCGGCGGCGGCGGCGGCTCGCGCACCAGGGGTGAGGGAGGTGGTCCGGCCGCGGCCCCTGCCCCGGTCAGGGTGTCCGGCGGGCGTGCCGGCGGTGGTGGCGGCGGGCCGGCAATCGCGGTCGCCCCGAGCGTGGCCCGCCCGGCAGGCGGTGGCGGCGGCGAGGGCATCCGCGGCAACCCGGACGCCAACTCCAATCCCAACGGCAGGCCTTCGGTGGCCGCCCAGGCGGACGTCGACTTCGGCCCGTACATGGCCGATTTGCAGCGCCGGATCAAGCGGGCCTGGTTCCCGCCCAAGGGCAACGAGTCCAAGCGGGTGGTGGTGGTTTTCAAGGTCCACAGGGGGGGCGAGCTTTCGCACCTGCGCCTGGATCACAGCTCCGGGGTGGCGATTGCCGATCAGGCGGCCTTGAAGGCCGTGGAGAACGCCGCCCCCTTCAGGCCGCTGCCGGCCGGCGCCCCCGATGATGTGGACATTCAATTTACCTTCGATTACAACGTCTTTGGCGGGGGACGTGGCGTCTTCCGGCAATTCTGATAGACTCAACAGTTCAGGGGGATCCCGAGGCGGCAAGGGTTCGAGCTCACGCAATCTCGTTTCAGGAGTAAAGATGGAAAGCAAATTCTTCACGTTTTTTATGGAGTTCATGGTCAAGGACTGGTTCGCCTCGGTGCCGATCACCATCTGCTCGATCCTCACCGTGGCGGTGATCATCGAGCGCTATCTCTACTATCAAAAGAACAGGCGTGACGTCTCGGCCTTCATCCACCAGCTGCAGCGGGAGCTGGAGCGCAACCAGCTGCAGGCCGCCCAGGCCACCTGCAGCAGGCTGGGCGGGGTGGTCGGCGAGGTGGCCGAGGAGGGGGTGCGCCTGATGGCCGAGCAGAAGGAGGATTTCTCGAAGGCCTTCGACATCACTGTCGGACTGGTCACCCGTAAGCTGGAGAAGCACCTGGCCATTCTGGGGACAATAGGGGCCACCGCGCCCTTCATCGGCCTCTTCGGGACGGTGGTCGGCGTGGTCTTCACGCTCGATCAGCTTGGTGTCGGCGGTGGTGGCACGCCGGTGGTCGTGGTGGGCGTCGCCAAAGCGCTGATCGCCACAGGTTACGGGCTGATCGTGGCCATCCTGGCCGTCATCTTCAACAACCTTTACACGAACACGGTCAAGCGCTTCGACGACGACTTCCTGCTCCTGAAGCTGCTTTTCATGAGCTTCGTGGGGGCGGAAGCGGCAGGGCACGCGCGTTAGTTTGGCAGGACCCGGCTCGGGCAGCCGGCTTTAAGGAGGTGGGCGACTTATGGCCATGGGTGGCGGTAAATCCGGGGAGGTGTTCTCGGACATCAACGTCACGCCGCTGACCGACGTCTTCCTCGTGCTGCTGGTGATCATGATCCTTATCGCCCCGCTCATCGACAAGTCGGATCTGAAGATAAAGCCGCCCGAGACGCACAACGCCAAGAAGGACGACGAGAGCAAGGCGATCTTTATTGACATCGATAAAGAGGGGCAGATCGCCATCAACGGCAAGTTTGTCGAGAAGGGCGCCGACTCCGGGTCCCTGGAGGAGCGGATCAAGGATCTGCAGAGAAGGGCCGGCCGGCAGGACCTGCCGGTGACCGTCAACGCCGACGGCGACTCCAAGCAGAAGGACGTGGTGGCGGTGATGAGCGCCGCCGCCGCCGCCGGCATCAAGCGCATGCGGGTGGCCACCATTCAGGCCAGCCAGTATTGATGCAATATCTGCTCGGCTTGATCGGGCACCCGGTCGCGCACTCCGGCTCACCGCCCATGCACAGGGCGGCGCTCGCCCATTACGGTCTGTCCGGCGACTACCTGCTTGTCGACCTGCCGGCCGAGAGGCTGGCTTACGGCGTCGCCGACCTGGTGGGCAGGGGCTTTGCCGGCTTCAACGTCACCGTCCCCCACAAGCAGGCGGTGACCGGCCTAATCGGCCGCCTGACGCCGGAGGCGTCGCTGGTGGGGGCGGTCAACACGGTGGCCATCGACCGCCGCGGGCAGACCACCGGGCACAACACCGACCTGGGCGGCTTCAAGCTGGCGCTTTCCGAGTGCTGGAACGGGCCGCCGGGCGGGCTGGCGGTGGTGGTAGGGGCCGGCGGCGCAGCCCGGGCGGCCGTGTGCGGCCTGCTCGAGCTGGGCTGGCCGCGCGTGGTAGTGCTGGCGCGCAACGATAAGGCCGGGCGGCAGCTGGTGGCAGAGACCTCTGCCAGGCTGGCGGCGGGCGGGGCGGAGCCCGCTTACGGACGCCTCGCCTTCCTGGCCGCCGGCGAGCCGCCGCCGGCGGCCGACCTGCTGGTCAACTGCACCCCGGCAGGGCTGGCCGGCAACCAGGCGCCGGCGTGGCTCATGGCGGCTGTGGCGGCGGTTAGCGCCTCCGGGCTGCTCTTCGACATGGTCTACCGGCTGGGCGGCGCCACGCCGCTGGTGGAGGGTGCTTCCCGGCGCCGGCTGGCGGCCGTGGACGGGGGCTCGATGCTCGTTTATCAGGCCGCGCTCGCCTTCAACTTCTGGACCGGCCGCGCCGGGCCGGTGGAGGTGATGCGTCAGGCGCTTGCCGGCGCCGGGCAGATATTACAATAACGGCCGGGCTCCGGCAGGAGGGATTATGCTCTGGGATGGTCTGTTCCTTGTCGTGCTGGTGGTGTTGGCCGTCAACGGCTGGAATCGGGGTCTTGTCGCCTCCTGGCGCGGGCCGCTGGCCATCGTCGGGGCCACGGCCATCGTTCAGCATCTCTATGTCGACTTCGCGGCCTGGGTGGCCATGCGCCTGCGCGTCGGTCCGGCGGCGGCCACCACCGCCGCCTACCTCATGCTGTGGTTCTCGACCGAGGCGGTCCTCGAGATCGTGCTGGCGCTTGTCCTGCGCTGGAACCCGAAGCGCAGGCCGATCTTCGCCGACCGGCTGGGCGGCGCCTTTTACGGCCTGGCCAAGGCGGCGGTGATCGCCATCTTCCCGCTCATGGCAGCCAGTGTCGACAATCACATCCCGCCCCCGCCGCAGGACAGGTCCGGGCTCGTGCTGCCCAGCCTGGCCGGGGCGGAAAGCTCGATCCTCATGCCCGGCTTCTCCCGGGTGGCGCTGTCGCTCCTGCCCGGGCCCGGCCGGTACATCGTCTCGACCAGCCCGCCGAGTTTCACGCCCAGCTACGAGGGCCCGGAGGAAGGCAGCCAACGGCCTGCGTCCCGCCCGAGCGGCAAGGAGCTGGACAACGTCCTGCGTTGAGGGCCCTTAAATAAAGGGCGCCTGGCCCTCGAAGAAGATCGGCACCAGCTGCATGGCCAGACCGAGTTCGCCCTCGATGGCCAGCATGCCCGAAAGCGCGGCGGTCATGGCCGTCAGCCGCCCGGCCATGATCATCTCCAGGTCCTCGGCGGAAACCGAGATCCGGCAGTCCGGCTCGGAGGAGAGCTCGTTACCGTTCAGCGCGATGAACTCGCAGCGCCCGTCCTCTATTCTGGTTATCCAGCTGCCGCCCGACTGGCCCTTGATGGAAAGGAGATAGGTGGCGGAGACGTTGCGGGCCGCCTCCGGGTTGAACCTCTTCTTGAGCTCTTCGATCGGGTTTTGGCTCGGCACCGGAAGTTCCCTCGCAATGCGTCGTGCTTCCACGGCAGGAACGGCTTGACAGGCTGATTATAACCGATGTTTCAAAGGGCAACTGAAGATGAGGAAATTTGCATTATGCGCGCCCGCCGGAGCGGTTATCGTGTAGGCGGATGGACGAGAAAGAGGCGAACCCCGGCCCGGTTGACCGCCATGCCCGCCCGCGGAAGGCGGGTGCGCGCGCTCGCTCCTTCCAGCAGGCAGGCAGCCTGCTAAACGCCATAAGCCGTGATCTGGGTCTGGACAGGCGCCTGCGCGAGCAGGCGCTGCTCGACCTCTGGGCGCCGGTGGTGGGGGAGCCGCTTTGCTCCCGCTCGCGCCCGCTGTTCATCGATGCCGAGTCGAAGCTGGTGGTGGCGGTCGCCGACGCCGCGGCCGGACAGGAGCTGTCCATGCGCAAGCCGGAGATCCTCCGCCAGCTGGCCGGCTTCGGGCGCGGGCTGGGCGTCGCCGTGGGCGGCCTGAGGTTCGACCTCAAGCGCTATCACGGAGAGTCGGGCGCCGGGCAGCCGCCGGGTCAGCCTTCCGCCGAGCTTCCCCGCCCGGGCGCCGGGCAGCTCGAGGCGGTCGTCCTGGCGCCGGAGGAGCTCGAGCGGCTGGCCGCGCTCGAACGCCAGCTGGAGGCCGAGGTGGTGCCCGGGTTGCAGGTCTCGCCGCAGCGGCTCCTGGCCGTCTACCGCCGCCAGCTCGTGCTCGCCCGCTGGATGCGCGAGGCCGGCTACCCGGTCTGCGCCTCCTGCCAGGTGGTGGCGCAGGCTTTGCCCGGCGGCGGCCGCCTCTGCGCTGCCTGCTTTTCGGCCGCCGGCGGGCAGCTTTAATCTTGCCAATTTGTCCTCGTGACTACTGTGTTATCATGGGCCCTCCAATTTTGGCTTGCCGTCGGAAAGCTTTGCCGTGATTCGTCTTCAGAACGTCTACAAAGACTACGGTGGGCGCCCGGCCCTGGTGAACGTCAACCTGCACATCGGTGTCGGGGAGTTCGCTTTCCTGGTCGGGCCGTCGGGGGCCGGCAAATCCACGGTGATGCGCCTGCTCTACCGCGAGGAGAAGCCCACCTCCGGGCAGGTCTTCATCGGCGGCATCGACATCACCCGGCTGGACCGGGCCCAGGTGCCGCTTCTGCGGCGGCGGCTGGGGATCGTCTTCCAGGACTACAAGCTCCTGCCCAAGCAAACCGTCTTCGACAACGTGGCCTACATCCTGCGCGCGCTGGGCGTCGAGCGCATGGAGGTGAGCCGGCGGGTGCGCAGCGCGCTCACCGTGGTCAACCTGGAGGACAAGGAGGACGCCTACCCCGACGAGCTCTCCGGTGGCGAGCAGCAGCGCGTGGGGATCGCGCGGGCGATCGTCAACGGGCCGCCGGTGCTTCTGGCCGACGAGCCGACCGGCAACCTCGATCCGGTGGCCTCGCTGGAGATCGTGCAGCTGCTGGAGCGCATCAGCCAGCGGGGGACCACGGTCTTCATCTCCACCCACGACCAGTTCATCGTCAACTCCCTGCGCAAACGGGTGGTGTCGTTGAAGGCCGGCCAGGTTGCCGGCGACGTCGACAGCGGCGTCTACGAAATGGAGACCATAGGATAATCGATGAGACAGCTGCGCATCCTCTCCGGGGTCGTCGTCGAGACCATGCAGGGCCTGAAGCAGGGCGGCTGGTCGAACTGGCTGGTGGTGAGCATTCTGGTTATCGCCCTCACCATATTTGGTGGCGTCCTCCAGCTCACCATGACCCTGAAATCGGTGGTGGCGGCCTGGGGCTCGCAGCTGGTGATCTCCGCTTACCTGAAGGACGGCGACGATCCGCGCTCGGTGGCCAGGACCGTCTCGCAGCTGCCGGATGTGAAGCTGGTGGAGATTGTGCCCAGGGACGTGGCCTGGCAGGAGATGCAGGCCAGCTTCAAGGTGGCATCGCTGGCCAACCCGCTGCCCAACACGCTGCACATCCAGCTCACCCGTCCGGAGGCCGTGGAGAAGACGGCCTTGTGCCTTAGGGCCATGGACGGCATCGAGCACGTGCGCTATCCGCTGGCGGTGGCCAGGAACCTCAACCGCTTCCGGCAGTTCCTGGAGGCGACCGGCGTGGCTGTGACGGCGGCGCTGACGGCGGCCACGCTCATGGTAATCGGCAACACGATCCAGCTCGTCATCCAGTCGCGCATGCGCGAGATTGAGATCCAGTCCTTGATGGGCGTTAGCCCCTGGTACATCAAGGGCCCGCTGGTGCTGCAGGGGGCGGCTTACGGCCTTGTCTCGGCGCTGGTGGCAACCTCGCTCATCTGGGCCGGCCGCGTCTACGTGGAGGCCTGCGTGGCCGGGCAGCTGGTCGGCTTTCTGCCTCTAGCCGGGCAGCAGTTCGGTTACGGCATGCTGCCCACCTTCCTGGTCCTGCTCGTCCTCGGCGTCTCCGTGGGAGCCGGCGGCAGCGCCTGGACCTCCGGGCGGTATGTAAAGATCTAGCTCCGCTGGCTGCGCGCGAGCTTTTGGTTGCGCTCGGGCAAGGCTACTTGCTGGCCGGCTCCAGGATGCTGACCGTGGTCATGCGGTCGTTAGCTCGCAGCTCCTTGACCACGTCGAGCCCTTCGGTCACCTTGCCGAAGATCGCGTACTGCATGTTGAGGAAGGACGCCGGTCCGAGCGTGATATAGAACTGCGAGCTGGCCGAGTTGGGATCGTTGGCCCGGGCCATGGCCACCTTGCCGGCCGCGTCGTGCTTGAGCTCGGGCTTGACTTCCAGGGGTATCCTCCTCTCGGTGCCGGTGGCCGGGTCAATGAAGCCGCCGGTGCCGGTTCCCTTCGGGCAGCCGCCCTGGATGACGAAGCCCGGCTCGTAGCGGTGGAAGGAAAGACCGTTGTAGAAGCCGCGCCCGACCAGGTCCAGGAAGTTGCCGGCGGTGACCGGCGCCTGTCCGGCGAAGACCTGGATCTTGATTGTCCCCTTGGTCGTCTCCATGACCACTGTTGGATCGCTCATCTTCATCTCCTTTATTTTGCTTTCTCGGCCTCGTACACCTTGGTCATCCGGTCGCCGGCGCGCAGCTCGCGCACGACGTTCAACCCGTCGACCACCTTGCCGAAGATGGCGTACTTGCCGTCGAGCCAGGGGGCCGGTCCCAGCGTGATGTAGAACTGCGAGCTGGCCGAGTTGGGATCGCTGGAGCGGGCCATGGCCAGGTAGCCGGCCGCGTCGTGCCGGAAGCGGGGATTCACCTCCAGCGGGATCGTGCGCGTGCGGTGGGTTGCCGGGTCGACGAAGCCGCCGGAGCCGGTGCCGTTGGGATCGCCGCCCTGGATGACGAAACCCGGCTCGTAGCGATGGAAGCTCAGCCCGTCGTAGAAATGGCGGCCGACCAGATCCAGGAAGTTGCCGGCCGTCACCGGCGCCTCGTTCTTGAAGATCTGAGCCTTCAGCGCGCCCTTGCTGGTCTCAATCACCACGAAAGGATCTGCGCCCTCGCCCTTCTTCTCCTTTTTGGCGGCCAGCAAAAGCCCTTTCCCGTGAGCTTGCGTCTGGATGACGGCGGTGGCCAGGACCAGGAGCCCGAGCAATGCCACCACCAGCGCCACCAGTCGGGCCGCCCGTCCTGCCCGGCCCCGCTTCTGTGTCTTCATCTGCTTGATATCCTCGCTCGCCCTCGACAAAAAAGTGGCTCCGACAGGATTCGAACCTGTAACCTGGCGATTATGAGTCGCTTGCTCCACCATTGAGCTACGGAGCCTGAAAATCCGGCCTGCGAGAAAGAATATATACCACGTCACCTAACCTCCTGCGGGCTCATGTATTTCTCGATGAAGTCGGTTGTCACCTCGCCAGCCTGGAAGTGCTGGTTGGCAAGCACTTTCTGGTGGAACGGGATCGTGGTCTTGATGCCGGTGATTGCGTACTCGTCGAGCGCCCTTTGCATTCTTTGAATGGCCTCGGCGCGGTCGCGGCCCCAGACGATGAGCTTGCTGACCAGCGAGTCGTAAAAAGGCGGGATCACGTAGCCGGGATAGCAGTGGCTGTCGATTCTCACGCCCGGGCCGCCGGGGGCGATGTAGGCCTCGATTCGCCCGGGGCAGGGCAGGAAATTGCGCTCGTAATCCTCGGCGTTGATCCGGCACTCGATGGCGTGCCCGCGCAGGACGATGTCCTCTTGCCTGCAGGAAAGCGGGACCCCGGCGGCGACGCGCAGCTGCTCCTTGACCAGGTCGTAGCCGGTGACCATCTCGGTGACCGGGTGCTCGACCTGGATGCGGGTGTTCATCTCCATGAAGTAGAACTTGTCCCCGGACAAGATGAACTCGATGGTGCCGGCGCCCTCGTAGCCGATCTCCCTGGCGGCGAGCACGGCCGCCGCCCCCATCTGCGCGCGCAGCTCGTCGGTGAGCGCCGGGCTCGGCGCCTCCTCGATAAGCTTCTGGTGGCGCCGCTGCACGGAGCAGTCGCGCTCGCCGAAATGCAGGCAGTGGCCCTGGCTGTCGGCCATCACCTGGATCTCCACGTGGCGGATCGGCTTCAGGTATTTTTCGATGTAGACGCCGCTGTCGCCGAAAGAGGCGGCCGCCTCGCTGCGCGCAGAGGAGATTGCCCGCCCGAGCTGCACGGAATCGGCCGCCACGCGCATGCCGCGCCCGCCACCACCGGCGGTGGCTTTCACGATCACCGGAAAGCCGATCTCGGCCGCCACCTTGAAGGCGTCGGCCTCGTTCTGCACCAGTCCGTCCGTGCCCGGCACCACCGGCACGCCGGCCTTGCGCATGCGCTCTTTGGCCTCGGACTTGTCGCCCATGGCCCTTATCGCCTCCACGCTGGGCCCGATGAACTTGATCTTGTGATCGGCGCAGATCTCCGCAAAGTTGGCGTTCTCGGCCAGGAACCCGTAGCCGGGGTGGATGGCGTCGGCGCCGGTGACCACGGCCGTGCTTATAAGGGCCGGGATGTGCAGGTAGCTCCTGGTCGAGACCGGCGGCCCGATGCAAAAGGCCTCGTCGGCCAGCTTGACGTGCAGCGAGTCGGCATCAGCCTGGGAATAAACGGCCACGGTGCGTATGCCCAGCTCCCGGCAGGCCCTTATCACCCGAAGGGCGATTTCGCCGCGGTTGGCAATGAGCACTTTCTCGATCATCTCGCCACCTGGGTGCGACCCCGAGCCTAGCTGTTGGGATCAACCATGAAAAGCGGCTGTCCGTACTCCACCGTCGTGCCATTTTCGGCGCACACCCTGGCTATTCTGCCGGCGACCTCGGCCGGCAGATCGTTCATCAGCTTCATCGCCTCGATGATACAGACGGTCTGCCCGACGGTAATGTGATCGCCAACCTCGACGAAGGGGGCGGCCGAAGGCGATGGCGAGCGGTAGAAAGTGCCGACCATCGGCGAGGTTATGGGCACCAGCCCGTTGCGCTGGGCGGCTTCCGGCTCGCCGGCCGGTTTGCCCGCCTCGGCAAGCGCCGCCGCTGGAGACGGTGCCGCCGCCTGCGCGGGCAGCTCGAGCAGCGCCTGGCCGCCCGGGGCCGGCGCTGGGCTGCCCTTCTTGACTGTGATCTTCTCCTCGCCCGACTCGATCGTGAGCTCGGATATGTCCGTCTGGCTCACGACTGCCAGCAATTCGCGGATCTGGTCGAAATCTATCTTCACCTTTCGCTCCGCCAAGTGCGCTAGACCCTGGTCACGTATTTCCGGTTGCGCGTGTCGACCCTGATTCGATCCCCGACCTTTATGTGGAAGGGCACCGTGATAGTGGCACCGGTCTCCAGCTTGGCCGGCTTGCCGCCACCAGAGCTGGTGTCACCGCGCTCATCGGGCGCCGTCTCCTGCACCTCCAGCTCGACCGTGTTCGGCATGTCCACCCCGATCACCCGGCCCTCGTAGCGGAGAACGGTGATCCCCTCCAGCCCCTCCTTGAGGAACTCCACCCCGGAGCCTATCTGCTCGGGGTCGAGCTCGAGCTGCTCGTAGCTCACCGCGTCCATCATCGTGTACTTGTCGCCGGAGCGATACAGATATTGCATCTCCGATTTTTCCACGACAGCCGCCGGCACCTTCTCGCCGGCGCGAAACGTGGTTTCCATCACGTTGCCGGTCTCCACGTTTTTCATCTTCGTACGGACAAACGCCGAGCCCTTGCCTGGCTTTACGTGCATCGCCTCCACGATCTGCCAGACGCCGTTGTTGTATTCGATCGTCACACCGGGGCGAAAGTCGTTGCTTGAGATCATCTGCAGTTTCCCGTCATCACCATGGAGGCCTGGTCGTCAAGTAGGCATGCGCCCGACCAGGCGGTAGGCAATTCTAACATCCTGACGGCCCCGGCAGCAGCGGCCGCGGCCGGCCGTCCGCTGTTTTTACAATTTATTGGCAAAGCAGCGCCCGGGCCCGGCAGCGGCAGCCCGGCCGTATATAATCAATGCTTTGCCGCCGGCAAGGCGAGGCAGGGACGATGTCCACGGAAAAATCGGCATATAATCCCGGGGAAGTGGAGAGGCGTTGGACCGAGTACTGGTTCGACCGGCAGGTGTTTTCGGTTTCCGTAGATCCGGCTCGCCCGAGCTTCTCGGTGGCCCTGCCGCCCCCCAACATCACCGGCAACCTGCACCTGGGCCACGCCTTGAACGGCACCCTTCAGGATGTGCTCATCCGCTGGAAGCGAATGCAGGGCTACAACGTGCTCTGGCAGCCGGGCACGGATCATGCCGGCATCTCCACGCAGATGGTGGTGGAGCGCGAGCTGAAGAAAAAGGGGATTACCCGCCACGAGCTCGGGCGGGAGAGATTCATCGAGCAGGTCTGGCAGTGGCGGAATCAATACGGCAGCCAGATCCTGGGCCAGTACAAGCGTCTCGGGGTCAGCTTCGCCTGGGAGCGCATGGCCTTCACCATGGACGAGTCCTACGTGAGGGCGATCAACCGCGCCTTCTGCATCCTTTTCCACGAGGGTTACATCTACAGGGGCAACCGGGTCACCAACTGGTGTCCGCGCTGCCTGACCAGCCTGTCCGACCTGGAGGTGGCCCATGAGGAGACTTCCGGGCACCTCTACCGGATAAAGTACCCGCTGGCCGACCGCTCCGGTCATCTTACCGTGGCCACCACCAGGCCGGAGTCCATGTTCGGCGACGTGGCAGTCGCGGTCAATCCGGCCGACGGCCGCTTCAGCGCCCTGGTGGGCAAGACCGTGCTCATGCCGCTCACCGACCGCCCCCTGCCGGTGATCGCCGACCGGTACGTGGACATGAGCTTCGGCACCGGCGCCCTCAAGATCACGCCGGCCCACGACGCCAACGACTGGGAGGTGGGGCAGCGGCACGCTCTGCCATCGCCGGTGGTGATCGACCCTCAGGGCAGGCTGCTGGCCAACGAGCACGTGCCCCCCTACCTGCAGGGCATGGAGCGCTTCGCTGCCCGCACCGAGACGGTGGAGCGCCTGCGCGCCGCCGACCTTCTGGAGGCGGTTGAGGATTACCGGCACGGTCTGGGTTATTGCGAGCGGTGCCACACGGTCATCGAGCCGCTTCTGTCCGAGCAGTGGTACGTGCGCATGGCCGAGCTCGCCGAGCCGGCAATCAAGGTGGTGGAGGAGGAGCGCATCGTCTTCATTCCCGAGCGTTACGCGGCCACCTACCTTGACTGGATGCGCAACATTCGCGGCTGGTGCGTCAGCCGCCAGCTGTGGTGGGGTCACCGGATCCCGGTGTGGACCTGCTCCGGCTGCGGTAAGGCGGAGGCCTTCGAGGAGCCCCCGGCCCGTTGCCCCTCCTGCCAGGGCGACCAGCTGGAGCAGGATCCCGACGTGCTCGACACCTGGTTCAGCTCGGCGCTGTGGCCGTTCGCCACCCTCGGCTGGCCGAACGAGACCGCCGAGCTCAAGACCTTCTATCCGACGACGCTCCTGTCCACGGCCCGGGAGATCATCAACCTCTGGGTGGCCCGGATGATCTTCACCAGCCTGAAGTTCGTCGGCACCATTCCCTTCAAGAACGTGCTCATCCACCCGGTCATTCAGACCGCCGACGGCAAGCGCATGTCCAAATCGAAAGGCAACGCCATAGATCCGCTCACCATGATCGACAAGTACGGGGCCGACGCCAACCGTTTCTGGTTCGCCTCGCTGGGGGTGAAAGGGGATCAGGATGTGCGGTTTCGCGAGGACAGGCTGGAGGAGTACAAGCGCTTTGCCAACAAACTCTGGCACGCGGCCCGTTTCGTCCTCGGCGAGCTGGAGGGCTACACGCCGCAGGTGATCGAAAGGGACAGCCTGACCCTGGCCGACCGGTGGATCCTGCACCGCTACAACCGGTTGATCGGCGAGGTCCACGAGGGGCTGAGGGGTTATGACTTCCACGAGGTCTGCCGGAAGTTCTACGAGTTCACCTGGGATTACTACTGCGACTGGTACCTGGAGATCGCCAAGATCCAGATCCAGCAGGAGGGAACCGCCGGTGGTGGCCAGACCAGGCGGGTGCTCCACCACATTTTCGAAGGGCTCCTGCGAGCCCTGCACCCGATCATGCCCTTCATCACCGAGGAGCTCTGGTCGCGTATGCCCCGGTTCAAGCTCTACGCCGCCCTGGAGTCGGTGATGTTTGCCCCCTATCCGCGCGAGGACGAAAGCTACTTCGACGACAAATCCGAGGAGCGCATGTCGCTTATAATCAGGACGATACGGGCGATCCGCAACATCAAGCAGACATACAACGTCCCTGCCGGCGCCGAGGCTGAGGTGCTCATCCACGGCAGCGACGAGCTGGAACGCCAGTGCCTTCTGACCGGGCAGGAATACATCAAGCGGCTGGCCCGGGTCAACCCGCTGTCGATCACCGCCAACGGTCAGCCGCCGGAGACCGCCGCCTGGGAGGTGGTCTCCTCTTCGCGGATTTACGTGCCGCTGGCCAAGCTGATCGACATCGACAAGAGCAGGACCAAGCTGCTGCAGAGGATGGAAGCGATAGACAAGGATCTGGCCAAGGTGAGGGGCATCCTCGACAATCCCGACTTCCGGTCGCGGGCGCCCGCCGAGAAGGTGGAGGCGCTGAGAGCCCAGCTTGCTGACCTGGAAGGACAGCGCTCCAGCGTCGAATCCCAGCTCAAGGTGCTGGAGAGCGCTTGATCGACGGCAACTTAAAATTAGCGGCCGGCATTGAACTTTTTTCCGCCGCCGCACGTTGTTAGAAAAAGGGACGGTTTTCTGACACGGCAAGGAGGAGAAATTATGTACACTGCCACGTTCATTCGCCGGCACATTTTCCAGCTTCCGGCCGGGCAGCTCTTCGCGACCAGGCACCTGCTTGCTTACGGCTCTCGCGCCGCGGTCGATCAGGCGCTCTATCGCCTGGTCCGGTCCGGCGTCATTGTCAGGCTGGCGCGCGGTGTCTTCGTGCGTCAGGAGGCGGGTGCCGGGCTGCCGTCTGCCCTGCAGGTGGCGGCGGTCAAGGCGCAGGCCTTCGGCAAGCGCATCGCCGCCGGCGGCGGCGAGCTGGCCAGGCAATTCGGGCTCATCGGCGAGACGCCGCCGGGATTGACCCTGCGCGTCAACGGAAGCTCGAGCTCCTTTGCCTGTGGTGGTGCCATCGTCCGGCTGCAGAGGACCTGCCAGCGCCGGATGAACCTCGGTGACGGGCCGGCCGGGCAGGCGCTGGAGTCCCTGTGGCATCTGGGCCGGACCCGGGTGGGACCGCTGGAGGTGGAGCAGGTCACCCGCGCGTGGGGGCGTCGCGAGCGGCAGGAGATGCGCCAGCTCATCACATGGCTGCCTGACTGGATAAGCTCTCATTTTGCTCGCTGAATGCTGCCTCCTGAACTGCCGCCGGCGGTGGTAGGATCATGTTCCCGTCGGCGGTGGTGCTCGCTCTGCCGGGGTCGCCAGGGAGAAGGGCGATCTGTGCGGCACGCCTGCCCGCGCCGGTGAGGGCGGCGGCGGCAGGTCACCATCACCGATCCTCGAAGGAGCGCTTTTACCTTGAAGAGAACGATCAATAGCCTTGCCCTGCTTCTTTTGGCGGCCGCGTTTGTCTTGCCGCTCCAGCCCGGCGGCGCGGCGCCGGCTGCCGCCGAGACGGGCGGGGCTGCCGGGCCCGGGCTCAAGGGCGGCGTGCAGAAGGTGGAGCTCAGCCTCGAGCAGCTGCGCGACGTCGGTCTCGACCTCAAGCAGGTGTTGAAGGGGGCGAGCAGCCTTTATGACGAGGTGACGATTCAACCGGTCACAATCGTTACCCAGCCCGACGTGGTCGGTCCCGGGATCGTGATCAACATTCCCGTCGCCACCATGCCGGCCGGACCGAGACAGCCGGCCCGCAAGGACCGCGTGGACCGGGCCATGGCCCAGATCCGACCGACCATCGACTACCTGAAAAAGGATGTGGACGAGTTTCTGGCCGGCAGCCGGCAGCTCGACCTGCCGGACGAGATAAGGGAGAGGCTGAAGCCGGAATTCCAGGCCTGGGTCGAGCAGGTGAATGCCGCCGCCGCCGGGCTGGCCAGGCTCGATCAGCTCACGGCCGCGCCCCCCTATGACAACGATGCCATCGCCTCCCTGTCGGTGGACCTGCAGAAAAGCGTCAAACGGCTCGATTCCACCCGGCGGGCCATATACAAGGTGATCCGCAAGGAGGGCAAGCGGCTGGCCGCCTATCAGCAGGCAGGCTAGGCGGGGAAGAAAAAGGTTGAATTGCGCATTCACCGGCTGCCCGGATCCGTCTACGATCGCCAGGGAGCCGAGGGAAGGCCTGGTCGCCGGCGACAGGCGGCCGCCGGTCCGGCTCCCGTGGGTGCTTCATGCGCGAGCGATTCGAGACAACCGATGGCGGCGAAAGCGACGGCTGCCCGGAAAGCGGCCTCCACAACCAGGTGCTGGCCCAGGCGGCCTGCCCGGGGGTGGACATGAGCGGGGCCCGGATTCCGTCTGCCCGCACGAGCGAAGAGGTTGCCGCGCCGCCCCCCACCTACTGGGATGCGCTGCGCTTCCGGCAGGGTGAGATCTGCGATGCCCTGGCCGCCCGCGACCGCTGGATCTTTCACGGGGTGCGAACGCTGGCCTACCGGTACGTGGGACGGCGCTGGGCCGTGCACATGGAGCCGCGTACGGCGCCGGAGGCGGCCTTGCTGGCGGACATCGAGGATATCCTGCCTGCCGGGGGCGGCGTGCAGGAGATGGGCAACTTTGGCGCCACCGCCCAGCAGATGCAGGCGCTGCGGGCCATCGAGGGCCGCGGCCGCCGCCGCAACCTGGGCGCCGTCACTGCGGTAACGGCGGTGAACGTGCTCGTCGATCGGGTGCTTTATCCGAGCGACCACATCAAGATCGGCACCCTGACAGGCGACCTGCTCGGGCTGGCGATAATGTGCCCGCGTATCCCCTGGACCTGGAAGGTGGCCGGCATGGCCGCCGCCCACGCCGGGGGGCGGATCTGGGACCACTTCCTGCAGGGCGACGAACCGACCAACGCGCACCTGAGCCTGTTCAATCCCTCGGCCAGGCTGGAGGCGGGGCTGCGAGCCCTGGACAGGCGCGCATCGCCCGCGACAGCCGGGGCGGTGCCGGCCCTGCCCGGCTCGACCGGCGACCCCGCCCGCGACAAGCGTCAGGCCGAGCTTGACTCCTGGCAGCGGCAGATGAATGCCGCCCGCCAGCTGCGCGATGAGCAGGCTGCGCTGGAGCGATTCCTGGCCTGGCAGGAGGCTTTCCGGCTCTGGCGGCTGCAGAACCCCGACGCCACCTCCTGGCAGGAGAGCCAGTTCATGCGCCGCTGGTGGTGGCACCACCGCCCTGATGTCACTGCCCGGACCCGGCAGGAGGCATCGTGCCTGACGGCCAGGCTGGCGTGAGATTGCCTGCCGCGTCGGGCACATAGGGCGCCCAGACCAGCGCCACCATCCTCGTGGAGACGTTGGACTTTCTGGGCGTTACGGCCACCGCCAGAAGCTGCTCGCTCTCCACGGAAAACCTTGCCTTAATCCCGGACACCTCGGACTGCAGCGCCCGCTCCAGGCGGTCCATCTCCTGCTGGAGGGCGTCCATGCTCGCGCGCGCCTGGGCGGCCTCGGTCTGCTTTCGCGAGGCCCGCCCGAGCCCGCGGGCGGCCGAGGATGCCTTCTCGAGCGCGGTGGCCGAGAGCCGCCGCCGCCCCACCAGCGCCCCCAGCAGGGTGGCGCCCACCGCCAGCGCCGACTGGATCTGCTCCTCTCTCGCCACCTGCTCGCCGAGCTCGGCGGCCTGCTCCGCCTTCTTAAGGCGCTCGGCAAGAGCGGCCAGCCGGCCGGCGTATCGGGCGCGCAGCTCCTCCACCGCCTGATCTCGCCTCTCCCTGGCCAGCTGCGAGAGCCGGGCCCGGAACTGGCCTTGCGTCTCCCCGGGACGCGAGCGAACGCCCAGGAGCTCGCTGCTGAGCAGCCACAGCTTCTCGCCGGCCAGGACGAAGGCGGCGAATTCCCGGGCCCAGACCTTGTAGTTGCCGGGCTGGGCCCCGGGCGAGGGCAGCGGGGCGAAGACGGCCGGCGCCGCCGGGGAGTCTTGCAGGGAGCCGGGATCCAGCTTTGTCCGGGCGGCCTCGGCCCAGGCCAGCGCCCGCGACTCTTCAGGCACGGGGGCCAGAAAGCTGGCCTGCTGCCAGACGTCGAGGTCGGCTCCCGGCTCGACGAAGCGCACCGAAGCGCAGCCCAGGATCATGGGCCGGTACAGGAGGGCGCCGGCCCCCGGCGGTGGCACGGCCGGCGGCAGGAAAAACTGCGGTATCTCCGGCGGTACCACCGGGCGCACCGGCGACGGCTCCCCGCGCGCCCCGGCCGCCGGCAAGCCCGACTCAGGCGGCCGGGCGCCGCTGTCTCGTGCCGCCTGCCCCCTGAGCGGGTCCATGAGCTTCCTTATCTCACCCCTGGTCAGCGGGCCGCGCAGATAGGAGAGCGTCCAGCGGGTCTGGAAAAGCTCGGGAGCCCGGTTGTGGGCGTTGCTCATCAGGAAGACCCGGCTGGTCAGGCCCGACAGCAGGCTGTCAGTCTGCCGGCGGTCGAAGCCGCCGCCCGCCGCCTGGGCCACCCCCTCCAGCCCGTCGAGCAGGCGCAGCTTGTCCCGCTCCGTCTGCAGGCGGCCGACAAACCAGGTGCCGGCGTTGGACAGGGCCTTGTAGTCCAGGTCGACAGGGTTCTGGCTGGCCAGGAGGACGCCCACCCCGAAGGCGCGCCCCTGCTTGAGCAGGCTCAGGAGCGGGCCCTTGGACGGCGGCGCGGCCACCGGGGGCAGGAACCCGCCAATCTCGTCCATGAACACTACGGCGCGCAGGCTGGTGGTGCCGGACTGGGCCCGCATCCAGGAGACCAGCTCGTTCAAAAGCAGGGTGACGAAGAACATCCGCTCGGCGTCGCGCAGGTGCGCGATCGAGAAGATGGAGACCCGCGGCCGGCCTGCCTGCGTGTGCAGGAGGCTGCCCACGTCGAGCGGCTCGCCGGTGAGCCAGGCCTCAAAGCCGGGCGCCGCCAGAAGGTTGTTCACCAAAAGCGAAAGGCCGAAGCGCTCGGCGGCCGGGTAGAAGGATTCCAGATCGAGGGCGCCAACCTGCTTGAAGGGCGGGTTCTGGATCTGCTCGATAATGGTCGGCAGGGTCAGGTCCTGGCCTTTCTTCCAGGAGGCGGCCAGGATGTTGGACAGAAGGATGTGCTCCCGGCTCTTTACCGGGTCGGCCTCCACGCCGGCCAGAACCATGAGGCTGCTTACCACGGCGGCCACCCGCTCGCGCAAAAGCTCGCCGTCGGCCGCCACGGCGGCTGCCGGGGCGGCAAGCGTTTTCAGGATCGACACCGGCAGCCCGGCCGTGCTGCCGGGCGTGAAGATGGCGAAGTCGGCCGACCGGCGCAAAAGGGCGATCCGCTCGCCGGACTGCCCCCACTCGGCGAGCCCGGCCGCCCAGACCTGCGCCTCATTGGCGGCAAACTGCTGGCTGGTCATCCCCTTCCGGCGGGCGTCGTCCTCGTTTATCCAGGGCAGGAACTCCCCGGCCGTGAGCCCGGGGAAGGTGAGCAGCAGGTTGGCCAGATCGCCTTTGGGGTCGATGGCGATAACCGGGATGCCGTCGATCGCCGCCTCCTCGACGATGTCCATGCACAGGCCGGTCTTGCCGCTGCCGGTCATGCCTATGCAGACCGCATGCGTGAGCAGGTCGCGGGAGTCGTAAAGGAGGAGCCCTTCGCCGCAGGCCCGCCGCTGCGCGCTGTACTGCCGCCCAAGGTAGAACACCCCCAGCTGCTCGAAGTCCTGCACGTCTCCCCCCCCTTCTCTTGGCAAGAGGCCGGCCTGTAGCCTGGACAATTATTTCAAAAGCGGGCCGGCGCTCGAAGAGATCGCCCCGGAGGATCTTGCGGGCAGCCCGGCAAGCGGCTAACTTTAATAATGGTCGGTCGAGGGGGGGCTTTGCCGTGGGGGACAGCCGGGCGGAAACGGTTACCGTGGTCACGAAGTGGGACTTCGACCTCTTTCGCGACGCGCTGAACAATGCCAACCAGACGCTGCGCTACCAGCTGTCGCTGGGCGTGCCGCTGCTTTTCGCCTGTGTCACCGTTTTGAACATCGTGCCGCCCCAGGCGCACCAGGAGCTGCTGAACCAGCTGGACAGGTGGGTCTTCATCCCGGTCTTGCTGTCGATGGCCGTCCTCTACAAGGGGCTGGAAGCCCACTGGTACTACGACGGCAGGCACACCAGCCCGCCCGAGGAGTTCGAGCACTTCTACGACCTGGTGCGCCTCAAGTACCGGCTGGCCCACCTGGCCTGTTTCCTGCAGGGGCTGGGGCTGGTCCTGCTCGGAGTTTTTGTCCTTTTGGAGTACAAATAGGATGGCCGCCCCCGACCAGAGCGACACCGGCAAGCAGACGGTCAGGCTGGAGTTTGTCGACGCCGACTCCTCGATCAGCAAGTGGGAGCGGGATCTCTTCCGTGACTCGCTTTCCAACGTCAACCAGAACCTGCGCTATCAGATATCGCTCGGCGTGCCGCTGATCGGCGCCTGCATCGCCGTGCTCAACGTGGTGCCGCCGCAGGCTCATCAGGAGCTGCTCAACAACCTGGATCGCTTCGTCTTTATCCCGGCCGTCCTCGGCATGGCCGTGGCCTATGCCGGGCTGGAGTCCTGGTGGTACCTGGACAGGAAGCGCACCAGGCCGGGCGACGACCTGGACAGCCTCTACGGTCTCATCAGGCACAAGTACCGGATGATGCACTGGGCGATCTGCCTGCAGGCGCTGGCGCTGTGCCTTTTGATGTTCTTCGTGATCTGCGAGTTCAAGTGAGCCCCGACCGGCGCCGCCAGCCGCTCAGGCGCACTTGAGCTCGGTCCACAGGCGGTCGTAGAGGAAGATGGCGCTGCCCAGGTCCGCCATCTCCTCGCAGCGGTCCAGAACCGCAGGCGGCGGGTAGAGGCTCTTGTTGGAAAGCAGCTCCGCCGAAAGAAAGCGCGCGGCCGCGGCCACCGGCGTCGCGTACCAGGTGTAGTTGGCGTTGGCCGCGGCCACCTCCGGCTCCAGCATGTAGTTGAGCCAGCGGTAGGCGCTGTCCTTGTGCGGCGCCGAAGCCGGCACGCACAGGTTGTCCACCCACATGGAGGCGCCGCTCGAGGGGATTATGTAGTTGACATCGGCGTTTGTTCTGGTCGCCTGATGGGCGTCGCCGCTGAAGGACAGCGAGAGCAGGCTGTCGCCGCTGGCCAGGTAGACGATCACCTGGTCGGAGGTGTAGCACATGGTGAGCGGCTTCTGCTCGATGAGGTCCGCGAGCGCCTGCCCGAGCGCTCCTGGGTCGACCGTGTTGTAGGAGTGCCCGCGCCGCTTGACGGCCATGCCCAGGGTCTCGCGCGGATCATCGAGCAGGGTGATGCGCCCGGACAGGCGCTTATCCCAGAAGACGTCCCAGTCGTCTGGCTCGGCGGCGCCCAGACGCCGGAAGGCGGAGCGGCTGTAGGCGATGCCGGTGGTGCCGAAGGTGTAGGGGACCGAGTAGCGGCAGTCGGGGTCGAAGGGCGCCGAGCGGAAGCGCTCGCAGATGTGGCGGAAGTTGGGCAGCCGCTCCCGATCCAGCGGCAGGAGGAGCCCCATCTTTGTCAGCTGCCTGACCATGTAGCCGGACGGCACCACGATGTCGTAATTGGAGGCGCCGGCCTGAAACTTGGCCAGCAGCCCTTCGTTCGAGGAGACCGTGTCGTAGACGACCTTTATGCCGTAGCGCCGCTCGAACTCGGGGATGATGCGCGGATCGATGTAATCCGGCCAGCTGTAGATGTTGAGCTGCCCGGCTGCTTCCGGGGCGGGGCCGCCGGCGCAGGAGGCCAGCGTCAGCGCGGCCCCCAGCGACGCCGCCCCGGAGAGAAAGCGGCGCCTGCTCAGGCGCCGCCCGCCGAGATCCCCTGCCCGCCCGCTCATCCGCGCTCAATCCTCCAGAAGCAGGCGGGCTACCTCCTCGCCGTAAGCCGGCGCCAGCGCCAGCCCGTCCCCGCCGAACCCGGACAATAGCACATTCTTGCCGGCGGTTTCGACGAGCGGCCGGCCGTCGGCGGTGCAGGCGATCGGGCCGGCCGAGACCGCCTGCAGCCTGCCGCCTCCCCGCAGGATCCCTGAAAGCTGGCTTTCCATGTGCTCGAGGAAGGCCGGGGTAACGGCCGGCGCCACCTTGCCGTCCCAGTCGGCGTCGCCGTCGCCGGCCAGCGCCCCCCGCTCGTGCGGGCGGGCGTAGATGCCGCTGTCCAGGATGTGGAACATGCACGGCAGGCGGGCCGGATGCGCGGCCAGCTGGGTCAGGCAGCGGCGGACGCCGCCGGGCCCGTAGGCGCCGGTGGCCACCACCAGCCAGTCAGCCTCGAGAACCCGCGCGCCGGTTTTCAGCCAGCCGGGGCCGATCTCCTCGATCTCCTGCCTGAGCAGTTGCGAGCCCTCGGCAAGCGCGGCCAGCAGGCGCTCATTGCCGACGTAGAAGTCGCCGGGCGAAAATGTCGCGGCCACCACCCGGGGCAGGAAGTCGTGGGCCAGGGCGCGCTGGAGCTCCTCCGGCAGCCGGCGCTCGACGCCCTCGATGCGCGAAAGCAGCTCGGACTTCTCCTCGGAAAGCGCGATCTGGGCCATGCCGCAGCGGACGACCGGCAGCAGCGACTCGATTATCTGCTGGCTGCGCCTGGCATGGGCGGCCAGCCGCGGGTCCCAGAACTGGGCGCTGACGATTCCCGCACCGCAGGCGGTGGCACCGCCGTCCCTGGCCACGACCGTCGGGCGGACGCCGGCTTTCACCAGGGCGTGGGCGACGGAAAGACCGGCTACGCCGGCGCCGGCGATCAGGATCTTCATGCGATCTCGAATTGCAGAGAATCCACCCGTTCCCGGGCGGCGGCGTAGGCAGCCCGGCTGCTGGTCGGATGCGAGGCCAGCGCGTAGGCCAGGTGCGGCCAGATGTCCGGATGCGGCGGCTTATGAAGCATCTGCCCCTGCGTGACCAGGACCACGGCCCCGTCGGGCTCCGGCAGCGAGCGCACCTGTCCCCCCTGGTACCAGCACTTGTAGGCGATGGCGTGATGTCCGGCAGGCTGCGACCGGCCGGTGTCGCCCTCGATCCATCTCTCAATCGGGTACCGCCCCAGCCCGGCCCGGAAGAGCTCCGGGAAGCCCTCGTCCTCGCCCAGGCGCCCGTTGACCTCGATGATGGTGCTGCCCCGGAATTCGATGGAGAAGCCGGCGTTGGTCAGCCCGATGGCCGCCACCGCCGCGTTCGAGGCCGCGGCCAGCCCATACTCGTCCGGCCCGTCGGCGGGGTAGAGATAGCCCTCGATGAAAAAGTGCGGGGCCGGTGTGTGCACCTGCTCGGTCACCCCGAAGAGATCCACGCGGTCGGAAAAGACCAGGCCATCCGTCTCCAGCGGCGGCCCGTCGACATACTCCTCCACCAGGAACTGCCGGGTCGGATCACAGCCCATTTCCAGCCCGGCGAAGCGGGCAAACTGGCGATAGCGCACCACATCCGGTGCGCCGGGGATTGCCACCAGCAAGTCTGCCACCTGCTGCTCGAGCTCGTCGGCGCTGCTCACCTTGGTCACCAGCCGCTGCAGCGTCGAGGCGATCGGCTTCAGGACGACCGGGAAGCTCTCGGCAAAGGCACGCACCTGCCGGGCGCTCTCCACCAGGGCGAATTGCGGCTGCCGCAGCTTCTGCTGCTGGCAAGCCTTGCGGAAGAGCCACTTGTTGGTGCAGAGGTTGGCCGCCTCCACCGTCGGCGCCGGCAGCCCCCTGGCAGCGGCCAGCAGGGAGCCGGGCAGAAGCCCGTATTCAGTTTGCACGATCACGTGATCGGCGGCCACCGGTTCCAGGCACGCCAGCGTGCCCAGCAGGTCGGTCACCGGCGGCAGCTGGATGCAGCGGTCGTAGACCTCCTCATCCGCGGCCGTCACCACGTCGCCGGCAAAGATCAGGCGCCCGGGACGGTACTTGCGGAAGACCTCCCGGGTGGGCGGCTCGGTATAGAGGAGCAGGTACGTGTCCATGGCCCATATTGTCGCACCATAGCCGGGGCCGGCCGTGCCCGGCGCGGCCCGCCGCCGACGGCTACTCGGGGCTCTGCGGCGGCCGGCTCACCCGGCGCTCGCGCAGGAAGGGCTTGAGCCGGCCGAGCAGGACGTCCGGCCGCACCGGCAGGGTGAGAAACTGCTCGGCACCGGCCGCTAGCGCCCGGCCCTCCACGGGGCCCCCACCCGCGGCCAGGAAGATAAACGGGATCTCTTGCAGCTCCCGGTCGGCCTTCACCTCGGCCAGCAGCTCCAGCCCGCCGCCGTCGGTCATCTCCAGACCGGAGACGATGAGGTCGGGCGGGTTCTTGTGGGCGAGAAAAAGGGCGAGAGAGATGCTGGTGGCCGGGCTCACATCGCAGTCAAGGTCGACCAGGGCCTGCCTGGCCAGCCCGACCGTCTCAGGCGAGCTGTCGACCACCAGCACTCTTACGGTCATCGGATCGGCCGCCGCCCTGCCCTACGGGTTGGTGGTGCCGCCGGACGGCGCCGGGGTTGCCGGCGTGGAGCCCGGGGAGACGGTTGTGGTGGTGCCCGGCGCCTTCACCGGCAGCCCCAGCTTGTGGGCGCCCTTCTCGGTCTCGTGCAGCGCGCCCTTGCCGACCTTCTCGGTGCCCTTAACGACATCCTTGCCGACCGTCTCGGCGCCCTTGCCGACCTTCTCGGTGCCCTTAACGACATCCTTGCCCACCGTCTCGGCGCCCTTGCCCATGTCCTCGGCGCCCCTCTTGAACCCGCGCCCGATCGCCTCAAAGGTCTTCTTGGTGCCCCGGCCCACGGCTTCGACGCCCTTGACGGTGCCCTTGCCGACCGCCTCCACCCCCTTTACCGTGCCCTTGCCCACGGCCTCGGCGCCCTTCTTGACGTCGGAGCCTGCGGTCTTGACGCCCTGCTCGAGCTTGTTGTCGGCCATGGCCGCCGAAAAGCTGGCCGCCGCAAAGGCTGCCGCTACCAAAAGAGTTGCCGTTCTTTTCATCTCCAAACCCTCTCCAGGAATGAACCGTGCGTTGCGTCAGTCATACTAGAACGGACTCAGCGCTCCGGTGTCCCTTTGCATCGAGATTTAAAGCTGATTTTACCTGGGGTTGACAAGCTGCCGGCCGGACGGACCGGAGAGGGCGGCGTTGTTCGATAGGCGCGGCTGGCAAATGATGCTACTGTTTTAAGTGAAAACGCCGGATCAAGAGCCGCTCATGTCGCAGTCCAAAAAGGATACGGAAGCATCCACCCGCCATCGCCTGCCGGCCGCCACGTCAGCGCCGCCCCGCCGCCTGCTCGATGAGATGCTGTCCGATGCCCAGCGCTCGCCCGGCAGGCTCATCGAGCTGCCGCTGGACATCCAGGGCGCCGCCGAGCCGTTCTCGCTCACCGTGGAGATCGAGCCTGCCGCCGAGCGGCCGGTCTGGACGCTCTACGCCGGCGAGGGCGCCAGCTCGAGGGTCCTCTGGACCTATGTGCTGCGCGACACCGACATGATCTGCGAGGTTCTCTCGCTTTCCGTGGGCGCCGCCGGCGGCTCGCCGCCGCCGCCGCCGCCGGTGGAGACCGAGTGGCGGGAGCCGGAGGCAGCGCCGCCGCCTGCCCGCGATGCCCGCCCCGCCGCCCCACCCGAGCCGCCCCCGGCCGTCGAGCCGCCGCCGGCGGCCCGCCAGGCAGGCCGCCCTCAGCAGGGGCAGAGCCCGGCCGCCGGGGAGCAGAACGTGCTGCTCGGGCACATCCTGGTTGACGCCGGGCTCGTGCCCGAGCCGATGCTGGACGCCGCGCTCTCATTGCAGGAGATGGTCAGGGAGGGCGCGCTGGCGCCGGAGGAGGCCACCGAGGCCCTGCGCAAGGTAAACACGCGCAAGGCGCCGCTGGAGGTGATAGTCGAGGAGATCAAGGGCAAGCGCAAGCCGCCGGAGCCGCACGACGCCGTCGACCTCCTGCGCCAGGCCGGCTTTGTCAGCGAGGACGACATCCTGAAGGCCAGGAGCGTGGTCGAGCAGCTGCGCCGCGCCGGGCTGGACAGCGCCCAGGGCGGCGACCTGGCCAGGGAGCTGCTCGATCTGCTCAAATTGGCCGGCTTTGTCAGCGACGACGACATCCAGCGGGCGTCCAGGGCCAGCTCCAATCGCCCCGTCGACGTCTGCAAGGCGCTGCTCTCCTCCAATACGATAGAGTCCCTGACATTTGAGGTGGCATCGCGCTTCGTCAAGCACGTTCGCCGCGGCAGCTTCAAGCAGGAGCAGGCGGTAATCGCCCTCCACTATTCGCAGCGCTGCCGCACCGGCTTCGAGGAGACCGTCCACTCGCTCGGCTGGAAGGTGCCCAGCGAGGGCTGACCGCCACCCTCTATAATTGAGAAGGACGGGATCCGGGCGGCGGAGGGCGATCATGCAACAGAAGTTGACCGCGGGGCTCCTGGCCGTGGCGTTTCTCCTCCTGGCGCCCGGCCCGGGCGGCTCACAGGTGTTCTCCGGCGACGAGGCGAAGGATCGCGTCCGCGAGCTCACCGGCGGCATTCACTGGTATCACTCGCTCACCCAGGCGCAGCAGGCGGCCCGCAACGGGGAGAAGATGATCTTCTGGGTGCAGATGCTGGGCTCGCTCGATGGCACCACCTGAAGCGCCGGCAACAGCCTGAGGGCCGTGTCGCTCTCCTCCGAACCTGCATTCTCGTTCCTTAAGTCCAACTTCATCTGCGGCGTGCGGGACATCACCGGCGAGACCTACTCCGGCGTCTCCGGCTTTCACGATCCCAACGGCAACGCGGTGGTGACCAGCAACGGGGCCGGGCCGCACAACGTGCAGCTCTTTGCCCTCTCCGCCGACGGGGTGGTGCTGACCTGCCTGCCCGGCTACTGGGGCCCGGACGACCTGGTCCGCGAGCTCAAGTTGGCCCAGCGGCTGAACCGTGTCTGGCTCGACGGCTCGCTTTCGCGGGGACAAAAGGAGGAGCTCTTCCGCCAGATGCAGCTGGCCCACATCCGGCAGCACCCGCCGGCTATGGTGGCCCGCAGCCACATGCAGGGTTTCGACGCCGCCTACGAGGCCAAATACCGGCTCAACGACACGGACACCATTCGCGACCCGTCGCTCATCGCCGATCCCAACTCGGGAATGCAGCCGCCGGCCGCCTTCAAGACGATCGACGAGCTCATGCACGAGCGGATGTCCCGCCAGCCGTTCGTCCCCTTCTACTCGTTCAACATCGCCTCCTTCGTCGACTACGGGCGCCCGCGTTACGACAAGGAGGAGGACTCGCACCTGCCCACCGGCCACCTGGCGCGCATGCCCGATCCGCACAAGGCCGGGCGCAGACCACCGGTCGCGCGCCACATCGATCCAGCCACCTACGTCCATTACTACGGCCAGTAGGGGCGCATTGCGTGCGCCCTTCAAACCCGCATGCGCCCCTACGAGGCCGGCGCTAGCCGGGGCGGCGCTCGCAGAGCCTTTTCACCTCATCCAGGCGTTTGTGTATGTTGCGCATGGTGGTGAAGTTGGTGAGCTGGTGCCCGAACGGCACGTTCAGATCGGTCTGCACGTACGAGGACAGGGCCACCAGCGTGCTGCCGTCATTCTGTCTGGTCAGCGTCCACCTGCCCTCGAAGGCCTTGAAATGATCGGAGTCGATCATCTTGTACTCGATCCGCTCAAAGGGGACGTAGGTCTCCCTGTAGCGGCAGAAGGCGTGACCGATGATCGGCAGGTCATCCCACTTCTCCTCCAGCGTGTCCGTGTTGCCTTCGCTGGAAAGCACCGTGACCGAAACCTTCCCCTGGTGACGCAGCTCCCGGATCGCCTCGAAGATCCGCTGGGGATCCGACTTGACGACAATCTGCGCGCTGACGCCCTTGAAGCCGGCGTCGCCGGCGCTGGCCGGTATGGCAAGAACGATGGCAAGCATGGCGAGCATAAGCCCTTCTGAAACCCCGCATACGCCGCCCCGGCAAAAGGTGGAGAAATATCCGCTTTTCGCCTTCACGTCGCGCCCTCCTCGTGCTCTTATTAGCACGAAAGCGGGATTTCGTTGGTGATTTTCCGCTCAGCTTGCCGGCTCCGCCGAGCCGACCTGGCTGGCGCCGGCGGTGGCGGCGGCCGTCGGGATGCGAAACCAGAACGTGCTGCCGGCGCCAGGGTCGCTCTCGACCCCTATGGTGCCGCCGTGCTGCTCGACTATCGCCTTGCAGATGGCCAGGCCGAGCCCGGTGCCGCCCTTTTGCTTGGAGTCGGATAACTGCACCTGCCGGAAGCGCTCGAAGATCGCCTGCCGGTGCTCGGGCGGCACGCCGCGCCCTTTGTCGGCGACGCGCAGCTCCACGAACTTCGGCGTCTCGACGGCCGAGACGGTGACGGTGGAATCGGCCGGCGAGAACTTCACCGCGTTGGACAGAAGATTGACCAGCACCTGCACCAGGCGGTCGCCGTCGGCCATTACCCGGGCGGAGGTCGGCTCGACGGCGATCTGCACCTGGTGCTGCTCGGCAAAGCCGCGCACCGCCTCCAGCGAGCGGGCCAGCACCGGCTCGACCGCCGTCGGCTCCAGGTGCATGTCCAGCCGGCCGGCCTCCATCTTCTCGATGTCCAGAAGGTCGTTTATCAAGGCGATCAGGCGCGAGATGTTCCGCTCGGCCATGCCCGACCGCTGGATGCCCGTGTCCGTGAGCGCCCCGTACACCCCCCGGGTCAGCATGTCCAGGAAGGTGCGGATCGAGGTGAGCGGCGTGCGCAGGTCATGGCTGACCATGGCCACGAACTCCTGCTTCAGGCGCTCCATCTCGTGGCGCTCGGTGACGTCCAGCACGTTGGCGATCAGGCGCGGGCCCTCGCGGGCGTTGAACTCGGAAAGCGAGATCTCGATGGCGCAGCTGTCGCCGTTCTTCTTGCGCGCGACCTGCTCGAACTCGTGACCCATGGCCTTTCCCTTGAGCAGATTGAAAAACGTCTCCGGGTCGCTGCTTTGAGGGCCGGCAAAGAGGCTGGCTATGTGCTTGCCGGCAAGCTCCGCCTGGGTGTAACCGAGGATCTGCTCCATGCGGGGGTTGACGGTCTCGATCCGCCCCTCGGGGGTCACCGTCACCAGCCCGACCAGCATGTTCTCGATGATCGAGCGCACCCGCTCCTCGGAGGCCCGCAGGCTTTCCATGACGGCCTGCTCCTTGCGTTTGGCCTCGGCCAGCGCCTCGGCCATATCGTGGAAGACCCGGTCCACGCGGGCAATCTCGTCGCTGCCCGGCAGAAGCCCGCGCAGCGGCTCGCCCCTGGCCAGGCGGGCCGTGTTTTCGGCCAGCACCTCCAGGCGCCCGGTGATCCCCCTGGTGAAAAAAAGCGCCAGCATGATCGCCAGCAGGATGTTGAGCACGATGCCGGCGAAAAGCAGCTGCTGCACCTGGTGCCGCGCCCGCGCCTGGGCCACCGGGGATTCGGAGATGATCCTCTCCTGGGCCTGCATGAGCGAGTGAAGATCGTCGACCAGGCCGTCTTTGGCCATCTCGAACAAGGGCTTGGCCCGCTTGATGAAGGCCATGGCCTGCAGCTGGCGGCCGCTCTGGACCAGCATGACGCCGCGGTCGACCAGTCTGGTCAGGATGGCGCAGTTCCTGTCGATCCGCTTGACCAGCTCCAGATAGGGCGGGTCGTCGCGCACCAGCTCCTTGAGCCCTTGCACCTCGGCCGGCAGCCTGGTCACCGACTGCTCGAAGGCGGCGGCGTAGGACAGGTTGTCCATGTTCTTGTGAAACTGCGAAGCTGCCTGCCCGGCATCGAAGACCAGCTGGAAGATGTGGTTGGTCTTGCCGACGATCTCCTTGGAGTGGGCCTCCTTGAGCGCGCTCTGCTCCGCCTCGTTGAGCAGCCAGGCCAGGGCGGCCACGAAGATGAGCTCGAAGGCGAGCAGCGTCGAGACGAGAATGAGCCCCTTGTGGGAAAGCTTGAGCTTGACCTGCACCGCTGCCTCCGTGCGCCCGGTCCTTGTCCAATTTTAGCTCCGCAAAACCGCGGGCGCCCGGGGTTTTGCGGGAACAATCGTCCGGAGGCCACGTCATCTGGTTTGCGCGGGTCGGGGGAAGGCGTGTTTTGACGCCCCCGCGCGGGCATTTTTTGCCCCCGGCGCGCGGTTGAAGGCAACTACGGCGAGAGCTTAAGTGCTAAGCGTGTGAACAATGGCGAGAACCCAGACAGCAAAAGATAACAAGAGAGCAGGCGCCCTGTCCAGAGCCTATCGGGACGGCGACCTGGAGACCGGTTTCTTCGAGGATGCCGCATCCCCGGACCAGTGGGAGGCCGGCGAGCAGGAGGTCCTCCAGCACGAGGATCACGGCGAGCCGGGGGTGGTCGAGCGTGACTCCGTCAGCGCCTACCTGAAGGAGATCAGCCGCCACAAGCTGCTAAGCGGCAAGGAGGAGCTCTTGCTTGCCCGGGCCGTCAAGTCCGGTGAGCCGGCTGCCCGCCGCAGGCTGGTCCAGGCCAACCTGCGCCTGGTGGTCAGCATAGCCAAGCGCTACAGGAACCGCGGTCTCACCTTCATGGATCTGATCCAGGAGGGGAGCCTGGGGCTGATGCGGGCGGTCGACAAGTTCGACCCCGAGCGGGGCTACAAGTTCTCCACCTACGCCACCTGGTGGATCCGCCAGGCGATCACCCGGGCGCTGGCCGACAAATCGCGAACGATCCGGCTGCCGGTGCACGTCAACGAGGTGATAGGCCGGCTGCGGCGCGTGGTGCGCGAGCTGTCCGAAGAGCTCGGACGGCGTCCGACGCCGCAGGAGATCGCCTCCCGTGCCGGCATGGAGGTGGGCAAGGTGGTGCAGGCGCTGCGCTCGGAAAAGCAGATGGTCTCCCTCGACGCGCCCTGCGGCGATGAGTTCGACACCCCGTTTTCCGATCTGCTCGAGGACGAGCGGGTGCGGCAGCCGGAGGAGTCGGCCGAAGGGCAGCTGCTTGCCGATCAGGTGGGCGACCTGCTCGCCTGCCTGACCAATGCCGAGCGCGGCGTTCTCAAGCTGCGTTACGGTCTCGACGGCGGCATGCCGGCCACGCTCGAGCAGTCGGGGCAGGTGCTGGGGATGAGCCGCGAGCGCGTGCGGCAGGTGGAGATAAGGGCGCTCAAAAAGCTGCGCAACAACCAGCAGACGGCCGGACTCAGAGCCTATCTCAACTAATGCGAAGCCCCCATCGGCTACGGGCGGCGCTCTGGCGCCGCCCGGGCCGGTCCACCTTTTGCGGCAGGCCTGCGTTGGTCCCGGCCGGCGTGGCCTTCTTGCCGATGGCCACCCTTTCCGGGCTCTGCAGGGGGCCTGTGTTCTCCGGCGTGCATGCCTTCGGTGAAGGGCGTTCAGCAAGGAATCAATCTGCCTGGGCAAGTATTTCGACTGACGCCGCCGCACTGGCTGCCTAGAGCTTGTAGCCGATCGCCCGCAGCAGCTCCTTGCGCCTGCGGACGGCGGCGTCGTCCTCGACGCCGCGCGGCTTGACGCCGTCGATAACCCCGATTACGCCGCGCCCCTGCTCGGTCTCGGCCACCAGCACCTCCACCGGGTTGGCGGTGGCGCAGAAGATCCGGCAAACCTCGGGGACCGCTTTGACCGCGTTGAGGACGTTGACCGGGTAGAAGCCCTCGCCCAGGAAGACGAAGAAAGAGTGGCCGGCGCCGACGGCCAGGGCATTTTTCACGGCCAGCGCCACCATCTCCTGATCGGTGCCGCTCGTGCGCACCAGGGCGTCGCCGGAGGACTCGCAAAACGCCAGCCCGAACTTGATACCGGGGACGGTGCCAACCATGGCCTCGTGAAGGTCCTCGACGGTCTTTATGAAGTGGCTCTGCCCGAGGATGAAATTCACCGGCTCGGGCTTCTCGATTCGAACGGTTGTCAGTTGCATGCTCTTCTCCTCAGCTACTTCACGTCCCCCGCAGCCTGTAGCCGATGCGGGGGATGGTCTCAATCATCGACCGGTCGTCCTGGCGATCGATTTTCTGGCGGAGCCTCATGATATAGGTCCTCACCGCATCGGCCGTCACCTCGCTGTCCGAATGCCAGACCCGCCGCACCAGGCTCTCGCCGCTGAAGACGACGTCCGGGTGGCGCATGAGGAATTCCAGCAGCGCGAACTCCCGGGGCATGAGCTGGATGGCCGTGCCGGCGCGGGTGACCATGTGCTTGACCGGATCGAGCTCCAGGTCGCGGACCTTGAGGGTGTTGGCGGGCACGGCCGCCGACCGGCGCACAAGGGCGCGGACGCGGGCGGAAAGCTCGCGCATGTTGAACGGCTTGGTCAGATAGTCGTCGGCGCCCGAATCGAACCCTTCCTCCTTCTCCTCGATCGAGCGCTGGCCGGTAAGGATGAGGGCCGGCGTCGTCTTGCCGCTGGCGCGCAACCCCTTGAGCACGGACATGCCGTCCAACCCCGGCAGCTTGAGGTCGAGAATGACGAGATCGTAATCGCAGATAAGGAGCCGGTCGAGCCCCTCGCGGCCGTCGGCAACTGCCTCTACCAGATGCCTTTCGGCCGACAACCACTCGCAGATCATGAGCGAGAGGTCCTTGTCGTCTTCGATGAGGAGTATCTTGGCCATCTTTCCTTCTTGACCCCCATCATAATATAAGGGTTGCCGGCCGGATTCCCGCCGGCCGCGTAAGGAAAGGACCCGCATCCCCATGTCATCGTCGAGCGAGCGCCGGCGGCGGGTGGACAGACCGCACCTGAGCCTGGCACACAAGGCCCTGGTGCTTCTGGCCGTGCCGCTTTTCCTGCAGATAGCCCTTGTCGCCCTGCTCGCCCACGTCCACAGCCAGGCCGAGCAGGAGGCCCGCCAGGCCGAGCGGGCCCGTCAGATAAGCGAGACCGCCAACGCGATGATGAAGGATGCCTACGCGATCGCCAGCCTGATCATGGACTCGCTGGAGCACGGCGTGGCCGTAGATCCGGCGCTCATACCGCAGGTGCAGGATTTCGAGGAGGACTCGCGGCAGCTCAAGAAGCTTTTGGGCGACGATCCCCGCAGCCTTGCCATACTGGACGAGGTGACCGGCGCTACCAAAAGCGCCCTGGCCCTGACCAGGGATGTCTCCGGCAATCTGGACGTCCGCTTTCCTTCCCACAGCCAGCAACGCAAGAACATCTACAGGCAGCTCCGGCGCTACGGGCACCACGTGGCCAGGCTGACCGCCCTGCAGCAGGAGAACCGGCAGATCGCCGAGGGGAGCCCGCTGCGCCAGGCGCAGTACCGCGAGAAGGTGAAGACGACGCTTGTGCTCTTCACCATCCTGGATGTCGTTGCCGTGCTGCTCGTAGGCTTTTACTTCACCCGCCACATCTTCCGCCGCCTCGATGTGCTCATCGAAAACAGCAGGCGCCTGGCCGCCGGGCAGCCGCTGGCGCCGCGGCTGCCCGGCGCCGATGAGGTGGCCAGAATCGACTCCGCCTTTCACAATATGGCCGAGACCCTGTCCGAGTCGGCGCGGTTCCGGCAGGAGGTGTTGCAGATGGTCAGCCACGATCTGCGTACGCCGCTGTCCACGGTGCAGAGCCTTATCACCATGGCCGAGGACGGCATGCTCGGGCAGATTAACGAGCGGGGGCAGCGGCTGCTTGCGGTAGCCGACCGCAACGTCCAGCACATGATCACGCTTATAAACGATCTGCTGGATATCGAGAAAATCGAGTCCGGCTCCATTCATTTGGAGAAGGCAGATGTGCCGGTGTCATCCATTTTCGAGCAGGCCGAGCAGGCTGTGATGCAGGCCGCTCAGGCTCGGGGGGTGGCAATCGAGATTGCCACCGTCGATCTGGTGGCTTACGGTGACGGCAACCGGCTTGTCCAGGTGCTGGTCAACCTGCTCGCCAACGCAATCAAGTTCTCGCCCGCCGGCTCCACGGTGAGGCTTTCGGCCGAGGCGAGACCGGGGGCGGTCGAGTTTACGGTCAGCGATCGCGGGCGAGGGATTCCGGCAGCCAAGCTGGGCTCCATCTTCGAGCGGTTTCAGCAGGTCCGCTCCACCGACGCCAGCGAGCAGGGCGGCTCCGGGCTGGGCCTCGCCATCTGCAAGGCCCTGGTGGAGCTGCACGGCGGCGACATTCGAGTGGAGAGCGAGGAGGACAGAGGGAGCAGCTTCTCCTTCCGCATACCATCGAGATCGGGCTCATCCGCCGGGACTGCCGTCACGCTTTTGTGACGGCGATGATACGACTTTGCCACGGGCGGCGGGGAAACTGTAAGGCGACCAGGCGGTGACGGTCCGCGGATCAAAAGCCCGCACCGAGGGCCGGAGCTGCCGGTTGTCCGCCAGCGCAACGTCGAGGGGTTAAAGCAGAGCGCTTGCGGGCGGCCAGCCATTCCGAGGCTTCCTGCCGCCGACGGAGGAGCCGCTGCGGTGGCACCACCGGTGGCGGCAGGATCTCGGAGCCGCGCGCCTAAGGCTTTTGGCGGGTCGCCTCCAGAAGCTCGAAGAGCAAGCCCTTGTTGCGCAGCTCGCTGAACGGCCTGTAGCGCGCGATGCAATACCGGGCCCCTTTGGCGACCAGATTGTGCTCCAGGTCCTCGAACAGCTCCTCGCCGGCGATCGAGTCGCCGACCTGCAGAAAGGTCACGCTTACCCGGGCGGGCGGGCTCACCTTCCTCGAGGCCTCGATGAGAACATCTTGCAGCGGCCGGCCGCTGTTTTCGGCGCCGTCGGTGAGGACCAGGACAATAAGGGGCCTGTCCGGGCGCCGCTCCTTCAGATATTCGTCGATAACGGCCTCGAGCGGCGCCGCCATGTTCTTGTGCACGCCGTCAGGCTTCAGCCGGCCGAGGATCTCCTGCAGGTCATAGAGCGTCACCCCGTTGCTCGCCTGGTAAGTCTCGTTGAACGGCACGAGATCGAAGCCGCCTTCGACCACCCGGGCCGTGGAGAGAAAAAGGTTGTCGATCTGCTGCCTGCACCAAGTCCACTTGCTCAGATCGCCCGGGCAGCCCGCGTGCGTTTCGGCCATGGACCGGGACCGGTCGAGCAGGATCGTGATCCGGCAATCCTTGAGCCTATTGAGCGCCCCGTCGAAAGGGGAGTCGCCGAGCGAGTAGGGGATCTTGGCGGTCTCGAACTGAGAGCGCAGCCCGGTGACATCGGTGGCGATCGTCGCCCGATAAGCTTTGCCGTCCCGCTCGATGTCCAGGATGAGAACGCTGTCGCCGGCGCTTATGTTCAAGACCTTGTCCCCTTCCCTGAGCCCCGAATACGAGGCGGCGCTGCCCGGGGCGATCCGGCGGACCGTCCCGGGCAGGGCCCGGCCGGTCAGCTGAACGCCGGCAGCCGAACACAGCAAGGTGAGCTCGTCGATGCGCCCGTATAGCGTCACCGGCCTCCTGGCACCGGTTGCTGCCGGCTTCTTTTTTGCGGCCAGCGCCGGGTACCCGGCGGCGCCTGCCAGGGCGAGCGCGGCGCCGGCGATCAATCCGGCGGCAAGAAGCAGGCGCTCTGCGATTGTCGGCCGCCCCCCCGGGCCAGGCAGATGCCGGGCGCGCCGCTTCATCGGGATGCCGGCGGAGCGGCCCGGTCGCCGAAATTGACGTAGTTGCGAACGTAGACGTCGGTGCCCAGCGGCACCAGCTGTATGTTGCCGGCGGCATGCTTGAGCTGGCTCGCCATCTGCCCGGCCTGCGTCACCATCGCGCTCACGCGCTCCCTGGCGCCGGCGATGAGCGAGTCCACATCCCGGTAGTAGCTGTCCTCCAGCTCTTTGATGCGCTTCTTCGCTACCTCCACCCGGCGCGAGATCTCCTGGTCCGTCGGCGACAGGTTGCTCGGGTCCGCCCGCGGGATCGAGGAGGAGGAGGCGTAGAAGCCGGGGGTCAGCCGCTTGTAGAGCTGGGAGCCGCTGGTGTCGCCGGCCAGCAGGCTGGCGATGTCATCGATCAGATTGGCCCTCACCTGAAAAAGCTGCTCGTCCAGCAGATCCTGCTTGCCCTCGATGCCGCTCTTCAGCTGCCGGAAGACCTGCCTGGCCACCCGGCGCGCCTGGGGCTGGTAGGTGCTCAGCTCACCGAAGACGTCTTTTGCGCTCATGAATTTGGCGGTGATCTCCGGGGTGAGGTCCGCTGCCAGCGGATCGAACGGCTTGTCCGGCTTGAAATAGTCCAGAAGCGAACCCAGAGGGGCCTTCGTGTCGTCCGTCCTCTCCTGCGGGAGCTGCGGGATGGCCCGCGCGTCTATCTTGTCCGGACCGAGAAGGCGGTTCTCTTTTCTCAGCTCCCTGGTCTGGAGATCGAGGGTCGTGTTGTCGGCCTCGCGGCGCACCTTCTCCATGTCCACGGCATAGGTGGCGCTTCTCGGGCTCAGCGCCTGCAGGTCGTCCTGCATCTTCTGGAAGACACCGTCGACCCTGGCCTTCAGGCTGGCGCGCTGGCTTTTTATGTCCCTTACCGCGTCGTTGAAGGTCTTGTCCACGGGCGCTGTGGACGAGAGCGACTCCCGGGCGGCCTCGATGGCGGCCGGCGACGGGGCCGGGGGATCCGTGGCGGCGCCCGGCGCCGCGGACAGGCCTTCGAGCGCCGTCAGCGCATACTTTGCCGCCTGGCTGACCGGCGCCTTGCGGATGCAGGTGGAGTACATGCGAACGGCCCTGTCGTTCTGCCTGGTGCGCACGTAGCAATTGCCCAGGTAGTAAAAGACCGTGGCATCCTCGGGCGGCATGCCGGAGCGCTGGACGAGAAGCCGGATCGCCAGAGCGTAGTCCCCGCGATTGTAGGCTGCTATCCCATCCCTGGTGAGCGATTGGGAATCCATGCCGGTGACGTTGGCTGCCACCACCGCCGGGCAGCAGACGGCCAGAATGAGGGTGATTGCTGCCGAGGAGCTTGCCATCGGGCCGGCACCGCTGCGGTGGGGAGCCATATGAATGGTTTACCACGGGCGGCCGCTGCTTAAGCGCGGCCCCCGCCCGCCCGCTGCCCGGGCACCGGCGGCGGTGCCCGGCTCCCTGGCGGCCGCTGCTGCCGGGGCTGTCGAGGCGCCGCTCTGCCCGGGGGCCGCCGCACAGGCAACCCTGTAACCGGCAGTTGCTGCCGGCCAAGCGGCTACGACCGGTGATAATGGAATGCCGGCGGTCATTTCCAGGATCCGGAAGTCGTCGATGGTCTACGCCCGGGCAGCGCCCGGATTGTGGAAACCACCTAACGGCCAGCCTGGACCGGGCAGTTTGTGTAATATTTCTTCACAATCCGCATTGTTAATGAAACCTGATTTCGTTGGCGCAGCGGCTTTCGGGGAGACGACGGCGGACGTCCTGAAAATTTGTATCCTGCAAGCTATTGACAGCGGCAAAGGCGAGGGGACAATTGGAGAAGGGCTTACCCGCAAAGGACATCTTTGGAGGTGGGCTGCCCCTCGCAGGCGGGGGGCTGTCGGTTCTTGGTGGGTGGGCGCGCTTTTAACCTCCGGGGGGAGGTTAAGGCTGGAACCTTCGCTGTGGGGCTTTGGGGGTACTGGGTCAATTAGGGGTTAGCTACTGATTCCTTAAAAGTCGGCTGCCGCAGATCACCTGCTTTGCGGGCGCACCGCATGCGGACCTGCAAGCCCATTTTTCTTTTGACCACGGTCCATGCTGGGTGGAACCGTCCGGATGCGTCTGGCTAAAATCGTTTCTTGGGCCCTTATCTGGGAGCTTGTCTGCCCCTACCAGCTGCTCGCGCAGACGGTGGTCCCGCAAAACCAGGTGCACATCGCCTCGGCGCCGGCGGTGCCGCCGCACACGGCCGCCGCCTCCCCGCTCACCACCACCACCGCCCCCCCGCATCCGGCGTCGATCAACCTCGACCTCACCTCCACGCTCCACAACGTCACCGCCGGGCACCTGGTCCAGTCGCTACCCATCCACATCAACGTGGGCGGCTCCCAGATGAGCGTCACCTCCACCACCCCGCTTACCCCGGCCGAGCGGCTGGCAGTCTATCAAGTCGCCAGCACCGGGCAGCAGGCCATCCAGCTGGGCGCGCTCGGCAACGCCGTCGGCGGCAGCTTCTCCATCGGGCAGAACTTCAGCCAGTACGTGAGCAGCCTGGTGATCCCCCACGGGGTCACCGGCGTGGACAGGCTGACCAGCAGCAGCACGGCCTTGAACCTGACCGGCAACCTCACCAACTCGGGCAACCTATACGCTGTCTCAACAACCCCGCAGGTGACCAGCGCGCTCATCAGCGCCCAGAACATCGTCAACCAGCAGGGAGCGCTCATATCCACCATCCTCCCGCCCGGAGGCATTCCCGGGGTCACCGGCGCCACCGGCAACCTCAGCCTCACGCTCACCGCCATTCAAAGCATCATCAACGCCGGCACCATATCCAGCGCCGGCAATCTGTCTGTGGCGGCCGGCAGCTCGATAGTCAACGCCAGCAGCGGTACCGGGCAGGGCATGATGCCGGTCATGCAGGCGATGGGCAATCTCTCGCTTGCCGCCCCGGCTATCGTCAACCAGGGCTTGATCGCCTCCCAGGCGGGCAACATCGCCGCCGCCACGGCCGCCCTCAGCAACGCCGGCATCATCCAGGCGCTTTCCGGCAATGTTCAGATAGCAAACCTGGTCGGCAACACGCTTTCGGTCGACAATACCCTGGGCGCGATTGCAGCCGGCAAGGATCTCTCCTTCGCGACGCTGGGCTCGGTCATCGACGCCGGCGGCAACGTCGTCTCCCAGGCCGCCCTCTCGGTTGCCGGCGGCGACCTGCGCGGGCAGACGGTCAACTTCTCAAGCCCGGGCGGCGAGATTAACGTCTCGGCCGCCCAGATAAGCGGCCCGGTCTATGTCAGCGGCGGTACCGCGGCCGTGGGGGCCGCTCAGGGCAACCTGACCATCGCCAGGATGGATCTCACCGGCGACCCGGTCTTTTACGCCAACGGCGGCAACCTGGACCTGAGCGGCCTCTTCTCCGGCGGCAGCACCTACTCGACGGCCGGCGGCGACTTCGTGGCCCTGGCCACCGGCAACATAACCGCAAGCTCCCTTGCCGCCGGCGGCTCCTACAGCATTGACGCCACCAGCCACTCCGCTGCCGGCGGCAAGATCACGCTAGACGCCGGGGTCAATTTCACCGTCAGCGGCAGCAGCAGCGGCTCGCTGCCGACTCTGTCGGCCGGGTCCGCCAACATCAACTGCACGAGCTGCTCCGGCAACTTCTCGGTTTCCGGCCCCAGCGCGACCGGCGGGTCGGTGAACCTGCCCATGGTCAGCCTGCGCACCAACAGCCAGGCGGTCAGCGTGCAGGCCAACGTGGGCTCCGCCTCCACCGGTTCGATCTCGATCGGCAACGTGGAGACATCGGGTGCCGGCGGCACCTGCGGCGGCTGCGGCGGCGGCAGCGCCGGTGCTATCACGATTTCTGCTTCGGGGTCCGTGCAGACCGGCTACCTGAGGGCGTACGGCGGCGGCGGCGCCGGCGGCTACAGCACCGCCTCCGGCGGCGGCGGCGGCGCCGGCGGCGGCATAAGCGTGACCAGCAGCGGCGGGGCGATCACCATATCCGGGGACGTGAACAGCTCGGGTGGCGGCGGCGGCGGCGGCGGCGCCTACTGCTGCGGCAGCCAGGGCGGCGGCGGCGCGGGCGGCAGCGCCGGAAGCATAACCATATCGACGCCGCTGGCCCTTGCGATCACGGGACCGGTTTTGAGCATAGGCGGCGGCGCCGGCGGTGCCGGCGGCGGCAATAACGGCGGCGGCGGCGGCGGGTCGTTCGGCGGCGGCGGCGGCGGCGGCGGCAGCTACACCACCGGCAACGGAGGCGGGGCAGGCGGCGGCGGCTTCTATGGCGGCGGCGGCGGCTCCGACACCTACGGCACCAGCGCAGCCGGTGGAGCCGGCGGCGGTATTTTTGGCGGCGGCGCTGGCGGCGTAGGCGGGGCCCATAACGGCGGGGCCGGTGGGGCCGGCACAGGCGGCGCCGGCGCCGACGTCGGCGGCTCGGCGTCCTACGGTGCCGGCGGCATCTCCTGGAACGCCAACGGCGGCAATGTGGGAACCGACAGCGGCTCGTCGGGCACCGTGTCCCTGTCCGGTCAGACGGTGAGCGTTAACGGAACGGTTGCCGGCTCCTTCGGTTACGGCGGCGGCTATACATCCTATGGCCTGGCATCCGGCGGCACCAACCTGACCGGCAGCAGCACCACCGCGGCAACGCCGGTCGCGGTGAGCGGATATGTGAGCTCATCGACCGGGACGGTCAATATAAATGCCAGCTCGGCCCAGCTCGGCGGGGCCGGCTACATCGGGGCGGCCGGGGGAAGGCTGAGCCTGCTTTCCAACGGCAACCTGACCGTAGGAGTGCTCAACCCCGGCGCCGGCATCGCGCTGAATGTACTGGCCGCCGGCAATGTGTCATTGAACTCCGTCATCGGCGGCTCCGGCGCCCCGGTCACGCTCCTGGCTGGCGGCAACATTAGCGGTGCCGCCGGCAGCCTGGACACCACAAAGGTGGGGGGTAACGGCGGGGCGATCACGATCGGTTCCGGGGTTACCTATTCGTGGAACGGCACGACGGCGGCGATCACCGGGGCGAGCACCACCGGCGGCAGCCTCGGTCTTGCCAACCTGAGCCTGCGGGCAAACAGCGCCGCGATCAATTTACAGGCCGACGCCGGCACGCTCAGCGGCGGCACCATCGCCGTAAATAATGTAGAGAGCTCGGGGGCTGGCGGTAGTTGCGGCGGCTGCGGCGGCGGCGCGGCCGGGGCGATCACCGTGTCCGCGGCCGGCGCCATCGAGACCGGTTACCTGAGAGCGTACGGCGGCGGCGGCGCCGGCGGCTACAGCACCGCCTCCGGTGGCGGCGGCGGCGCCGGCGGCGCCATAAGCGTAACCAGCAGCGGCGGGGCGATCACCATATCCGGGGACGTGAATAGCTCGGGCGGCGGCGGCGGCGGCGGCGGCGCCTACTGCTGCGGCAGCCAGGGCGGCGGCGGCGCGGGCGGCAGCGCCGGCAACATAACCATGACCACACCCCTGGCGCTTTCAATTAGCGGACCGGTTCTGTCCGTGGGCGGCGGGGCCGGCGGCGGCGGCGGCGGCAATAACGGCGGCGGCGGCGGCGGATCGTGCGGCGGCGGCGGCGGCGGCGGCGGCAGCTACACCACCGGCAACGGCGGCGGGGCAGGCGGCGGCGGTTTCTATGGCGGCGGCGGCGGCTCCGACACCTACGGCACCAGCGCGGCCGGCGGCGCCGGCGGCGGTATTTTTGGCGGCGGCGCCGGCGGCACCGGTGGCGCCCATAATGGCGGCAACGGCGGAGCAGGTTCTGGAGGCACCGGGGCCAACGTCGGCGGCACGGCATATTTCGGCTCGGGCGGCGTCTCCTGGAACGCCAACGGCGGCAACGCCGGCACCGACACCGGCTCCTCTGGCCAGGTGTCCTTGAGCGGGCAGACAATTTCAGTTGCCGGCACGGTCAGGAGCCAGTTCAGCTACAACGGTTCGTATACGGGTTATGGATTGGCGGCGGCCGGCTCGACCCTTACCGCCAGCAGCAGCTCGGGAACGCCGGTATCGGTGGGCGGGGTGGTCGGGCTTTCCACCGGCGCGCTGAGCCTGAATGCCACAGGCTCGCAGATTGGCGGGATCGCTTATTTCGGGGTTGCCGGCGGCAAGCTCACCGCCGTGGCTGCCGGCGACCTGAGCCTGGGCTCCGTGACGGCGCCGGTTGCCATCCCGCTGACGGTGCTCTCCGGCGGCAGCCTCACCGGTCTTTCCGGCAACCTTGATTTTGGCAATCAGGGCGGCGCCGGTGCCTCGATGACCATGGAAGCCGGGGTCACCTACTCGCTTTCCGGCAACACGGCGACGGTGACAGGAGCGAGCGCCACCGGCGGCAATGTCAACCTGGGCGCCTTGAGCCTGCGCACGAACAGCGCGCCGATTACCCTGGCAGCAAATGCCGGCACCTTGAATTCCGGCAGCCTGTCCATTGACAACGTGGAGACCTCCGGGGCGGGGGGTACCTGCGGCGGCTGCGGCGGTGCCTCCGGCGGGGCGATTACGATTACGGCGGCCGGGGCCATCAACAGCGGTTACCTGAGGGCGTACGGCGGCGGCGGCGCCGGCGGCTACAGCACCGCCTCCGGTGGCGGCGGCGGCGCCGGCGGCGGCATAAGCGTGACCAGCAGCGGCGGGGCGATCACCATATCCGGGGACGTGAATAGCTCGGGCGGCGGCGGCGGCGGCGGCGGCGCCTACTGCTGCGGCAGCCAGGGCGGGGGCGGCGCGGGCGGCAGCGCCGGCAACATAACCATATCGACGCCGCTGGCCCTTTCGATCACCGGGCCGGTTTTGAGCACAGGCGGCGGGGCCGGCGGCTCCGGCGGCAACAACAATGGCGGTGGCGGCGGCGGGTCGTTCGGCGGCGGCGGCGGCGGCGGCGGCAGCTACACCACCGGCAACGGCGGCGGCTCGGGCGGCGGCGGCTTCTATGGCGGCGGCGGCGGCTCCGACACCTACGGCACCAGCGCGGCCGGCGGTGCCGGCGGCGGCATTTTCGGCGGCGGCGCCGGCGGCGTCGGCGGAGCTTACAACGGGGGCTCGGGCGGGCCTGGCGTCAGCGGCAGCGGGGCAAGCATCAACAGCACCTCCACATTCGGCACCGGCGGCGGGTCGTGGTATGCCAACGGCGGCAATGCCGGAACCGATACCGGCTCATCGGGGGTGGTAACGCTTACCGGGCAGACGATCGCCGTGAGCGGCAGCGTCGGTAGCTCCTTCGGCTACAGCGGCGCTTACACGGCGTACGGCTTGTCGTCGGCCACCTCGAACCTGACCGCCGCGAGCTCGACGGCCGCAACGCCGATCTCGATAACCGGCTACGCGAGCGCGTCCACGGGGGCGGTCAATCTCAACGCCACGGCCGCCCAGTTGGGTGGAGCCGGCTACATAGGCGTGTCCGGAGGGAAGCTGAACCTGGTTTCCACCGGCGATCTTACCGCAGGCACGATCAACCCCGGCGCCGGGATCACCTTGAATATCCTGGCGGCCGGCAATATGTACCTGAACGCCGTTGTCGGCGGGTCCGGGGCGCCGGTGACCTTGCTGGCCGGCGGGAACATCACAGGAGCCAGCGGCAGCCTCGATACCACCAAGGCGGGGGGCACCGGCGGCGCGATCACGATCGGGTCCGGGGTTACTTATTCGTGGAACGGCACCACCGCCGCCATAACCGGCGGAAGCACGACCGGCGGCAGTCTCGCGCTGGGCAATCTGAGCTTGCGGACCAACAGCGCCGGCATAAATCTGCAGGCCAACGCCGGCAGCCTGAACACGGGCACCATCAATATAGACAACATAGAGACATCGGGGGCGGGCGGCACCTGCGGCGGATGCGGCGGCGCCGGCGCCGGGGCCATAACGATTGCGGCGGCAGGGGCCGTCGGCACCGGTTACCTCAGGGCATACGGCGGCGGCGGGGCGGGCGGCTACAGCACCGCCTCCGGTGGCGCCGGCGGCGCCGGCGGCAGCATAAGCGTAAGCAGCAGCGGTGGCCCGGTGACGATCGCGGGCGACGTGAACACCTCCGGCGGCGGCGGCGGCGGCGGCGGCGCCTACTGCTGCGGCAGCCAGGGTAGCGGGGCCAACGGCGGCAGCGCCGGCAACATAACCATATCGACGCCGGCGGCTCTCTCGATCACCGGACCGGTCCTGAGCGTGGGCGGCGGGGCCGGTGGCGGCGGCGGCGGCAACAACGGCGGCGGCGGCGGCGGATCGTTCGGCGGCGGGGGCGGCGGCGGCGGCAGCTACACCACCGGCAACGGCGGCGGGGCAGGCGGCGGCGGCTTCTATGGGGGCGGCGGCGGCTCCGACACCTACGGCACCAGCGCGGCCGGCGGGGCCGGCGGCGGCATCTTCGGCGGCGGCGCCGGCGGCACCGGTGGCGCCCATAACGGCGGCAACGGGGGAGCAGGTTCTGGAGGCACCGGGGCCAGCGTTGGCGGCACGGCGTATTTCGGCTCGGGCGGCGTCTCCTGGAACGCCAACGGCGGCAACGCCGGCACCGACACCGGCTCTTCCGGGGCGGTGACCCTGTCAGGGCAGACAGTGGCTATCAACGGAACGGTAGGCAGCCAATTCGGCTATGGCGGCTCTTATGCGGGTTACGGGCTTGCCGGGGCAAGCTCGACGCTTACCGGCAGCGCCGGGTCCGGAACGCCGGTATCGGTGACCGGGGTTGTCGGAGGGTCGACCGGGGCGATGAGCCTCAACAGCGCCAGCTCGCAGATTGGCGGCATAGCCTATTTCGGTGCTTCGGGAGGCAGGCTTACCGCGGTTGCCACCGGCAACCTCACGCTGGGCTCGGTGACGGCACCGGTCGGCATCCCGCTCACGATTCTGGCAGGCGGCAATCTGAGCGGTCTGTCCGGCAGCCTTGATTTTGCCAATCACAACGGCAACGGAGCCTCGATGACCATGGAGTCCGGCGTCACCTACACGCTTTCCGGCAACACGGCATCGGTCACGGGAGCGAGCGCCACCGGCGGCAGTATCAACCTGTCCGGCTTGAGCTTGCGCTCGAACAGCGCTCCTATAACCCTTGCAGCCAACGCGGGCAACTTGAATGCCGGGAGCGTGTCAATAGGCAACCTGGAGACATCCGGGGCGGGAGCTACCTGCGGCGGCTGCGGCGGCGCCAGCGCCGGGGCGATCACGATTACGGCCTCAGGGGACGTTGAGACCGGTTACCTGAGAGCATACGGCGGCGGCGGGGCCGGCGGCTATAGCACCGCCTCCGGTGGCGGAGGCGGCGCCGGCGGAGCGATAAGCGTGAGCAGCAGCGGCGGGGCGATCACCGTATCCGGGGACGTGAACACCTCGGGCGGCGGCGGCGGCGGCGGCGGCGCCTACTGTTGCGGCAGCCAGGGCGGCGGCGGCGCCGGCGGCAACGCTGGCGGCATAACCATGTCGACGCCGCAGGCGCTCACGATTGCCGGACCGGTTTTGAGCGCGGGCGGCGGCGCCGGGGGCTCTGGCGGCGGCAACAACGGGGGCGGCGGCGGCGGGTCGCTGGGCGGCGGCGGGGGCGGCGGCGGCAGCTACACCACCGGCAACGTTGCCGGCTCGGGCGGCGGCGGGTTCTACGGGGGCGGCGGCGGCTCCGACACCTACGGCACCAGCGCGGCCGGCGGCGCCGGCGGCGGTGTTTTTGGCGGCGGCGCCGGCGGCACCGGCGGGGCGCACAACGGCGGCGCGGGCGGGCCGGGCGCAGGCGGCGCCGGGGCCAGCAACGGCAGCACGCAGTACTTCGGGGCGGGCGGCGGCTCGGCTAATGCGGCCGGCGGCAACGCGGGCTCGGCCAGCACCGCCGGCAATGTCAGCCTGACCGGCAGCCTGGTGGCGGTCACGGGCTCGGTGGCTTCCAATTTGAGCGCCAACAGCTCCTCCAGCCCCAACCCGTACTCGGGCTCCAGCTATTCCACCTATTCGCTCTACAGCAAGGGCGCTGGCGGCGGCACCGTCTCCATTACGGAAAATGGCGCCAGCACCCCGGTCCTCTATGCCTCCAACGCCAACTTCGCAGACACCAGCCTGGATGTGACGGCGGTTATAGGCTTGCGGTCGGACAACCCGTTTGTGGTGGGCTCGGGCTCATCTGCCGCCAGAAGCGGCGCCTTCGGCAGCATGGCCGGCAACTCGATGACGATCAACTCCGTGAGCGCCCCTGCCAGTCTTTCGTCCGGCACCTACAACACGCTCGGGCCCAACGGGCAGGTGACCATCACCGTCGGCGGATCGCCGGTGACGGTCACAAACGGCTCCGCCGTGACGCCGGCGGAGCTGGTGGCGGTCATTCAGGCCGCCTACGGCAGCCAGTCGATCGTGCTCAACGGCAGCGGCGCCGCCAGCGGCGGCACCATGACCCTGGGAGCCTCCAACATCCCCGTGGCAGGGTTCACCACTTTTAATGTGCCGGCCGGGCTGACGGCCAACGTCGGCGCCGTCTCGCTGCCGGTCTACGGCAATGCCACGGTCGCCACGGGCGGGACATTGAACTTCACCTCCTCGAACGGCAGCCTGAGCGCGAATAACGTTGTCGTCAACGGAACCGTGAGCAGCACGGGCGGCGCCAACGTCACGCTGATTGCCACCGGAGGCGGTGCCGGCTCCATAACCAACGGGGGCACCCTCTCCTCGTCCGGCAACTTGCTTTTGAACCTGAACGGCGCCTCCTTGGTAAACAGCGGCGCCGTTCATGTCGCCGGCACCCTCGCCCTGACCTCGAACTCCGACCTCGATCTGTCGGGCCTCTTCTCGTCGCAAACCTTCTCGACCGGCGGCCAGAGCTTCATGGCTCTTTCCGCCGGCAACATAACGGCGAGCGGGCTGACCTCGGCGCACACCATCGATGCCACCAGCACCGGCGCCGGCGGCGGCAATATGACCGTGGCGGCCGGCGCCAACTTCACCACCGGCACCGGCATCGCCACTCTCTTGAGCGGTTCCAGCAGCACCGGGGGCAGCATTCAGACCGGGCTCGTCAACCTGAGGACGAACAGCGGCAACGTCAACGTGCAGAGCGGCAATACGGGCAGCTTTACTGGCAGCATCGCAATCGGCAACATTGAAAGTTCCGGCGCCGGCGGCAATTGCGCAGGCTGTGCCGGCGCCGCCGGCGGCAACATAACGATCACGGCGGCGGGGCCGATACAGACCGGATACCTGAGGGCTTATGGCGGCGGCGGTGCCGGCGCCGGCGCCGGCTCAGCGTCCGGAGGAGCCGGCGGCGCCGGTGGTGCCGTAGCCGTGACCAGCAGCGGCGACGCGGTCACCATCGCGGGAGATGTGAACACCTCCGGCGGCGGCGGCGGCGGCGGCAGCTATTACGCCTCGAGCGCCGCCGGCGGCAGGGGCGGAGCCGCAGGCAGCGTGACGATTTCGGCGGCGCAGGGGCTTTCCATCACCGGGCCCGTGCTGGCTGCCGGCGGCGGTGCCGGCGGGGCGTACTCCGTTCAATTTTATGGCGGCGGCGGCGGCGGGTCGTTTGGCGGCGGCGGCGGCGGCGGGCTCTCCGCCAACAATTATCAGGGTGGCAGCGGCGGCGGTGGCTTCTGGGGCGGCGGCGGCGGCGGCTCCTACAACAGTGCCACCGGCTGGGGCTCGGGCGGCGGCATCTTCGGTGGTGGTGCCGCCAACGGCGGCAGCGGCAACGGCACCGCCGGCGGTGCCGGCACAGGCGGCGCCGGCTGGGCGATGACAGGGGCCAGTAATTTCGGCTTTGGCGGCGCCTCCTATTCCAATGCCGGTGGAAATGCGGGCACCGATACCGGTGCTTCCGCGGCGGTAAGCCTTTCCGGCCAGACAATTGCCGTCAACGGAACCGCCGCCGGCGCCTTCGGGTTTGCGGGCGGCTACAGCCAGTACGGTGTGGCGTCGGGCAGCTCGACATTCAATGCCGCCGGCACCACGGGCACCCCGGTCACGGTGACCGGATATGTGGGGGCGTCCACCGGGACAGCCACCTTCAACAGCGCGGCTTCGCAGATAGGCGGTGCCGGCTACATAGGGGCCGCCGGCGGCAGGCTCAATGTACTGGCCAGCGGCAACCTGTCCGTCGGCACGATTACGACCGGTGCCAGCGTGCCGCTGACCATGCTGGCAGGCGGGACGCTGAGCGGGGCGACCGGCACCTTCGACTCCACCAACCAGGCCAACGGCGCCGCCGGCGGGGCGATGACATTTGCCGCCGGCGTCACTTACGCTCTCACGAATGAGAATGTGGCGTCGGTGACCGGGGCGAGCAGCGGCGGCGGCAGCATCAACTTCTCCGGGCTCAATCTGCGCTCCAACAGCGCCGCCATAAGCCTGCTCGCCGACGGCGGCGGGATAAGCATCGGCAATGTGGAGAGCTCGGGAGCCGGGGGCAACTGCTTCGGTTGCAGCGGCGCAGCCGGCGGCAACATCACGATCACGGCATCCGGCCCGGTCCAGACAGGCTACCTGAGAGCCTACGGCGGCGGCGGCGCCGGTGCCGGCAACGGCTCAGCGTCCGGAGGAGCCGGCGGCGCGGGCGGCGCCGTAAGCGTTACCAGCAGCGGCTCCGCCGTCAGCATCTCGGGTGACGTCAACACCTCCGGCGGCGGCGGCGGCGGCGGCAGCTATTACTCCAGCAGCTCCGCAGGTGGTGCCGGCGGCGCCGCCGGCAACGTCACGATCTCGGCGGCGCAGGGCCTGACGATTGCCGGGCCGGTGCTGGCTGCCAGCGGTGGAGCCGGCGGGGCGTACACCGTTC
>JAJPGY010000001.1 GCA_021325555.1 Pseudomonadota bacterium | reverse complement strand
GGTATCGTCTAGTCTCGTTTCGGCTTCAATCTGAGGCCCAAACAAAAGGGAGGGCTGATCTACCTTAGCAATTCGGCTTTTTGGCCTGACAAACCGGGGCCACCTCTGGCGTCAGCTTCCAAAAGATGAACGTTGCGATCTTCTTTAGAAACTTGGGCCGGACCGCCGCAGACAACCACACCTTCCCCGCGTTCATTGAACACTTGAGCAACACTGGTCAGTACCAATGAGCGATCAAGATTGCGAAAGAACGAAATGCCTATATACCTGGCTGCCCAGCTAGTCTCCCGGAAGTGGACAATGCCGCTCCGCGACTGGGGGGCAGCCATGAATCAATTCTCGATCGAGTTCGAAGGGAGGATTCCGGCATGAGAAAGACCACGCTCCATTGGCTTGCCCTGCCAACGGTTCCAGCGCCGCCGGCAACAGCACTCTGTGCTGATTGCCACCATCGCCGGCAAAAAATGGAGAAACCGTCATGACCGATAATCAATGACACAACTCAGTTGACAGATCCCGGCAAGCGGCAGGTTCAGGGAGCGCTATCGAAGCCCTCGAAGGCTTCGCGGACGACGGTCTCAAGCTGGGCCACCTCCTCATCTTTCAGCGCGGCAAACTCGGACCGCCGGCGCTTCTTGGGCAGCGTCCAGTTGTTCTGCCGGACGAACATCAGGAAATCCTCAGCCACCTGGTCTGGCATCTCTACCGTCTCCATCAGCCGCCGGATTGCTTCGTCGCGCCGTTTTAGGTACTCAATTTCATGCGGCAGGTCTTTTTCCACGGTTCGCTCCACACAGCGATAGAGGAACTCTGCCGCATCCGTGCAGTCAATGAAGCGATATAGATCCGCCGTGTCATTTAACACCTCCACGTTGCGGGCCGGCGTTGGCCGCCACTCCATGTATTCCATGAGCGGTGCCGAATGCGATTGAAGGACGGTCCGATACTCTTCGATCCAGTCCAGCATTACCGATGACACGGGAAAGATGAGCCCCGGCGGCGTGAAGCGACGCTCGGACAGGACATGGTGAACAAGGCAGCGATGCACCCTGCCGTTGCCATCCTGAAAGGGGTGGACGTACACGAATGCAAACGCGGTCGCTGCCGCCTGGAGTACTGGGTCCAGGTCGGACTCGCCCATCAGGGCATTTGTCCGCATGATTCCTTCTAATAGGTCCTCAAGGTCTTCCGGTTTTGCGCCAATGAATTCCGGTAACGGCTGCCCATCTGGCCCGCGCTCCCCCAGAAAAACGCCGCCCTTCCTCAACCCTGGTTGGACAAAGCGGTTGTCTTCAATGAGGATCCCATGCAGCCTGATTATCTCCGGCAGGCTGAGCTGATACCGGCCGGCCTGCTTGATCGCCTTCGCCCACCGCTCCAATCGGTTCCGTGGCGGCCGCTCTCCTTCAATTGCAAAGCTCGCCTGGCTGTCCGCCAGCAGCAGAAAGCTCGCCGCCCGGCGCACTAGGCGGGCGCTGATGAGCCCGACCGTCGCCTGCGCCTTGGCTGCCAGACCCCTCCCTATAGATGCCTCCAGAGCATCGGTCCGGCGGATTATGGGGCAGAAATGGGCCGTGCCGAGGAGGTTGTTTCTGACCTTGTGCCGCCGGGAGACCTCTCCGGGGCGAGTGAAGTAGCGGTTCGGATCCAGCACATCGACTACGGTTACGGTGGGCGCATCCGGCACATCGAGGATTCGGCCGGTCAGCAGCTCGTACAGGAACCAGGCTCGCCGGTTGGCAATTCCGGTCGGCGCCGAGCGAACGTATTCGGCCATCACGGGCTCCGGGATTGCCAGGAAGAGGCGCTTCAGCACCAGCAGATCCACGTCCTCGTGGCGCAAGGCGAAGGTTAGTTGCCCCGTTACTGTCTCCTCCGGCTCGTACCGTTTGTCGTAGACGCGCCATATGCCCGCTTGCCTCGTGCCACCCTTCACGTGACGCTCCGATACACAGGCGGGCCGGCGCACCGGCGCCTCCACGCCAAAAAACCGCACCAGCGCAGCGAGCCCGGCCAGCGCCGTGCCGGTGGGAAGGTGCTCACTTTGGAAGAGTAGTGGCTTTTGACGGGGTATCTTCATGGTCGAAAAATGTCGAGCCGGGTCGCAATATCTCCAATTATGAACCATATGGTCGAAAAATGTTCACACATCCTCAAATTTCTGCAAGGGATTGATAGATTGCCGAAACATCTTCAGCCCAGTCGATAAATCTTCAGAATTATAGGGGGGGGGATCGAAAAGCACTCACGGCAGCTTGAGTGCCCCGTCCAGCCCCCCCCTCCACACAGCAGTGGCGGCGGCAGCTCATGGCCGGCGGTGCGAACGACTCGCAGGCGGTTTCTATCCTTTTCACCAGGTAGCCGCTGGTCGCTTTCCTATTCCGGTAACGCGTATCCGTCCGGTAGTCTACAGGGTCGCCGGCGCCCAGGTCCCCGGAAGTAGCTGATCGAGATCGGTACAGTCGTTGTGGCAGAGGCGGGTTAGCACGTCACGCAGGTATTCCTGGGGTCCACAGCGTGCTGCTTGCACGTGGCGATGAAGCTCGATATGACCGCGGCATTCCGCCCGCCGTCGCGGCTTCCTGCGAACAGCCAGTTCTTGCGGCCGATGGCAATGGCGCGGATTGCCCGCTCGGATCGATTGTTGTCGATGGTGAGCTCGC
>JAJPGY010000043.1 GCA_021325555.1 Pseudomonadota bacterium | reverse complement strand
CGCCCCCGGTGGATGTTGCTGACGGGTCATAGGCCGGCGACGCCGGGAACGCGGGCGGGACGCCGGCGCCCCCGGGGGGTGCTTGTGACGGGTCGTAGGCCGGCGACCCCGGGAACGCGGGCGGGACGCCGGCGCCCCCGGTGGATGTTGCTGACGGGTCGTAGGCCGGCGACCCCGGGAACGCGGGCGGGACGCCGGCGCCCCCGGTGGATGTTGCTGACGGGTCAGAGGCGGGCGACGCCGGGGATGCGGGCGGGATGCCCGCGCCGCCTGCCGCGGCTTGCGCCGCCCTGGCAGCCTGGATCGCGGCGATCGCATCGTAGGGCGCCGGGCCGGGTGCGGCTGGCTCGGGCTGGGGCGGCTGGGCGGAAGTGAGCTCGGGCTGCGGTGGTTGCGCAGCGGGGGGCGCGCCGTCGAAGGAAACCAGGGACGATGGCGCGACCGCTGGTCTCCCGAAGAGGGCGCCGGGGCGAGAGACGCCTTTGAGTACGTTGCCCAGGATGGACGTAGGTCCCGGTGCTGGAGCCGGGGCGACGGCCGGCGGCGCCTCGGGAGCGGCGGGGCGCTCGCGGGTGAATTCCGCCCCCGGGGATGGCGTCTTGCCGCCGTTGCCGCCGTTGCCGCCGTGGGCGGCCACGAACTGCTCGACCGCCCGCTTGCTCAGCGTCTTCTCGACGGCCAGCGGGTCGGGTGTGGCGGTGACGACCATCGGCCCGGCCGGGCGCGCCGGGTACAGCGAGGTCGGCGAGTGGCGGGAGACAAAGGTGCCGCAGCCGGTGCAGTATTTGCTTTTGCCCCGCAGAATAGATCCACAAGCCTGACAAAGAAGAATTTCCAAACTAGCGGCGCTCCCTCTCTAGCGACGGGACCGGATCCCGCACGCGCCCTCCTGACTCGATGATAGCGTTAAATGCTTGATCCCGGGAACTTTTGGCGCCCGCCGGCCGACCGGGCAGGCGATCCGTAGAGCATGGTCTACTGGTAAGGTGCATCCTTTATATGAAAAGGACATACAGCATCGTACAGTCGGGGCCGGTGATTGTCAAGCATAAAATCGTGTAGTGCCGGTGAGGCATTTGGGTTTATACTATTGGTACAAACGGAACCGTATTTTGGGGGTGCTCGGCAGCTATTTTAACCCTGAGATTCACTATTTCTAAGGCTCTCACGAGGATGGACGCGGCCCCGTGAGGTGCTGGTTTGAGTGCCCGGCGGTTAGCACCGCCGGTTTTCGGGAAAGGTTCTGATAGAACTAGAAATGGAAAACCGCATGGGTCGGGAGGAAAAGGGCAGGCATATGGGATCGTACGACGACGTACAGCCCGGCAAACCGCCAGGAGAGGAGGCTACGTCTCTGGCGGCCCGGCGCGCTCGCTTGCGGGGATCCCTGGCCAAAGCGGCTGTTCCCGAGGAAGCGTTCGGCGCCGCCGCCTCTGCCTTGCCCCATCATTCGGGCGACGAGCCTGAGCCGGAGGCGGGATCGGACCCGTCGCCGCCGGCACCATTCCCGAGCCGCGGCTCGGTGCCCGACGAGCCCACGGCGGCCCTGCTCCACGGGGGCATGCCCGCGCCGGTCTCCGGGCCCGGAACCGCCCCGGCCGTTGTTCCCTCGCCGGCGACGCCGTTGCAGGCCGCCGCTGTTCCACCGGCGATTCTAGATCTGCTCAACAACATCGACCAGGCGATGAACGCCTGTGCGCTAAACCTGGCCGCCCTGCAGAAGATATCGGGCGAACAGACGGACGTGCTGAAGAGCCTGTCCGACACCTTGAAGAACGAGACGCTCTTCGAGATCGGGCTCAACCTGAACAGCCTGACCGAATCCTTATCCGCCGCCCTCGAGCCGATGAAGGCCGTCGGAGAGCTTGTTCCGGCCATCGACCAGCTGGTGGCGGCCATGGAGGCTCGGGCCGCCGTCGACGAAAAGTACTCGCCGGACAACCTGGTGATGAACCTGGCCGACCAGCTCTCCAACGGGACCATCGATCCCTGGACGTTCAAGTGCGCGTACATGGCCATCTTTCCCGGCGATCATCCGGCCGATCTTTTGAGAAGGCTTGTCGAGCTCCTGGGCACCCAGCGGCTTCCGGGCGACCTTTTCCGCGAGGCTTACGAGGCCGTGCAGGGCGCCGAGCCGCCTGCCCGCGGCAGGCCGTCCGCGCACGCGCCGGCGCCCGCCTCCCAGCAAGCCGGCAGCCAGGCGCCGGACAGCGCTGCCGCCGCGGCCTCCGCGGCCGCGCCTTCCGGCGGGGTGATGACCGATCATCCGGAGACCAGGGCGGAGCTGGAGGCGCTGCGGGCGGCCAACGAGGAGATGCGCCGGGCTCTGGAGGAGCGGGAGAACGAGTTCGAGCAGCTTCTGGCCGCCAAGGATCAGGAGCTGCAGGAGGCGCAGGACATGCTCAACACGCGCTACGAGGAGTTCAACACGCGTTACGCCGAGCTGACCGAGGCGCTCAACAAGCGGGAAGACGAGTACAAAGCTCTGCTCGAGAACAAGGACATGGAGCTTTCCGAGAAGGAGTCGGAGCTCAGCCTGCTCAGGCACCAGATGGAGGAGCTGCGCAGCCAGACTGAAGAGATGGTCAAGGACCTGCAGAAGCAGATGGCCGACGTGCGCATCGCCAAGGAGGCAGCCAGCGCCAGCCCCACCCTGCCCGGCAAGCCGCCGTCAGCGGCCGGCTTCTTCGATACGGCGCCGCCGACCAGGCCTTCCTCGCTGTTCGACGCCACGCCCGAGCAGCCCCATTTCGCCGAGCCCGCGGCGCCGCAGAACGTTCCGCCCCAGCCGCAGAGCCAGCCTCCTGCCCCCGCCCCGGTACAGGCGTCACCACCGCCGGTGGCGTCAGTTGCGCCGGCGCCCCAGCCTGTGGTAGCGCCGCCGGTGCCACCGGCGGTGGCGGCGCCGCCGACCCCGGTAGCGCAGCAACAGACGAGCCAGGCGGTGCCGCGCGCGAACCCGGCCCAGACCACCCCGTTCGGCACCCAGGAGGGCCCTTACGGCAGGGGCGTGCGCGCCCAGGTCTTCGAGGTGATCGTCCGCCAAGCCTTAGCCGGCGCCCCCTGGCGGGAGATATGCGCGGGCCCGATGCAGGTCAACGGCATCTCTCCCGACGAGGTCGAGGCCGAGGTTCAGCGGCGCCAGCAGATGCTCAACAAGCGCTGATTACTTGGCTTTGGCCGGTGCGGCGGCCGGCGTCTTGGTGCTCTTGCTCGATGCCGTCTCGGTAAAGTGCCACTGAACAACAATCTGAGGCAGCGCGGCCATGTATTTCGCGATCACCATGTCAGGCATGAGCGTGAACACCTGCACGATCATCCAGAACAGCACACCCATCACTGCTGCCGTGCAGACGACGGTGATGGCCCTGGTGAACCGCGCCTGATCCTGCACGTGCTTCGCCAATTCCGCCAGCTTGGTTTCGAGAGACGTTTCTTCTGCCATATCAGCCTCTTTTTTGTTGATGGTAGTGTAGGGATTCCCCGTCTGGTTGCTTACCCCGGCGCCGCCCTCTCTAACCGTCCGGGCTTGTCCGGCATGCCGGTTCGGACGCCGCAGGAATTATACCCTCTTGACTGAAAAGCGCCGGCGGCAAACAGTCCTGGCGCAGAAGGGCGCGCCCGCGCCCTTCCGGGTGTCTCATAAAGTTGCATCGATTGTGAACAGCACCTCGAGGAGCTCGGCCTCCTCGGCGGGGGCGACCGTGCGCAGATCGAGCAGGACCTCGTCCTCCTGCACGAAGGCGAAAACCGGCGGCCTGGCCAGGCGCAGCATGGCGGCCAGCTGGTTGGGCTTTGCCGGGCAGGCGAGCGCAACAGCGAAACTGGCCAGCGTCTTTCCGGGCAGGGAGCCGCCGCCGGCCGTCGCCCGGCAGGGGGACACCGTGCAGCGCATCTTCCGCAGGCGCCGGTTGGCCAGGCGGGCGAACGCCTCGGCCCGCGCCCGCACCTCGCCGGCCGGGGCAAAGGCCATGCGCAGGGCGGGAATCCCGGCCTCGGGCGCCGGCGAGAGGTATTCGATCAGCACCGCCTCCAGCGCCGCCAGCGTGAGCTTGTCCGGGCGCAGGGCCCTGTAGAGCGGGCTCTTCCTCAGGCGCTCGACGGTCTCGCCCTTGCCCACGACGATGCCGGCCTGCGGGCCGCCCAGCAGCTTGTCGCCGGAGAAGGTCACCAGCTCGCAGCCCGCCTGCAGCTGCGATTGCACGGTCGGCTCATCCTCGAAACCGAGCGGCGAGAGGTCGACGAGCGCCCCGCTGCCCAGGTCCTCGACAAACGGGATCCCGGCCTCCCGCGAAAGCGCCACCAGCTCCTCCACGCTCGCCTCCTCGGTGAACCCGCGAATCTCGAAGTTGGAGCGGTGGCACTTGAGCAGGAGCCCGGTCTCCCCGCTTATCGCCTTGCGAAAGTCGGCCACCCGCGTGCGGTTGGTGGTGCCCACCTCGGTGAGCACGCCGCCGGCGGCGACAATCACCTCCGGCAGCCTGAAGCTGCCGCCAATCTCCACCAGCTCGCCGCGCGAGACGATCACCTGGCGATTGCGGGCCAGCGCGTTGACCGCCAGCAGCACGGCGGCGGCGTTGTTGTTGACAACGAGCGCCGACCGGCAGCCGGTCAGCAGGCGCAGCAGATCCTCGATCTTCTGCGAGCGCTCGCCGCGTTTGCCGGAGACAAGGTCCACCTCCAGGTTGCAGTAGCTCTGCGCGGCACAGCGCAGATTCTCCAGGGCGATGTCGGGAAGCGGCGCCCGCCCCAGGTTGGTATTCAAAATGACGCCGGTGGCATTTATCAGCCGCTTTAAGCCGGGCGCCAGCAGCCGTTCCACCGCCAGGGCCACGGACTCGGCGATCCGATCGATCTCCGGCAAGGCCTCGCCCAGCGCCAGCCGCTCCCTCAGCCTGCCGAGCTCGCGCCTGATAAGCTCGACCAGGACCTCCCGGCGCACCCTGGACAGCTCCGCCTCCAGCCGCGGGTGCCTGAGCAGCCTGTCCACCTGAGGAATGCGCGCGGTTGCTTTTGAGCTCGTGTCCATGTTCGCCCCCTGGCGTACCTTACATCATACTGAACCGTACTTGCCAGATTCTCATCGAGCGCTCAAAATTACTTTTGAGGGGCGGCGAGATCAGAGCGGGGACCGGAACGTGGGCAAGACTCTTCGAATCAAGACGCTTTATCAGGACAAGGACTGGCTTTACCAGAGATATGTCCGTGAGAAGCTGAGCACGGTGGAGATCGCGCGTCTTTATCGGGAGGAGGAGAACAAGTGGTGCGATCCCAACACGATCTCCCGCTGGCTGAAGAAGCACAACATCCCCATGCGCACGCTGGCCGAGGCCCAGCAGAACCGCCACGGCACCAAGCAGGGCCGCGCCAGGCAGGCTTGATTCGCCCGCGAGCGCCAGGCTGCCCGGCGGCAGCGGCGGCTAGGGCGCGGTAGTTCCCAACGCCTCGGTGCCGATCCAGCCCCCGCCCATCATGGCGCAGCAGATCAAATATAAGAGCACCTCGCGGCCTCCCGCCAGGTAAAAGGCGCAGTAGCTGGTGAAGAAAAATGCCGGGCGCCAGAACTTCACGTCCTGCTCGCGGACCGCGTGCGCGGCCAGGCAGATGGCGATCGCCACCGGAAAGCCCAGAAAGAATACATCGAACAGCATCGTGAGCGGCTCCAGACTTCCGGCTAAAGCATAAAGGGCGGGCCGGCGCTTGTATATGGGGAATCCACGAAGCGGTAAAATGACCGGCCAGCCCCGCCGGCTCTCGACGGCGGGCCGCGTGAGAAGGCGACGGCGCATGGAGCAAGGCGAGCTTATCTTCGGCAAAAACGCGGTCGTGGCCTTCCTCGAGCAGGGGGCGGCGACGGTAAACAAGATCATGCTCGCCGAAGGCGGCAGGCCGGACCCGCGCGTCAAGCGCATTCAGGACCTGGCCCGCCGCAACGGCATCCCCCTGCAGACATGCGACCGGCGAAAGCTGGACAAGCTCGTCGGCCCGGAAGAGCGCCATCAAGGCGTGGTGGCGCTGGTGAGCCCGGCCGAGCTGTGGGACCTCGACCGGCTCCTCGAGAAGGTGGAAGGCGATCGGGCGCTGCGCGCCGCGGCCGGCCGCTCGATGGACGGCTATGTGGTGGCGGTCGCCGACGGCGTCGAGGACCCGCACAACCTGGGGGCGATCATCCGGGTGGCCGAAGCCTCGGGCGTGGCCGCGCTGGTCATCCCGCAGCGCCGCGCCGCGGGCGTCACCGGCACCGTGGCCAAAACAAGCGCCGGCGCCATCGCCAACCTGCCGCTGGTGCGCGTCACCAACCTGGTGTCGGCAATCGAGACGCTCAAGGAGCACGGCTTCTGGGTGGTGGGGCTCGATGCCGCCGCCAGCCAGACCTACACGCAAGCCGATCTCAAGCGCCCGCTGGTGACCGTGGTGGGCAGCGAGGGCAAGGGCATCAGCCGCCTGGTAGGCGAGCACTGCGACTTCCTGGTCAGCATCCCCATGCTTGGCAAGACCAACTCGCTCAACGCCTCCGTCGCCGCCGGGATTTTCTTCTATGAAGTCGTCCGGCAGGGCAAAATTGACAGCACTTGAAGCTTACTAGTAGAATTTTTGTTTGCGCCTGTACGCCCTTGCCGGTGTAGCTCAACGGTAGAGCAACGGTTTTGTAAACCGTAGGTTGCGGGTTCGAATCCCATCACCGGCTGTGTGGGCGGATGTCCGAGTGGCTAAAGGAGACGGGCTGTAAACTCGTTGGCGAAAGCCTACGCTGGTTCGAATCCAGCTCCGCCCAGATTTTCCACAGGGAATCGGCTCTCGGCCGTGGCGCCGCCGGCGCCGCCAGGAGACCGGAAGACGACAAGAGTGTGCGGCGCAGTCGACAGGAGGAGGAGAACAGGCCCATGTAGCACAGCGGTAGTGCACCCCCTTGGTAAGGGGGAGGTCACGAGTTCGATTCTCGTCATGGGCTCCATTTTTAGTAATGAACTCGCCCGGTTCGGCTTACAATTAACAACTTTCAGCTGGAGCCGGGTGCGGATTTCCAAACCAGCCCCGCAAAACAGGACCAAAGGATAAACAAAGAGAGGTAAGAGGATGGCCCGCCAAAAGTACGAAAGAACAAAACCCAACGTGAACGTCGGCACGATCGGTCACGTTGATCACGGCAAGACTTCGCTGACCGCAGCAATCACCAAGGTTCTCGCCGAACAAGGCAAGGCCAAGTTCAAGGCCTACGACGAGATCGACGCTGCTCCCGAAGAGAAGGCGAGAGGCATCACGATCAACACGGCGCACGTCGAGTACGAGACCGACACCCGCCACTACAGCCACGTGGACTGCCCGGGGCACGCCGACTACATCAAGAACATGATCACCGGCGCCGCCCAGATGGACGGAGCGATCCTGGTCATCTCGGCTTCGGACGGACCGATGCCGCAGACCCGCGAGCACATCCTGCTGGCTCGTCAGGTGGGCGTCCCTCACATCGTCGTCTGGCTCAACAAGTGCGACATGGTCGACGACCCCGAGCTGCTGGACCTGGTGGAGATGGAAGCGCGCGAGTTGCTCAGCAAGTACGGTTTCGAGGGTGACAAGATCCCGTTCGTTCGCGGCTCCGCCACCAAGGCCCTGGAAGGGGACAAGGACCAGTGGAACAAGATACTCGAGCTCATGAAGGCGGTCGACGAGTATATCCCGACCCCGGTGCGCGAGATCGACAAGCCGTTCCTGCTGGCGGTTGAAGACGTCTTCTCGATCACCGGCCGCGGCACGGTGGCCACGGGCCGTATCGAGCGCGGTCAGGTGAAGGTGGGCGACGAAGTGGAGATTGTCGGTCTGCAGGAGACCCGCAAGACAGTCGTCACCGGCGTGGAGATGTATCAAAAGACGCTTGATTCCGGCATCGCCGGGGACAACGTCGGCATCCTCCTGCGCGGCATCGACAAGACACAGATCGAGCGCGGTCAGGTTATCGCCAAGCCCGGCTCGATCAAGCCGCACACCAAGTTCAAGGCCGAGGTCTACGTGCTGTCCAAGGAGGAGGGCGGCCGCCACACGCCGTTCTTCCCGGGCTACAGGCCGCAGTTTTACATCCGCACCACGGATGTGACCGGCTCGATCACGCTCCCGCAGGGGGTGGAGATGGTCATGCCCGGCGACAACGTCAACATGGAAGTGGAGCTGATCCAGCCGGTCGCCGTTGAGCAGGGGATGCGCTTCGCCATTCGCGAGGGCGGCCGCACCGTCGGCGCCGGCGTGGTGTCGAACATTATCGAGTAAGCAGGAGCTCGCAGGCGAGCTTTCGTATACCGACCGGCAGGGGCGCAGCCTGGCTGCGCCCCTGCCGTCTTGGGGCGGCGCGGTCAAGTTAGGCGCCCTGCCCGCGCAAAACCGCCGCCTGCTGGGTACAAGGCCTTTGGGGCGGCGTTTCTCGAATCCAGCAGCGGACCCTAGTTAGATGTCCATGGGGGTGAATCTCAAGGTTTTTCACCGGGGGCTTATCCTGGCAGGGGTTCCCCTGGCGGTCGCCGTGCTTATCGTCTCCCTGCTCTTTCTTGTCGTTTTGCAGTCGGACAGGGAGGTGGAACGGGGGCAGAGGTACAAGCGGATCGAGGAGCTTTGCGTCGCGCTGGTCATTGCCAATTATCGTTGCGGCTACGAGCTCAACCAGGTTATCCGGGAGGGCGCCTTTCCGGAGATTGCCCGCGTCGCCGAGCAGCTCAAGCAGGTAGTCCTTTTGAGAAGGGAGCTTAACAGCCTGTTTGACCAGCAGGAGAAGGAGAAGTTTCGGCACGCCAACGAGCGGATGAACAACAACCTGAGCATCATCGCCGGCGTGCTCAGGCCGCTTCTGACCCGGGGGTTCACCTTGCAGTCGGTTCTCGAGCTGCAGGAATACAAAAAGCAGCTCGGCGAGGCGCTGGCCGGCGGCTACGAGGGGCTGGAGAAGCTTTTGTCGGTGACGCAAAATGAGCTGGTCGAGGCGAACATGCGCAAGCAGTCCGAACTCAGGCGCCTGCAGGCCGGCATCCTGCTGGCCGGGCTGGCCGCCAGCGTGCTCATCGCCGTGTGGCTGGCCAGATTTTTCGTGCGCGGCATCGTCAGCCGCCTGAACGTGGTCATGGACAACACCCGTGCTCTCAAGGAGGGCTTGCCGCTCAATGCCCGCCTCGCCGGCACCGACGAGATTGCCGAGGTGGACCGCGCCTTTCACGAGATGGCCTGCGCCCTGGCCAGAACCAGGGAAAGGGAGCGAGCGTTGTTCGACAACGCAAGCGACGTCATCTGCGTCCTGGATCGGCAGGGCCGTTTCACCCGCGTCAACCCGGCATCGGTCAGGGTGTGGGGACGCGAGCCGGAGAGCCTGGTCGGGCGCTCCATCTTCGATGTTCTGGCCGCTGCAGACCGCGAGCGGGTCGGCGCCGCCATGCGCAGGGCGCAGAGCGAGAACCCGGCGGGCCTCTTCGAGGGCCGGATCGTCTGCCGGGACGGCAGCCTCATGGACACGCTCTGGTCGGTTTACTGGGCCGAGAGCGAGTCGAGCCTCTTCTGCGTGGCCCACGACATATCCGAGCGCAAGAAGCTGGAGACCATGAAGCAGGAGTTCCTGGCCATGGTCAGCCACGATCTGCGCACGCCGCTCAGCTCCATAGCCGGCATCTTTGAGATGCTCTCCCGCGGCACCTACGGGCAGATCCCCGCGGCCGCCGTCGACAAGGTCGCCATGGCCGCGCGCAACGTCAAGCGCCTGCTTTCCATGGTGAACGATCTGCTGGACATGGAGAAGCTCGACGCCGGGCAGCTGGAGCTCACCGTCACCAGTGTTTCGATGGCCGATCTCCTCCAGCGCTGCCGGGAGGAGGTGGAGTCGGTGGCCGAGCAGCGCCGGGTGACGATTGTCGTCGAGGATTGCCAGGTCGAGTTTCCGGCCGACGCGGAGCGCATGATTCAGGTGGTGGTCAATCTCCTGTCGAACGCCATCAAGTTCTCGCCCGAAGGCGGGGTGGTCACGCTGTCCGGCCAGGCCGCCGCCGACGGCGTCCTCATTCAGGTGAAAGACCAGGGGCGCGGGGTGCCGGCCGCTCACCGGGAAGCAATCTTCGAGCGCTTCAAGCAGGTGGAGGCCGCCGACGGCAAGCGCAAGGCCGGAACCGGGCTGGGCCTGCCGATCTGCAAGCAGATGGTCGAGCTGCACGGCGGGCGGATCGGCGTGGACAGTGAAGAAGGGAAGGGAAGCACCTTCTGGATCCGCCTGCCGCTGGCACCGCAGGCGGTGACGGACGCGCAGGCGCAGGGCGCGGGCGCGGGCTCGGCCGCCACCGCAGCCGTTGCCGCTGGCGCGCCGCCCCCGGCGCCGCCGCGCCAGACTGCGCCGCGCGCGCGCGGCTTTTCACCGGGCAACGACCTGAGCATGGTGCACAAGGGCTTCCTTCTGGTCGGCGTTCCCGTCGTCTTCGAGTTCGTCCTGGTCGGCCTGCTCACCGGCGTGCTCATCCAGGTGGACCGGGTGAAGGCGCACGAGTCCTACCTGCACACGATCACCTTTAACGCCACCCGGCTGGTCGCCGACATGATGGATATCGGGCGTACCGTCTCCGGCGACGAGACTCCGGAGGCCTGGCAGGCCTTCGAACGCTCCTCGCAGGACTGCTTGCGCGCGCGCGCCGAGCTGCGCCGGCTGACCATGCGCGAGCCCGCGCTGTCCAGGACCTTTCAGGAGATGGACCGCCTGAGCCTGCCGGCCTACCAGTTCCTCGAGCAGGCCAGGCAGTACATGGCCGGGGGCTTTTCGTCGGAGGCCCTCGAGAAGGCGTGGGAGAACAGGCTGGCGCTGGGCCCTGTGGTCAGCCGGATGACCGATAAACTTCTCGCCCTGGTCGTCGAGGTCGATCGCATGCCCTCGGTCAGCGCGGAGCATCAACGGCGACTGCGCGAGCAGCAGGGAAGGCTTCTGGCTGCCGGCATAGCCGTTCCCGCCCTGCTCTCGCTCATGCTGGTCGCCTTTTTCAGCCAGGGGATCACCAGCCGGCTTGCCGTCCTGCGCGAAAACGAGCTGCGCCTGGCCCGCGATCAGGAGCTGAAGCCGCCGCTTGCCGGGCGGGATGAGATTGCGCACCTGGATGCCGTCTTTCACGCCATGGCCACCTCGCTTGCCGAAGCGCGCCAAAAGGAGCGCGCCGTCTTCGACAACTCGAAGGACGTCATCTGCGCCGTCGATCGCCAGGGTCTCTTCCAGCAGATCAACTCCGCCTGCCTGCACATGTGGGGCTACGAGCCGGAGGAGCTGCTGCGCGCCTCGATGCTCGATCTTCTGGAGCCGGACGACAGGCAGCTCGCTGCCGGGCAGTTTGCCGGTCCCGGCCCCGACGGCTCGGTGCGGCGGTTCGAGAACCGTATCGTGTGCAAGAACGGCTGCCTGCAGGATGTCCTGTGGTCTGCCAACTGGTCGGAGAGCAGCCAGCTCTTCTTCTGCGTCGCCCACGACATAAGCCGGCGCAAGGAGCTGGAGAGGCTGAAGCAGGACTTCCTGGCCATGGTCAGCCACGACCTGCGCACGCCGCTCACGGCGGTTGTCGGGATCGCCAAGCTGATGACGGCAGGGGCCTTCGGCCCGCTGCCCGACCCGGCCCGGCAAAAGCTCAAGGTGGTAATCAACAACGTCGACCGCATGCTCACTTTGATAAACGATCTGCTGGACATCGAGAAGCTCGATGCCGGGCAGATGCAGCTCGCCCTGGAGCCGGTGGAGCTTGCCGCGGTGCTCGAGCGCTCGCGGCAGTCGGTCGAGCCAATGGCCCGGGAAAGGGGGATTGAGATCGCGATCGGGCCCTGCGAGGGCGTGGTGGAGGCGGATCCGGACCGGCTGGTGCAGGTGGTGGTCAACCTGCTCGCCAATGCCGTCAAGTTCTCGCCGGACGGCTCGCGGGTGGCCGTCACCTCGCAAGTTGCCGGCGGCACCTGCGAGGTGCGCGTGAGCGACCAGGGGCGGGGCGTGCCGGAGTCGCACCGCCAGCTAATCTTCGAGCGCTTCAAGCAGGTCCAGGCCGCCGACGGCCGGCGGGGCAAGGGAACAGGGCTCGGGCTGCCTATCTGCAAGAAGATCGTCGAGCAGCACGGCGGCACCATAGGCGTCGATTGCCCGGACGGCGGCGGCAGCACCTTCTGGTTCCGCATTCCGGCGAAGACCCCGGGCGTGTCGCCTGCAGCCGTGCGCTCATGAAACTGCCGTTTCACAAAAAACTCGCAAATATTTCACGACTTTCGGCTTCCCGGATTGCTATGGTTCGGGCTAAAGGACGGTTGAGCGAGCCTGGTTCAGTAATAGTCGCTTCTGCGGGGTTGTGCGCAATTCCACAGTGACCTGACCGTGCCCGGGCGGTAAGATGCGCTTGTGATGCTGGCCGGGGAGGGTTTCAATGAACGGGTGGGAATTGCTGCCCATGTTGGAGATCTGCGATGCGGGCGGGGCGAAGGCCGGCGCCGGCAAACTCTTGCCGGACAAGCGGATCGAGCAGCTGCGCGCGGTTCAGGCCCGGTATGAGCGCTGGGAGTTGCTGAAGGATCAGCTAGCGGACCCCGGGCAGATGAAGCCGGAGATCATGAGGCTGCTCGAGCTCCTCGACGAGGCCTATCCCGGCGAGCGCATAGGTAGCTGGCACGATATCCGCAAGCTCGTCGACCGGGCCCGCCACGAGGTAAAATGCCTGCAGCTGGAGCAGCCGCTGCGCTTCCGGCACAGCGTGGCTTGAAAAGCTTTCCGGCGCCAAAAGTTATTTCGAGATAAAGATTTGCCCTGCCGACACATCTATAGGTAGAATATTAAGTTCGTCCTGTATTGATGAATCTGTGCGGGATTCGAATATAAGAGCGGCTTAATCTAGCTCTCTCTGAGTCACAAGAGGTTAGTACCGATGGCGCGTGCCAAAACACAGAAGACTGAAGGTGTGGCAGCTGGACCGAGAGGCCAGCGGATCCGCATACGCTTGAAGTCGTACGATCACAGGCTTTTGGACAGGTCGGCGGATCAGATCGTCGAGACCGCCAAGCGAACCGGCGCCGCCGTCTGCGGGCCGGTGCCGCTGCCCACCCGCAAGCGGGTCTACTGCGTTCTGCGCTCGCCGCACGTGGACAAGAAGTCGCGCGAGCACTTCGAGATCCGCGTGCACACGCGGCTGATTGACATCAACGATCCGACCCCGAACACGGCCGACGCGCTCATGCGCCTGGATCTGCCGGCCGGGGTCGATATTGAGGTGAAGCTCTAATGACGTTAGGTCTCATTGGAAAAAAGGTGGGCATGACCCAGGTCTTCGACCAGGAAGGGCTGGCCGTGCCGGTTACGGTTATCCAGCTCGGGGCCAACATCGTCACCGGCACGATGACCAGGGAGAACAACGGCTACACCGCCGTGCAGGTGGGCGGGTTCAAGGTCAAGGAGCGCAAGCTCAACAAGCCTGAGCTCGGCCGGCTGAAGAAGCGCGAGCTGCCCGCCATGAAGCCGCTACATGAGTTTCGTGTCGATGATGTCTCCTCGTTCAACGTCGGCGAGCCGCTGAAGGCCGAGACGATCGTCGCTGAAGGGGCGCTGGTCGACGTGCAGGGCGGGTCGATCGGCAAAGGCTTTCAGGGAACCGTGAAAAAGAATCACATGGGGCGCGGACCGATGAGCCACGGCTCCAAGTTCCACCGCTCCATGGGCTCAATCGGGCCTGGGACCACGCCAGGTCGCGTGTTCAAGGGCGTGATGATGCCCGGACAGATGGGCAACGAGACCGTCACGGTCCGTCATCTGAAAGTCGTCCGCCTCGATGCGGAGAAGGGGCTGCTCCTGGTCAAGGGCTCCACGCCCGGGGCCGAGGGCGGTCTCCTGGTTATCAAGCCTTCCAGGACAAAGTGGAACCCGTAAGCGCAGGCGCTTCCGGCGTCCCGAAAGAGGAAAGAATAAGGAACTAGCCAAATGACATCCGCCCAGCTGGTAAATCTAAAAGGAAAGAGTGTCGGCGAGGTCAACCTCAGCGATACCGTGTTTGGTATCGAGCCGAACTCCGATGTCATCTTCGACGCTCTGCAGCGCCAGCTGGCCAACGCTCGCGCCGGCACCGCCTGCACCAAGACCAGGTCGGAGGTGTCGGGCGGCGGGCGCAAGCCGTGGCGCCAGAAGGGCACCGGGCGGGCCCGCTCGGGGTCCATCCGCTCGCCGCTGTGGGCCGGCGGCGGCGTCAGCTTCGGCCCCCGGCCCCGCGATTACACGCTGTCGATGCCGAAGAAGATGCGCCGCCTGGCCCTCAAATCGGCCCTGGCCGCCCGGAAGGAGTCCATGGTGGTGGTCAAGGACTTCAGCGAGCTCAAGGAGCCGAAGACCAGGGAGATGGTCGCCGCCCTCAAGAGCCTGAAGCTCGACGGCAAGACCGTTCTTCTGGTCATGGACTTCGTTTGCGACACCTGCTCCATGGCCGAGCGCGCCGCCCGCAATATCGAGGGCGTCAAGGTCGTCAACCTGAACGATCTGTCGGTCAAAGATCTCCTGCACTACCAGGCGGTGCTGACCACCGAGAGCACGATCGAGGCGATCAACCAGCGCTTCTCCGGCGAGCCGGCCGCCCGCCCGCTAAAGGCCAGGGCCGAAAAACCCGCCGCCCGGGCAGCCAAGGCGGCCCCCGCCGCCAAAGCACCAAAAGCCAAAGCCGAGGCCAAACCAACGGGCGAGCCCGTAGGGGCGGGGCATGCCCCGCCCGCTGGCAAGGCGAAAAAAGCAGTTGAAACCGAATCCCCGGCAGCCGAAGCCAAACGGAAGGCCCCGAAAAAGGCCGGGGAGGCACCCGGGAAGGAAGGCGCCGAAGGCGCCGAGCCGGAAAAGGAAGCCAGGACGAAAGCCCCCAGGAAGAAGGCGGAATAGGACAGGATCATGGACAGTCGTCAAGCACACATCATTATCAGCCCGATCATCAACGAGAAGACAACCTCGCTGGCGACCATGAACCAGTACGCCTTCGAGGTGGTGAAGGACGCCAACAAGATCGAGATCGCTCACGCTGTCGAGCAGCTGATCAAGGAGCTTTATCCCAAGGCGAAGTCCAGGGTGGTGAAGGTCAACACCCTGGCCATCCGCGGGCGCATCCGTCGCGGCAAGCGGCACGGCGCCAAACCGAAAGACGGCAAGAAAGCCATCGTCTGGATAGAGGGCGACCCGCTCGAGATGTTCATGGCTTAAGGACTACCTTATTTATAAGGAATTTGGAAGATGCCTCCCCGGAAAGTAAACCCGACATCACCAGGACGAAGAAACATGACGATGGCCGATTTCTCGGACATCACGACCAGCCGTCCGGTAAAGGCTCTGGTGCGGCCGCTCAAGCAGACGGCCGGCCGCAACTCGCAGGGACGCGTCACCACCCGCCACAAGGGCGGCGGGCACAAGCGCGCCTATCGCCTGATCGACTTCAAGCGCGACAAGCACGGCATCCCGGCCGTTGTGAAGACGGTTGAGTACGACCCCAACCGCAATGCGCGCATCTGCCTTTTGTGCTACGCCGACGGGGAGAAGCGCTACATTCTCGCCCCCCTGGGCGTTCAGGTCGGCGACCAGCTCATGTCCGGCCCGGGCGCGGAGATCAAGAACGGCAACGCGCTGCCGCTGAAGAACATCCCGCTGGGCACCGTCGTCCACAACGTGGAGATGACCCCCGGCAAAGGCGGGCAGCTCGGGCGCTCGGCCGGAACCCAGATCCAGGTGCTGGCAAAAGAGGGCAAGTACTGCACGCTGCGCCTGCCGTCGAGCGAGATGCGCATGGTGCACGTCGACTGCATGGCCACCGTTGGCCAGCTCGGCAACACGGACGCCAAGAACATCCGTATCGGCAAGGCCGGCCGCTCGCGCTGGCTGGGCATCCGCCCGACCGTGCGCGGCGTGGTCATGAACGCCGTCGATCACCCGCACGGCGGCGGCGAGGGCAAGTCACCGATCGGCGGCAAGCCGCAGACGCCCTGGGGCAAACCGGCGATGGGTTACAAGACCCGCCGCGGCAAGAACAAGACGTCAAGCAAGTACATCGTTAAGCGCCGCAGCAAGTAGGAGGAGAACGTGTCTCGCTCACTGAAAAAAGGTCCCTATGTCCACCCCTCGCTTCAAAAGAAGATCGAGGAGATGAACCGCAAGGGCGAGAAGAGAGTGGTCAAGTGCTGGTCGCGATCGTCGATGATCGTACCCGAGATGATCGGACACACCATCGCCATCTACAACGGCCGCAAGCACGTGCCGGTGTTCGTCACCGAGCAGATGATCGGCCACAGGCTGGGAGAGTTCGCGCCGACGAGGCTGTTCAAAGGCCATGCCGGCGGCGACAAGACGGCAAAGAGGGCAGCTGGTTAATCATGCAAAGCAAAGCAACAGCCAAGTGGATAAGAATGTCGCCGCGCAAGGTGCGCCGCGTGGTCAACGAGATTCGCGGCAAGTCCGTCGGCGAGGCGGACACAATGCTGCGCTTCATGCCTTTTGCGGCGGCGCGCGAGGTCTGGAAGGTGCTCAACTCGGCCAAGTACAACCTGGTCAATCATGAGAAGGCGCCGGTGTCCGAGCAGGAGGCCGACGACTTCAAGGTCGTCGAGGCCTTCGCCGATCAGGGTCCGACCCTGAAGCGCATCCAGCCCCACGCCAGAGGGCGGGCCTTCCCGATCCTCAAACGGTCGAGTCACATCACCATCGTCATCTCGGACGTGTAAGTAAGGAGAAAGATCTTGGGTCAGAAAGTACATCCTGCAGGCTTTCGTCTGGGCATCCATCGCGGGTGGTCCTCGAGCTGGTTCGAGAACAAAAAAGACGTGCCCGCCTTCATCGCCGAGGACCACCGGATACGCCAGTACCTGAAAAGGGAGCTCAGCAACGCCGGCGTCTCAAAGATCGACATCAGCCGCAAAGGCAAGACCGACCAGATCCAGATTGATATCTATACGGCGCGTCCCGGCGTGGTGGTCGGCAAGGGCGGGCAGGGCATCGAAACCCTGCACCAGAAGATAAAGGCCCTGCTCAACCGTCCCGGGCTGGACATCCGCATCAACATCCTGGAGATCAACCGGGTCGACCTGGAAGCGCAGCTGGTGGCCGAGTCGATCGCCCAGCAGCTGGAGAAGCGCGTCGCCTTCCGGCGGGCGCTCAAGCAGGCGATCCAGCGCTGCATGCGCTCCGGCGCCCTCGGCATCAAAGTGATGGTCGCCGGCCGCCTGGGCGGCGCCGAAATCGCCCGCACCGAGTGGGCGAAGGAAGGCCGCATCCCGCTGCAGACCCTGCGCGCCGACATCGACTACGGGCTGGCCGAGGCGCGCACGGTGATGGGCAAGATCGGCGTCAAGACCTGGATCTATCGCGGTGAGCTGGAGCGCGGCCAGTGGGCGCCGCCCAACGTCAAGACCTCCGCCGAGCGCCCGCAAGAAGGCCAGCGTCCCGAGCGCGGTGGTGTCAAGCCTGGCCGGCGGGCCAGAAAGGCAGGTTAACGATGCTGTTGCCGAAGCGAACAAAATTCCGCAAGTTCCAGCGCGGCAGAATGACCGGCTGCGAATCCCGGGGCACCGAGGTGCAGTTCGGGGATTACGGGCTGCAGGCCCTGGAGCCGGCCTGGATAACCTCGCGCCAGATCGAAGCCGCCCGTAAGACCGTCAGCCGCAGCGTGCGCCGCGGCGGGCAGATGTGGATCCGCATCTTCCCGGACAAGGCGGTGACCAAGAAGCCGGCTGAGACCCGTATGGGATCCGGCAAGGGCAACCCCGAGTTCTGGATCGCCGTGGTCAAGCCCGGCCGGGTGATATTCGAGCTGGCCGGCGTCCCCCACCAGGAAGCCGTCGAGTCGCTGGCCCAGGCCGCGCAGAAGCTACCGATTCAGTGTCGCGTCGTGCAAAGACACACGGGAGGCGGGCGATGAGAATTCGAGAGATGAGAGAGCTTTCCGCCGAGGAGCTGAAGTCGCGCATCGACGAGACCCGCAAGGAGATTGTCGAGCTGCGCTTCCAGCACGCGGCCCGCAAGCTGGAGAATCCGGCCAAGCTGCGCCTCACCCGCCGGCGTCTGGCCAGGCTGCTCACCGTGCAAGCCCAGAGCAGCGAGGGCGCTGCACCGCGACCCCCCGCCAAAAACTCGTAGGGGCGCCGCACCGCCGCGCCCGCACCCATAAGGAATTGGAGTATGCCCAGGAAGGAAATTGTCGGAAAGGTAGTGTCGAACAAGATGGAGAAGACCGTGGTGGTCGCCGTCGAGAACAGGTTTCCGCACCCGAAATACGAAAAGCAGATCGTGCAGACCAAGAAGTTCAAGGCTCACGACGCCGACAACAAGTGCCAGATAGGCGACGTCGTCCGCATTCAAGAATGCCGGCCGCTGTCCAAGGAGAAGACCTGGCGCGTGGTCGAGATCACCGGCAAGATCCACGAGAAGCTCGGCCTGACCGACGAATCGAATTAGAAGAGGAAACATATGTCGGCGTATATTGAGGATCGAGGTACAGCAGAGCGGAGGATTCCCAGGAGGAATCCGCAGCGGCGCGTCTCGGCGCGTGGAGTGAGCGAAGTGAACGGAGCGCTTAAGAAATGATCCAACCCCAAACACGATTGACGGTTGCCGACAACACCGGGGCCCGCGAGCTCATGTGCATTCGCGTGCTCGGCGGGTCCAATCGCCGCTACGCCACCGTCGGTGATGTCATAGTCGGGGTAGTCAAGGACGCCCTGCCCAACATGCCGGTCAAGAAGTCGGAAGTGGTGCGCGCGGTCGTCGTGCGCGTGCGCAACCATGTGCGCCGCCCGGACGGCTCGACCATCCGCTTCGACGACAACGCCGCCGTGATCATCCAGAAGGATGGCAATCCGAAAGGAACGCGCGTGTTCGGGCCGATTGCCCGCGAGCTGCGCGATAAGAACTTCACCAAGATAATGTCGCTGGCGCCGGAGGTGCTCTAGAAATGGCCCAGACTTTCAAACCGGAAATTCGTTTCACAAACTCGCCGATCGCCAAGAAGGTCAAGATGGGCGGCCGCCGGGTCGTCTCCGGGGCTCTGGTGAAGGCGAGCGCCAGCAATCTGATCCCGAAAGTGCACGTCAAGCGCGGGGACCTGGTGATGATGGTCAGCGGCTCGCAGAAGAGCGGCCGCGGCAAGACCGGCAAGGTGCTCAACGTCCTGCCGAAAGAAGGCAAGGTCGTGGTCGAGGGCTTGAACGTGATCACCCGCGCCACCCGCCAGCGCACGCCGCTGGGACAGAGCGGGCTCATCAAGAAGGAAGCGCCGATTTTCGCGTCGCGCGTCATGCTTTTCTGCACCTCCTGCAAGAAGCCGACCCGCATCCGCCACAAACAGGTCGAGGGCGGCAAGAAGACGCGCATCTGCACGCACTGCAAAGAGGCTTTTGACGCATGAAACTGAAGGAACGCTATTACAAGGAGATCGTCCCGGCGCTGAAAAAGCAGTTCGGGTACGGCAACGATCTGCAGGTGCCGCGCCTGGAGAAGGTGGTGGTCAACCTGGGGATCGGCGAGGCCACTGCCAACGCCAAGGCCATCGACGGCGGCGTCAAGGACCTGACGGCGATCGTCGGGCAGAAGCCGGTAATCAACCGGGCCCGCAAGTCGATCGCCACCTTCAAGGTGCGTCAGGGGCAGCCGGTCGGCGTGTCGGTGACGCTAAGGGGCGCGCGCATGTACGACTTCCTGTCCAAGCTGATCAACATCGCCCTGCCCCGCATCAGGGACTTTCGCGGCGTGTCGCCGAAGTCGTTTGATGGGCGCGGCAACTTCTCGTTGGGCATCAAGGAGCAGTTGATCTTCCCCGAGATCAACTACGAGCAGGTGGACATGGTTCGCGGCATGGACATCGCCATCGTCACGACCGCGCGCACCGATCAAGAGGGGCGCGCGCTGCTGGTCGAGCTGGGCATGCCGTTCAGGAAGTAGCTGACGATCGGGCGCGCCGCGCAAGGAAGCGCGGCGAAGCAAGCATTCTGAGGAAGAGAGGACCGAGATAAGTGGCCAAAACATCGATGATCGACAAGGAAATGAAGCGCAGGGTGAAAGCCGCCAAAGGCAAGTTCCCGGCGGTGCGCCTGCACAATCGCTGCCGGATCTGCGGCAGGCCGCGAGGCTATTACCGCGATTTCGGCCTCTGCCGTTGCTGCCTGCGCAAGATGGCCCATGAAGGTTTGATCCCCGGCGTCACCAAGTCGAGTTGGTAGGAGATAGTACATGCCCGTTACAGATCCGATTTCCGACATGTTCACACGCATCAGGAACGCCGCCCGCGTGAAGGCGCCTGCCGTGGAGATGCCCGCTTCCAAGCAGAAGGTGGCGCTTGCCGAGCTTCTCCGCAACGAGGGGTTCATATCCTCGTTCGAGACGAAGGCTCTCGGGACGCCGGACCAGAAGATGCGCATAGTGCTCAAGTACGGCCCGCGCGGCGAGCAGGTGATCCAGGGGATCAAGCGCGTCTCGCGCCCCGGGCTGAGAATCTATCGTCCGGCCAAGAAGACGCCGCGGGTTTACGGCGGGCTGGGCATCGCCGTCATCAGCACCAGCCGCGGGCTGATGACCGACCGGCAGGCTCGCAAGAGCAACGTCGGCGGCGAGATCGTCGCTTACATCTGGTAGAGGTTCCAATCATCATGTCTCGTATCGGAAAATCACCGATTGCCATTCCCCAGGGCGTCACCGTCGCCATCGACGGCCAGAAGGTCACGGTCAAGGGACCGAAGGGCCAGCTCGAGCGCACCCTGCGGCCCGAGGTGACGGTCAAGCAGGAGGACGGCAAGATCCTGGTGACCAGAAGCTCCGACGAGCGGCTGGTGCGCAGCCTGCACGGTCTTTCCAGGACGCTGGTGGCCAATATGGTTAAGGGCGTCACCGAAGGGTTCACGCGCAACCTGGAGATTGTCGGGGTCGGCTACCGGGCCGCCATCGAGGGCAAGAACCTGGTGATGCAGCTCGGCTATTCGCACCCGGTGACCGTCGAGCCGCCGGACGGGCTCCAGATTGCCGTCACCGCCAACACGAAGATAGCCGTCACCGGCATCGACAAGCAGGCGGTCGGCGACCTGGCCGCCTTCATCCGCGGCAAGCGCCCGCCGGAAGTTTACAAGGGCAAAGGCGTGAAGTACGCCGGCGAGTTCATCCGCCGCAAGGCGGGTAAGGCCGCAGCGAAGAAGAAGTAAGTGAATTGACCGGAGAAAGGACAAACGTGAACGCGCTCATTGAGGGTCGAATAATCGCCAAGCGAAGGATTCCCAGGAGTTAAGGCCTGGAGGGGCGAGGCATGCCTCGCCCGCCCTGAATGAAGCGAAGTGAGCGAGGGAGCGGTTACAAAATGATTCAGAAGCCCAGCAAAAAACTCACCAGGATCAAGCGCCACATGCGGCTGCGCCGGCAGTTGACCGGCACGCAGGAGCGCCCCCGCCTTTGCGTCTACCGATCCAACAAGCATATTTACGCGCAGATTATCGATGACGCCAGCGCCAAGACGCTGGTCGCCGCCAGCACGCTCGACAAGGAGCTGAAGGGCAAGGTGGAGAAGACCTGGAACCGGGAAGGCGCCAGGGCGGTCGGCGGGCTGGTGGCCCAGCGCGCCCGGGAGAAGGGGATCGAGGCGGTGGTCTTCGATCGCGGCGGCAACATCTACCACGGACGGATCGCCGCCGTGGCCGAGGCGGCCCGCCAAGGCGGTCTGAACTTCTAGGCGGTTCTGGACGGTGCGGCATGCCCGCCCGCATTAACAAGCGCCCGTATGGTGAAGAGAGGTTCCAAAAGAGGAAGGTAATGGAAAAAGAGGAAAAGGTAATAACCCCTGGCGAGGAGACCGGCGAAAGCGCGCGCAAGGGCCGCCGCTCCTCCTCGCGCGAGTCGAACCGGCGTGGAATGGATGATTCCCGCCCCAGAGAGCAGAGCGACTGGGAGGAGAAGATCATCCAGGTGCGCCGGGTCACCAAGGTAGTCAAAGGCGGCAAGAAGCTCTCCTTCCGCGCCGTGGTCGCCGTCGGCAACCACAAGGGGCAGGTGGGGGTAGGCGTCGGCAAGGCCGCCGAGGTCATAGGGGCCATCCAGAAGGGTGTCGTCGACGCCAAAAAGAGCGTGATCAACGTGCCGGTGGTCGGCGCCACCATTCCCCATGAGATTGTGGGCCGGCAGGGCTCGAGCCGCATCATGCTCAAGCCGGCCGCCAAAGGGACCGGTATCATCGCCGGTGGCTCCGCCCGCTCCATCCTCGAGCTGGCCGGGGTAGGCGACGTGCTCTCCAAGTCGCTCGGCTCGCGCTCGCCGCTCAACGTGGCGCGTGCCACCATACACGGCCTCAAGAGCCTGCGCACCTTTGAGGAGGCGGCGCGCTTGAGAGGGATCAGCCTCAAACAGATGCTCGGATAAAAGGACAATGATTAAGATCACTTTGACTCGTGGACTGACAGCGAAGAGGGAGACCCAGCGCCGGGTGGTGCGCGCGCTCGGGCTGGGCAAGCAAGGCAGCTCGGTGATACGCCACGACTCGCCGACGATTCGCGGGATGATCGACAAGGTTCACCACCTGGTGAGCGTGGAGCCGCTGTCCGACGTGAAGGTCGGCGACGTCAGAAAAACTTCGAAAGCGAGCGGCGCCCGCCCGGCTGCCGCCGGGAAAGACGCCTGAGGCGTCCGCAATAACGGCCCGCCGAGTCCGGGCGCGAGGGCGCAGGGCGCAAGGCGAAGGAGGACAAGATGAATTTAGGTGAGATCAGACCGGCGGACGGTGCCAGGAAGAACCGCAAGCGCGTCGGGCGCGGCCGGGGCTCCGGGCACGGCAAGACCTCGACCAGAGGGCACAACGGCCAGGGCCAGCGCGCCGGCTACGGCAAGCGTTTCGGCTTCGAGGGCGGGCAGACGCCGCTCTTCCGCCGTCTGCCCAAGATCCACAACTTCGACGAGGTGCCCGGGCGCAACTGGGTGGAGGTGAACGTGGGCGCCCTCAATGTGCTGGCCCCGGATTCCCAGGCGACGCCGGAGACCCTGGTGGCGGCAAGGCTCCTGCGCAAGCCCACGGACAGCCTGCGGATTCTGGGCGCAGGCGAGCTCAAGATAAAACTCAACGTAAGGGCCCACCACGTCTCGGCCGGTGCTAAAACTAAGATCGAGGCGGCCGGGGGCACGGTAGAGATTATTCAGCCGGCTGCCAGGGCGGAGAAGTAAATTAAATGACGCAGGCTGTTGGACGGCGCGGCGGAAAGATCGGTTCTCCCGAGGACATGATGAAGCTGCTCTCGGCTGCCGGGCTGAAGGAGCGCATTCTTTTCACGCTGGCGATGATCGCCATCTACCGGATAGGCGTGCACATCCCGATCCCCGGGGTTGACCCTACCGCCTTCGCCAAGCACCCGGAGCTGGCCCAGAACCTCCTGGGGATGATCGACCTGTTTACCGGCGGCGCGCTCAACAAGCTGTCGATCTTCTCAATGGGCATCGGACCCTACATCACCGCCTCGATCATCATGCAGCTCATGACCGTGGTCATACCCAAGCTCGAGGACCTGCAGAAGAACGCGGGAGAGCAGGGGCGCAAGCAGCTGCAGCAGATCACCCGCTACGCCACCGTGGTGCTGGCCGGCTTTCAGTCATTCATGCTGGCCAAGCTTCTGACGCAGATCCACAACCCGGACGTCGTGCTGGTCAGCGGCTTAGGCTTTCTCATCAACACCACCGTCATCCTCACCGCCTGCGCGGTCTTCATCATGTGGCTGGGCGAGATCATCACCGAGCGAGGGGTCGGCAACGGGGCGTCGCTGCTCATCTTCCTGGGCATCGCCTCGCGGCTGCCGGTTATGATCCACAACACCTGGGACGCCGTGCAGACAGGGCAGTCCCCGATGCTGGGCGTGGCCGTCCTCACCGCCGTCTTCCTGGGGCTGGTGGCGCTCATCGTCGCCCTGCAGCAGGGGGTGAGGAAGATCATGGTCCTGGGCGCCAGGCGCAACGTGGGCAGGCAGGTCTTCGCGGCGCCGGATGATTACATGTACCTGCCGGTCAACCCCTCGGGCGTGATGGCGATCATCTTCGCCTCCTCGCTGCTCATGTTCCCGAGCACGATCATGTCCTTTATGGGCAGGCAGCAGGGCGTCAATCCCGGCGCGGCCCTCTACGACCTGCTGCGCGGGCTGCCCGTGGTCGGTTCCCACATCGAGTCGCTCTCCAGGCACCCTGTGGTGAAGAACGTGGTCGACTTCATCGGGCAGGAGATGATCAACACCTTCTCCTACTACCACTGGGAGCACTCGGCGCTCTACTTCGCGCTCATCGTCTTTTTCGCCTTCTTCTACGCCTCGATCGTCCTGCCCGTGCGCGACATGGCCGAGAACCTGCGGCGCAGCGGGCGGGCCATCCAGGGCATCCGCCCGGGGCGGCCGACAGCCGAGTTCCTGGAGAAGACGTTGAACAGGCTCATCTTCATCGGCGCCGCTGCCGTGGGCATCATCGCCATCCTGCCGATCCACGTCGAGCAGGCGACGATGGTCAACACGCTGCAGGGGCTGGGCAGCACCTCGCTTATCATTCTGGTCGGGGTGGCGATCGACACCCAGCGCCAGATAATGACGCACGCGCTTTCCGCTCGCTACCAGGCGCGCGGCCTGTTCCGCACACCGGGAGAGAAAAAGGAAATTTAGCCATGCAAATTCTGTTTCTCGGCGCCCCCGGCGCCGGCAAGGGGACTCAGTGCAAGATGTTGGCCCGCCATATGGACCTGCCCCATCTGTCCTCGGGCGATCTGCTGCGGGAGGCGGTGAGGAACCAGACCCCGGCCGGGCAGGCGGCCAAGTCATTCATGGACAGGGGCGTCCTGGTGCCGGACAACATCCTGATCGACATGTTCCGGGAGAAGCTCCACCTGCCGGAGTGCGGCAGGGGCTTCATCTTAGACGGCTTCCCCCGCAACGTCGCCCAGGCAAAGGCCCTCGACGAACTGCTCGAGGAGATCAATCGCAAGCTGACCATCGTCGTGAACCTGCAGGTGGACGAGAAGATCTTGACCGAGCGCATCTGCGGGCGCCGCATCTGCTCCAGCAAAGCCTGCAACACGCCCTACCACCTGAAGTTCGCCCCGCCGGCGGCGGAGAACGTCTGCGACCAGTGCGGCTCGCCACTCATGCACCGCTCCGACGACCGGGAAGACCTGGTCGCCCAGCGCGTGAAGACTTACCTGCAGGAGACGGAGCCGCTCATCGAGTATTACGACAAGCGGCTCATCCTGCGCACCGTGGATGGTGAAGGCGACCCCGACGAGATCTTTGCCGACCTTCTGAGGACGATCAAGGTACTGGCATGATCCTGACCGCCGCCGAGGACATAGACCTGATCAGGCAGGCCGGCGCCATTGCCGGCCGGGTCCTGGAAGAGCTGACGAAAATGGTGGCACCGGGGATCTCCACCTGGGAGCTCGACGAGCTGGCGGAGAAGCTCATACGGGAAGCCGGGGCGCTGCCCACCTTCAAGGGCTACCGCAACTTCCCGGCCACCATCTGCGCTTCCATCAACGAGGAGGTCGTGCACGGCATCCCGAGCAAGGCGCGGGTGCTCAAGGAGGGCGACATCATCTCCTTGGACATCGGCGCCACCTGCCGGCGCAGCGCAGACGGGGGCAAGCACGACTTCATCGGCGACACGGCCGTGACGGTCCCCGTGGGGGCTGTCTCGCCCAGGCTGGAGAAGCTCCTGGACGAGACCAGGCGGGCGCTTTACGCGGGCATCAAAGCCTGCCGCGCCGGCTCGACGCTCGACGAGGTGGGCGGGGCGATCGAGGACATCGCCCGCCAGAGCGACTACGGCATCGTGCGGGAGTACGGCGGTCACGGCATCGGCTACAACTACCACGAGGATCCGTTCATCCTCAATTACCGCTCTGGTAGCCGCACCAGGCTAAAACCTGGTATGGTAATAGCGATCGAGCCCATGTTCAACCTGGGGGGCGATCCGGTGAGAACCAGGCAGGACGGCTGGACGGTCGTCACCCGCGACTACAAGCCGTCGGCGCACTTCGAGCACTCGCTCCTGATTACCGAAGGAGAGCCGGAGATCCTCACCAGAAGACCAAACGAGACGATTCCATGACCAAGCAGAGCGTGATCGAATTCGAGGGAACGATAAGGGAGTCGCTGCCCAACGCTATGTTTCGCGTGGAGCTGGACAACGGGCACAAGGTGCTGGCCCACATCTCGGGCAAAATTCGCAAAAACTTTATTAAGATACTTCCCGGCGACAGGGTGCGCGTAGAGCTCACCCCGTATGACTTAACGCGCGGAAGAATCACCTACAGAATAAAGAATTGAGGTACAATACTCTGTTTGTCCGCGGCTGAGTCACTTGGGATGCCCGGCCGGTTAGTTTTGCATCGGTGAAAATCCCGGAAACCCTTACAGGGCGAGGAAAATGAAAGTTAGAGCGTCGGTCAAGAAAATATGTGACAAGTGTAAGGTGATCCGCCGCAAAGGGCGTGTAGCCGTTATTTGTGAAAATCCTAAACACAAACAGAGACAAGGTTAAGAACATTTATGGCACGTATTGCGGGCGTAGATCTGCCCAGGCACAAAAGAACAGCGATCGCCCTGACGTACATCTACGGCATCGGACGCAGCTCCGGCGAGCAGATCTGCCGGAAGCTGGGCATTCCTGAGGCGACGCGCGTCCAGGACCTGACCGAGGACGAGATCAACCGCATCCGCGAGGAGATCGACCGGAACTGGGCCGGCAAGGTCGAGGGCGACCTGCGCCGGATCGAGGGCCTCAATGTCAAGCGCCTGATCGAGATCAACTGCTATCGCGGGCAGCGCCACCGCAAGGGGCTGCCCACCCGCGGGCAGCGCACCAAGACCAACGCGCGCACCCGCCGCGGGCGCAAGCGCATGACCGTGGCCGGCAAGAAGATCGCCCCGTCCAAGGGCTAATCGCGGTGCAGGCATGCCTGCCGTTTGACGAGATTTGTGGAGATAAGAAAACAGGACAATGGCAAAATCCCCGAAGGCTAGGACAAAGAAGAAAGAGCGCCGCTACGTGTTGCAGGGCGTGGTGCACATCCAGTCCACGTTCAACAACACGATCATCTCCTCCACCGACCCGCAGGGGCAGGTGATCGCCTGGGCGTCGGCCGGCACGGTCGGCTTCAAGGGCGCCAAGAAGGGCACGCCGTTTGCCGCCCAGCAGGCGGCCGAGATGGTGGCCCGCCGCTCGATGGACCAGGGGATGCGCCAGGTCGAGGTTCTGGTCAAGGGCCCGGGCTCGGGACGGGAGACGGCCATCCGCGCCCTGCAGGCGGCGGGGCTGGAGATCACCCTGATCAAGGACGTGACGCCAATTCCCCACAATGGCTGCCGGCCGCCCAAGCGCCGTCGTGTGTAACTAGATATTCAAAGGAGATCGGGTCTTGGCCAGATATACGGACTCAGTTTGCAAGCTCTGCCGCAACGAGGGGGACAAGCTCTTCCTGAAGGGCTCGCGCTGCTACACGACCAAATGCGCCATCGACCGCCGCCGCTACGGCAGCGGCCAGCACGGGCAGGACCGCAAGAAGCAGACGGAATACGCACTGCAGCTCCGGGAGAAGCAGAAGGTGAGGCGCATCTACGGGGTGCTCGAGCGGCAGTTCGCCGGCTACGTGGATGAGGCCAGCCGCCAGAAGAAGGTGCCCACCGGCCTGCGCATCCTGCAGCAGCTCGAGCAGCGCCTGGACAACCTGGTCTACCGCTCCGGCATGGTTCCCTCGCGGGCGCAGGCGCGGCAACTCATCCTGCACGGTCACTTTACCGTCAACGGCAAGACCGTCACCACCTCCTCCTATCAGCTGAAGCCCGGCGAGGTTGTCTCCGTGCCCGAGAAGAGCCGGAAGCTGATCAAGGCCTTGATCGAAGCCAACCCCACCGCCGGGCAGCCGCAGTGGATGACGGTCGATCTCGACAACCTGACGGCCTCGATCGTCAACCTGCCGGCGCGTGAGGATCTCGACCAGAGCATCAAAGAGGCGCTTATCGTCGAGTACTATTCACGTTAATGACACGACGCCCTGCCTGCAGACTTGGTGCTGGGCACGGCGGACCATGCGACCCAAGTAAGGAAATCACGGAACATTGAGCACACAACTTAGCCGATCCAATCCCATTTTTACGCCCTCATTCCACGGAGAAATTATGGAGCCTCTCAAGATCAAATGCCTGGAGAACAAAACCGCGGCTGATGGATCAATCTATGGGAAGTTCGTCATCGAGCCGCTGGAGCGTGGCTACGGCACCACGATCGGCAACGCCCTCAGGCGCGTGCTCCTGTCCTCCCTCGATGGGGCGGCGGTGACCGCGGTGAGAATCGACGGCGTCACCCACGAGTTCACGACGGTGCCCGGCGTGGTCGAGGACGTGATCGACATCATGCTCAACCTGAAGGGGCTGGTCGTTAAATCCTACAGCAACGATCCGCAGTACCTGCACATCGATGTCGACCGGGTGGGCCCGGTGACCGGGCGGGACATCCACTGCCCGGCCGACGTGACGATCATCAATCCGGACTGGCAGCTGGCCACGATCGCCGAGGGCGGCCGCCTGCGGGCGGAGATTACCGTCGAGCGCGGGCGCGGCTACGTGTCCGCCGATCTGCACAGCCACTACAAGCAAGCCATAGACGTTCTGCCGATCGACGCGGTGTTCATGCCGATCCGCCGCGTGAGCTACCAGGTGGAGGCGACCCGCGTGGGCGAGTCCACCGACTTCGACAAGCTGACCATGGAGATCTGGTCGAACGGCTCGGTGGACGCCACCGAGGCGATAAGCCAGGCTGCCCGCCAGGTGATCGAGCACCTGGTGCCGATTGCCGAGCTTTCCGGCAAGCCGATGGTCCCGGCCGCGGCCATCCCGGCGCCGCCCGACGGCAAGCACACCTCGATTTCGATTGAGGAGCTGGAGCTTTCGGTGCGCGCTTACAACTGCTTGAAGCGCGCCAACATAAACTCGCTCGGCGAGCTGCTCAAGCTCAGCTATGACGACCTGATGAACATCAAGAACTTCGGCAAGAAGTCGGCCGACGAGGTCATCGAGCGGCTTCGCCAGTTTGGGCTGACGCTGGCCGACACGCCCAAGGATAAGTAGCGGCGCCGCACCGCCGCGCCCGATTCGCGAAAAGGAACCAAACCATGCGCCACCGTGTACCAGGCAATCGTCTCAGCCGCCCTTACGATCAGCAGAAGGCCGTTTTGCGATCGCTGGCCACCGAGCTTCTGCGCCACGAGGAGATCGAAACCACGCTCGCCAAGGCCAAGGCCGTGCGCGGAGAGGCCGAGAGGTTGATAACGCTGGCCAAGCGCGGCTATCTGGCGGACCGGGCGTCGCTGGCCAAAAAGGCCAGCGAAGGCGACGAGGAGGCCGCAAGGCGGATCGCCAGATCGCTGCACTGCCGCCGGCAGGTAGCTGCCTACCTCTACGACGGCGATGTGGTGAAGAAGATCTTCGAGCAGACCGCCCCCCGCTACCTGGAGCGCAAGGGCGGCTACACGCGCATCATCCGCTCCGGCATCCGCCGCGGCGACGCCGCCCCGAAGGCGATCATTCAGCTGGTATAAGCCTCAAACGCCTTACCTCGTAGTTGAGCCGCTTGCGCCGTGGCTGCCTGCGCGCTGACGCGGCAAGCGGCTCAACTACAATGGTGCGTATGGCTCGAATTGCGCTGCTGATTGAGTATTCCGGGAAAAAATTCTGCGGCTCGCAGTATCAGGTGGGCGTGCGGACGGTGCAGGCGGAGCTGGAGTCGGCGCTTGCGACCCTGGCCCGGCGGCCGGTGGCGGCAGTATTCAGCGGGCGGACGGACTCGGGGGTGCACGCGCGCGGGCAGGTGGCGCATCTCGACTGGCCGCTGCCGGACGTGGACCTGTGGCGCCTGTGCTGGAGCTTGAACGGCATCCTGCCCGCGGACATGGCTGTGGTTAAGGGGCAGGTGGTGCCGGAGGCCTTTCATGCCCGTTATTCGGCGGTCAGCCGCGAGTACGTGTACCGCCTCCTCAACCGCGCGCAGCGGTCGGCTCTCTTAAGCGAAACTCATCATTTCGTGCCGCTGCCGCTCGATGTGGGGGCCATGCGGGAGGGCGCCGCAAAGCTGATTGGTGAGCACGATTTCAGGTCGTTCCGGTCGAGCAATTCCGACCGAACCACGACGGTATGCCGGATCTCGCGCGCCGAATTGTTGATTTTAGGTGAAGGAGTGCTTGAATTCTGGATTGTCGCGAATCACTTCGTGTACAATATGGTGCGCATCATTGTCGGGACACTCGTGGAGATAGGCCTCGGCAAGAAGAACCCCGCCAGCATCGACGCAGCGCTGGCCGGGGCTGAACGGGACCTCGCCGGTCCGACCGCGCCGGCTTGGGGATTGTGCCTGAATTCGGTACAATATCCAGAAGCTTACGGCCTGTTTGCCTCGGCAACGTTCAGACAAGCAGATATAGTAAGTGGACCGGAGAGCTGATTCGTGAAAACCTATTCTGCAAAGCCGCAAGAAATAGCGGGCCAGTGGTATGTGGTCGATGCCGAAGGGCAGGTGCTGGGGCGGCTGGCCACACACATCGCCAGCATCCTGCGCGGCAAGACCAAGCCTGAGTTCACCCCCCACGTGGACTGCGGCGACTTCGTGATTGTGATCAACGCCGAGAAGGTGAAGGTGACAGGCAAGAAGGAGACGGACAAAGTCTATCGCCGCCACTCCGGCTTCCCGCACGGCTTCAAGGAGGAGACGCTTGCTTGCCTGCGCAGGCGCCGTCCGGCGGCCATCATCGAGCGGGCCGTGCGCGGCATGCTGCCGCACACTCGCCTGGGCGACCGGCTTTTCACCAAGCTGAAAGTGTACGTTGGTCCCGAGCACCCTCACGCCGCCCAGCAACCGAAGCAGCTCAAGCTAATATGACTCGACCGGTGCCGCCGCGCCCGGCTCACCGAAAAAGGACAGCATTCAAATGACTAGCGTTATTCAGTATTACGGAACCGGCCGCAGAAAGAGCGCCGCAGCGCGCGTGCGTCTGATCCCGGGCACCGGGCAGGTCTCCATCAACGATCGCACGATCGACGATTACGTGGGCGGGCGTCCCGGCCTGGCCAAAGAGATATTTGCGCCGTTCCACGCCGCGGACGCGATGGGCCGTTTCGATGTCATTGCCACTGTATGTGGTGGCGGAATCTCCGGCCAGGTCGAGGCGATCCGGCACGGCATCGCCAGGGCCCTGTCGGAGGCTGCGCCCCAGAACAGGCCGGTGCTCCGCACCGATGGCTTGCTCACGCGCGATCCCCGCGTCAAAGAGCGCAAGAAATACGGGCGCAAGCGTGCCCGCAAGCGCTTCCAGTTCTCCAAGCGTTAAGCCTGCGCCTTGCGCTGCGCGGTGCGCCGGGCCCTGTCTGTTGTTCCGTCCCGCCGGGGCGGGCTCGGGTCTGCTGCCGCCCGCAGCAGCCAGTCGCGCCGGCAGGGGACGCGCCAGCCTGCTGCCGGCGTTATCTTTCGGGCGGTCATTCTGGCAGTGCTTCTGGTGCTGCCCTCTCCGGTGCTGCCCTCTCCGGTGCAGGAGAGCACCCTCAGGCAGGCCAACAAGACCGCCTCGCGCGGCGATTACAATGCGGCGATCGAGCTGTATGAGAAGGCCGCTCGAGAAGAGCCGAAGAACGCGGCCGTGTATCATATGTGGGGAAGAACCCTGGCCAACATCGGCGAGTTTCCCCGGGCGATAGAGCAGTACAAGAAGGCGGTCGAGCTTTCGCCTCACAATCCGGAGCTGCTGAACGATCTCGGCGTCACCTACGCGGCCAACGGGCAGCTCGACGAGGGGGCGGCACAGCTGCGCGCGGCCGTCGCCGCCAGCCCGAAGTATGTCTCCGCCTGGAACAACCTCGGCATCACGCTTATGCGCAAGGGTGATACCAAACAGGCGGCGGTGGCCTTCCGCGCCTCCTTGCGGCTGCAGCCTGGCAACGCGGTCATCCAGCAGAACCTGAAGAAGGTGGCCCCGGAAGCGGCAGCCCCGGTCGGTCCTGCAGGTACGGTGGCGCCGGCCGGCAAATAATCGATTTAGGAAGGAGCGCCGCTGGCGTCGTTGTCTTCGCGGGGCAACTGCCCCTGCGCGCGCAGCTTGTTCTGGAAACGGAAGAAGATGACGAACGCTGAGACGATCATGGCGCCGCCGACGGCGGCAAAGGCGTAGCCCAGCGCATAGCCGTTGTATAGCAAGAAGATGCCCGCGGCGGTGATGAGCGTCGCCACGAAGAGCGAGGCAGGAATGTAGTAGGCCTGAATCGACTGAATGAGTTCTGCTTTATCAGCGTCGCTGCGCACTGTGGGCGAGACCTCCGCGGGTCGGCGGCCTTCAATGTTAGCACGAGGGGGGATCTGATGTTACACTGTCGTTGTTGCGCACCGGTGGGGCGCGTGGGGATGACGACGACCGTGAGCACGTGCGGCAAATGCGAGTCCGAAGTTCAGCCGGACGATAATTTTTGTCAGGAGTGCGGGACTGCGCTCTCGGTACCGGGCGCTGCCGACGAGGCCGTCGAGCCGGTAAAGCAGGCCGTCCTCACCTGCCTCAATTGTGGCGCCCAGCACGAGCGACAGACCAGGGTCTGCGGAACGTGCGGATGCCTGATGTCGCAGATGGGCGTCTATACGACGGCCGTAAAAACTTTGCCGCAAGCCCCCTTGCGCGGCATTCCGCCCCGCAGTCCGCGGTGGAACGTCTCGGCAGGCGCCGGGAGCAGACCGGTGCAAGCTGGAAGGTCGCAGTTGCAGTCGCCCCTGCTCCAGCGCGTCACGCAGGCGCCCGTCAATCCGCCCGCCTCCGCACAGCCCGGCCGGGCCGGTTGGGAGCGCATCGCGGCTGCCGCGGCGGTTGTGCTGCTGACCGGCGCAGCCGGCCTCTGGCGCCTGCTTTCCGGAAAGCAGGTAGATGTTTCGATTCCGCCGCAGGCCGCCGCGCTCAAGGAGCAAAGCAAGCCGGTCGCCGAGCAATCGCCCGGCAAGGCAGGCGACAGGACCGGAACGAGCCAGGTTGTCCCGGCTGACAGAGACCCCGGTGCAGCGGCCGCAGCGGTCGCTGCTGAAGAGCAGGCAGTGACGAAAAAGCTGGCCGCAACCGACAACCCGGCCGTAACCGCCAACCGGCCGGTAACGCCCACCACCCCCTCTGCGGCAATGCCAAGTGATGCTGGCGCGTCACGCTCTCTGGCGGACAGGCCGGAGCAGACGCCCCGCGCCGCCGGTGAGGCGCCCGGCGAGCGCCAGACCGCGACGAGTGAGCCCGGGCGCACCGACGAGATCCGGACCGAGGCTCCGGCGGCAAGCGGCGGCCATCCGGCCTGGCTAACTCCCGGCACGGACGCGGCAAGCGCGCAGGCTGGCGGCAGTGGTATTGAATCCGGTGCCGCCCCCGAGCGCACCGTCAAGTTCAACGATGCTGATGTGGCGAAGTACAATCGGCTCCTCGCCGGGTACTTCAGCGCCGCGCGTCTGTCCGGGCCGGACTCGGCGGCCGGGCGTGAGCCGCCCACCTTCAAGGAGTGGATCCAGCAGGGCAAGCCGAACTTCTAGAAGGGCCGCGCAGCGTGCCTCGCGTTGGTGGCGGGCGAGATGCCCGCGCCCCCGGGGCGCGTTGAAACGCGGCTTGCGCGAGAATCATGGAAATCGACCGGGGCGTCACTTCGCTGTTGCAGACAGTTCGGCTAGTTTCTTGGCCAGTGCGGCGAGGTCGGTTATCGGCTCCGTGCAGGTATAGTTGCTGCACACGTAGGCGGTCGGCTTGCCGTCGATGGCCCGCCTGTCTTTGAGCAGGGGGCTCCTCTCAAGCCATGGTGAAGCCGCGGACCGTCCCTTTGCCGGTGCTTCGGGATCCTCCTTGACGATGCTCACCGCGTTGGGAAGATATGACTGGTGGACGGCCCGGACGAAGTCGGCGACGTCCGGACCGGAGCGCCGGGCGGCGATCACGATCTCCGTGCCCGCCGCCAAGTAAAAATCGAGCGCGCAGAGCAGGTTGGCGAGCTGGTCGGGCGCCCGGTCGGCGTGCGGAGCGTAGAGCTGGAGCAGCCGCTCGGCTTTTTCGCGATACGACGCGACGCCGGTTGCCGCGGCCAGCTTCAACAGCGCCATAGCGGCCACCGACGTGCCGGACGGCGTCGAGCCGTCGAAAAAGTTCTTGGTGCGCGTGATCAGCTTCTCGTGATCGTCGCTCGTGTAGAAAAACCCGCCGGCTTCCTGGTCCCAGAAGCGGGAGATCATGGTGTCGGCGAGCTTCGCCGCGCACTCGAGCCATTGCGGATCGAAATCAACCGACGCCAGATAGAGCAGAGCCTCGATCGTGTAGGCGTAGTCGTCCAGGTAGCCGTTGAGCTTCGCTTTCCCCTTTCCCCAGGTGCGCAGGAGCCGCCCGTCCGCCGACAGCTCGGTGAGAATGAAGCTGGCGGCTTTGCGCGCCGCCTCGAGATAGCGCTCGTGTCCGAGCAGGCCGTAACCAATGACGAAGGGTGGTATCATGAGCGCGTTCCAGCTGGTGAGCACCTTCTCGTCCCTTCCGGGGCGCACGCGCTTCTCCCGGTGCGCAAGCAGCTTCTCTTTCAATGGAGCGAGTTTCGACCAGAGATCCTCTATTTTGATCCCGTGCTTTTCCGCGAGCAGCTCGGGGGAGGCGGACAGGTGCAGCACGGTCGTGCCGTGCTCGAAGTTGCCCTGCTCGCTGACGCCGTACACGTCATTGAAGAAAGCGCCGTCCTCTTTGCCGAGGACAGAGAGGATCTCGTCCGGGCGCCAGACGTAAAACTTCCCCTCTTCCCCTTCGGAGTCGGCGTCCAGGCTGGAGTAGAAGGCACCGCCTTCGGTGCCCAGCTCGCGCAGGACAAAATCCAGCGTGCTCCGAGCGACATCAAGCCAGTACCGGCGTCCCACCAGGAGATAACCATCCAGATAGGTCTTCGCCAGCGTCGCGTTGTCGTAGAGCATCTTTTCGAAGTGCGGCACGCGCCAGTAACGGTCCACCGAGTACCGCGCGAAGCCGCCGCCGAGCTGGTCCTGCATGCCGCCGTAAGCCATGCGGTCCAGCGTGGTGGTTATGAAGCCCAGGCACTCGGTCCTGTGCGTCTCCTTGGCCGGTGACGCCGGGGAAGCGACGCGCATGGCCAGCGACAGGGCGAAGGTCTGCGGAAACTTGGGCGCGCCGCCAAGGCCGCCCCACTGGCGGTCGAAAACCTGCAGGATCCGGTCTATTCCCTTTTCGATCAGAGAGTATTTGAGCCGGGCATCGCTGCGCTCCACCTCGCTCATCGAAACCATGTGCTTGACGAGCTCGTCCGAGCTTTCCAGAAGCCGGGCGCGCTGATCCCGCCACGCTTCCGCTATGACGCCCAGAAGCCGCTTGAATCCCGGCATTCCATGGCGGTCTTCCGGCGGATAATAGGTGCCGCCGAAAAACGGCCGCAGGTCCGGCGTCAGAAAAACGGTCATCGGCCAGCCGCCGTGTCCGGTCATGAGCTGAACCGCCTTCATATAGATCTCGTCGAGGTCGGGGCGCTCCTCGCGGTCCACCTTGATGGGCACGAAATACTCGTTCATCAGTCTGGCAATCTCTTCGTTCTCGAAGGACTCGTGCTCCATGACATGGCACCAGTGGCAGGCCGAATAACCGATCGACAGCAGGATCGGTTTGTCCTCCTTGCGTGCCGCGTCCAGCGCCTCCTGGCACCAGGGGTACCAGTCGACCGGATTGTAGGCGTGCTGCAAAAGGTACGGGCTGGTCTCCTCGAGCAGCCGGTTCGCCTTGCGGGATTGCCAGCCAGTTTTGCTTTCTTGTTTGGTGCCGGACACGATCGCCTTCCCTCCTCGCCGCCGTTATCGCCCATCGCCGCGCCGCCCATGCCGTTGCGGGCCTTCACGCAGTCCGGACAAAAGCATAGAGCATCGCCTGGTCCGGGACAAACTGTGACTTATTTTCTGCATCGGGCAGCCGAACGATGCCCAAAGACGACGTTTGAGTGGAGTGTATGGTAACACGAGTAATTTTGGGGATGTCGATGCTGAGCAAGAAGTTCAAGGGTGAGCTGATCCCCATTCGCGTCGGCACCCTGGTCAACGGAAAGAGGAGTTCGCCGAAACGAAGGTGCCCGTTTTGTCGGTGACGTCCACCACCAGGCGGAAGGGCATGCAGGGATCCGGCCGGCAAGCCTGCCCTTATACGCCCGGCAACGCCGGGACAGGCTCCACAGGCTCCGGCTCGGCCGCCCCTGCCAGGGCGGCCAGCAGGCCGTCATAGAGGCTGAAATTGGCGTCAAGCACGCCGGTCAACCCGTAAAGCACGGCGTCGCCCGCGTCGTATCGTTCGACGAAGTGAAGCGCGAGCGCCAGGGAATCGCCGGAGTGCGCCTGCTCGGTGCTCACGTGATCGAACCATACGTGGTGCGCCAGGCCGACCCGCGCAAAAGCACTCTGCATGGCTACGAACTCCCTGATCGCCAGAATCTCCGTGGCCGTTATCGCCCCGGCGGCCACCGCCGGACGGAAGCGGCGCCCGGAGCCGCACCCGGCAGGCGGGCAATAGAAAGGCACGACCTGTTTGATGTATGAGCGTGTGCCGGCTTGAATGACCACCCTCTTCAACTGCCCGTCCGTGACGCCGGCCTGGCGCGCCAGATCTAGCAGCTGCAGCTGGTGGCGGTCTCCGGGGTTGCCGTTGCCGTACTCGTTCCGTACGTTCTCCAGGACATAGGTGCACGCCTCCTCGGGCATGATTGCCGCCGCTTTCAAAAGCAGGCGCCGCAGGACGCTGGCGTGCGCGTCGTAGTTGCGCAGCAGGGCGGCTATCTGTCCGGCGTTCGGGGTGAGGCGGGCGAGCGTATGGAAAAGAGGGTGACCGGAGCAAGGATGATTTTCCGCCAGCCGGCCCAGGTGGAGCGCCCAGTCGTTCATGCCGGCGCCCTACTCTTTTGTCGCGCCGGCTGCCGTCCCTGCCTGAGCGGTTTTTTTTTCGGCTGCTTCCTGCTGCTCGAGAAACCACTGGGCTTCCAGCGCTGCCTTGCAACCGGCGCCGGCGGCGGTCACTGCCTGGCGGTAGTGCGGGTCCATCACGTCGCCGGCGGCGAAGACGCCCTCGATCTTCGTTTTTACGCCGTCGGTCACCAGGTAGTCGTTCTCGTCCATGTCCAGCTGGCCCTTGAAAAGATCGGTGTTGGGCTGGTGCCCGATGGCGATGAAGACCCCATCGGCCGGCATCTCCTTAACTTCGCCGGTTTTGATGTTGCGGACCTTGATGCCGGTGACATAGCCTTTCTCGACATCATTGATCTCATCGATCACGCAGTTGAGCAGCCACTGGATCTTGGCATTGTCCCTGGCGCGGTCGACCATGATCTTGGAGGCGCGGAACTGATCGCGGCGGTGGATGAGGGTCACCGATGTTGCAAAGCGGGTAAGGAACATGGCCTCTTCCATGGCCGTGTCGCCGCCGCCGACGACAAAGACCGTCTTGTCCTTGAAGAAAAAGCCGTCGCAGGTGGCGCAGGCGGACACACCGTGGCCCATGAGCTTATTTTCCGCCTCCAGCCCGAGCAGCTTGGCCGAGGCGCCGGTGCAGATGAGCAACGTGTCCGTGTGGACCTCGTCGGAGCTGGTCTTCACCACAAACGGGCGCCGCGACAGATCAACGCTTTCGGCATTGTCGTAGATGAACTGCGTCCCGAAGCGCTCGGCCTGCTTGTGCATCTCCTCCATCAGCTCCGGGCCTTGAATTCCGTTGGGGAATCCAGGGAAGTTCTCGACATCCGTCGTGATTGTGAGCTGCCCGCCGGCCTGCAGCCCTTGGATGACCAGCGGCTCCAGGTCGGCGCGGGCCGCGTAAATCGCCGCCGTCAGACCAGCCGAGCCCGAGCCCAATATGGTTACCTTCTTCCTGATGATCATCTCCACCTTTTTCCGGCACGTCTGCGGGGAATGATTCCGGCCGGCGCATTTCAATTCTAAGTTGTAACGCCGACTGCAGCGGGCAGGTTCAAAATTACTTAAGTAAAGCAGGCTCGGAGGCATCGGGGGCCTCGCCGGGCGAGACGCTTACAATCACGGGGCGCAGACCGTAGGGCAGCTGCCGGCGCACCTGCTCGAACTCCTTCAGCAGCCGCTCCCGCTCTAATTTTAGCCGTTCCTTCAGCTCGGGTGCGTCCGCGTTTTTCAGCAGCGTCTCCAGGCGCTCGTAGTCGTTGAGCCTGCCGAGAAGCTGCTGCGCCCGCACCAGCTCCAGGTTGGTCAGCCCGAAAAACTCGGTCATCAGGTAACGCCAGCGCTTGATCCCCAGCCGCAGCCGGTGAAGCCCCTCGGGGCCGTCGGCTTTTGCTTCCAGCTCCCTCACCTCCTTCTCCTGCTCTTCTACGATGCGATCTAATCGCTCGTAGGTGCTCGCGCGCATGCTTTCCAGATTGTCCGAGCGCTTCTCCAGCTCGTCCGGATATCTGACAAGGTAAGCGCGCAGCCGGCACAGAATGTCCTGCGGGTCCAGGCCGGCAATAATCCGCTTGACGGCTTTCTTGACCGGCTTCCGCTTGGCCGCCCATTTTTCGAGGGTCCGCTCCGGCAAGCCGAAGTCGGCGCCCATCTCCAGGTTAACGTCCCAGTCCCTGAGCTTGCCCAGCGCCTTCAGAAGCTCGCGCAGCTTGGCTGCCACCTGGCGCTTGAATTTCTTTGTCTGCCAGCCCTCCTCCTTGAGCACGCCCCAGACTGAGAAGAAGCGGCGCAGCGCGACGCGCGTGTCGTGGACTCGCCCGGCCGTCGGCCGCCGGCAAAGCCGGGTCAGCTCGTCGGCCAGGCTGTCGCACAGGGCAAGGGCGGTCGACTGTTGAAACTCCAGCCAGGGGGTCTCGAGGAGATGCTGCGGTACGGCGGAGATCGTGAGCCGCCGCTGGCGGGCGTTGGCGCTCGCCGGCTCAGGCTCCTCAAAGATGACCACCTTCATGCGCCGCCTCGGGTTCCCCATCTCCCATGCTAGTGGTTGCCGCCCGGGCGATAAACCAAGGTGACAATTTAGCTTAATAGTGTGACATAGCGCATTCAAGCTGGGGAGAGGGCCAGCAATTTAATTCAAGATCGGGAGCAATCGCCGGTCGGCCGCGTCTATGGAGGTAAAGTTTTCCCACCCCTCCGCGCACCGCAGACGAGCCCGCCCTGCTTCAGGGCGGGTTTCGTCTACCGGATCAGGCGCCGCCGGCCCGCGAGGTATATTCTTGTATGGTGGATCTGCGGCCGTGCACATCGATTCGAGCGCTTTGAACGTCCAGGAGCCCGGCGCTCGCCCGCGGGCGGTGGAGTTCTTCTCCGGGATAGGCGCCTTTGCCCAGGCGGCTGGCCATGCCGGCGTAGAGGTGGTGGCGGCCTTCGATCAGGGGCAGGCGGCCAACCGGGCCTACGAGCACAACTACGGACGGCTGCCGATCTCTCGCAATCTGGACACCATCTCCGCCGGCGAGGTTCCGGCAGCCGCCATCTGGTGGATGAGCCCGCCGTGCACTCCTTTCAGCGTGCGCGGCAGGCGGATGGACGACCGCGATCCGCGCGCCGCCTCGTTCATCAACCTGATCCGGCTGGCTGGGGAGCGCCGGCCCGCCACGATGTTTGTGGAGAACGTGGAGGGTTTTGCCGGCAGCCGGGTTCACTCGATGCTGATGGAGATGCTGTCCGCCTGCTCCTACAACGTGCGGCAATACCGGCTCTGCCCGACGCTCTTCGGGGTGCCGATGCGGCGACCCCGCCTCTTCGTGGTGGCGCAGAGGGAGCGGGAGCCGGCTGCCGATTTCCCGGCCGCCTGCTTAAGACTGCCGCTGGCAGACTTTCTGGAGGATAAGCCGGATCCGGCTCTCATCGTCGAGCCGCCGGTGCTGGAGCGCTACCAGGCCGGGTTTGACGTGGTCGATCCGCGCCGGGCGGAAGCCTATCTCACCTGCTTCACGAGCGGCTACTGGCGCTGCATGAAAGCGAGCGGCTCGCTGCTGGTCATGCCCGACAGGCGGGTGAGGAGGGTATCGCCGGAGGAGATCCTCCGCCTGCTGGGGTTCTCGGAGGAGTTTCGCTTCCCGCCTGACATCGGCCGGCAGACGCGCTGGCGGCTGGCCGGCAACTCGGTGGACGTGCGGGCGGTCCGCTTTTGCCTTTCCGCCGCGGGCGTCGGTGGTTAGCCACCCGGCCGGCGTGGCGGTCGAAGCATGCGCTTGTCGCGGTGGCGACATGCTCCGCGCTTGGTGCGGGCGGAACGCCCGCGCCGCCGGGCTCTGCTTCTCCACGACGGCTCGTGGTGCGGGCGAGATGCTCGCGGTCCCGGGGGCGTGGTGCTGCCGCCTGCGCCGTGCGCATGCGCATGTTTTATTATTATGTTCTCCATAGGCACGGTGTGGAGCGGCGGATGCCTACTGACAAACCATTCTGGAATCTGCTCAACGGTCGCGGCCGGGCGTGCTTGAGCGCACGGGCTTTCGCCGTAGCGGCGCTCTGCGCGCTGCAACCGGTGGCGGCGGCCGACAATGCGCCGGCGAAGCCGGCCGGGGCTTCCGCGGGCGCCAGCGCAGCCCCGGCGGCGCAGGCGGGCGGCCGCTTCGAGGAGCACATGAACAAGGCCACCGAGCTTTTCAATCAGGGCAAGTACGAGCAGGCGACCGGCGAATTTGAAAAGGCGCTGGCGCTGGATCCGAACAACGTCGAGGTCTACAACTGGATCGGCTTCTGCTATCAAAAGCAGAATCTGTGGGACAGGGCGGCGCCCAAATACGCGCGGGCGGTCGAGCTCGACCCCAATTACGCGGAGGCGCGCAACAACCTGGCCTACACATACCAGCAGCTTCGCCAGTTCGACAGGGCGGAGGCGGAGTACCTGCAGGCTGTCAAGCTAAAACCCGGCTTCCTGGAGGCGCACTATAACCTGGCTTACGTTTACGCCCAGGAGAAGAGGGCGGGTGAGGCGATTCGCGAGTACGAGAAGGTCCTCGAGCTGGATCCCAAATTTGCCAATGCCATTTATCAAATCGGCGTCATCTCCCAGGAGAAAGGTGACTACGACAAGGCCGCCGACTACTACAACAAGTGCCTCGAGCTCGACCCGAAGAACGCCGCCGTCTACAGCAAACTCGGCTTGATCAGCCTGGCCCGCAACGACAGGACGAAGGCGATGAGCCAGTTCAAGTTAGCGCTGGAGATTGACCCGCAGTTCTACGAGGCCCGCGACAATCTCGGCGTCATGTACCTGGAGGACAAGCGATACAACGAGGCGCTCAAGGAGCTGGGAAAGGCGCTGGAGCTGAATCCCTACGATGACGCCGTTCACTATCACCTGGGCAGGTTGTTCTTCCAGTTGCAGCAATTCAACAACGCCATCGATCAACTGAAACAGGCGATCTATCTGAACCCGCAGAACCGCGCGGCCAGAGACGAGCTTAAGAAGGTGCTCGAGGCGAAAAGCAAGGCCTAGCAGGCTCTATTTGCGCAGCAGATCGTCGAGAACCTCTTTCGACCTTTTGACCAGCATGTCGCGGCCGCCGCGGGCATAGACGGCCTGGGCGCGCTCGACCAGGGACGGCATCTTCACTCGGGCAAACGGCGGCAGGTGATGCGGATTTTCGCAGAAGCGCCGGAGCGGCTCCGCGGCTCTGGACCACACGAAATCCCCGGCCAGTTTCCTCGAGCCTTCACGCAACTTCTGATTGAGCGCCCGATCGTCGAGAAGCCGGGAGATTGCTCCGACCCAGGCGTCGATGTCCTGGTAGGGCAGGGCGAACCCGGCCTGGCGCGCCTCGATGGTTTCCGCCAGCTGGTCACCGCCGGTGGTGAGCACCGGCAGTCCGGCCCACAGGTAATCGAGAATGCGCGTGCGAAAGGCAAACCGCGTCTCGGGCAGATCGAAGTGGGCGGAGACGGCGATGTCGGCGTCGAGCAGGTAGTTGACGCGCTGCTCGTACGGAACCCAGGAATCATGGAAGATCACCCGGGAATCCAGCACGCCAAGCTGCCGGGCATGCTGCCTGGCGCGCACGGACATCTCCATGAGAGGAACCTGCGGGTTGGGCGATCTCCAGCCCATGAAGAAGAGCTTGATATTCGGGCGGGTCCGGGCCAGGCGGGCAACCGCCTCGATGACCGTGACGGGGTCGAACCACTGCCAGATGCCCCCGCCCCAGAGCAGAACCTGGTCGCCTCCGGCAATGCCCGGGACGTTGCCTTTCAGCCCGGGGCCGGTGCGGCGGGGCGCCTCGCTGGGAAGCCCGAAGGGAACGACGTCGATGAGCTTGCGAAAGGATGGATCGAACCTGTACATCTCGGGCGTCAAACGCCCGATCGCGCAGTAGCGCCCGAGCCAGTAATCCCGCTGGCGCTCGGAGGCGCAGATGGAAAAATCGGCGGCAATCATGTGCTGCTCGAGCACCTGGTGCATGAGCCGGTAGCTGGCTGACGACGAGAGCGGATCGTCGGCGTACTGGGCGAGAAGCGACAAAAGGTACGGGTCGTACAGATCCAGGACCAGATGCTTCCCACGTCGAGCGAGGCCGGGATAGGGTTTCAGAACATTGGCCTGCAGGTAGATGATCTCGCATTCATCGGCTATAGCATAAAGCCGCGACCTGGAAAGCCCCGTCGCCAGCTGGAGATTCGCTGGCCACGAGGGATCGCGCGGGAGATCGGACGGGCGCGGCGAGAAGAGCGTTACGCCGAAGTCCGAGGAAAGCTGCCTTGCCAGCTCGAAGGCCCGAATGGCCGGGCCGGCCATCTGCTGCGAGATCGGCTCCAGCGTGACGCAAAGGATTTTCCTCGCCGCCATGTTATCTTTCTCCAATGGTAGCCGGGATGCTCATTATATCTCGATAAAATGTAGGGCACGATGACGCGCGCGGGTCTGGTCAGTGTTGTGATTCCGAATTGGAACGGCAGGAAGTTCCTTGCCGGGTGCCTGGATTCGCTCTCCCGGCAGACTTACGCCAGTGTGGAGGTAGTCGTCGTCGACAACGGATCGAAAGACGGCTCGGTGGAGCTCCTCACCGAAAGCTACCCCTGGGTGAAGCTGGCCCGCTTCGAGACGAACACCGGCTTCAGCGTCGCGGTCAATCGAGGCATCAGGGAGTCCGAGGGCGAGTTCATCGCTCTTGTGAACAACGACACGGTCGCCGATGAGAACTGGCTGTCCGAGATGGTTTGCGCCATGGCGGAGCATCCCGAGATAGGCAGCTGCGGTTGCAAGATGCTGGCGTACGACGACCATGCCCTGCTCGATGGGGCCGGCGACGGCTACCGCCGCGGGGGACTGCCCGGTCGGATCGGTCATCGCGAGATCGACCGGGGACAGTTCGACACGCCGCGATATATTCTCGGGGCGTGCGGCGGGGCGGCGCTCTACCGGCGCTCGATGCTCGACGACATCGGGCTTTTCGACGAGGACTATTTCGCCTACCTGGAGGACGTCGATCTGGGTCTGCGGGCGCAAAGCGCGGGTTACCGGTGCCTCTACGTGCCGTCGGCGGTGATCTATCATCTCGGGTGTGGCACCACCGGCAGTGGCTACCATCCGCTCGTCGTTCGGCTCTCCGCTCAAAACAACTGGAACACGATCGCCAAGAACATTCCCGGGCCGCTGCTAATCAAGTTTCTGCCGCAGATCCTCTACTGGCAGGCGTATTATCTGGCGGTGGTGATTGTCCGCGGAGGGCAGCTGGTGCCCTGGCTGGACGGCACGTGGCAGGCGCTGCGGCTGCTGCCGAAGATGCTCAAGAAACGCGCCCAGATAAACGCCCGGCGGAGTGTGCCGCTGGAATACCTGGAGCGGATAATTGTCGAGTCGGAAAATGATCTCGCCGCCTCACGGCGCCGGCTGATTGCCCAGGAGCAGGCACCCGAGCCGGCCGCTACTAAGCCGTCGTGACCTTGTGGTTGGCAATGGCGGCGTCCAGCGCCTCTACGGCCGATTGCAGCTTCTCTCTGGCCACGGCCGTCGCTTCCTGGGCTCGAGCCGTTCGGCGAGTCTCGTGAAGGCTGACGGCTGATTGACAGAGGGAGGCGGATTCTCGCGCCGACGCGATCGCCTGTTGCAATGAGGCAACGGCCTGCTCGATCCGCCTCGCTTCGTCCTGCGCCTGGCAATCGGCGCAGAGACCGAGGATGTCGAAGCGGCTGGACTTGTGCTCGAAGCCTTTGCGCTGGGCTACCGACTTGCCGAAGCCCCGGGTGAGGTCGTCGACGAACTCGATCGTCAGCCCGCACTTAACGCAGATCAGATGATCGTGATCGTCTCCGTCGACGTGCGCCTCATAACGCCTGCCCCGGTCGCCTACCAGGGTTGTCACGTTGCCGGACTCCTGCAGCGTCTTCAAGACCCGGTAGACGGTGGACAGGCTCACCGCCAGCCCGGCCTCGCGCGCCAGCCTGTGCACCTCGGGGGCGGTCAGGTGCGTCCCCCTGGGGAAACCGCGGACCAGGGAGGCGATCTCCTCCTGGACCTGTCCGTGACGGCCGGCGGCAGAGCTGGATGAACGGTTGTCAATTGAGTTTGGGTCAGCCATGACCTTGTTGCAATTGCCTGCAGCCTTATTGAGAACGGCTCTGCAAATTTGCAGGGATGATAGATTGGCCGAGGCGGATTGTCAAGCCAGCGGGAATGGGCGCCCCCGGGGCGTGACGTCCGCGCCCCGGGGGCGCCCGGCAAAACGCGCTGACCGCCGTCGACATTTGCGGTGTGGCTGCCTGCAGGCAAAGCTCACGCCAGGCATTTCGACCGGCTTTCAGGGCGTGAAGTTTCGCGCATTGATGAGCGAGAGCTAATTGACACCATCGCGTCCCGAATAGTATTCTGAGCCACGTTTGCTACTGAGAATTATTCGCAATAACCACTCAACATGTTGCCCGCTCGTAGCAAACCTATCTTCTCGTTGTTCTTATCCAAAGGATTGCTCCGGCGGTTTTCCAGAGACTAGAAAGGAGTTGGCGAGATGAAGCGCTGTAGACGTGGCCAGAGCCTGGTTGAGTACGTACTTGGTTTGGGCTGTGTAGCGGCACTATGCATGGTGGCGCTCGGCACGCTGGGGCACATGGGGCACATTTAGTAGCTGACAATCCAAACTAAACGCAAAGGAGTAAAGAGATGAAGCGCAGCGCACGTGGACAGAGCATGGTGGAGTATGCAATCGGCATCGGTTGCGTAGCAGCGGTTGCCATGCTGGCGATGCAGGGGCTCGGCATGAGCTCTGCCGATATCATGCGAGCTGTTATTACTTCAATCAACGATCAAGACGATCAGGCGTTCGCCAACAATCCGACACCTGTCGTTAACAAGAGCTCCACACCCTGGCAGCCGCAGTAACAGGGCGAAATTACACCGCCAGCCGATTGCGCGGACACAAGGGTTTCCTTGTGTCTGCGCGGCAGGAGCACTTATGGTATTTGCGTCGAGAAAAAGTGACGGACAGACGATGGTCGAGGCTGCTCTTGCCTTGCCGTTTCTGCTGTTCATGCTCGTCGGCCTGGTGTATTTCGGGCGGTACTTCTTCATAATGAGCGTGGTCAACTTCGCCAGCCAGCAGGGGGCCATGCTCGCCGCCAGCACGCCGAACCTGCAGGATCCCTCAGTGCGGGATCTCATCCGCGGATTTTCACCGACCGGGCAGACCGCCAACCAGGCTTCGGTTATCTACAACCTGTTCGCCTCAGCCTCGCTGCTTACCGGCGGCAAGCAGGGAAATCTACCGGCAGGCTCGCAGGTGCTCATCCTGCCCTATGACCAGGGCACGGCATCGCCGCCTTTGCCGGCCGGGGCAGTCGCGGTGCAGATTACCTATCCGTTTCAGTTGCTGGGAAGCAGTTCGGGAATCAGCGGCCCCGTCATGGGGTTTTTCTCTGATTTGAACATCACTCAACAATCGGCTGCCTTCCCCCTGGTTTATCAGGAGCAATAGAACGTGCCTGTATCCACACATCCGGAAGTATCCCCGCCGGCCGGGCAAGACAGGGCGTTTCTGCCGGGGCAGCCCCGCAAGAAAAGCTCCTCGCCCGTCCTGCTCGTTCTCGTGCTGGTGGCCCTTGTCGGCGTAGGGGTGGCCCGCGTAGCCATGCAGGGCAAGCAGGACGTGCCGAGGGTGAAGGTCGTGGCCGCTGCAGTGGATATTCCGGCCGGCGCCCGTCTTGGCTATGCCAATTTGCGCTATATGGATCTGCCGCGGCCCTACTGGACACCGCAGATGGTGTCGTCCACCCACCTCCTGGCAGGGCGTTGCGCGCGCCAGTACTTGAGCAAGGCGGAGCCGATCCTGACGACACAGGTGCTGCCGGCGCGAGAGGGGGTCTCCTCCCTGCTTGCCGCCAACGAGAGAGCCGTCACCCTGCGGCTGCCGGAGGAGTCGATGGTGGAGCACGCTCTCGAGCCCGGGGATCTGGTCGATGTCATGTTCACCGCGTCTTACAAGGCCAAAAAGTACACACGTTTGATCTGCCAGCGAGCCCGCGTGTTGCTCACGATGTCCAGGCGCGCCGAGACATCGACCCGCAGCAATGCCGGTGACGCCTCCGTGATTACCCTGGCTGTCTCCAAAGGGGAGGCGGAGCTGATCTCTCATGCCGTAGAGTCAGGAAAACTGAAGCTGGTGCTGCGTAACCGAGATGATAGGGAGGAGCTGACCCCCGAAACGATCAAGGACTCGAGCATCTTCTCCTGGGCACCGGAGGTTGAAGATCAAGGGCCCGCGGTCGGCAGCCCCGCGCTGTTGCCGGCACCGCCTCCACCCCCACCTCCCGCCCCTCAGCAGGCCGAGCAAGAAACCGGGGCGTTGCCAACCAGGCCCGTCTGGTCGCTTGAGGTGTTCAAAGGGGGCAACAAGGAGATTGTCACCTTTCCGTTGAGGGGCAATTGATTCCATGAGCGGAGATCAGGCCGCGCTGCCTTACAGAAGTACGACCAGAAGCGCCAGGGGAATGGTGCTGCCCCTGGTGGCGTTTGCGGTCATGCTGATCATGGCCACCCTGGCCTTCACTGCAGACCTTGGGCGAGATCTGCTGGCATCGGGACAGCTTTTTCACGCGGCGCGGGCAGCCGCCTTATATGGAATGGCATTTGCGTACGCCCCCGTATACGACGGCAGCCCGGACCTCAATACTGTGCAGTCGAACATCTCCGGTGAGATCGCCTCGCCGGCGGTGTCTTCCCTCAATCGATCCATTGCCGGCCCTTCAGGCGCTGCGCAGGGAGGGTGGGCGCCTGTGAGCTTCGGGTCGGACAGCGTGAGCTTGAGCCCAAACCCGGACGATTCCACCGAGGCCGTCTTGCGGGTGACCGCCTCGTTGACGGGGGCCAGTGCCCTGAAGACCTTCTTTCTTCCGGCTGTCTACGCTTTTTCGGGGCAGTCAGGGTCGGGAGCGCCAGGCATGTCGCCGGCCAGGTGGTGCGAGGTGATAGGCCAGCCTGCGGCAAGGGTCGGGCCCGGGGTGCCGCCGGGCACGGCTGGTGCCGGCCCGTTCAATTATTCGGCGTTTGCTGCCCTGCCCCTGGCCATAAGCGCCCTCGAGTTTCCGGCAATCTCATACCCCGTGCCGCCCGGCACCAGCACGAGCTTTACGGTCCAACTGGTGTCGTCCGCTTCGCCCGGGCAGCAGGGAGCAATGAAGGGCTGCCTGGTCAACGTGGCGGAAAGCGGCGGCAGCTCATCGTATTACGGATCCGCCCAGGGCAATGCGGCCATCGATCAACTCGAGCAGCTTCTCGGCTACTTCGGCGCTCAGACGAACCTTGAGCCGGTCGCCCCGGCCGCCGTCGAGCGCAACAGCATGCTTGCCGCCTTTGATCCGGCCGATCCGACGTTCGCATCGCGCGCCGGCGAAGTCGCCGGGGCGCTCAACTCTCTGGTTTCCAGCCCGCAACAGCAGCCGTATTTTGTGGTGCCGGTTCTGGCAGCCGATCCTTCCTTCCAGAACCCCAACCAGGTGATAGGCTTTGCCTACCTGGCTTTGAAGGCTGTGCAGGTGAACTCCGCCGGGGTGCCGTTGTCGCTCACGGTCAGTCTCGGCCCTTCGATTCCGCTGCCGAACACGGCTGCCACCAACGAGCCCAGCGGTATTCCGGCTTCGGGGCTTGCCGGCGGTGGGGCGGTCTCAATCCCCCAGCAGTTCTCCGCCCGGCAGGTAGACGGCTCCACGGGCGGTATCACCCCCCGCTACCTGGGCGTGGCTCTGGCGCCGGCTCCTTCTCCCCGTCTGATAGGGCTCAAGCCATGACCGTCTCTTTTGCAGGCAGATTGCGAATCCCGGGAAGGCGCCAGGCTGAGACGGCGGTGGTGCCGCCGCAGGAAGCGCAGGGCAGGCAGTCCGCCTCCGGTGGCGGGCGCGTGATCGGTGTGCTGGGAGCGAAAGGCGGCAGCGGCTCGTCGACCCTGGCCCTCAATCTGGCCGTGGCGCTGGCGCGGCAGGGAGCGCCGGCGGCCCTGGTTGACGCCAACCTGCAGCAGCCTCAGATCGCTGGCATGCTTCAGCGCAGGCCGCAATTCGGTTTGCTTGATGTCATCTCGCGCAGGCCCAACATCGACCTTCATCTCCTGGAAGCGTGCGCGGAAAGGATCGGCCCGCACTGTCTTTTGCTGACGCCGCCCGGTGATCTGGAGACATGCCTTGGCAGCAATCTGGGCGAGCTGGCCGAGGCGCTGGAGTCCATGCGGTCTCTGGTGCCGACCTGGGTCCTTGATCTGCCCAGGCACCTGGACAAGCACCTGCTGCGACTGATAGACCGTTGCGAGAGCATCGTCCTGGTCTTCGAGCCGACCCTGGGCGGCGTGGAGGCGGCCAGGCGCCAGGTTGACCTTTTGCGGGCTCTGGAATATGACGAGGGCAGGGTGATCCTGGCCGCCAACCGCTGCTGCCGCAAGACGAGGGCCGTCGAAAAGGAGCTGCCCCGCTGTTTTGCCGGCTCGAAAATAGTCGCGCTCGCCAACGATTTCGATCTGTTGCAGTCGTGCCTGCTTTCGGGGGAGCCGGCGACGATCGTCAAGCCGGGCGCGGCATATTGCAAGGCGGTCTCCGCCCTGGCAAACATCATGGTGGCCAGCGGCAGATGAGCAAACTGAGGCAGTTGCTACTTCAGCAGGAGCCCCTGCCGGACGACCGGCAAGGGCCTTCTGTCGAGGAGAAGGGCGGAGAGAAGCCGCAGAGCGCCGTCAGCAGCTCTCTGTCTCTCTGGTCGGCTCTGGCGGGGCAGAAGCCCGAGCAGCACGCAGACAGCACCTATCAAGCGTTGAAGAGCCGCATTCACTCGCGGCTGGTGGAGAACCTGGACATCACCGCCCTCATGCAGATCGAGGGCAGTGAAGCCCTTGAATCGGCGGTCCGCAACACGGTTCAGCACTTGCTGGCCGACGAGCGCCTGCCGCTGTCGCCCGACGAGAGGGAGTCTCTGGCTCGCGATGTTCTTCACGAGACGCTCGGACTGGGACCGCTGGAGCCGCTGCTTTCCGACCCCGACGTCAATGACATCCTGGTCAACGGGGCCGGCAGCGTCTGGGTGGACCGCGATGGCAAGCTCACAGCCACGTCGGTCCATTTCAAGGACGATCGCCACCTCATGCACATAATCAACCGGGTGGTATCACGGATCGGCCGGCGCATCGACGAGTCGTCACCGATTGTCGACGCCAGGCTTCCGGACGGCTCCCGCGTTAACGCCATCATTCCACCGCTGTCCCTGGACGGCCCGATCCTTTCCATACGGCGTTTCCGGCCCAATCCGTTCACCATGGAGGACCTCGTCGGGCGCGGCACGCTGAGCCGGCAGATGGCCGAATTTCTGGAAACCTCCGTACGGGCGCGGCTGAACATCCTTGTGTCGGGCGGCACGTCGGCCGGCAAGACCACTTTGCTGAATGTGCTGTCCGCGTGCATCTCGGGGGCGGAACGGATAATCACCATCGAGGACACATCCGAGCTGCGGCTGCAGCAGCGGCACGTGGTGCGCCTGGAGTCCAGACCGGCCAACGTCGAGGGCCGGGGCATGGTGTCCCAGCGGGACCTGGTGAAGAACGCCCTGCGTATGCGCCCGGACCGGATCCTGGTAGGGGAGGTGCGCGGGCCCGAAGCGCTGGATATGCTGCAGGCCATGAATACGGGCCACGAAGGATCGCTCACCACCCTGCACGCCAACAGCCCTCGCGATGCCTTGAGCCGCCTGGAGACGCTGGTGCTTCTGGCCGGCGTCGAGCTTTCCCAGCGGAGCATCAGGGAGCAGATTGCCTCGGCTTTCGACCTCATAGTGCAGGTAAAGCGCTTGAGCGACGGCACGCGCAGGATCGTCTCCGTGAGCGAGCTGACCGGGCTGCAGGGCGACACGATCACCATGCAGGAGCTTTTCTCTTTCGAGCAGGAGGGGCTGGATCGCTCCGGCAAGGTGCTGGGCATGCACCGCGCCCACAACCTGAGGCCTTATTACGAGAGCAAGTTCGCGGACGCCGGTCTGCGCCTCGATACCGCCATGTTCACCAGCGATGAAGGAGGCCCACTTTGATCAACGGCGGGCTTGTAGCGGCAGTCGCATCCGTCATCGTCTGTGGTGGCATGGTCGCCACCCGCCTCTATCACCACAAGGCGCGCTCGGAACTCGTAGCCAGGCGGATGCGGCAGCTGTGGCGCGAGGAGCTGGCGCGCGAGCCGGCCATTCTGGTGTCGAGCCCGGAGAAGCGCCGGCTTGACATCAAGTGGCCGGTCCCGACCCGCATTCTTTCGTTCTGGGAGCGGCTTCTCTACCAGACCGGCCTGTCGGGGCGGCTGGCCGATCTGGCGCTTGTCACGCTCATCCTGTCGGTCGGACTGCCGGCCGCGGCCTTCGGGCTGGGCGCGCCTGCTCTGGCATGTCCGGTCATCGGCGCGGCAGCCGGGGGCGCCCCCACGCTCTGGCTTCTCTATCATCGGGCGCGCCTGAGAGAGCGCTTCTTGCAGCAACTGCCTTCGGCAATCGATTTGATGGTCTCCGTGCTCAAGAGCGGGCACAGCATTCCGCAAGCCGTGCGAGCGGTCGCCGAGGAGGCGCCGGTGCCTTGCGGGGCCGAGTTCAGGGATGTCCTTCAGAGACTCAACCTGGGACAGACCTTGCCGGCTTCCCTGCTCATCTCGGCCCAGCGCCTGGAAAGCTTCGACCTGGACCTGATTACCAAAGCGGTGGCAATTCAATCGGAGGTCGGCGGCAGTCTGGCCGAATTGCTCGAAAAGACCAACGGCACGATCAGGGATCGAATCAAGCTGGCCCGGCAGGTGAAAGCGCTCACTGCTCAGAGCCGGTTATCGGCGCTGATCGTCGGCGTCATGCCCTTTATCCTGGCTTTTCTCTTGGAGTCCATGAGCCCCGGCTATCTGACGCCGCTGGTGACGACCGAGACCGGAAAAACGCTCTTTGTGCTTGCCGTTGTCTTGCAGCTTGCGGGCATTGTTATCATGACCAGATTGTCGACTATCAAGGTGTGAAATGGACTTGCCGGAACTGGCCAGATACCCGGAGCTATTGGCGGCAGCGGCGATCGTCGTGATTGCCCCGGCATCCGCGGCCACCAGCGGTGATTTTCAGGCGCCGCGCTGGCTGTCCGGGCCGGCGCTGGCGCTTTTTGGCGTGCTGCCGGATCGCTACCTTGCTCGCCTGCGCAGGCTGCTTGTTTGGGGGAACCTCAGGGAATCCGGCGCCCTGGCCGGCTTCAGCATCGCCAAGCTCTGGGCTGCGCTGGCGCTGCTGCTGGCGGCGCTGTTCGTAAACCCGCTAGTTGCGCCTGGCCTGGCTCTGGCTGGCTATCTCATTCCCGACGCTCTTTTGCTCTTGAAGGTAAGGAGAAGGCAGTCCCAGATAAGGCGGGCGTTGCCGCAGGCACTGGATCTGATGGTCATGTGCATCGACGCGGGGTTGGCGCTGGATGCCACCGTGCAGCGCATCGCCACGGAAAAATCGGGCGTCGGAGACGCATTGAACGAAGAGTTCGGCTTGCTGGCCCGCGATTTGCTCCTGGGAACAGAAAGAGAACGGGCATATCAAGCGCTTTTCCATCGCACAGGGGTTGATCCGCTGCGCTCTCTGGGATCGGCGCTTGCCCAGTCGGCCAGGATGGGTCTCAGCATCTCCAGGGTGCTTCGCGCTCAAGCCGAGCTGCTGCGAACCACGCAGCGCCTGCAGGCGGAGGAGCGGGCCATGAAGTTGCCCATTTACATGGCGCTGCCGATGTGGCTGTGCATCATGCCCGCCCTTTTGATTGTGGTCCTGGCCCCTTCCATCGTAACCTTCCTGGGCAGCATGGGCAGATTGTAGGCGTGCGCCGAGTCTTCCTGCGGACTGTCCGCCGAGGGCATGAGTCCTGTCAGACCCTGCCGCCCGCTGAATCTCCCGAGGCGCAGTCCCGGCTGCCTGACGGCTTTCCAGTTTCGCCGGTGCGCCGGCAATCCTCGACCGGGCGGCCGATCGATTCACCAGGCGGCGCGCGCGATGCCCGGAGAAAGCAGCCCGCGGTCCCCCGTCTGGGGGATGGATCGACAATCGTCTACATGAGACAAATGTCTACAGGCGGCCGCCTCAGCGATGGGACGGTCGACTGGACCGGGGTGGGGCTTGTCAGGCGGAAGGGGCGCTCGAGACGCCCTGGCAATCACTATTTTGAACGATTGTCCCGATGTTTGTTGCTCCCCCGCCGGCAGGCGGGATGCTCATCTGGACTCGGGAAGTTGACCAGGTTCGCCCCGGCGGAGGTCAAGTCAAAAGGCAAAGGATCCGTTACAGCGGTTGAGCGTGCTCAGAATGAACAGTTCATGTCAAATTGATCGGGCGCAGGCCGAATGGCTGGAGCTGAGGCAGAGTCTTGCCACGACGCTGCACAGGCTGGCAATGGCTTATGGGAAAGGCAGTCACTTCACGGATGCTCTGCGCGCATACAGGCATGAGCTTCTGCTGCGGGAATCGGCCGGACAGGACAAGGCTGCGGAGATCACGCACTGCCTGTGGTGCGTGGCCCGGTTGTGCGACAGGCTGGATAACAAAGGCGAGGCAGATCATTTTCGGTCCCGTGCCAGGCTCGGCTCTGAAAGGCTGCTCATGCCGGATTGCGGGTCCGATACGTTCAACTCACACAGGGGCTCCATCTGCGCTGTGGCGAGGGTGACATGACAAGGCTTACGGTGCCCTTTCCGGGGATCTACAGGCCATTGTCGAATCGAGACAGCAGCTTGCTGCACAGACCGGATGGATTACCGGCTTTCGACGACCGGACATCTCCGACAGTCTGCATAAACTGGCGGTCAATATCCGCCGGGCGAACAAGCACGGTTCTTGCGGCCAGGCATCCCGTCCTTCGATGCCGTCGCCAAGGAGGCGCTCAAGTGCGGGGAATGACGCCCAGTCCGGGGCGGCTCGGGATGTGCAGGAATCCATCGCGGTATTCGGCGCCGGCAAAAGGGTCGTGTGCGAGCAGCAGGGCGCCGTCCAGGTCCAGGTGATCGACCAGGAACGAGAGGTGAGCGGCCGCCGTCACCCCGATTGACGACTCGATCATGCAGCCGAACATGATGGACATCGAGTGAGCCCTGGCGGTGTGGATTACTTTGAGGGCCTCGAGCAGGCCGCCTGTTTTCGCCAGCTTGACGACGACGCCGTCGATGGCGCCGGCAAGGCGCGCCACGTCCGCCGAGCGGCAGACGCTCTCGTCGGCGTAAATGGGCAGCGGCGAGTTCTCGCGCACGAAGCGGAAATCGTCTACGTGGGCGTATTTCGGCAGCGGCTGCTCGATGAACTGGACGTTGTGCTCGGCCAGAAATCTGGACATGGCGACCGCCTGCTTGGGCGTCCAGCCGCCGTTGGCGTCCACGCGCAGCGGGATGTCCGGCGCGATCTTGCGCACGTGGGTGATGATCTCCCTGTCGTAGCCGGTTCCCTGCTTTACCTTCAGGATCTTGTATCCCGCCTCCACCGCCTCGCGGGTCTTCTTCTCGACCATCTCCAGGCTGTCGATGCCGATGGTGAAATCGGTCATCGGCTGGGCCAGCCCCGCCAGCCCGAGCAGGCGATAGGTCGGCTGCTCGACCAGCTTGCCGCACAGGTCGTGCATGGCCATCTCCACCGCCGCCTTGGCCGAGGCGTTTCCGGCTATCGATTTGTCGAGGCGGCATGACACGTCGGCGACGGCGAACGGGTCGTCGCCGATGATGCCGTCGTCCTGCCACTGCTTGAGCACGGCCAGCACGGTCGCCTGCGTCTCGTTGTGGTACTCGGCCGGCGCCGCCTCTCCCAGCCCTTCGTAGCCGTCGTACTCCAGCCGCACCAGCACGTTGTGGGTATCGGAGGAGGTGTCGTAGGAGATGCCGAAGGGGTGAGCGGTTCTCAGATGGAGCGGCTCACAGTGCAACTGAATAGAGCTCAACTTGCTTTACCCCGCAATGCCAGTACGCTATCCAACAACTTCCCGGCCCCGAAGCGGACCGGATCCGCGGCCGGCAGCCCGGTGTCCTCCCCGGCATCCGCTATCGCCCGGCGCGCTGCCTGCTCGTCCAGACCGAAGGTGTTGATGGCGACGCCGACCACCCGCGACTGGCGCACGGGTCTGGCCGCCTGTTCGTAGATGGGGACGAGCTCGGATAGCGGCGGGATCGGAAAGGGAAGATCGCCTATCGTGGTCTTGTTGGCTTTGTGGCACAGGATCATCGCTTGCGGGCAGGAGCCGTGCAGGATAGCCAGCGTGACGCCCGAAAAGCCCGGATGGATGAGTGAGCCCTGTCCCTCGACGAAGATGAGGTCATGGTCGTAACCGGCCTCGACGACCATCCGTTCGGTGGCGCCGGCCATGAAATCGCCGATCACCCGGTCTATGGCGATGCCGGCGCCATCGATCATGATCCCGGTCTGCCCGGTGGCGATGAACCTGGCCCGCAGCCCGCGACCAATAGCTGCCCTGGTCAGCTCCAGGGAGACCGTCATCTTTCCTACCGAACAATCGCTGCCCACCGTCAGGCAGACGAGGGCCGGTACGTCCCTGGCCTTGCCGGCGCCGACCGGCAGCCCCTCTGGCGGGCGCCTCACATCCAGCAGCCTCCGCTGGCGGGCGGCGGCAAGACCGGCAATTTCCGGGTCGTCAGAGAGGAAATCGTGCAGTCCGTTAATGATATCGAGGCCGTTCTCGATGGCCAGCTTAATGTCGGCGCGCCACTGCTCGGGAAGGCGCCCGCCGGTCCAGGCGACGCCGATGAGCAGGGCGCTGGGCTTGTATTGAAGGGCGTCGGCCACAGAGGCCACAATTGGGATATTTCCGGGTACCCCGGCGGCTTGCTCGACCGTCTTGCCCGCCTCCGTGCTGTCGATGACGGCGACAACCGGATTGCGGCCGTAGCGAATCACGCCCTCGGCAGTCTTGGAGTGCCCTTTGCCGAACTCCCCCTCGGCATAGATGGCCAGAGGCGCCGACTGACTGTAATACATGAAGAGATCCCCGATGCGAACACCATGTAGTATAGCTAATAGCGGGGTCGGGCATAAGAATCGTTGCCGCCTGTCCCCGGTTGTCGCCCGGTAAGGGCAAGCCCTGCCGGGCGCGCAGGCGAATCTCCCCGAGCAGGGGCCCGGTGATGCCGCCGGGCGCGCCGGCGCCCGGGGGAGCGTGTTTATTCATAAAAAATCAAGTCAAGCGGGCATTGACGGAAATGTGACATAGAATGAGTGAGGGAGGCTGTAGATGGACGATAACGAGCAACAGAACGCGAAGGACGGCGGGCAGGACGGCACGCAGAAGCAGGCAGCGGAGGCTGAAGGGTCCAGGATGGACCAGGCCAAGGCATTCTTTCGAGCGCTGCACGCGGGCGGCGAGAGCGCCCCGGCAGAGTTCGGCAGCGGTGCCGCCCCGGAGCCGGCTGCCGGTCCCTGCCCGAACTGCCAGCGCATGGAGCAACAGCTGGCCGAGGCGGAGCAGCGCGCCCAGGAAGCGGAAGGGCTCTACCGGCGCATGGCCGCCGATTTCGAGAATTATCGCCGGCGGGTGGACAAGGAGCGGGAGGAGTTCCAGGCGGCCGGGGTTCAGCGGACGGTGGAGGCGCTTTTGCCGGCGCTGGACGACATCGACAGGGCCATGGCCAACCTGAACGCCGACACGCCGGCGGACAAGCTAATGGAGAGCCTCAAGCTTGTCTTCAACCGCTTTACGCGCTGCTTCGAGCAGATGGGGGTCAAGGCGATGAGCGTGGTCGGGGAGCACTTCGATCCCAAGTACCACGAGCCGGTCCAGGAGGTGCCGACCACCGAGTTTCCCGACGGCTCCGTTATTCATGAGCTCCGCCGGGGATATACCCTTAATGACAGGGTAGTCAGGCCGGCTCTGGTCAATGTGGCCAGCAACGCCGGGGAGGCGCAGCCGGCGCCCGAGGCGCCGGAGGCTGTCGGGGAGGCGCACGAGCCGGGCGCGGAGGAGCGGGCCGCCGACGAGGGAGGAAACCCCAAGGAGCCGAAGGTATACGACCTGAGCGAGTTTGAGGGTTCTGATGGTGTGGAGTTGGAGGTAGAGGAGCGGTTGCGTGGCCAACGCGCGGAGTCTTCCGGACGGAGTGACTGATAGCAAATGACCAACGGTCGGGTGATCGGGATTGATCTGGGAACCACCTACTCCTGCGTGGCTGTCATGGAGGGCGGCAAGCCGGTCATTATCGAGAATGCCGAGGGCGCCAGGACGACACCATCGGTAGTGGCGTTCACGCGCACCGGCGAGCGGCTCGTCGGGCAGCTGGCCAAGCGGCAGGCGGTAACCAACCCCTCGCGCACGATCCAGTCCATCAAGCGGGAGATGGGCTCGAACTATCGCGTCACCATCGACGGCGTCGCTTACACGCCGGAACAGATCTCGGCCATGATCCTCCAGAAGATCAAAGCCGACACCGAGGCCTACCTCGGGGAGAAGGTGACCAGGGCCGTCATCACCACGCCCGCCTACTTCAATGACGCGCAGCGCCAGGCGACCAGGGATGCCGGGGCGATAGCCGGGCTGGAGGTGCTCAGGATCATCAACGAGCCCACGGCCTCCGCGCTCGCCTACGGGCTGAACAAGCAGGAGGAGCACTCGGTCGTGCTGGTGTTCGACCTCGGCGGCGGCACGTTCGACGTCAGCATACTGGAGATAACCGAGGGCGTGTTCGAGGTGAAGGCGACCAGCGGCAACAATCGCCTGGGCGGCGACGATTTCGACCAGTGCATCATCGATTACCTGAAGGACGAGTTTCACAAGCGGGAAGGCATAGACCTCACCAACGATCTGATGGCCATCCAGCGCCTGAAGGAGAATGCCGAAAGGGCGAAAATCGAGCTGTCCACGGCCATGGTCAGCGAGGTGCACCTGCCGTTCCTCACCGCGGACGCCAGCGGACCCAAGCACCTGGAGATTTCGCTCACGCGGGCGAAGTTCAACGACCTGACCGCCCACCTGGTGGAGGCGACCATGGGGCCGCTGCAGGCCGCCCTCGAGGACGCGCGCCTGAGCCCGGATCAGGTTGACCACATCATCCTGGTCGGCGGCTCGACGCGCATTCCGGCAGTGCAGGACGCGATCAAGCGCTTTTTCGGCCGCGAGCCGACGAAGGCCGTCAACCCGGACGAGGCGGTGGCGCTGGGGGCCGCCATTCAGGCCTCGATCCTGGCCGGCGAGGTCCAGGACGTCCTTCTTCTCGATGTGACGCCGCTTTCGCTGGGGATCGAGACGGCCGGCGAGCTGTTCACGCGAATCATCGACAGGAACACGACAATTCCCACCAGCCGCACCACCGTCTTCACCACGACCCTGGACGGGCAGAACTCGGTGGAGGTGCACGTGCTCCAGGGCGAGCGGGAGATGGCCAGGTACAACAAGTCGCTGGCCAAGTTCCAGCTCTCCGGCATCCCGCCGGCGCCGCGAGGCGTGCCCAAGATCGAGGTGACCTTCGACATCGACGCCGACGGCATCGTGCACTGCAGCGCTCGTGATTCCGGCTCCGGCATCAAGCACTCGGTGACCATCCACCGCAGCGCCGGGCTCAATCCGGACGAGGTTGAGCGCATGCAGAAGGAGGCCGAGCAGTTCGCTCACCAGGATCAGGAGCTGAAGGAGAAAGTCTCGACCAAGATTCAGGCCGAGTCCTTGCTGGCGGAGGCGGAGCGGATTATTCAAAACTACGGCGACCGGGTCGATCCCACGTATGTGGATCGGGTGCGCCGGGCGATGGAGAATGTAAGAGCTGCCCTGCCCCTGGTGGACAGCGACCCAGCGCAGCTTAAGGGCTTAACGGCCGGTCTTGATGTTTCCCTGCTCGATCTGGGCAAGGCCATCCACCAGGGCTCCAGGGCGGGCGCCGCCGGCGAGAGGAAGGCGCGGGCGCCTCGCGAGGGGGAACCGATCGAGCTGAGAGACTCGGGGCCGATCTCCTCTTCCGGCCCGAGATCGAAAGCCGACTGATAGTCTTGTCGCGATCGCATGGCTGGTGAGATGATCTGGGGTTCTGAAGGAAGCTGAAGGTAACCTGGTTGGTGGAGATGACCAAGCGCGACTATTACGAGGTTCTGGGGGTAGAGCGCAATGCTAGCTCCGAGCAGATCAAGCGCGCGTTCCGCTCCAAAGCCAGGCATCTGCACCCTGACAATAAGGAGAGCGGCGACGAGTCCGCCTTCAAGGAGCTGGCGGCGGCCTACGAGGTGCTGTCGGACGAGCAGAAACGGTCGCTTTACGACCGTTACGGGCACGACGGTCTGACCGGCGGCGCCGGCGGCTTCGAGGGCATGGATTTCGGGGCCTTCTCGGACCTGAGCGAGATATTCAGCCAGTTCTTCGGCGGCGGCCCGCGGTCCGGCTTCCGGCGCAGCCCCGTGGAGCGGGGCGCCGACCTGAAGTACGATCTCCAGCTGGAGTTCCTCGAGGCCGTCTTCGGGTGCGAGAAGAAGATCTCGGTCAGGCACCTGGAAGACTGCACCGTGTGCAGTGGCAACGGCGCCGCCCCCGGCACCGGCCCGGTCACCTGCTCCACGTGTGCCGGGATGGGGCAGATCCGCCAGACGACATCGACGTTTCTCGGGCAGTTCACGCAGGTGATTACTTGCCCGAACTGCGGTGGTGAGGGCACACGTGTGGAGAAGGCGTGCAGCAACTGCAAGGGCCGGGGACAGGTGCGCAAGTCACGCGACATCGAGCTCAAGGTGCCGGCCGGGATCGACGGCGGCTCGCGCCTGCGCATACCCAACGCCGGCGACCAGGGGCGGCGCGGCGGGCCGCCGGGCGATGTCTACGTGGTCGTCCATGTATCCGAACATCCCGGCTTCGTGCGCGAGGGCACGACGATTCATGTTCGGCAGCCGGTAAGCTTCTCCATGGCCGCCCTGGGCGGCGAGCTGTCCGTCCCGACGGTCGACGGGCCCAGGGTCGTGAAGGTCCCCGCCGGCACTCAGAGCGGGACCACGGTTCTCATGCGCGGTCATGGGGTTCCCCAGCTCAACAACCCGACCCGGCGCGGCGATCAGATAGTGCACCTGATCGTGGAGACGCCCACGCGCCTGTCCGCCGAGGAGCGAAAGCTGCTCGAGCAACTGGCCGAGCTGCGCCATGAGCGCCTCAAGAGCGCCGAGCCGGAGCCTGTGGAGGAAAACGCAGGCGACGAGTCAGGCGGCAGGGCCCGGGAGAAGACCAGGGATGCCACCAGAGATGGTGGCTCGATCATGGGCAAGATTGCCGACTTTTTCGGGGCGAAGGATGCCGGCAATGAGTGACCGTCCCTTGCTCTTGCGCGCGGCATTCTGTCTGGCTCTGGCCGTCGTGTTTCATCTTTTGCCGCAGCCGGCCCTGGCCACCAGGCTGCCGCCCGACTTACAGGAGGTGATAAGGGCGGAGTTCCCCGATACGAAGATCCGGCTTGACGGATCCGTGGAGACGGCAAGGGGTGAGCTCTTTCTCGCCCTGATGCCCCAGAATCAACCGAAGAAGCACGGCAAGGCGCAGCTGCAGACCATGTTTCCCAACGCGGAGCGGCCTGACGTGCTTGTCTACGGCAACGGCTGGTGCTTCCTCCACGTGATCAAGCGGGGCCGGGCCAGGACCGTGTCCCTGCCCGCCGAGATGCCGGAGAAGCTGCGCAAGGAGATCCTGTCCTGCAAATTCCCCTCGGATCTGATCGTTCCCGAAGGATTTTTCCTGCCCCAGTCGTTCAAACCGTTGATCGGCGATGTGGCGATCCAGACGGTCAGCGACGCCACCATAGCCTCTCCGGAGTTCGGGCGCTCGGTCGGTCTTCCGGGAGCCGGTCACGCCGCTAATTCCGGCAGTGTGTTTCTCACCTCGCTGGCCACCGGGACCATCACCCTGCTCGATGACCAGACGCTGTCCAAGATGGCGGACTTTCACACGGAGGGGACGCCCTGCAGCATGGCCTGGGCCGCGAACCGCTTGTATATAACGGACCAGGCCAAGAACCGCGTGCTGATACTGGATCCCGTCCGCCGGCAGATCCTGGGACAGATAGACCTCCCGGCGCACAGCGCCCCGAAAGGGATCGCGGCGCTGCCAAACGGCAAGCTCATGTATGTTGCCGAAAGCGGCAGCGATGATGTCGCCGTCATCGAGACCGCCTCCAACCGGCTGCTTCTGCGCACCAGGGTGCCGGCCGGTCCGGGCCGTGTCACCGTCACGCCCAACGGCAATTTCCTCATCGTTCTCAATTCCGGCTGCGATCAGGTTACCTTCATATCGACCCTGAACCAGAAGGTGGTGGGAACGGTCAAGGTGGGGCAGGTGCCCACGACGGCGGTGGTCGCATCGGACAACCGGACCGCTTATGTCTCCAATCGTCTATCCAACACGGTCTCCGTACTCGACATCCCCGAACGCAAGGTGACAGGAACGATCGCCACAGGCACCGGACCGACCGGTCTGAGCTTGAGCAAGGACGATACCAGGCTCTACGTGGCCAATGCCAAGGACAACACAATCGGCGTCTACGACACAAGAACCAGGCAGAAGCTATCCGAGATTCGCCTGCCGATGGACGTGGACTTCCCCTACAGCATCGACCTCATGCCTGATGGCAAGCGGTTGCTTGTGTCCAGCGAATCCACCGACACGATCGCCTCGCTGGATCTTGGCAAGATGGAATTCGATAAGCATTCGATGATCGGACACAACAGCCACGATATCATTTGGGTGCCGGTGCGTTGACCTGGGGAACGGGGCATGGGCTTGCGACGCCGAATTCTTGCCGCAATGGCGCTTGCGCCGCTGGCCTGCGGCAGACCGGCTGTGGCGGAGCGACCGCCGGCGGACACCGCCGCCTTCAGGCAGGTCGCCCTGGCAGAGGGCGCCAGCCCGCCGGAGCCGGCGAGCGCGACCTCACAGCTCAATCTTTCGCCTGAAGCCCTGCAGATCGCCGAGCAGCTCAAACTGGTTCCGGGTCTGATCGATTTCAAGCGCCTGAAGGAGCGCGCCCGCGCGGTCGTTGATGCCGAGAGCAAGGAGGCGCTTGCCCTGCGGCTCGAGGTGTTGGAACAGGAACAGCGGCTGGTGTCCGTGATTACCCAGACCAGTCTGGAAATTGATACGGTGATGGCGCGGATCGACCAGGAGCAGGCGATCAACAACGTGTTGCTCAGGCGGTATTCGGAGAGCCGCGACAGGACCGTGGCTCTGACGAACGCGGCCAGCTTCGTCACCAACGGCGCCCTCTGGGCGGTCGCGGAAGCGCTGGACATCCCGACCTGGAATCGGCCAAAATACTCGATCTCCTCGGGCGCGGTTGGGATTCTGGCCGGGCTGGTGCCGACGGCCGCCTCGCTGTACGCGCTGAAGGAGGTCGGCGGCCATCATTATTCGAAGTTGAGCCAGGCAAATATACTTGCCAAGCTTTTCGGCTATGAGGTCGGGCCGGACATAGACTACCCGGACAGCGTCTGGACCTTTCTCAATACCGTGCCGCCCGGGTCGCCCGGCGGGCTCTCCCGCCGGCAGCGGCTGATGAGCTGGTGGACCAGGGACAAGTTGATTCCCGGACCGACCAGCCCCGGGGCGAGGAGGAAGATTGGAATTCTCACCGCCGAGACCGTGCCGCGGCGCTCCGTAACCATTGCAGTGGTGTCCGAGCGGCTGGCCATGCTCGAGCAGTTGACCGCGGTTGTCTTCAGGGCCAAAGAGCTTCTACTGGAGATTATTCGCTGTATTCGAGCTGCTTGAAATCCAGGGGCCAACCTTCCCCCATTTGGGGGATTCGGGCAGGGTGCCCGGCATGGGAAAAACTAGTTAGAAAGCTTGCTGCAGCGAAGCAGCGCTGACTGCTTGTGGGGGCAAGCGGGCTTTCCAGATAAGGATGGTGCGCTCCGGGGGGGCGCCCCATGTGGGGGGTGGTTGGTGAGGGCAAGGGGTTAAGAGCCTCTTGCCCTTGCCGGTTTCCGGCCTCTGGAACTCCCGTCTCCAGACGCTGTGTCCCTTAGCCTCCGCTGTATGGGGTCTGAGCTTTGTTCAGAAATCGCGTGATGCTGGGCTGGAACAACAGATCAACTGTTCCGGTCGGGCCGTTCCTCTGCTTGGCTATGATGATCTCCGCCTCGCCACGATGCTCTGACTCTGGATTGTAGTATTCGTCCCGGTAGATAAACATTACCAGGTCTGCGTCTTGCTCAATGCTGTTGTGCACGATCAAGTTGTTGGCGACGAAGTTATGCAAGCCCTCAACGGTCAGGTCGTAGACTTCAGTTTCCCCGTCACTTTCGATCGAGACTATTTCATCCCAGTAGACATCGCTTACCGCCAGCATTGAAAGCTCATGAGACAGAACTGCCCGGGCGACTCGGGTCGCTCTGTGGCGACTGAGCCCGTTCTTGTAGACTTGGGACCCGCAATACGACATGCCCAGCGCTGCTTGCGTCTGCCGCGTCGTCATGCCGACGACTTGCCTCGCGGGCTCGACCGGGAGACGCCACGCTTCCATCGGAATCGTGTCCCTGGTAATTCGTTTCTCGAAAGACCGGAGGTTGAACACGCCCATGCTGTCCAACCATTTAGTGACGGCGTCGCCAAACACTGATATTGCGAGGTCAGAGACATGCTCGGCTAAATCATTATCCGCGGTCGTGTATTGAATGACATGCCGCGCTAACGTGCAACCGTCTCCAATCAGGTAGCCTAACAAGGCTAGCTCATCGTCCTTCATTGTGGCATTTACTGGGCTGGACAGCGCGCGTGGAGCGGCTATTCGCGACCCCGGACTGAGTTCATCCAGGCGGCGCCAGCCTTCTAGAGTCAGGAACTTGTGGTTGGCTGTAGCTCTAATAGTTCGGCCAAGGCGGGTTTTCAGGGAAAAGACTGGTTTGATGCCGGTCGCGAAGGCCCTTTCCACCACTCGCGGCTCTAGTTGCCATGTATCTTGATTTACGGCAAGGACCCTGAATCCACTCTTGCCGGTCAGAGAATCGATGCGCTCGTAGCTCCCGGTATCTGGCAGGTAGACTAAAGTCTCGCCTGCCAGGCATCCCGATTCTCTCAGGTCCGACAGCATCGGGCGCTTGTTCTGCCGGGCTTCGACGGCGCGGGAGAGCTGGGAGAGGGCGATTACCGGGACTTCCAGCTCTCTGGCGAGAGTCTTCAGACTGCGTGAGATCTCCGACACTTCTTGGACGCGGTTGTCCGTCTGCTTGCGACCCTGCATCAACTGAATGTAGTCGACGATTACCAGGCCGAGCGATTTCATTTCGGCCTTCAGGCGCCGGCATTTGGCGCGAATTTCCAGGGCATTTACGACGGCCGAATCATCTATGTAAATGGGCGCTTCACCGAGATAGCCCATCGCGCGAGCGAGCCTGGTCCAGTCGTTGTTCTGCAGGAACCCTGTGCGCAGTCTGTTCGCATCGATCTCCGCCTGACTGCACAGCATGCGCTGAACAAGCTGCTCTTTCGACATTTCCAGACTGAATATGGCGACTGGAGTCTTGTGATCCACGGCGATGTGCTGAGCTATGTTGAGGCAGAAGGCCGTTTTGCCCATCGACGGTCTGGCCGCCACGACGATCAGGTCCGACGACTGGAAGCCGGAGGTCATCGCGTCCAGGTCGTAAAAGCCTGACGGTACACCGGCAAGCGCGTCCCGGTTCTCATAGCGTTGCTCGATGCGGGCGAAAGACTCGGAGACGATCTCCTTGATGTGGACGAGCTGATTGAGGTTGCGCCTCTGGGCCAGGTTGAAGATCAGGTGCTCTGCCTTGTCGATGCAGGAGTCGGCGTCCGTCTCGTCATAGCAACTGGCTACGATCTCTGTTCCTGCCTTGATCAGATTTCTCAACAGCGACTTCTCGTAAACCACCCTTGCGTAGTATTCGAGGTTGGCCGTCGTGGCGACGGACATGGCAAGGTCGGCAATGTACTGCCGCCCGCCGACATGCTCCAGGCTGCCGCCGTCTTTCAGGTACTGCGCGACCGTGACGATGTCTATCGGCTCGTTGTGCTCATACAGGTCCACCATCGCCGCGTAGATGACCTGGTGAGACTTCCGGTAAAAATAATCGGGCTCCAGCACATCCACCACGCGTGACATCCCGTCCGCAACCACGAGAAGCGCGCCGAGGACAGCCTGCTCGGCATCGACCGACTGCGGGGGCAGTCTTTCCAGTCCGGACTCAGTTGCCGTCAGTTCAGAAGTCATGCGTTCGATTAATGCGATGCGCGGGGTCCATTTAGTAATACGCCTGCGGAGCAGAGAAAGTTCAATCGACTGGAAAAATACTCCGCGTCAAGCGCCGGCAGTGGCTCGCAGATGGAGCCGCTGTTGATCCTTCCTCATGAATAGACTGCTACTAAGAATAAGCGATCAGTGGGAATAAGTCCCGCCTGTGTATATCCATCAGGTAAGGTAATTTGTTCTAACGCAGCCGCCCGCCGCCGCCAGGATTCGTACCCCCCCGACCGGCGGGACTTTTGCAAAATAAACAACTTGGATACAAACCCGCAGTAGAGTTCCCCCAGTAGCGCGAACGCAGACGGCAGTGAGCGCACGAGATCCCCGGCAACGGCGGATCGGCATCGGCTCACGGAGGAGCTTACTATGAGCGGCAGAGAGAATCTTGAGATTCCCAGAACGGTTGATTCCCCGCCAGAGGGAAAGCCTGGCGATCAGGGCGCATTGGCCCCGGAACACCAGACGGCCGGTCAGTCGGCCCGGGACAACCAGAGAAAGACCGAAGCCCTGGTGGACAAAGGGTTCCTGCCGCCGGTGGACCTTACAGGCTTCCCGACCAGCTTCCGCACCGGCAAGGAGCTCAATGGCCAGGAGCTGCGCGACGCGGGCATCAAGTGCAAGCGGGACGTAGATAAGGATGGCGCCCGGAACACTACCGTGGAGTACCCCAACGGCATCAAGGTGACCGTGAGCGAAGGGCACACGGAAAACGGACCGCACGGTACCAGGGTCGAGATTGGCAGCTCAGCCCTGATTGAGTTCTCGCCCCCAAATAAGATCAAGCCGAACGGCGATGTGATCGACGCCAGCGGCAGGGAGATTGCCAGGCAGAACCCGGACGGCAGCGTGACGGTGGATACAGGCAAAGGCTTTTATACTCAATACCCTGATGGGATCAGGAAGGAAGCGGCAATCAGAAGCCGCGACGGCAAGACCTTTTCCGTGATCGATGTCGACACCCCGCTGGGCGATCTGAGACCGAGCGATATGTCGCAGCGCCAGTAAGTTTCCCGACGAGCCGTACCGATGGGGGCGCCCGGAGATCATCTCCAGCGCCCCTCTCGGTATGCGAAAGCACTTGGGGCGCGGGGTCCTGTGGCCGCCGGATACCCGGTGTTCAGCTTGCCCCCTCAACCCGGATCGGTATTTCCGCTTTGCGTAACTGCTCGTTGATGACTTGAAGCACGGCTCCCTGTGGCATCATGCCTAGCGCCTTTGCAATCTGATACGCCTTTTCGATGCTGGGGAGCTTACGGCCGCTCTCGTAATCACTCAACTGCTGCTTGCTGATTCCGATCCTCTCGGCTGCATAGGTTAGCGACCACTCCTCGGCTAGCCGATACGCGCGGACGGCTTGCCCGAACGTGAGGTCCCTCATTCGCTTACGCCAGTAGCGCTGGTCATCGGCATTATGGCTCGGACTGTTCTTAATACTCATGGGGTGTTACCCCTAACACGTGGACGGAGACTGAACCGTTTCGCTTCTCCCTGTAGATCGCGCGCCACTGCCTGCTAAGTCTGATGGAGCGTTCGCCCCGGCGCCGACCCTTTAACGGCTCATCATGGTATCCCTTATGCTTTCGTACTGCCTCCACGCCGAAGGCCTCGACTTCGTTGGCCCAGTTCAATAGCTTGTCTGTAATGTACTGCGGCGCTTGCCTCATCTGCTTTGAGGCTCAAGAAGTGAAAATCACCTGGGTAGGCATAACATTAACATTGTACACTAAGTTAGTGTACCGCTCCGGCGCCCCTGTGGGTATGCGCGTGTACCCGGGGACTCGGACGATTAAGGACACAGGCACCTGGGGGCGCGTATCTTGCCCGCGCCAACGAGCAGCCCGCGAGATGCGGGCGGGGCGCCCGCACCCCCAGGGTTAAAGGCTATTGCCGGCTACCTTCCGCTGCTCGCATTTTTCCGTGCGGTTCCATCTCGCGCCGCCAGGTTAGAGGCTGTTGCTGGCTACCTTGTCGACCATGGGAGCGTAGCGGCGGTAGCCGCCGCCGGTCCTGTGCACCTGCATCATGATCGCGGCGTTCTTGAGCACGGTGTTGAGCAGTTGGGCGTCGTGGCGGTCCGCCGATTGCTTCAGCACATTCCAGGTCTTCAGTCCGGTCAGCGCGGACATGATGGAGAATTCGGACAAGTAAGCGTGAACGGCTCCCGACCCGCCGGCGACTGTCAGCGAGCGGTGCGAGACGGACGTGAGCGGGTTGATTCGCTCGAAGGATTCTGTCGATGCGGCGAGCGTGAGGTGGCGGCCGGGGGCCAGCTTGATTTCCGTGCTGCCGGCGGAGGCGCTGACGGCTCCGGTGTGTGCATCGTGGAAGTCGTAAATGGACAGGGCGTTAGCGGTGGCGACGACCAGCACGACGGACCCCGCGCCTACCACGACCTCTCCGAACCGGGTTTCAATGACCGTGTCGTGATGCGGGACCATGAGCACGCTGCCTTTGCGCAGCGTGACCCGGTTGTCGACCATCTGGCCATCGATTCCATGAGATCCAAGGCTGTTAACTACGGTCGGCGCCTTGCCGGTCACCTGCGGAGCGGCCGGGGCGTGGAAGGAGATTAGCTGGAGATCGGAGCCGGATTTCTGCGTGGTGTCGACCGGGCGGTCAGAGCTCATCGAGCGGATGGTCGTCCCGTCGAAGAGAACGAAGTTCTCGGGATTGAGCGCAGGGAGATCCGAGGAGCTGTCGACCTGCTTCTGAATCACTGAAAAGACGTCGTTGGCTCGAATGGTCGGCTGCTGGTTCGCGACGTTGCTCGTCGAGAGATTAGCTGTTCCTGTCAGTAAGCTCGTGTAGCCAGGACCGAGAGCGCTCGTTGGTGCTGACGCAGCGTTGTTGAGCAGCGCTGGCTGTGCTTGCACGCCACTGGTTGTGCTGGGAAGCAACGCGGCGTGGGCAGCTGCCAGACTTGCGCCCGGGCTGACCGGGTCGGCTTTGATAAGCACGTTGGCATTTAGGGTTATAGTGCCCGAGGCAGCCACATCAAACAGAACGTTGGCTCCGACCGCCTGGACCGATGCACTTGCGGTTCCGCCAGGACCAACAAGATTTGATGAGTCGGTACTGTTGGTGAATATCTTTCCGCCGCTGGATGCGCTGAGTTTAATGCCTCCGGGAAGCGTGCTGGGGGTAGTGGCTGGGTTATTTGCTGGAATAGTTCCAGTGTCAATGCCGATCTCCACATCCGATAGGTTGGTCGGAAGAGCGACACCGGTGATCTTCGTCGTTACCTGCACGGCAGACTTGAAGGTTATCGAGCCCGTGGTCGTGTCGGTATTTTGAATGATGATGTTGCCGCCATTGCCGATTACATTGCCGTTTATGGCCATCGCTCCAGAGCCGGCGACGAGCTTGATGTCGCCGGCACCGGTAATCGAAGTTGTCGGAGCGTGGGTCGTCACGCCGTTGACGGTCAGTGGCCCGTTAGTGATCAGGGTAAAAGCCCCACCGCTGCTCGATGCATTCAAGGTCAGAGCGGAGCCGGTGTTGGCTACGTTAACGAGCCCGGTGCCGGTTGTGCTCAGAGTCAATGAGGCACCGTTCGGATCGGCTGTGTCGAAAGCTGTGCTCGAGGTTCCAATGCTGGCAGTTGTGAGCGTGGTCTTAAGGCTGATGGGGCTGTTTATCCCGGTGGTCGTTGCCAAGCCAGTCAAGTTACCGGTATTGATGATCGACAGGGCACCACCACTAGTGGCGTTCATGTCCATCGATGAACCTGTGTTGGATTGGAACCAGCCCGTAGGAGAGTGCTTGCCCTGGTTAGAGGTGCTGGAGACAGCCGTCAACAATGGGGCTGTACTAGAAGTACCGACGCTGCCTAGAACATCGAGTGACAGCAGCCCATTGCCAATGATCTTGCCGCCAGCAACAGTGAGGTTGCCCGTGGCGGTGAATTCTACGGCACTGGCACCTGCGACATTGTCCACCGGCGCTTTGAGGACGATGTTGTTAACAGCCCCAGCTTGCCCGCCGTGAGCCGTCAGCGAGATGTTCTGGGCGCTTAGCGCCCCGCCTACGGTGAGGGTGCTTGCGGATGCCGAGGTGTTGGTCAGCGAGAATATGGTGCCGCCCGTGGAAGCGCCCAGGGTGACCAGTGGTGAGTCGTCCTCAACCGACACCGAACCGGGGCTGTTGACCGACAGCGCGGGGGCTAGGTTGGCACTGCCCATGGCCACCCCACCGGATCCTGCAACTACTGTCATCGTCCTGGCGGAGACCAGCGCGGAGGTGTTCGACTCGCTTACGCCTCCCGCCCCGGCTGATTCCAAAGTTACGGCCGTGACGGTTGTGGACGGCGCGGTGCTCAGTGGGGTTTGGATTTGGCCCTGGAGCGCTATCGAACCGCTCACCGGGTTGTTTGCGTTAAGCACCACGCTATTGCCGCTGAGGGTGCCGGTCAGTGTGATTGCTTTCGTGGATCCGCTGTCAGCAGCGGTGTCGATGAGGTTGAAACTGGCGGCCTGCGAAGTACCCAGGTTGACACGGTTATTGTCGGTTACATAGACATTCCCGAGCGTGGTGGCAGTTAAGCTGCCGGTGGCGACTACCAGATTGGCGGTGGTAGAGCCGAATGCGCCAGTTCCGAACGGACTGGTTGTGGTTGTCACGCTCGACAGTGTGACGGTTCCGGCCGAAATAACTTCTTTGGCCGCCGCTGTAATGGTCCCAGCCCCCCTGGCGTTGAGAGCTATGGTGCCGTCGGCCGTGAGGTTGGAGCCTATTGCGATGCTTCCGCCCGTAGTGCCAGTCATGTTAATTGTGAGATCGCCGGCGACAATCGTACCGACAGTCTTGACTGTTCCGCCGTTCATACTGTCGTTGACAGTCAATTGGCCTACGGATGAAGCCCCGAGATTTACAGATGCACTTTCATTTACGGTTATGAGTGAACTGATATTTGCCGTGTTGAACGACAACGTCTTGGCGCTTGTTGTTATCGCGCTCGATCCCAGACCACCTGATCCAGCTCCCAGTGTCAAGTTTACTACCGAGGTGGGGAATAAAAGCGTTCCGTTCGATATGGGAAGGCCGGTGACAGAGCTCGTTGCACCTCCCGCAGAAGCAGTAAAGGTCGCGGGAAGTGTTTGGGGGAGGTTTCCGTTGAGAGCGATATTGCCGCTGCCGGTATTGCCGCTGGTGGTCAGCAGCAGCGAGGACGTGGCGGAGGCAGGCGCGATCGGTGCGCTCAGCGAAATACTTCCGCCATTGATGTTAATGATGGTGCCGCCGGTAATCCGTCCGGGGTCAACACTGCCGCCCACATTTATCGTCAGGTTCTTCGTGCCGAGTGTAAAGCCGAAATTGGTCGCGCTGAAGGACGCAGTGGGCAAGGAACTGTTGCTGACAAAGGAGAGATTATAAGCAGGCAACTTGGTTGTGTTGTTTACGGCAACACCCGAAACGTTCATGTTCATCCCAACAGTGATGCTGTTGTTCTCGGAAGCGGTACCTATTTGAACGGTTCCGGCCGCGATGCTCAACAAGTTGGCAGTGCTTACATTGAAGCTAGCCGATCCGCCAACTGAGATGGGTTGACTGTTATCGGACGGGCCTAAAACAACGGTGCCCGTCCCTGCGTTCAGTTTGCCGTTGAGTCCGTCAAGGCCAATGAGACCTGGAGCGAGGATAGAGATCGTCTTGCCGGCCGAGGAGATAGTGCTCGCCAGGGTGCCCACTTTCTGCAGGCTGAAGTCTCCGTCTGAGGAGATCGAAACGCCAGTCGAGCCAGAAACGTTCGCCTGGATGGTCGTCGTGCCGCCCGAGCTTGCTAATGTCGACAGTGTCACCGCTCCTGCGGACGCGGTCAAATTAGCATCGTCGGTGATGGCACCATCGGCCGCGATTACTATGCCCTTTGCGCCGGTAATGGGTGCCTTGTTGTTTATGGTGACGCCGTTGCCTGAGAGGGCGGTAAGCACAACTTGCCCGCCTGACGAGGAAAGGGCGCCGCTAAGAGTGATCGGGCCCTTGTCCGCAGTCCAGTTGATGCCGCCCGTAGCCGCGATACTCGAATTCAGGTTGACTGTAATGCCGGGTGCGTCCGTAGCCTCGGCGATGAAACTCGTGCCGTCGGTTACCACCGCCTTAGTGGTAGGGGACCCGAATGTAATGCCAGAAGCTGTTATATTCACGCCGGCTAACGCTACCCCCGCCGTCAGCGTCCCCGCAGGCATCGCGAAGTTGCCCCCACCCGTGGCGTTGGCCGTGAAGCCCTGGGTGGCGGTGATGTTGCCGCCTATGTCGAATGATCCGCCGGAATTGATGTTCAGCGTGAGAGTCCCAGGCGATGTAACTGTGCCGGTCGTCGGTGAGGTGAACGGCAATCCGGTCTGCGGATTTATATTGACCTGGAAAGCGGTTGCCTGGTTGTCGGTGACGTTAAATGTAATCTTCGGCGTGGCGGTTACGCCGGCGGAGTTATTGAAGGACAGCGGGCTGTTTATCACGACATTCTGTGAAGTGCTGTTAGCGGTCAGCGCGACATTGATTGGATTGAGGACGCCAAAGTTGGTCATCGTCACGGCAAGCGAGTTGGAGAGGTGAGGAATATTGAACGCCGAGACGGTGGGTGTCACATTTATGGGGAAGAGGGTCAGCGTGCCGCCCGCAAGCTGGAAGGTGGAATTGGGTCCTGATTGGAACGTGGGCATGCCGCCGATTATGTTCTCCTGCTGATACCGGTGGAGGGTTGTGCCCACATCGGAGGAAGTGAGATCAAGGCTGGTCAACGCTGGAAGTGTCATGGCGCCTATCTGCACGCCTGCGAGAAGCTGGATTGATTTGGCATTGCCGCCGCTGGTCCCGCTCTGGAAATTTACCAGCTCGGTCCGATCGCCCAGCGCGTAAATGATATTTTGGGGAGCGCTCGCCGAAATGCCTGCCGCTCCAAAGAAAATCAGGTTCTTTGTTGTCAGGTTCGTCTGGAGTACCTGGGTGACATTTGTGGGGTTGGTGCCAGTAACTGGCGGAATCGGATGACTCTGCAGCCAGGTTGGCGCACCCATCGAAATGTTGATTCCAAACTGAGTTTCACGGGTCCTGGCGAAGATCTGCGCGTTTGACCCGATGGAAATGTGTCCCGTTGAATTATCGTTTTCCAAAAGGACGCCGCCTGCGTACGTGTTTATTGTGGCGGACGGCGCAACTAAGAGATTGCCGCTGGTCGTTGAGAATTGCTGGGCGGCAAAGTCGATGCAGTTCGAGCATCCCGGGGTGACAATCCCAATCTGGTTAGTCCCGGCGATGTTACCACTAGCCACCAGGTTGCCGGCAATGGTCAAGTCCCCGGCATTGCTTGCTGTCGTCTGTCCTTTTGCTTGCAGAAGTATGGTGCCCCCGACGACGGAGGTGGGGGTGGTGAGACTGTAACCTGCCATCTGGATCTGGCCATCGGAAGCCATGTTCGTAAAGGCGAAGTTTAGGTTCGGACCCCTGCCGGCGTCAGTACCATTGGTTCCAGAGGAGGTGAGCGCTGAACCGGGGGGAGACTCGCCACCCGCGCCACCATTGCCGAATGTTCCTCCCAGCGGAATGGCGAAGTTGTTTGTTCCTAAGGTGCCTGTCGCAAGGTCATATGATCCGCCTGCGCCCCCTGTGTTTCCCAAGCCAAAACCGGACGTTGTGGTGAACGTAACGCCGCCGCTTGAAGAGCCCGCATTGTTCGCGCCCCCATTGACGCCGGCGCCGAATAAAGCGCCTGCCCCGACGAGCGGGAGGAGACTTCCCGCGCCCCAGCCGCCGTAGCCTGTTTGCGAGAGGTGGCCGCTGTTGTAGAGATTTTGCGTATCGCCGCCTCCGCCTCCAAATAAGCCGCCACCACCTGCACCGCCTATGCCGGCTCCGATGTTTTGCGGCGCTATTACGCCGGCACCACCGCCGCCGCCGCCGGCGCCGTAGCTTCCGCCGCCGCCACCGCCGCTGCCGCCGAAATTACTGGTGCCCGACGTTTCACCTGTTCCGCCCTGTCCGCCGTGGCCGCCGCCCACCGCATATATTGGGCCGCTCACCTGGAGCGAGGCACCAGGGATGCTGCCCGCCGTTAAGGTAATTCCCCCGGCGGCGCCTCCGGCCCCTCCCGCGCCGCCTGCGCCGGAGGCGGTGCCGCCAAAGCCACCGCCGCCGCCACCGCCGCCGCCGCCGGAGGCGTTGACGGATCCGGTAATCGTGATCGATTGATTGGATGAGACCTTAATGAAGCCGCCAGCACCGCCGGCGCCGCCAGCGCCTCCAGGTGCGTTCGCCTGTACGGTGCCTACGGCTTTTTGTGGCGCGCCGTCCCCGCCCGCGCCGCCACCGCCAAAGGTGTAGATATTACCGTTGACCACGATGTTTTCATTTGCGACCAGGAAGACGGCGCCGCCAGAGCCTCCGGGATAACCGTCCAGGCTGCTCGGGAGAAAGGGAGCAGGACCTTGCGGGTTGGTCGCCTTCGGCGTGGAACCGGCAGCGCCGACCGACGTCACCGCGTTGGTGGTGAGCGCGCCGCCCACGTTAACAAAGATTCCCTGTTGCGATATACCTATCAAGGCGGGATTGTTGTTTTGGCCGCTACCCACGCCCACCGTTTCAAGATTTCCGGTCACAACAGAAGCATTTGGTTGGGTGATGCCCGTGAAGAATCTACCGGTGTCCACGTAGGACCCCGCATTGAGGTCGAATTCAATTGGTGTGGCGGTGCTGCCGCTTGGAGTGCCGGCCAGGATGTTGATGCTGCCTGTTCCACCATAAACATTCCCGACGCTGATGGTTGTTGCCGATGTGGGACCGCCGCTGGCTTCCCCGGCAATCGTAACACCGAACTGGCCGGGGGTCTGTGTGCCCGTGCCGCTCGGATTGTACATGCCTATCTGGAGGTCGGAGGGCAGAGAGATGTTGCCGCCGATCAGTCCGGCCTGGGAATCAGCGTAGGCAACCACGGTTATGCTCCCCCCGGACGGATGGGTATCGGTGGTCGTATTAAGCGCAACGAGCCCGGGCATGCTGATATCGCCGCCCAGCCCCGACCGCCCCTGTACCAGCGCTGTGCTGCTCTGCAGCACCACATTTGCTCCCGCCAGGAGGTAAATGTAGTTGCCGCCGGACGGATCGGTGCCTACGCCATCTTTTTGGCTGGCTGTAATCTGCACGTTGCTTCCGGAGGTCGTAATGTCGCTTGCTGCGATCAAGGCGATGTAGCCATAGGGAGCATTGATTGTTCCGGAGGCGGTAATGGAACCCTGATTGCCGGCAGCCGACCTGGACACGACCAGGATATTGCCGTCGGTGTTTACGCTGGACGTGTTGCCAGTAGAGATGAGCGTGGTTGTGGTGGAAACATTGTTAAGGTAAACGTTACCGTTCGACACCAGCGCAAAGCTGCCTGCTGTCGAATTGCCGAAAGAAACCGCGTCACCACTGCCGTCGAGGAGCAACGGCTGGGTGACCGTGCCAACCTTGTCGCTGGCCTGCAGAACCAGGTTGTTCGTCACAATTTGCGGGTTGTAAGTATTGCCTCCGGGGTTGGAGTATTCAATAAAGCCTCCCGCGTTGACTCCGGGGGTGCCCTGACCAACGGAACTCAGCGTGACGGTGGGCGCGAAGATTGGCGCAGTTATATCGATGTTGTGCGCGATGGTTGCCGTTAATGAGGAGGCCGTGACCACAGAACCCAGCACCAGTGCTTGTGCTGTGTTGACATTACTTTGAAGGCTTATGGCTCCCGCTGATGCTGCCTCAATGACGCTGAGTCTATTCAAAGACCCATCCACAGTCACTCTGTTGCCGATAAATGCGACGGGTTGACTGCTACTGAACACGTTGCTTGTACTGGTTAAGTTAATGCCGGTTGCTCCCAGCGAAATGATGGGAACTATGACTCTGGAGTCGCCACTTATGGTCAGGTTCTGCGTATTTGTAGTGTTTACCGAAGTGAAACCACCCGGGCTGTAGAACATCGGTATAGCGCCTGATGTATTACTGGCTTTCACGGTGGATGGATTGGCGGCGGTGAACGCGAGCGTCACATTGCCAGCGCTGCTGATATCGAAGCCCTGTGGGGCTACTGCGTTAATTGAGGGGGAAATGCTCTCACTACCGGGGTTCAGCGTGATATTAACCAGGCCGGTCTGCGCGTTGCCACCATTGAAGGTGACCCCGGAAACCGTACCCGTTGTGTTCGTAGTAGCAAGGCTTATTGTGACTGTTCCAGCGCCCGGACTTACCGCCGTAATGACCGTGCCTGATTGAATGTTACTGCCGGATACGGACATACCTACTGCAAGCTTCGCTATGTCCGACGAACTTACGCCTGTTAATACCGTGCTCTGATTCGGCTCGTTGCCCGTAAATGTTGTGGCGATGTTGTTATTGATGAATGCATAAAGACTTCCGGTAGTGCCGCCGCTGACGATGCTCGTGTTGGCGGAAGTGCTGATAACCGTCGGAGGGGTCGATGGCGAGCCGCTTTCGCCAGTAGAGAGAAGGATGCTGCCCGAGCTGCTGGTAGCGGCCGTTGCCTGAGCCGAAATCGTCGTGACTGTGATGCTCCCATTCGCGCTTGATATGGCTACAGAGCCGGCACTGCCTCCAAGAGAGTTGGTCGTATCGGTAGTGATACTGGAGCCTGATATGGTTCCGGACGTGCCGACCGAAAAAATCTCTACCGCGCCGCCGTTGCCGGTGTGGTTAATGCTGACGTTACCGCTTCCCCCGAGAGTTTCGATGCTGCCGAAAGTGATGTTTCCGCTGCCGCCGGAGCTGCCTGCGAGCATAAGCACCTGCCCGCCGTTGGCACCAGCTTGCGCGCTGGCAATGGAACCAATTGTGTTGGCATCCCCAGTATCGATTGCCGGACTCGTGCCGCTGGTGGGGAGGGTGATATTGCCCGGTGCCATGATGGTGACTCTACCGCCGATGGAGAATGGCGGCGCCACGAAGCCAGAAGCCGTGGGTGGGACAAAGCCCGCGGTATCGATCGTATCGCCGATGCTTACGCTGGCGTCATTGCTGGCCGTGCCCGCTATACCCGTGATGATCGTCACGTTGCCGCCGCTGCCGTTGCTGCCGTAACTGCCGTTGGCGTTGACAGACGTGGACGCGCTGGTGTTTATCGCTCCGGTAACATTGACGCCAAAGGAACCGCTCAGCGAATCGGCCATCAGCGTGACATCGCCACCATTTGTGGTGATGTTGCCGGACACCTGGATGGCTCCCGCCCGGTACGTGCCTCCCAGGAGCGTGCCGAATTCAACTGAGCCGGATGAATTGTTGATGACGATAGACCCTGCAGCCGTATTGGGGCTGGCGGTCACAAGGGTCACGCTGCCGGTGCCATTTACTGACGTTGAGTTCCCGGTAACTATATTGTTCAGGGCGATGGTGGGTTGATTGGCAGCAGTTGGTCCTTCGGCCAATACCAGTACATTGCCGCTGCCTCCAGTAAAGCTGAATGTGTTGAGGATACCGTCCTTATATTCCGTTCCGGTTATGTTTGAAGCCGTGCTTATGTCGCCGGAGATGGAAACCCTCCCCCCGCTGGTTTGTGCGCTATTGGCATAAGCAGCCAGAGTGACCGACCCGCCCGAGCCGTTGCTGCCCGTGTCGCTGTCTGTGAAGGTGGTCGAAATGAACGTCCCGGAGCCACCGGACAGAATGATCGAACCGCCTGTTCCGGAAGAGCCGGTGACGGAGGTGGTTGTGTTGCCCACCAGGGCGAGCGCGCCCGCAAAGAGCGTAACGTTGCCGCCGTTGCCGAAGCCAACGTTTGTTCCGCTTCCGGTTCCGTCCGTGGCGATTTTCAAGCCAGGCGCAGTGGACGTAATGTTGTCCCTGGCAATCATGGTCACGGCGCCACCGTAGATTCCCGTGGTTGTCACGGTGGTGAAGGTGATGTTACCCGGACTGCTCGCGTTGCCGGCGCTGAGAAGCACGCTGCCGCCGCCGGCGCCAGAGGCGGCACCGCCAGTTGTAATCGGGCCGACATTGATGCTGGTGCCCGCCTGCACACGGACCGCGCCTCCGGCTGCGCCGGCGACTCCCCCCGGATCGAACCCGGTGGTCGTTATCGGCCCGGTGGTGATGTCCTGGTTGCCGGCGCCACCCTTTACAGCGGAAATGAGCGTCACGGTGCCACCGTTATCGGCGTGAGCCTGCGCTGAGCCCACGCCAACTTGAGATGCTGTCGTGTTGATAGCGCCGGTGAGGATTGCATTCGCGCTCGCGGCACTGTTCGCGCCGGCCGAGATAAGGACGTTTCCGCCGGTGACATCGGTCGCGACGAGATTAGCTCCGGTTGTAGTTATGCTGCCGGTTGTCACCGCCCCGTTGGCGTCCGTCGAGTTCAAGAAGGACCCGCTGGTCACTGCGCCCGTGTTGCTGATGACCACGTTGGCGCCGGGCTGCGCTGTCTTGATGGTCACATCGCCGCCGCCGGCCTGGCTGCCTTCGGCGGTGATTATATTCGGAAGCGAAATTGTCGCTGCCGGGCTGCCGGTTGAATTCGTCCCGCCGCCGAGCACGGTGACGTCGCCACTGGTGCCGGATGAGAGGCTTGCCGTGCCGCCCGCCGTTGCTATTTGTCCCTGGACGATCACGCTGCCGTAGCCTCCCGTGGGCGATGCGTATGCCATCAAGGAAACATTGCCACCGTTGCCTGCCGTGTCGCCCGGCGAAACGGCCGCGTTAATCCCGGAGGCGCCGGTGATGCTTATGCCGCCGCCAGATGTCGCTGCGCCGGTAATTGTTGTGGATGTGCCGGCAGTTGATTGCGCGCCCGCTATCAAGTTGACGTTACCGGCGGAGCCGGTTATTCCAGACGTATCGATATTGTTGGGACCCACATTGGCAGGCTGTGTTCCGCCGGCGGATATGATGTTTCCCGAAGCGACCGCCTGTACGTATCCCCCCGCCTGCCCGCTGGCCGACAAATAGTTGAAAGTGATGTTGCCGCCGCTTGCTCCACCCGCCGTCAGGAGGATATTGCCGCCATTGGAAGCGCTGCTTGATGACAGGTCGCCGGTATCAATCGACTGCACCGTTATGCTGCTTGCGGTGCTGATGTTTACTGCGCCACCGGTCTTGCCTGGGGCGCTGCTTGTCGTGACGATGTCCCCGTTTGCGATTATATTGGCGTTGGTGCTACCGAGCGCCGTCAGCGTAACTGCGCCTCCCGCGGCGGTTGCGCTGCTGGTGTTGATGCCACCGGCGCCGCCGATGGCAATGCTGGAGCCGAGAACGGGATTGCTGCTCGACGCGGTGATGTTAACGGGCGCTCCGTTCGTGGTTATGGTGCCGGACAGATCGACCGCGCCGCGAGCTGGTGCGCCGCCGAGAAGACTTGCCGGGTTGAGCTGTCCCGCGGGCCCGAGGGTAATTCCTTTTGTCCCGGTATTCGGTGTTCCAGTGTAGATATTCACGGCGCCACTTCCGGCTGCGCCGCCGCCGCCGGTGGTAATAGGGCCGAGGACCACGCTCCAGGTGGTGGAGGCGTCTCCGGCGCCAATTACTGTAACACTGCCATTTGCAGCTCCTGCCCCGCCCGTGGTGACAATGTTGCCGCTGACCATGATGTGACCGCCCGAAAGGCTGTTATATGGATCGGCAAAGGCGATCAGGGTGACGCTGCCGCCAGGGGCGTTTGCCTTCGCCGAGCTGGTGTTGATTCCCGCGATATTGCCCAACTGGATATCGCCGCCAGTCGAGGAAGGCCCTTTGATGGTGTTCGCGGAGAAATTGACGCCGGCGCCTAGCACGACATTGCCGCCCGATGTAAGAGCGGAGTTGGCAGGTATCGAGGTGTTGATGCTGAAGTTGCTTGTCTCGGAGGTTATATTGCCTCCGGCCAGGATGACGTATTCGGTGCCCGAGAGAGCTGCGGTCTGCGAGATATCGATGTTGCCCGTGTTCTCAATTAGAGGGTCGCCGGTGACGTCCCACACCCCCAGTTGAAGGTTCGGGCTGTTCGATGTGACCTGGGCCTCGCCGGCTTTGACGTTTACCACGCCGCTTACTGAATTGACGTTGGCGGTAATCGTGCCGGAGCCGGAGTTGAGGTTGAGCGCATTGGAAAGGAAGTCGCCTCCGGTAATCTGGAGATTGCCCGGACCGCTGTATGAAGGATCGCCGAAATTGATGGAACCCTGCAGGGCCTGCAGCGTTCCGTTTAGAGCATTCAATGATGTCGTGGCGCCGTAAATCGCGCTGCTGGCAAAGTTGATGTCGCCGGCGGACGCAATGATGGAGCCATGGTTTATGTACGTGCCGGTGGCGGAGGCGAGATTGACGGTATTCGCCGCCTGCAGCGTGCCGGTGTTGGCGATCGTCTCACCGGCGGTCAGGGAGAGGTTACTGGTGCTGGTTATGGTGCCCGCGTTGGTGATGTTGTGCAGCGCGTAAAGGGAGAGGCTGGTCGCCGGTTGCACCGTGGAGATGAGCGCGCCCTGGAGGTTGGTTATGTTATTGGCATAGACGGCCAGGGATTGCCCGGTGCCGGAGAAAAGCAGGGAGCCGCCGTTGGTCAGGTCGCCGCTGACATGCAGGGCGCCGTTGGACAGCATGTCGGTAACCCTGACGCCGTGCGGTATGACCATCGTGCTTACCGCGCCTATATCCTGTTGATGCAATACGGCTGTTCCGGCAATGGCACTGCCATTGGCGTTCAGAACAAGGCTTTGATGCCCGGTGTTCAGGATCTGTGTCAGGGCCAGCGCCTGGGCGGGGGTGAGCAAGGTGGTGCTGGTGATCTGTTGGGCGTGGCCGCCGAACGTAATGCTGGTCGGGTGAAAATTATTCAGCGAGCCCGCAGGCACATCATGTAACGTAGACAACAAATTGAGGTTCGCAGTGGGCGAACCGCTCGAACCTGTTTCGGCCAATACACCCGGTGGGGCGATGAGGAGAAAGGAGAACAGCCACACGGCCAGGCTCCTGAGAGCTGCACTAAGCTTGCATTTCATCGCCAACCCCCTGAAGGCCGCAATACCCTTTTCTTGTACCACCGTGGTCGACAAATTAGATTAAACTTCGCGGACCGGCGTTCAATCTTCCTCGAGCGAGGAGATATCTCCGGTTGGCAAACCCAGCTCCCAGGCCTTCAAGAGGCGGCGCATGATTTTGCCGCTGCGCGTCTTGGGCAGGCTGTCCTTCACCTCTATTTCGCGCGGGTAGGCGTGAGCGGCAAGCTGGCGCCTGGTGAATTCCTTGATGTCCTCGAGCAGCTCGGCGGAGGCGGTGACGCCGTGATGGAGAACGACGAACGCCTTGATGATCTCGCCGCGCTCTTTGTCCGGCTTGCCGATGACGCCTGCTTCGGCTACGGCGGGATGCTCGATAAGCGCGGATTCGACTTCGAAGGGGCCGACGCGGTGCCCGGCCGTGTTGATCACGTCATCGGCGCGGCCGACGAACCAGAAGTAGCCTTCCTCATCCTTCCACGCGTTGTCGCCGCTGAAATACCAGCCGGGGATGCGGAAATATTCCTCGTACTTTGCCGGGTTTCTCCAGACGGTTCGCAGCATGGCCGGCCAGCCCGGGCGCACGACCAGGCGGCCGAGTTGTCCGGCCGGCAGCTCATGACCCTGATCGTCCACGACCGACGCGTAAACGCCGGGCAGCGGTTTGCCCATCGAGCCCGGCTTGACCGCCAGGCACGGCATATTGGCGATGAGCTGCATGCCGGTTTCGGTCTGCCACCAGTTGTCGTGAATCGGCAGACCGTACACCTTCATGCCCCAGCGAACGACTTCCGGATTGAGCGGCTCGCCGACGGAGAGGATGTGGCGCAGGCTGTCCAGGCTGTGCTCGTAGACAATCTCGTCGCCTGCCTTCATCAGCATGCGCAGCGCAGTCGGTGCCGTGTACCAGACCGTCACCTTCAAGCGATCGATCAGGTTGTACCAGCTCTCGGCGTCGAAACGCCCTTCGTAAGTCACCACCGACGCCCCCAGCGACCAGGGTCCGAAGATACCATATACGGTGCCCGTCACCCAGCCGGGATCGGCTGTGCACCAGTAGATGTCGTCGTCGCGCAGGTCGAGCACCCATTTGCTGGTCATGTGGTGTCCGAGAATGTCGTTGTGCACGTGCACGACGCCTTTCGGCTTTCCGGTCGTGCCTGATGTATAGAGGAGGTAGAGCGGATCTTCCGGATCCATCTGCGCGCATTCGAGCCTGTCGGAGGCGGCGTCCATCAACTCCTGGTAGCTCAGCTCGCCGGCCGCGGCGTTTAGCGACTGGTGCGTTGCCCCCACAACAATCACGTTCTGAAGATCGGGGAGGTCGGCGCGGACCTCATCGAGTTTCGGCTTGAGGGCCGGGGTGGTGACGATGATCTTTGCCTGGCTGTCCTGAAGGCGGTCACGCAGCGCGTCCGGTCCGAAGGCCGAGAAAAGCGGTCCGGCAATCGCGCCGACCTTGGCGATGGCCAGGGTGGTCACGTACAGCTCGGGCACGCGCGGCAGAAAGACGAACACACGGTCTCCTTGCTCGACGTCCAGGCTCTTGAGGACGTTGCCCATGCGGTTGGAAAGCAGGTAGAGGTCCTGGAAGGTGAACTTCTGCAGGTTGTTGTCCGCGTCGACGCTGTAGAGCGCGACCTTGTTGCGCCTGCCGTCGTTGAGGTGCCGGTCGACGGCGTTGTAGGCAGCGTTGATCTTGCCGCCGGCGAAATAGCTCAGCTCGGACTTTGCCTGGTCCCAGGAAAAGCTCGCGTACAGGGAGGCGTAGTCCTCGACGTTGGCTTTGACCGGCGACTTCTTGATGATCTCCCGCCTGGCTGCACGCGGCACTTGAGAACCGGCGCGCTTCGGCGCCTTTGGTTTCAGATCCTGCACTGCTTGTTCCTCCACGACCTTGCCTGGTTTTTCGCTGAGCTTCACTGGTTCGTCCTCAATGCGCTATCCGCCGCGCGCGGGAGGGCATGCCCGCTCCTGCGGGGCTGTCCGCCCGTCGATCGTTGAGACGGAAGCATTAATATTACATGATTCTGTTATTCTCTGTGCCATTGTTCCAGCACCGGGAGGAAAGGGGTCATGAAGGCGACAATGAAGGCTATGGTTATCCGCGAGCACGGGGGGGCGGAGGTCATCAAGCCCGAGGAAGTGCACGTGCCGAAGCCGGGGAGCCACGAGGTGCTGCTGAAGGTGCGTGGGTGCGCGCTCAATCACCTGGATGTCTGGGTGCGGTCGGGCATCCCGGGGATAAAGCTTCCGCTTATTCTGGGCTGCGATGTGTCCGGGGAAGTGGTCGAGCGCGGGCATGGCGTGTCTCACCTCAATGAAGGCGACAGGGTTTTGGTTTCGCCGGGGCTGTCGTGCGGGGTGTGCAAGGAGTGCGTGGCGGGGCTGGAGAATCTCTGCCGTTACTACCACATCCTCGGCTCAGGGCGCGACGGCGGCTACGCGGAATATGTGGCGGTGCCCGCCGTCAACTGCTTCCCCATCCCGGCGGGGCTGGATTTCCATCAGGCCGCCGCAATTCCGCTGGTTTTCATCACCGCCTGGCACATGCTGGTCACGCGGGTTGGCATGCGGATGAACGAGACGGTGCTGGTCGTGGGCGGCGGCAGCGGCGTCGGCTCGGCGGCCATCCAGATAGCCAGGCTGCATCGATGCCGGGTGATCGCCACCGTCGGCAACGAGGAGAAGGCGAAGAAGGCGCGCGAGCTGGGCGCCGACGAAATCATCATCCACAGCCGCGAGAACATCGCGGAGGCGGTGAAGAAGCTGACCGGCAAGGCGGGCGTCGAGATTGTCTTCGAGCACGTCGGGCCGGCTGTCTTCAACGATTGCCTGATGTCGCTGGCCACGGGCGGGCGGCTGGTGACCTGTGGTGCCACCACGGGCGCCAGGGTCGAGGTGGATGTGACCCGGCTGTTTATGAAGCATCAGGCAATCTACGGGTCGATCATGGGCACCAAACGGGAGCTGATCGATCTTCTGCCGTTTTTCGCCACCGGCGATTTAAAGCCGGTCGTCGACACCGTTGTCCCGCTTGCCGACGCTCAAAAGGCCCACGGCATCCTGGAGGCGCGCAGGCACTTCGGCAAGGTTGTGCTGGACCCGACGATCTGAGACCCTGTGGCTGGCATTGAATGCCCTGCCCGCCTAGCCGGGCACTGCGGACACACGGGGCCTCAGAACGGGCTCGGGATGTCGCCCAGTTCGTAGAGGATGGAGTTTCTGCCGGCTTCGCCGCCGTAGTAGTAGGGTCCATTGACGACCTGGCGGAGGACGTCGGGAAAGTCCGTCTGTGACAGTGCCACCTGCTCGGGGGTGTACCAGCCGACAAACACGCCGTGCTGATACATGGGCTGAAAGCCAGGTCCCGGCGGCGGGGGAAGATTCTGCTGGTCTCCCCCACCGCCGCCGGAATCGGTTGAGTCAGCCATAAGTGATGCACTGGAGGCAAGCGGCTGCAGGTTCACTATGTTGAGATCAACGCTGCTGGTGGCGGTCGGCGGCAGCACCCCGCCGTCGTTCCTTGAGCTCTGGTAGCCACCGCGGTAGCGGTCGGACCCGGTGTTCGGGAAACCATAATTGAATTGCCCTGAGGGAATGCCCCCGGCCATGCCGCTCTTAGGGGCTTCCATCGAGGTTATGCTGGGCGGGATCGTCGGTCCGTTTATCCCGGTGAAGCCCTGCGAGGTGGTCGTGAACGTGCCGCCCACCCCGGCATCGAGGTTGCCCGGCGCCGGCATGCTCCCTACGCTCTGCCAGGTCGTGTCGGTCTGGCGGAGCTGAGCGCCGGTGTCGCCGGCTGTCGCCAGGCTCTGGGCAGAGCCGGGCTGTCCGAAGACCAACAGGACGGCAAATGCCCACAGAGGCGAGAGGCTTGTCTTTCTCATTGGCGCATTGTCCTGGTAAGAATGGCCGCGCGCGGCAGAGGAGGAGCTGTCACGCGCCTGCTAAATATTACGCAAGCGGGCGGCTGCAGTATATACGCGAAAGTGCGTATAACCGGGCGCGGAGCACGGCTTTATGGCCTCCGCAAGGTCGTGTGGTTGGCTTGGCTGGGGGCAGAGGCTCGCGGGCACCGTAAGGCTAATTGTCGGTGTGCTGCTGCTGCTTGCGGCATGCTTGCTCCCATTGCCCGGATTTTCGCTGGCGAGCTTGAGCCTGCCGCCAGCGATGAGCGGGCGATAATCGAGCTGCCAAGCGTCAGCGCTCCTGAGCGGCTGGCTATCGCCGCCGCCGCCCTGTTGGGCAAGCAGGCCTTCGAGCAGCCGAAGTGGCGTCAGGCGGTTGATGAAAGCCTGTACGGCTAGCGAGGCTGCTCGTCGTAGCTGACCGGCTGGAAGTATTTGTCGTCGGTCAGGAAGCCAAGAACCAACCCCATGATCGAACCCACGATGGCGCCCCAGACGAATCCGACCTTGCCGCCGAAGTAGGGCGCGACGCTTACCGGCTGAGGCCAGTAGTTGATTACCTCGACGGACAGGCAAACCACAATGCCCCCGAGCAAGCCCAGGACGCACATCATAACCAGGGGAAGGCTCGGGCCCGACTCGTTGTTCTTCGCCATGACTGACCTCTCGAAGCTTAACCCCATCCGGCGGGGACGCTCAGCTAGTATAGCAAGAAGCTCTAGCCGTTCTTTAACAAGGCCAAACCCGCAATGGTCTTGGCATCCTGAATGCCACCGGTCGTCACCAGTTGCCACGCTTTTTCCAGAGGCAGGATCAAGACCTCCGTCTCCTCGTCGGCATCCAGGTTCTTGCCCTGGAAGGAAAGGTCGGTGGCCCTGTAAAGGTAAAGCAGCTCGTTGCAAAAGCCCGGCGCCGAATAAAAGCGTGCCAGCTCCTGCCAGCTCTGCGCCGTGTAACCGGTCTCCTCGGTCAGCTCCCGCCTGGCGCAGACCAGGGGATCCTCGCCCACCTCTATGCGTCCCGCCGGCAGCTCGATGATCGTCTTGTCCAGCGGATAGCGGTACTGCTCGATCAGAATCACCTGCTCCGGTCTCGGCTGGCAGGCAATCACCACACCCCCGTTATGCTCCACGACCTCGCGAGTAACCGTCGTCCCATCGGCCATCTTCAGGATGTCCTGGCGCAGGGAGATGATGTGGCCTTCAAAAAGCTGCTTGCTGCTTAAGGTGTTTTCACGGGTGACAAGGGCCAAGTTCCGAACTCCGCAGTATATCGAGGTAAAACAAGCCTAGCACAGCGCGGATTTGATCGCGGAAAATGTATGATTGTACCTTTGCAGGCTGCCCCCATCTCCGCGCGACGCAGACGCCCACATATGAACTACCTCGAATCGGTCGTATACATCGAAAGCCTGTCGCCCACGCTCAAGACCCCCTGCCTGGAGCGCGTGCAGGCTTTCATGACTGAGACGGGCGACCTGCACGAGCGCATGCCGGTGCTTCATGTAGGCGGCACCAACGGCAAGGGGTCGACCGTGGCCATGCTGGACTCCGTGTTGCGGCGCGCCGGTTTGAAGGTCGGGCGCTTTACCGGGCCGCACCTGCTCAACTGGAACGAGCGCTTCCACGCAGACGGAGAGCCAATCCCGGACGATTGCTTTGCCGAGCTGGCGACGCGCGTGCGCCGCCTTTCGGAGGACTTCGGGCGCCGGCATCCCCAGTTCGGGCCGCTCACCTGGTTCGAGTTCCTCACCGCGATGGCCTTTTTCTATTTTGCCGACAGCAAGGTCGATATTGCCGTCATGGAGGTGGGCCTCGGCGGGCGCTGGGACGCGACCAACGTAATTTCGTCGCCGCTTGCCTGCGCGATAACCAATGTCGATCTCGACCACACTCACATACTGGGCGATACGGTGTCCCAGATAGCCAGGGAGAAGGCGGGGATTATAAAAGCCGGGGCGCCCGTGGTGACGGCGGCGGAAGGGGACGCCCTGGCGGAGATTGTTGCTGCCGCGCGCGCATCGCGCTCGGCCGTTTTCCAGTGCGCGCCGCCGGCGGCGGTTGTGAGGCTCGAGGCGGGCGCAAGAGCGGCTGCGGATCCTCTCTTCGATCCGGCAGACCTTGACAGGTTGCTGCCTGCTCTGGAGAGGCTCAGCCTGGCGGGGATCCATCAGCGGGTGAACGCGCTGGTTGCAATAGGCGTTCTTCTGACATCCGGGCTTACCGGGGAGTTTCCCGGCGACCAGGTGGCGGCGGTGGCGGACGGTCTGGCCTCGGTGTACTGGCCCGGCCGCTTGCAGTATCTGCCCGACCTGCGCCTCGTTCTTGATGGGGCGCACAATCCGGCCGGAGCCCGCGCCTTGCGGCGGGCGCTCGACGAGCTTTTCCCCGGCTGCCGGAGATCCTTTGTCCTCGGCTGCTTCCAGAACAAGGACGTCGCCCGCTTTGTCAATTACCTGATGGCCGATGGTGATCGCTTCTATGCCTGTGAGGCCGCGACACGCAGGGCGGTAGTGCCGGCCGAGGCCATCGTGGAGCTGGCCGGGTCGCAGGAGCTCCAGGCGGTCGAGTGCGCCAGCGTGGCGCAGGCGCTGGACCGGGCGCTGTCTGAGCGGCGGCCCGGCGACCTTGTGGTAGCCACCGGCTCTCTGGCCGTGGTCAAGGAGGCTATGATCCACCTGGGCTGGGGGCGCGTCGAGGACGGCGCGGCGCACACTCTTATGAATTGGACCGAGGTTGCCGGACTTGTCAGCACGTGAGATTACCTACAAACTGGCGGGTGTGGTCCGCCACCAGGGGATGCCTGTTGCCGGCGTGACGGTCGGCTTGATATCGGAGCCCGGCGGCAGGGAAACGGAGAGCAAGAGGCTGGGCGAGCAGGTGACCGGCCCGGACGGCAGGTTCTTCTTCGCCGTCCCCCCGGGATGCTACGCGCTGGAGGTCATCCCCGCCGGCTCGACTCGTTTCCTGCGCGAGCATATCTCCGGCATTGTCCTTCACAACAACACCAACTGGTCGGTGAGCCTGAGCACGGGTGCTCTCTTGTCCGGAAGCGTGCGCACCGTCGATGGTGCCAGGGTGGCAGGCGCCCGGGTGACGGCCGCCGGCATCGAGCCGGCGACGTACACCTCATGGGCCGCGACCGACAAAACCGGGCGATACACTCTGGTGCTGCCGCGCGGGCGCTACCATTTGCAGCCGTCCTGGGACGCCGCCGCCGAGACGGAAGCGGCAACAAGCATGCCGCCGATTCTGACCAGCTTTGTCCAGATTGTGAATGTGGCCGGCGACACGCAAGAAGATCTGATACTGCCCCCGCTTAACGAATTCACGGGGAAGATCATCGACGGCAATGGCAAGGGGGTTGCCGGTGCCGCCGTCGTAATGGCCGGTGTTGCCGATGGGCCTCAAGTTCCCCTGCCGGAGAGAGCCAATCGGGTCGAGCTCCGGTCGGATGCCGGCGGGCAGTTCTGCTGCCGTGTCTCGCCGGGGCTGTACGACATCCGCATCAGCCCTCCGCCGGACTCTTTGCTGGCCGAGCTGTCGCTGGCCTCGGTAACGCTGGGAGACGAGCCGGAAAAGTCGTTCACCCTGTCCGAGGGCATGAGGCTGCGCGGAAAGGTGGCGTTCGATGGCCAGCCCCAGGCGTCGTGCTCCGTTCGAGTTCTGAGCAGGGACGGCAAGCTCGACTACTCCGCGCGCACTGACTGGGCCGGGAGGTTTTCATTTTCTCTGCCGGCGGGAAACTATGAGGTGACCGTCTATCCGGATGCTCAGGCGGACGGCGGCCGCAGCGCGCCGGCCAGGGCGCCCTGGCGCCGGTCGGTGGTGGTCGGCGGCGACACGCGGGTGGATGTCGATCTGAGCGCAGGCGTTCTCGTGGCGGGTTTCGTACGCGACCAGAAAGGCGAAGCTCGAGCAGGCGTGGAGGTGCTCGTCTTCCCGCATCGAGGGGAGCAAGCCGGCACCGAATCTGAAGTCTCAGCGCTTGTCGCCGCCGCCACCGATGATGCCGGCGCGTACAACTTCATGCTTTCCCCCGGCACCTACCGGATCATGGTCGGCGCCGATCCGGCGACCTCGCAAGCGGTGGAGGTCGGCAAGGAGCCGGTCCACCACGATGTGGTGTGGGAGGGCGGTTACAGCGTTCACTTCGAGGTAATAGACGAGCAGGCACGCCCCGTCAGCCGTTGTCGCGTCTCATGGGCTCCCTACGGAAAGGAGGCGCCCGGCGATGGTGGCGCGGCCGGTGCCACCACCGGACAGGCGCTGACCGACGACGATGGCTCCTGCGAGCTCATCTTGCCGCAGGGGGTTTACTCGTTCCATGTGGAGCCCCCTGCCGGCGGGCTGCACGAGGGCAGATCGATCCGCCAGCTTCTCATCGCCGGGGACACGCTGCGCAAGGTCAAGCTGCCGCTCAAGAAGCCGAGCGATGCCTCGCAGCTCACGTTCGACTTCACCCCAGATTAAATGAATCTCCTGAAGATTCAGCGATTTTGCTTGCGTCCGGGTTGCAAAGGTGGGTGGATTTGACTACACTTGTCCCTCTGCGGCCGGGGACTCCTGCGAGCGAGGGCCGGCGCGGCGAACCGATGGAGATGCGAACATGAGCTTTCATAGTGACCTGTTTGGCTGGGAGTACGTGTGGAGAAACTTCGCCGACGGCAAAGGCGGCGAGGTGCTCGAGACAGATCAAGGCGGCATTCTGGCGCTGATGATTCCCGCGCCCGATATAGACTCCACGGTCGTCCTCATGCCTTCCGTCAAGCGCGGAAAGCGGGCGAGCAAAGGCACTACAGTAGCGGTAACGTTCAAACCGGTGTCCGATTTCGGACTGGTCGTCCATGCTGAGAAGCTTTCCGATCAGGTGGGCAAAGTCTTCGGGATGCAGGATGTCCAGGTCAACGATGCTGAGTTTGACAGCAAGTTCCTGATTCAAGGAACGAACGAATCGATAATCAAGAAGCTGTTTGCGGACGCGCGCCTGCGCGAGAGCTTGCTTTTGCAGCCGCCCACCGAGTTGCGCATCGAGACCGATCTCTCACGTTTAGATCTTGCGTGGACTGTGCCCGCCGGCCATCACGCTCTCGTGTACCGCACCGATCGGCACCTGGAGAAATTCGATCAGCTACAGCTCGCCTGCGACGTCGTGACGATCGCAGCCACGCGCCTGGTCTGGTTGCGCATAGCCGCCGGCAAGCCCGACCCAGCCGCCAGGGACCAGCTCTCATCGGAACTGGAGGCGTCCTGCCAGTCCACCTTCCACCGCCTCCACAGCCCCCTGCTCGACCGCTCCTGATCGAAGCCCCCCTGGATCGCCAAGCCCCTGGATCGCGCGCGTCCCGCCCGCCCGGCGATCGAAGAGGCCAGCCATTGAGCATCGCGCGATCAGCTTCCTGCCGGGGCTCCGCGTCTCTGAGGCTGCGCGCTTTCGGGGTTAGACTAGTTGGCGGCGGAAGAGGGTGACGCTGAAGGTGAGCATGAGGGCGGAGAAAAGGGCGAGCAGGAGGAGCTGGGGCCAGAGGATGGACAGGCCGGCGCCTTTCAGGATGACGCTGCGGGCGATTATGGCGTAGTAGCGGAGCGGGTCCAGGACGGCCAGCGTCTGGAGCAAAGCGGGCATGGTGTCGAACGGCACCACGGTTCCCGATAATTGGATGAGGGGAATGTTGATGAAGAAGGAGGCGAGCTGCGCCTGGCGCTGGCTCCGGCAGACGGTGCCGAGCAGCATGCCCAGACCTATTCCTACGAATACATACAGAGCCGACGCACACAGAAAGACGATGAAGCTCCCGCGGAAGGGCAGGCCGAATATCAGGCGCGCGGCGCATACGGCCAGCACGACGTCGGCCAGCAGAAACATCACCAGCGGCAGGATCTTCGCCAGCAGAATCTCCCAGTCGGCTGCCGGGGTCATGAGGAGCTGCTCCATCGTGCCGCTCTCCCTCTCCCGGAGAACGGTCGCCGAGGCGACCAGCGTCGCGGTCAAGGTCAAGGTGGCGCCGAGGACGCCCGGCACGAAATACCAGCTGCTCAAGAGCCCTGGATTGTAGAGGACGTCCACCTGCGGATCTATGCGCGGTGCCGGCTGCATGCTTGCCGTGGACGGTCGGAAGTGCTCCAGCGTCCGCAGGATGTAGCCGCTTGCCAGTCCGGCCGAGTAGGCGTCCGATCCGTCAACGAGCACCTGCACCGGCGCGGGAGTTCTTCGATCGATGTCGTCGGTGAACTCCGGTGGAATGACGATACCCAGGTCCACGTGCGCTCTTTCCAGCTCGCGGCCCAGCCGGCGATCGTCGTCGAAGAACGCAGCCCGGGGAAAGACGCCGCTGTTCGTAAGAATGGCTGTCAGGTCCCGGCTTTCGTGGCTGCGCGCATAGTCGACGATGCCGATGCTCAGATTGCGCACCTGCGGATCCAGCGCCGCCCCGAGTATCAGCAGTTGAATGATCGGCGGAACCAGAAGGAGAAAGATCAGGTGCTTGTTCCGCAATATCTCCCGGGTCTCCTTGGCGATCAGCGCCCAGAGATGAGGTCCTAACCATTGCTCTACAACCGCGGCAATCATTCGATCAATCCTTCAACTGCATCCGGCAAATTCCCAGGAAACTGATTGTGAACATGATCGCGATGAACAACAAAAGCATGAGCGAGTCCGGGTAAACCGCCGGCCAGCCAATCCCGCGCTCGAAGGCGTCGCGGCAAAGATTGATGTAATAGCGGGCAGGCACCACCAGCGAGAAGGCCGACAAGGGGAAGGGGATGTTGTCCACCGGATAGACGAACCCCGAAAGGAGCAGGCACGGAAAGAAGCCCAGGGTGGAGGTCGCCTGGACAGCCACTGTCTGAGAATTGGCATAGGTGCCGACCAGAATTCCGAACAGCACCGATGTGAACAGGTACAGGGGGGTTGCCACCAGCAGCGGTGTGGGATCGCCCACCGGACATATGCGGAAAAGCAAGCAGCCGGGCACAAGGATGACGAGGGCCAGGCCGAGGCCGATCAGCACGTACACCAGCGTCTTGCCGAAAAGAAACTCGAAGGCGCTGAGCCTGGAAGAGAAGACGCGGATGATCGTCTGCTGCTCTTTCTCCCGGGAGGCGGCGACGGCGGCAAGCAGTGCCGGATACATCCAGAGGATGACGCCGAAGACCCCCGGCACTATGAACAGCGACTCTTTTCGACCCGGATTGAACCAGATGCGCAGATGGGGGACGACGGCTTGCGGGTTGCGGGCGCAGTGGCTTATCGATTTCAGGAAGTAGCTGTTTACCGCCTTTATGCTGTTGATGATGATCATCGAGTCGCTGATGTCCGTGCCGTCGATCAGAACCTGCATCGGCGCGACCTGACCGGCGAAGAGGCGGCCGGCGAACCCGGGCGGGATGACGACGCCGACCTTGGCCAGGCTTCTGTCGATGGCATCGGACGGGGAGCCGTCGCCGGGGCAGGCGGCTGGAATGAACATGTTGGTGGCATACAGGCGGTGCACGTATTCGCGGCTTACCGGCGTGTGGTCGGCGTCTTCAACCGCCAGGGGAATATTCTTGGACTCCAGCCTGATGCCGTAGCTGAACAAGAGAAGCGAGAAGAGCGGCAGCAGGAACGCCAGGGCGAGGCTCAGCCGGTCGCGCCGGAACTCGACCCATTCTTTGTTCGCCTGTACCAGGATCCGGTTCATCAGCCATCCTCTTCGCTGCCTTTGACTATGGCCACAAATGCCTCTTCGAGCGAGGTCGGGCCGCCCGGCTTGCTGCCCTTAATCTGCCCGGGGGAGCCCTCTTTGACGATCCTGCCGCGGGTCATGATCCCGAGGCGCGTGCAATATTCGGCTTCCTCCAGATAGTGGGTGGTGACCAGCACCGCCGCGCCGTCGCGCGCAAAGTCGCGGATTAGATTCCACAACTGCCGGCGAGCGATCGGGTCGACGCCGGCCGTAGGCTCATCCAGGATCAGGATGTCGGGCTCGTGCATGACCGAGGCACCGAACGCAATCCGCTGCTTCCAACCGAGCGGCAGTCTCTCGACGATCGTCTTTTGCATCCCCATCAGGCCGCACGCCTGCAGTGCCCAGTCAATCTTCTCCCGCCGCTTGCCGCGGGGGATCTCATAAACGGTGCTGTAGAACTCGAGATTTTCCAGGACGGTGAGCGTGTCGTAAAGGGTGAATTTCTGGCTCATATAACCAATCCGTTTGAGAAGGCTCGAGCTTCGCGACAGCGCCTGCTCGCCGGACAGCAGGGCTTGACCGGCTGTGGGCTCCACGAGCCCGCAAAGCATTTTGACGGTGGTCGTCTTGCCGGCGCCGTTTGCGCCCAGCAGACCGTAAATCTCTCCATAGTCGACATTGAGATTGACGTTGTCGACGGCCAGGAAGTGGTTGAACCGCCGTGACAGGTTGCGGGCGCTAATTGCCGGCTGAGCCGCCGGCGCCGAGTCACGGGCGGCACCGGGCGCGGCGGGAGCGCGCAATGCCAGTTTCGGGAACTCCGGCGGCTTGTAGTCATGAAGGCCCTCTTTGCGGAGAACGAGGCTGAAGACATTGTCGAGAGTCGGCTCGGCGGGCTGGACCGCCGGCAGCGGCAGATGAGCCTCAGCCAGCGCCTCGCGCAGCTCCGCTTCCGCGGCCTGGATGCTTTTCACCAGCACGTCCAGCCGATCCCCGAACGTGTACAAGTCGACGATTTGAGAAGATCCGCGCCGGAGCAGCTCTCTTATCGCTGACTCCAGCCGCAGCAGGTCCGCGCTGCGCAGCTCCAGGCGGTGCAGCCCCAGTCGAGCGCGCAGCTCGTCAGGTGTCCCGACCATGCGGATCTGTCCTTCGTACAGGAGGGCTATCCGGTCGCAGCGCTCCGCCTCCAGAAGATAAGGGGTGGCGACCACGGTCGTGACCTCCTCGCGTCCGGCGGCGGCCAGCATCTCCCACAGTTCGCTGCGCGACACCGGATCCAGACCGGTGGTCGGCTCGTCGAGAAGCAGCAGGCGCGGGTTCAAGATCAAAGCGGCGCACAGCGCCAGCTTGCGTTTCATGCCGCCGGAAAGCCGGCCCGCCAGCCGGTCGGTGAACTGGGCGAGTCCCAGCCCCCTGAGGTAAGTGTTTCGGCGCGCGGCATACACGTCCTCCGGCACGCCCTGGACGCCCGCCTCGTAGCGCAGGTTCTCCTCGATGGTCAGATCGGGATAAAGCGAGAAGTCCTGGGTGACAAATCCGACCAGGTGCCGTACCTTCCGCGGTTGGCGGCCCAGGACCTGGGCCTGCCCCGAGGTCTGCCGCATGACGCCCGCCAGGATCTTGAGGGCCGTGGATTTGCCGGCACCGTCCGGACCGATGAGCCCGAACAGCTCGCCACGATTTACCTGCAGATCGACGCCGCGCAGCGCCTCCACGCCGTCTCGATACCGCTTGCGCAGTTGGTCTGTTGTAATTGCGCCACTGCCCGGCTTAGTCGCCGCGCGGCCGAGCCAGACGGAAGTCTCCATTGTGGCCTCACTTATCCTTCTTGAGGATGATCTGCGCATCGGCGGGCATGCCCGGTTTAGCCAGACCGGCCGGATTGTCTATGGCCAGCTTGACGCCAAAGACCTCCTTGACCCTGTCCTGCTTGAAGTAGACGTTCTCCGGCGTAAAGGATGCCTGCGGATCGATCGACGACACCCTGGCCGTCAGCGGTCTCTTCGGCGCAGAATCCAGGAAGACCCGCGCCGCTTGATTGAGCTTCACCTTGCCGATCTGCCCTTCCGGCACGAAAGCTCTCAGATAAACGGAGTTGAGGTCGGCCAGGGTAAGCAGGACCTGCCCGGGCGACACCATGTCTCCTGGTCCCACGCTGCGCGTCAGGCAGACGCCATTAATCGGGCTTGTGATGTGGAAGTAGGAAAGGTTGGCCGAGGCTTCATCCACGCCCGCCCGGGCCCGGGCAAGCTCCGCATTGGCGGTTGCCACCTGCGCCTGGACCTCGCTTAGCTGCAGGCGCATCTCGTTGGCTTTCTGCTCGGCCCTTTTTTTGCCGCCGAACATGCGCGCCATCAGTCCTTTAGAGGAGGCCCGCAGCCTGGCCGCTTCCGCTTGCAACGACGCAAGCCTGGCCAGGGCAGCGCGCTTTGCGTTGCCGGCTGCCGCCACGGCATCGCTGGCTTCCTTTTTCTTGGCGACAAGGTCCTGATCGTCGAGCAACAGGATGAGCTGCCCCGCCCGCACCCGGTCGCCTTCGTTCACCAGCACGGCCTTCACCCGAGCCGGCATCCGCACCCCGATGTGGGTCTCATCAGCTTCGATGCGCCCGCTCACCGGCAGGCTTGTCTCGTCGACGGCCCGCAGAGAGCACACGAAAGCTGCACAGGCAGCCGCAACCACGCACAGGAGCGCGGCGCAAATTATCAGGGTCAGGCGGCGGGAGCCGAGCCAGGAGGCCAATGTTTGCCTGCCTGACCGCACCTGTTGATCGCTCTTGCCAGCCGGTGTCTGAGTAGCCATCAATGTTGCCCGCAGAATGCTTTCCGAGCCGTTCCCGACGGCTGAGCCGGCGGCCGTGTTCCCTCGATCAGAGTCCGGAAACCTGTAGAGGCGCGCGCGTTTTCCTGACTCGCCGCCGTGCCGCGCTCCTGTCGCGCCTTGCACGCCGTCGGGCTGCCGGCAATTTTGTACACATTTCTTCACCGTGATTGCAGGCGGCGATTTTGCAAAGGCCACACTGGTGCCGATTCCTGTGCCCCGGCTGCCCGCTTGACCGTCTTGGCCGTCAGCATCGCCGGAACTATCGCGGGCAGATGGACGACTAGGGCCTGTGGCATCCGAGCAGGCCGCTGAAGGCGTCTACGAAGCCAGCAGGGCCTCTGCGGCTATCGACAGCCGCATGGTCAGCCCCGGGAGTAGTCCAATTACAGGCTCCATGCCCAGGCACGCACTGATTGTTTATAACCCCACCGCCAGCAGCATGGGCCAACCAGACCTTATGTTGGGCAGGATTGCTCACGAGCTGTGCGAAAGGGCCGACTTCATGGTCCATGTTTTCGCCACGCACCCCGGCAAGTCGCCGCATGATCTGGTGCCGCTCCTGAAGCCGATAGTGGACGTAGTGATAGCGGCGGGCGGCGACGGCACGGTCGGATTTGTGCTGGGGGCGCTGGCCCAGGCCCGCTCGGAGATTCCAGCCGCGATCATCCCGCTGGGCACAGCCAATGTGCTGGCGCATAACCTGCGGCTCATCGGCGCCGGCAGCCCGATCAGCAGGGCCGTCGACACAATCCTCAATGGCCGGCGCATGCGCATCGACCTCGGTCAAATGAACGGGGAATACTTCGCGGTGGCTGCCGGAGCCGGACCGATGCCGGAAGCGTTCATCGTGCCCCGCCGCGAGACCAAGACCAGGTTCAGGATATTCGCCTATGCCGGCGCCATGATAAAGACCATCGCCATCCCGCCGGTTGTCTTCAAGATCTTCACCGACTCGGAGTGCTTCCAGGTGCCGGCCTCGGGCATCTTCGTGTGCAACGTTGAGGATTTCGGGCTGGGCAAAGCCGCTGACTTGAGCGATCTGACGGACGGTCACCTCAATTTGATCATCGTCAACCCTACGTGCTTTAAAGATTATGTGGAGCTGGGCTTTCGATACGCTGCCGGGCATGTGAACGGGGACGTCCCTGTCTATGTCCGGCGGGTCAAGCAGGCGAGAATCGAGGTGGTGACCAACTGGAGCCGCCCGTCCACCTTCCAGAGGCTCGCCTACAAGGTGAGGAGATGGCTCGAGGGAGACTCGCTTTCCCTGCCGCCGCGCCACGGACAGATCGCGGCAATGCTCGACGGCGAGGAGCGCGGCAGCACCCCGATGGACATCAAGGTGATACCGCAAGCGGTGAACGTCCTCTGCCCACCGGAGGTGCAGGATACGGATCTGCAGGGGCAGCTGTCGCTCTTCAGTCGGAGCGGCGAGTCATTTTTGCCTTTGCCAACAAGGGCAATTCACTGACGATCACATCCCAGGGCGCGCATAAACGCCCTTCTTGAGTCTCTTCAATCAAGCCAACATGAAACAGCTCTTTCACGTCAGTATGCACATTCTTGTAATCCCGTCGCAGCTCGGCCGCCAGTTTCCTGATACTCATGGGACCTGCTGCCCGAAGATGCTGCAGCAGTTCAAAACGCACGCGCGAAAGATATTTGAACAGCGTTGCCGTGTTCGTAAAATGCAAGCGGTTAACGGGCTTTTCAGGAGGTAAGCCCCTTCGGCCCGCTTCCATGCTCTCACCAGGTTGTCCCCGGCCTGCTTGGCGCTGGCTACTCCGACCGCCAGTTTCCTTTGTCGTTTAGCCAAGTCTCTCACCCCTTCGGAGAAGATCCCAGCCTGTCCTGGATTTTGTCGACAATTCCACTATGCCTGCAGTGGGCTTGGTTCAGAGGGGGCGAGATGGGTTGCGCCTGCCTGGAGCGGATTGGGAAGATGGCAAGGGTCGGTCTTGAGAGCCGGGATGGCGGGGAACAGGGGAGACAACCCCAATCTCCGCAACCAGAGTGGGGATTGATCTGGCGAGCCGCGCCGCGCCGGCTGCTCGGGCGCCGGGCAACGTTCTCCTTGCTGCCGGCGAAGGCAACCTTCCCAGACAAAGCCTGGTGAACGTCTCGCAAATCTTCACCCTGGACAAATCGGACCTCGGAGAGCAGATAGGGAAGCTGGGCGCCGAGCGCGTTCGCCAGATTCTCGAGGGGATCACGCTCTTGCTGGACCCGGCCGGCATCGACTGACCGGATTTGCGGGGGCAAGACAGAAGCAGGTCCCCCTGCGGGGACCTGCTCTTTTGACCTGCCGGTGGAATTCGGAGATCAGGCGGAGACGGCTTGCGCTCTGGCGCGGTGGCACGTCTTGGCCTCGAATTCCATGATGGACTCCACAAAGATGGAGGCGGTGCGTCCGTCGACGGTCTGCCAGCGGCTCTTCACCATGCCCGCCTTGTACAACTCCTGGTGGGTCGCGAAGGCGATGCGCTGGTTGATGCTGGAGTCCGTCCCCACGGCAGCAGCGATGGACTGCTGCAGCTTCTCTTGATGATCCTCATCGCGAGAGACGATCCACACCATGTCGATGTCATCATCGGTCAAGGCTGCTTCCAGATTGCTCATCAGGCTATCCGAAGCGGCTTCAGGATGATTGATGATTCCAACTCGATGAGTTACCCCGTTGCGCACGAAGGAGACCTTGGCGTCCACGTGCCGCACACCACCCCGATGCGCGCCGCATGTCGTCCAGTCGAACTCCGTCACCAGGTCCTCGGATCCATCGATGAGGAAGAGCATCCGCAAGTTTGCCACTTCCAGGAGATGGCGCTGCACATCGGCGTCGGACAGATCGAGATCCGTCTCTCTGGCGTTGGTGATGCTGCGGGTGAGCGGGGAGAGAGTGTATACCAGCGGCTTGGTGGGGGTCGTCCACCAGGGCAGCGTGTTCTTGTGACGCTGGCAGAGCAGGTAGTCGAGATAGAAGAGCTTGCGCAGGCGGTCTCTGATCAGCACCGCCTTCTGGTCGACAGATATGAACCAGGCGATGTGCTTCTCGAGAAGCACCTGATGCTCTTCAACATATTTGAAGATTAGATAATCTCTCTCGTTGAGTTGGATAGCCATGGGGTGTGTCCTCTTTCTTTGTGGGGTGGTCGGGGTGTGAACTAAAAGTTTTACTTCCTGGCTCTGACGTACTGCTGGAGAGCGTCGTCGTAGCGGGCCAGGTGGACGCGGTAGGTCTTGCGCAGGCTGAGCTCCAGGGCCTTTATGTCCTTGTTGTTGTCGGCAAGGCTCTGCGCTCGCTCCTTGATCTCGTCGAGGGCCGCGTCGAGCTCCTCCATCGTCCTGGCCGGCGGGCGCGGCTTGATCAACTCCTCGTAGATCCCGGCTGCGTCGTCATACCAGTTGGCGGTGGAATCGCGGAACTCCTTGACACCAGCAATGGTGCCGGGCACGGTCATCGCCCTGAGGATCTTGGCCAGCTCGCGGTAGCGCTTGGCGACCCGGGCCGCCGTCCGCGACCATTCCTCCACGCGCTCGGAGTCCTGGTTGAAGGGGCGGCTCAAGGTGACGCGCTCGGCGGCGGTGGGCCGGTGGGTGAAGATGGCGTCGTCGAGCTGCTCGAACCACTTGACGGCCACGCTGTTGCCGTTCGAGTTGTCGGGAAAGGATCCGGTGGTCGCGCTGAGCGGGATCTTGCTCGGACTGGCGCCGGCGGAGAAGTAGTCCATGGTCGGCCTGGCAGCCTGCGCCCCCGGCGGCTTGGCGGCCAGCGCGGGCCCGGCGGACATCAAGCCTGCGATGAGGCTCGCCGTGGCTATGGTTGTCCATCCTGTCCGTGTCATTGTCCTGCTTCCTTAATCTCTCGCGAATGATTCCTTCAACTTAGTTCTGCAGCGCGTCGCCGAACGGGACGAGCGGTATGCCGGAACGCTGCGGCTGTTGCCTGCCGCCGTTGGGCGTTATCGGCAGATTCGGCGGGTTCAGGTAGGCGTCGGATACTTGACCGCCACCGGCTTTGCTGATCACCTGTCCGGGCGTGGCGCTGTTGGCGTGGAAGGTGTTCATCTGAACGATCTTCCAGATCGTGTAAGCGGCCAGGAGGGTCATGAGACCGGCCGCCGCGCTTATCACGCGGGCGCCGCCGTAAGGATTGCCGAGCACCACCGAGTAGGCGGCCAGGGCCATCCACACCGTGGCTGCTACCACGCCCATGAGCACCAGATAGCGGGCGAACGTCTTGACCGTGGGCAGAGGACCTTGATATTGATAGATGCTCTGGTTCTGCGGCTTGTTGATGTTGGCGTTCGGTCCCGGCGAGTCGGTGGTGATCGTGGTTCTGCCGTTGATTATCTGGGCGTTGGGGTACGGATTGAGAATGTTCTGGATCTGCGCCAGCTGGCTGTCGGTGGCCGTCACCGTCACGTCCGCTTCGCCGGAGTTCGGGTTGACGCCCAGGATGGCCATCACCTGCTGCTGCTGCTGCGGGGTGAGCGAATCCGGGCGGAGCGTCTGGACGACCCGGGTGCCGCGCCCGTTGTTGTTCTGCCGCTGGATGATGATCGTGGTGCGGTCGTAGCCGGTGCCGGCCGGGAAGATGTTGCCGTGCGTCATGTCGGCGGTATCCGAAGGCGGCGGCGTCGGGTAGCCGGCGTCGCCGGGCGTGACCGGATTGGGCGTCTGGCCGTCGCCCGGGATCTCCGGCTGCCCCTGCGGGGCCGGCGAGCCGGGCGGCGCGTAGCTGGCGCCCGGAATGAGCGGATTGCGGATGGTCGTGTAAGGTTGACCGCCTCCGGACTGCACACCGAGCGGCTGGGCGAACTGAGCGCCGGCGGCAAGCGGTGTCAGGGCAACGAGACCCTGGGCGAGGATGAAGGCGCAGGCTGTCAACTTGGCGATTTGCATTGCTTGTTGTGTGCCCTGCGCTCTCATTGCTCAGCTCCGTGTCAGCCTATGTCGTCGGCTCGTCCTGCGTGGTCGACCTCTGGGCTCCTTCTTCCTCGCCGGCTCCTACCGGGGTCGCCGGGCGGAGATTAGCGATTTGTTCCGCCAGGAGTTGCAGATCGGTTATCGAAGGAAAGTCTGCCATTTCCTGCAGTGCTTGCGCAATCGTGAGTTCACCATGGTTGGCATCAATTTCTTCGTATTCTCCCGTAGGCGCAAAATCGACGGCCTCTTCCTGCGGCTCCCCGTGGGCGTTTGGGGATTCCACGCTGGCGGGCTCCGAAACGAGATCGCGTGTCTGCTCGTCGATGAAGCTTGCCACCAGATCGTCTTCCTCGCCCGGCTCGACGTCGTCGATAAGCGGCTCTTGCGAGATCTCGACCCGCGGCTTGGCGCCGTTTCGGCCGTTGGTCAAGGAGGTGATCACCGGCTGCCCGTTCGGGTGAATGAGCGGCACGTAGTCTCCCGCCGGTATCTCCAGCAGCTTCTGGCCGTCCAGCTCGAGCTTGTCGACCTTGGAGACGCCGTACTGCTCCTCCAGGGTCTTGTGGACCTCCACCTGGCTGCAGGACCTCTCCGGCACCGGCTCGAAGGAGTCGACGATCTTGCCGAGGGTAACCTCCAGCCCCAGCCCGCGGATCTCGCAGCACAGCCCGTCGAAGGCTGCGGTGCGGCCGCCCGGGGTGATGTTCTTGCCCTGCACCATGTCGGCGAATGCCTGGTGGCGCCCGGTGATGTCATCGGATTTGACGGTCATCATCTCGTTCAGGATGTGGGCGGCGCCGAAGGCTTGAATCGCCCAGACCTCCATCTCGCCCATGCGCTGGCCGCCGTGGTTGGCCTTGCCGCCGACCGGTTGCTGGGTGACGGCTGCGTAGGGGCCGCCCAGACCGGAGCGGGCGTTGATCTTGTGGAGGACGAGCTGGTTGAGCTTGAGCATGTACTGGCGACCGACCAGCACCGGGCGATCGAACGGCTCGCCGGTGCGCCCGTCGTAAAGGGTGGCCTTGCCGTTCTCGCCTATCCACTGATAGCCGGGCAGCTTGCGCACCTCGGCGAGCGCGTTGGTGACCAGGTTGTAGGAGGCGTCCTTGCTCGTCGACTCGTCGAACTGGTGGATCCGGTAATAGCGGTTGAGGATCGAGGAATAGAGCCCGAGCTGGGTGTCGAAGACCTGCCCGACGTTCATGCGGCTGGGCACGCCCAGCGGGTTCAGGCAGATGTCCACGGGCGTGCCATCCGGCAGGTAAGGCATATCCTGATCGGGAACGATGATCGAGACGATCCCCTTGTTGCCGTGGCGACCGGCCAGCTTGTCGCCGACCTCGACCGGGCAGAGCCTGGCGATGAGAACCTCTATCTCGCAGATCATGCCGGCCTTCAACTCCGGCGTGGTCTCCGGCGTGAAGATGCGAATGTCTATGACGCGGCCGCCCGAGCCGTGCGGCACGCGCAGGCTGGTGTCGGCCATCTCCTCGGCGACCTTGCCGAAGATTGACTGCAGGAGCTCTTCCTCGGCCGAAAGCGCCTTCTGCTCCTTGGGCGAGAGCTTGGCGACCAGGATGTCGCCCGGGTTGACGTAAGAGCCCACCTTGGCGATGCCGCGCTCGTCGAGGTGCTCGAGGTCCTTGCCGCCGACGTTGGGCAGCTCCGGCGTGAGGATTTCCGGACCGCGCAGCGTCTGGTGGACGCCTATGGAGTGCTTCTCGATCTCGATGTGGGTCAGCTTGTGGTCCTTGACCAGCCCCTCGCGGACGACGATGGCGTCCTCGAAGTTGTAGCCGAGCCAGGGCAGGAAGGCGACGAGCAGGTTGCGCCCGAGCGCCAGCTCGCCGCGATCGATTCCCGGTCCGTCGGCGATGATCTGCCCGGCGTCCACCTGCTCGCCGACCTTGACGATCGGCCGCTGGTCGAGGATCGTGTTCTGGTTGGTGCGGTCGAAGCGGATGAGCGAATATGTGCGCAGCTCGCCGCTCGCCTGCCTCAGCGTTATCTCGTTGCCGGTCACCTTGGTGACGATGCCCGAGCGCCTGGCGACCACCGAGTGCCCTGACGAGTTGGCGACGACCTTTTCTATGCCTGTGCCCACCCGCGGGCGTTCCGGGCGCACCAGCGGCAGGGTCTGCCGCATCATGCCACCGCCCATGAGGGCGCGGTTGGCGTCGTCGTGCTCGAGGAAGGGGATCAGACCCGACCCGACGGAGATGAAGCCCTGGGGGGCGATCCCGATCATGTCGACCTCTTCCGGAGCGCAGGTGAAGAAGCTCTCGCCGCGGCGGGCGGTGACCAGCGGGCCGACCAGCCGTCCCTCCTCGACCCTGGTGTCGGGCGGCGCCAGCGTGTAGCGCTGATCGTCGGCCGGGGTGAGGTAGCACACCTCGTCGGTGACGGCGCCGCCGACCACGCGCCGGTAAGGCACGGTCATGAAGCCGTCGTCGTCGATGCGGCAGTAGGTGGCCATGTAGGCGACCATCCCGCAGTTCTTGCCTTCCGGCGACTCCACCAGGCAGACGCGACCGATCTGGCTGGGGTGGACATCGCGCATCTCGGTCGGCGCCGCGTTGGGGTCGATGCCGCCCGGGCCGAAGGAGGTGATGCGCCTTCTGTGCGAAAGCTCGGACAGCGGGTTCTGCTGGTCGAGGTACTGAACCAGCGGGTTGCCGGCGAAGAATTTGTTGATGGCGTTGACGAAGGGACGGGTGTCGACGAAATCGATCGGGCTGCCGATCTCATCCTCCTCGTGCAGCTCCAGGCGGGTGCGGATGGAGCGGGACATCTGGGCGAGCGCCGGGCGCACCGACCTGGTGAGGATGCCCCCGACCCCCCTCAGGTGCCGGTTCTCCAGGCTGTCGATGTTGTCCAGGTCGCCCACCCCGGCCGGCAGGCCGAGCAGGTACTCGACGGCGCAGAGCAGATCGTTGGCCGTCATCTGCCAGGTTGTCTCCTCCAGCCCGAGCTTTTCGTTGATCCGCCGGCGGCCCAGGCTGCCCAGCGAGTAACGGCGCTTGTCGGTGAGCTCCTTGAGCGCCTGCGCACCGCTGGTGGTGCCGCCTGCCCCGTCGGGCTTCCAGGCGCGCCCGATCACGCCGAGCGCCTCCGTCTGGGTGACCGGCTTCCATTCGATCCGGTATCTCTCCAGGGCCGGACCCAGCCGCTTTTGAATCGTCTGCACGTCCACGCCCATGGCGATGAGCAGGGTGGTGGCGGAAACCCAGGAGCGCTTGGGCAGCTTGACCCGGCACTTGGCGCGGCTGGTCTTGCCGGTGCCGGTCTCCAGGTCGAGCTCGAAGCTGACCGGGGCGCCCAGCTCGGCGAGCATGAGGGCCTTGTACGTGAGCGTGCTCGGGCTCTGGTAGTAGATGCCCGGCGCCCGCACGAGCTGCCCGAGGACGACCCGCTCGGAGCCGTTGATGACGAATGTGCCGCGATCGGTTATCACCGGCACGTCGCCCATGTAGCAGTTGGACTTGCGCAGCTCGCCTGTCTGCGTGTCCCTGAGCCAGACCTCCATAAGAAGCCGGCGGGCATGGGTCATGTTGGTCCTGCGGGCCTGCTCGGCGGTGGTCGGATAGCCGGAGTCGGGAGCGTAATCCTCGAAGCGCCAGTGCACCTTGCCGTCCTGACCGACGAAGGAAAGCTCGAAGCGGGGGTTGAACTCGCTGGCCACAGGCGAGATCTCCGAGAAGAGATCGCCCAACGTCTCTTCCAGGAACCGGCGGTAGGAGCGCCGGGGAAACTCTGCCAGGTCCGGTGGTTGGAAATAGAAGCTCATTTATTCGCTCCCGCGTTTGCGCCAGAACTGTCCGGCCCCGCGTCGCTCGTCAGCGCGCGCGTGTGAATAGCCAGGGCCTGGGCCAGATCGTCCGCGTAGGTTCTTTTGGCGGGACTCAAGGCGCTGGCGATGCGAAATTCCGATACCGCCTCGTTGATCTGCCCGGTGGCCAGCAGGTTGATGGCCAGCCTGTGATGCACCTCGGCGTTCTGCAGATTGCCGGCCAGGATCTGGCGGAGAAGCGAGATCGCGCCGGCATAGTCGCGCCGGGCCTCGGCGTCGGTGACCCGGGACATGGCGTCGTTCACGCTCGCGTTGCCGGAGGCGGCCGGGACGCCCGCTTGCCCGGAGGCGGCCGAGAAGCCATCATCGCTGGTGGCACGCGGCGCCGCTTGCTGAGCGCCGGCGGCTGTGAAGGCGGATGGCGCCTCGGCCTCGTCGTGGGTGCGGAAGCCGAGCGGGTTGGTCATGTCCGGCACCTGTGCCGCCGAGGCCGGCGCTCCCTCGAACATGTCCTTGCGCGGAAGCCCGAAGTTCGGGGCGGCGCCGGCGTTGAAGACGCCCTGCTGGACAGGGTAAGCGGGGGCGGCCTGCTGGGCGGGCGCCGCGGACATGGCGGTCCTGGCCAGACCCTGCGGCATGGCCATGCTGCCGCCCTTGACGCTCGCCTGCATCTGCTTCATGCGCACGGCGGCTTGCTTGTTGTTTTCCGGATCGATGAGCACGCAGGTCAGGTAAGCCTGGTGCGCGCCCTGATAGTCGCCGTTGGCCTCCAGGCACTCGCCCAGGAGAAACTGGTACCGGGCGTTTCTCGGCTCGAGCATGACGGCCTGGCTTATCTCGGCCAGCGCCTCGCGGCGCAGCCCCTGGTTGTAGAGAGTCTCGGCGGCCAGCTTGTGCTTTTCCGCCTTGTCGTGCTGCATGGCGCGGGCGAGGCTGGCCTGCCCGGCTTGCAGACCCGGGTTGCGCGGGTCGAGCGCTTCCAGCCGGCGGTACTCGCTTTCGGCGCCGACAAAGTCTCCGGTCAACTGCAGGGCGCCGGCCAGACCGAGATGGTTCTCGGCCAGGAGCGGGTTGCCGGCCACCTGACGGCGCCAGATTTCCACCAGCGCCTGCCCGGCAGCCGTGTCGTGCGGGTCGAGGATGACCGCCTTGCGCAGCGAGGAGGCGCCGGCCGTGTAGTCTTTCTGGCTGATCGCCAGCAGCCCGAGCTGCCGGTGGGCCGGGCCGTATTCCGGGTTCTTCACGATCGCCTGCGTGTACCAGTTCATGGCCGTGGACACCTGCCCGAAGCGCAGGGCCAGGTCGCCCATCTTTGTATAAGTGCGGGCCGAGGGCTCTATCTGCATGGCCGCCTCGTATTCCACCGAGGCTCCCTCCCAGTCGTTGACGGCCGCCAGCTGATCACCGGCGGCAAGCCTGGTATCGGCCGATGTGGGATCCACGCCCTGCCTGGCCATCGTCTGGGCCAGCAATTTCCCGGCCAGCGCGTTGTCCGGCGCGGCGGCGAGCGCCTTGCGGAACATGCTGGCGGCGGTGGTCAGATCCCCGCCGGCGAGCTTGGCCTGACCGCAGGCCACGCGGGCGGCCGAGAGGTTGATGCGAAATTGCTTGTTCTGCGGATCGAGCTGGATCGCCTGCTCGTGCGCCTGAATCGCTTCCTGCCACCGGCCCTGCTTGCCGAGGGCCACCGCCCGGTTGTTGGCCTGCACGGCCATCTCCTGGCGCTTCTTATAATTCTCGATTACCTGCTGCTGGGCCTTTTTGCGATCTTCGCCGGCCCGCATTTGGGCCTCGGCGGCCTTCTTGGCCGCCTCGGCATCCTCTTTCTTCTTCTCGGCTTCCAGCTCCCGATAGTCCAGGCGGCGCTGGAAACGGCTGGGATGCAGGATGATCGTCTCGGAGTCCGGGTTGGCGAAATTCTTCGACTCCCTCTCGTGCGGCAGCGGCGTGGCATTCAATTTAGCTGCCTGCGCGCCGGTGGTGGCTGCCGCTACGACCAGGGTGAAAGCCAGGGTCAAGCTGGCTGTTATGGCTGTGGTTGACTCTTTGCTCACGGGAAACCTGCTGTCTGGGTCCGTCAACGTGAGCACAGCTTAACGATGGCCGGGTAGTCAAGTCTATTGGGGGTTATCCCACGGTCATGGTATATCTCCCACTGCCGGCGGGCCCGGCACCGCTGTCTGCTTAGCGCGGTTGTCATAGCCGGGGGAGTATTCCCCATCGATGCGGCGGGACTCGATCGGATATCGGCTGGCTACGCCGGGTGAATACATCTTGACGGCGCGTCTACCATCACGTAACGTAGGCAATAAGGGGGCGATGCGCCGATCTGGCCCTGCTTGGCGGATCCGTTGTTAGAATATTAGCGGTGGCTGAGCCCAGGATATAAGCCGCAAGCCTCTGCACTACACATGAAGGGACTGGAGCTCTAATTGGATAGCACGCGACATTCCGTCTTTCGCCCACGCACGGTCATATGCGAGCGGCACGAGCTTGTACGGTTCGGATTGAAGCGGGTGGTCTCCGAGGTTGTCGAGATAGTCGGCGAGGCGGCCGACGGCATGGTGGCAACGGAGATTATCCGGCGTATGAAGCCTGACTTCATCATCCTGGATGTCGACCTCGATATATTGAACGGGGTCGAGGTCTGCCGGCGCGTCAGCCAGGAGCTGCCGAACTCCCACATCCTGGTCCTCACCGACTCCTATCACGCGACCAAATATCACAACCAGCTCCTGCGCGCCGGGGCGCGCGGCTTCTGCCTCAAGAGCTCGGGGCCGCGGTCGCTTTTCGAGGCGATCGAGCAGGTGACGCGCGGGCTGCCTTACTGCGATCCCAAGATCACCCAGCTAGTCAAGCAGAGCCCGTCGATCTCCATGCCCAACACCAACCTGACCGACAGGGAGATCGAGGTGCTGATCCGGCTCGACCTGCGCAATAAAGAGATCGCCGAAGAGCTGGACATGAAGCTGAGGACCGTGGAAAAGCACATCGAGTGCATCCTGGCCAAACTCAAGGTGCCGACGCGGACGGCCGCGGCCTTGAAGGCGGTTCAGCTGGGCTACGTGCTCCTGCCCAAGATGCCCGGACGCGATCCGGTCACCGGCGTGACCCACGAGCAGACGGTGGCCGAGCTGCAGGCCGAGCTGGCCATCGCCAACGAGCACCTGAAGTCGCTCCTCAAGCAGAACGAGCTTTTGAAGGACGCCCTCAGCGAGAAGATGCGCTCGCCGCAGACCTGAGCCTGCCGGCCTTAATCAGATCTCCTTTTCGCCAGGTCGGCAGCTTTGCTATCCTTTCCCTCTGACAACCTCGGGGGACGGAGTATCGATGGTTGCCGACCACAGCCGAAGCGGCGCCTGCAGGGCGCCGCTGCCAGAGCTGGCGATTGCGGTCATCGCCTCGCTAATCGTCGCCGCGCCGGCGACGGCAGCTGAGGCGGCGCCGCCTTTCCCGGTGGCCGGCAGGTTGAGTCACGCCATTCAAAAATACTGCGGCTTAAACTCGCTGACCAACCTCTGCCTGAGCACGGGCGCGAAGATCGCCTTGAAGCTGGCGCTGCACGGCAAGGTCAAGGCGAGGGTTCAAACCTACAACTTCACCGACCTTCTGTCAGGGAAGGTGAAGACGATCGACCTCGACCTGAAGGGCGGCTCTTACAGGGGAGTTCCGCTCGGCCGGGTGCACGTCGTCTCGGCCATGCCGGTCTGGATCCGCTATCTGCCCGGGCGGGGGAAGAAGCCGGGCGTCGAGGCCCCGACCCTTCTCCACGTGCGGGGGGAGGTCTCCTCTCGAGAGGTGGCCAGAGGGCTTGCCAGCCCGAGGGTGTCCTCGGCGCTGCGAATGCTCAAGCTCGACGTGCCGGGACTCGGCCAGCAGCAGCTCGAGCTGCTCTGCCCGCAGGTGTCGCTTGGGTCCGGCGTGGTCAAGATCAAGTCGACCATGGTGACCGCCGGGGCGGCGCCCGACACCGGCGTTCCGGTCGAGCTTTCCGGCAAGCCGGTCCTTGTGGGAAACTCCAGAATTTTCGTAAACGATCTGCAGGTCAACTCCCCTGAGATACCCAACCCGCAGGAATTCGCGGTCTTCGTATCCAAACTGCTCAACCCGCTGGTCGATCTGTCCAGGTTCGATCGCAAGGATCATGCTTTTCGCCTGGCCGGGTTCCAGGTTCTCGACGATCGGGTGGAATTTGATGGTAATCTGTTGCTGGCACCGCGGGTGGCCAGTCGGATTGCGCAGAAGGCAGGCAATTAGTGTTCCGTAAAACAAGCAGAAGCCGGCAGGGTGCCGGCGCTCCCGGGGTCTGGTCGTGGCTGTCCGCCGGAATCCTCCTGTTGCCGATAATCTGTCTGAGCTCCTGCACCAGCCGGACCGTGCTCGGCGAGCTGGTGGGGACCGGAGCCACAAGGCAGATCCACGTCTGGTTCGTCAGACCGGACGGCGACGACCTCCGGCTGGTCAGGGTAAACAGGAAATCTTCCGGCAGCGACGCTTTCCGGTCGGCGGTGGAGGAGCTCCTGCGCGGGCCGACGAGCGCCGAGGCGCGGTCGGGCATCGGCAGCGAGATCCCCCGGGGAACGATTGTCCTGGACGTCAAGGAGAAGGGCTGCGACATAGTCATCAACCTGTCGCGCCGTTTCGCCTCCGGCGGCGGCAGCACGTCCCTGGAGACCAGGCTCGAGCAGCTGCGGCGCACCGTCTCCGAAGCGGCCGGGGCCAGAAAGGTTTACCTGGACGTCGAAGGCGAGAGGCTCTCGACGGCCACCGGCGAGGGGCTGGAGATCAAGCAGCCGATCAACTGATTTCGCGGCGCCGGCCTCGACCTTTACAGCCCGGGTCATGCGCTGCCCGCCGGTTCGGGTACATTGAGAATGATCCGGGGGCCAGGTGCTGTGGTTGAGGAAGCTTTGGACGGCGATGCCAATGTCGGATCCGTTCTGGACGGAAGGTACCGCATCGAGTCCGTGGTCGGGCGCGACGGGCGGGGCGTGACCTACAGGGCGCGCCATCTGCTTTTGGACAAGGCGGTGGCGGTGACGATAATGCCTTCGGCGGGACAGGCTGAAAGGCAGGCCGCCGGGGGCGCCGGCCCTGGAAGGCAGCCTGGAGGGGGCGGCCAGGAGGGGGAAGGAGGAGCCCTCCGGGACTCGGGTGTTACCGCCGGCGGAGATCGCTACGTGGTGACCGACCTGCCGGCGGACAAGGAGCCTGTGTGGGCTGCCGGCATCGCCGCCGGTGTGCCCGCCAAGCCGGACGCCGCTGGCAGGGGGCGGGAGAAGCGAGGGCGACCGGGGACTGTGATACTGCTGACGGTGCTCCTGCTCGGCGCGGCGGCCTCCTGGTATTGCACCGGCGGCCCGGGGCGGTTGCAAACGGCCCTTATCCTGCTGGATCTCAAAGAGATGGTCCTTGGGCACGACAACGTGAGCCTGCTTCCGGATATCAACCGGGTGGCCAGGCTTTACGAGAGCGGCGGCAATTACTCGGCAGCGGCGGCGCAAGTCGAGCGAGCGCTGACCGTGGTCCGCTTGACCTATCCGCCAGGCTCGATGGAGGAGGTGGATGCTCTGGAATGGCTGGGCGACCTGTACTCGAAGCTGGCAGACTCGTCCAGGGCTCTCAGGAGTTATGGCAGGGCGATTGACATTCTCTACAGATGCGCGGATCCTTTTATGGCCGGCAAACAATGGGACAGGGCCGAGAGATTCATGCTGCGGGCGGCTCGAATTGCCGACGAGTCCAAGCAGCGCCGGCTTATCATTTGGAACCAGGGAAATCTGGCCCGCTGTTACCTCAATGAAGGCAAATACGCGCTTGCCGAGGCGTCCGGCCTGAGGGCGGTGAATTTGGGTCAGTCCGAGATCCGCCTGGGCAGCCGCGCCAACCAGATGGAGAGCATTTACGACTCCACAGCCGGCGCCCTGGAGGCGCAAGGCAAGTACCGTGAGCTGGCGCGGCTGCTCGGGCAGTACCTCGATCTTTGCCGGCAGGAGTCCGGCCCGCAAGCGCCGAGGACCGGCCGTTCCCTTTATCTTGTCGGCCGCGCCCTCGGGCTTCAGAAGCGGTACAGCGAGGCCGAGCGCCGATACGAGGAGGCATTTGCCATCCTGGAAAGATCCGGTGCGCGCAACTGCCCCTGGGCATCCGGTTTTCTGGCAGACTATTGCCGTCTCCTGAGCGACGCCGGCCGGCACGGCGAGGTGCGCCTGGTGGAACAGCGGGCCAGGAAGCTGGGGCTGCCCGCGCCTCTGGCGGAGAGAGGGTGATGAGCGCTGGACCGGGAAATACCGAGCCTGTGGCGGCCGCCGGCAAGATCCTCGACGGCCGGTATGAGCTGCTCGATGTTGTCGGTCGTGGCGGCACCACGATCGTCTACCGGGCGCGCGACCGCATGTTGGGAAGGATTGTGGCCGTGAAGCTCTTCAATGCCGGTTTGCCGGTCGATGCCCGGAGGGCCGCCGGGCTCAAGGAGAGGTGCAGGGCGGCGATCGACCTCCATCATCCGCATCTGGTGTCAATCTACGACTGCGGAAGCTCGGAGGACGGGATCTGTTATCTGGTCATGGAGTTCATGGAAGGGCAGACGCTGGCCCACGTGACCGGTTACACCGGCAAGATAGGGAACGAGCGGGGGGCGGTTCTGTTCAGCCAGCTCTGCGAAGCGCTCGCCTGCATGCACGAAAGGCGGATGGTCCACAACAACCTGCGCCCGGCAAACGTATTTCTCGTTCGATCCGCCGATGGCAAGGAGGTGGCCAAACTGTCCGATCCGGCCTCTGCCAGGCTGGACAATCCGCCGGACAGCCCGGCCTATTTTTCCGCCGCCAACGGCGACCCGCTGTACCGGAGCCCGGAGCAGGCCCTGGGAAGAAAGGTCGATCAGAGATCGGACATCTACTCGCTGGGCAGGATGATGCTCGAGGCCTTCAACGGCAAGCTGTCGATTCTGGCGGACAGCCGGCTGGCTGATTACTATTCGACGGTCGGGCAGGGTGCGAAATCCGAGTCGACGCTGGATGCCGGGGAGCTGCCGCCGCAGCTGCAGCGAATCGTCGCCCGGGCGCTGCAAAAGGAGCCGCACGCTCGCCATCAGTCGGTGCTGGATCTGGAGCGAGAGCTGGCGCCGCTTTGCCCGGTGGCGGCGCGCCGGAAGATCCCGCTTAGCCTGCCGGCGATCGCCACCATGGCCGGTGGCGCGCTGGCTTCCGCTGCTCGCAACCGAAAGGCGGCGGTGGCGGCGGCGGTGGCGGCCCTGGCGCTTGTCGCCGGCCTTATCGCCTGGTACCGCTCCACCGGATCGGGTGCGGTTCAAACTGCCGAGGCATCGCTCGCCCTGCAGCGGCTCGTGGGACCCGGTGACGACGCCCGGCTGCTGGAGCGGATGAACAGGCTGGTGGAGCTTTACGGCAAGCAAGGCCGCGCCGCTGACGCGGTTCGGCAATACAAGGAGATACTGTCGCTGACCGAGCGCAGGTACGGGTCGCAATCGAAGGAGCTCGCGGAGGCCTACGAGAAACTGGCCGGGCTCGCTTCCGCCGCGGCGGGCGACGCGGGGTTGTCGAGGGTGTCGTACGGACGCGCCATAACTATCCTCGATGCCCTGGCCAACAATGCGAGCGACAGCAGGCGGTACGACCTGGCGGAGCAGTACTACCGACGAGCTTTGCACGACCGGCAGATGATCTTCGCGGACGGGTCGCCGGAGCTTATCCAGTCCATCTACCATTGCGCGTTGCTCGAGGAGCGCCTCGGGCTCATCGCACAGGACCAGAGACGATTTCGCATCGCCGAGGCGCTGATCACGCAGGACATGCGCATGCGAGCCTCGGACGGTCGCCCCTATTCTCCACGCCTGGTGGACATGGTGCAGGAGCTGGGCAATCTGTATGTGCGCCAGCGGGACTTCCTGAAGGCCTCGCGGGTCTTCAGGAGAGCGCTGGCCATCCGCAGCCGGCAGCCGCTGACAGAAAACCGGGTGCGGCTCGACGAGCTGCTGGAGAAGATGACCTTTGTGGCCGACGAGCTGTACAGGCAGAGCAGGCTCGAGCAGGCCAGGCAGACGTACCTGGATGTCCTGCCGGTCCAGCAGAAGCTGGGATTGCACAAGCCGAGGGTCGGCAATATCTATTACATGCTGGGAAATATCGCCCAGAGCAAAGGCAATGCCGCCGAGGCAGAGCCCCTGTACAAGCGCGCGCTGGCCATACTGCAGAAGGAGCGCGGGCCGGGAGACTCCGGCGTGGCCGCGTCCTCGCAGGCGCTGGCCCTGTGCGAGCTGAAGCTTGGCAGGTATGCCGAGGCCAGGCGGTATTTCTCCCTGGCTGTCACGACCTGCGAGGAGGGGGGCATCCCGCTGAACAAGCAGTGTGCGGATGGCTACGAGGCTTTCGGCCGGGCGCTCGAGCATGCCGGGCGGGCCGCCGAGGGAAGGAATTTGAGGGAGCAGGGCAGAAAGATAACCGCTAAAGAGGTGGTCAACTAGCCGTGGAAGCCGGTGACGGAGAAACCAGAGAAGCGGGCGCCGGTCCGGCGGCGGAGAGCCTCATCGGCACCGTTATCGACGGGCGTTATGAGCTGCTTTCGATAGTGGCTGGGGACGACGTTTCGGTCAGCTACAGGGCCAGACACCGGTTGATGGACAAACCGGTAATCCTCAAGATGTTGCGTCCGGACAGGAGCCCCAGCCGGGAAGCGGTGGACAGGTTTCACCGGGAGACCAGGGCTCGGCAACCCCACAGGCAGGACGTTTCGGACCAGGGTGTCTCCACGGGCGGTCATCCCTATGTGGTGTACAGCGCTGCCGCTGCCACTGAGCCCGGCAGTCAAGCCGCTGCCGGAGCGGCTGGCGGTAAAACGGCCGCCGGCAAAGCCGCCGCCGGTAAAGCCGCCGCCGGCAAGAGCCGGCAGCGCGCCCTGATACTGCTGGTGGTGCTTGCCGCGGCGGCGATCGGTTGCCTCTGGACGCCCCTGGGGCGGCTCCAGCTCGAACGGGGAAAGCTTATGCTCTACCAGTGCTGGTACGGTCCGCAGGACAAGCGTGTGGCGGAGCAGATGGAGAGAACGGCAAGAGCCTGCGTTGAGCAGCGTGATCTCCAGGCGGCCGCCGAGCTGTTGAGGCAGCGAGCTGCGTTGCTCAGGGATGCAACGTCTGCCGGCTCCCTGGATTACGCGCGCGCGCTCGTCGATCTCGGCGACGTCGACTCGGCCAGCCCGCAGGAGCTCCGCAAGGATCAGGCGGCGTTTCTGGCGTGCTTCTATGAGCTCAAGCAGAGCTTTCAGCAACGGGCGGGTCGCGGGGATGCCGGGGCAGCGATTGCCATCGGCGTTTTGCGCGCGCGTCTGGCGGAGCTGGCCCGGCCTCGCCCGCTTGACTGGGGCAATGCGCTGCTGGATCTCGGCAACCTTTACTCGGACCAGGGCCGGATGCCGAATGCTGAAAGCACGTTGCAAGAGGCACTGAAGATTGCCGAAGGGTCGGACAATTTAGATTTGCGGTTGCATGCCGTTTTGTCCATGGTCGAGCTGTATCGCCGGACCAGGCGGCTTGCCGCAGCCGAGGCTTTCTTGCGGCGGGATCTGCAATCGATGACGGCCGGCAGCGCGGACTGGCCGCCTCACGCGTGTCAAGAGATGATCCGTCTGGGCATGATCTACTGGGAGGATGACCAACCGGCCCGGGCCAGGCGGTGCATGCAGGACGTGAGCGACCGGGTACAATCCTGCGGCGACCTGGCAGACGAGGCGCAGCTGCGCCTGTGCCTGATTCTCTACGAGGCGGGAAAAACCGCTCAGAGCCTCGAGCTCTTGTCGAAGATGGTCAGCCGTTTTCAGCTTCTGGAGGGACCGCGCCGTCTGTTCATCGCAAATAGTATGGCCGGCGTGGCCAGAGACTCGGTGCACAGGGCAGAGCAGGCCGGCAAGGTAGGCGACCTGGTGTTCTCCGAGAAACTTGATCTGGCGGCCATCGCGCTGGCCGGTGGAGATCAACTGAAGGCTCCGGAATTCCTCGCCCAGTGCTACTTCTCGCTCGGGGATACCTGCATGAGGCAGAACGCGCATGCCCGAGCCGTCGAATATTTGAGGCGATTCCTGGCGCAGGACCCTGTGCCGGTGCGGGATCCGCATATGCACAACGTGGCGCTGCTCTATCTCGGTCTGGCCCTGGCTCGCCAGGGAAAGGTGGCCGAGGCAAACGCCACCGTCGAAGAGGTGCTGCGCAGTTTTGCCACCGGGGTCGGATGGACGGAGCCACCTTTCGACTTCCTCACCCAGATGGCGCAGGCGTACAGGGATAATGGTCACCATGCCGAGGCCGAGGCGCTCATGTCAAGGGTAAATGGCTTGCAGGCGGGGACGCGGAGAGGTGCAGGTGAGCATGGATCTGGTTAACCTGGCAGACTACGAACGCGCGGCCAGGGAGAAGCTGCCGCAGATGGCTTATGACTACTACGCCTCCGGAGCCTGCGACGAGATCACGCTTGCGGAAAACATCGAGGCTTACCGGCGGATCAAGCTCCTGAACCGGGTGCTGGTCGACGTGGAGAGGCGCGATCTCTCCACCACCGTGCTCGGCCAGCCGGTGGAGATGCCGATCCTCATCCCGCCCATGGCCTTTCAGAGGATGGCCCACGACGAGGGCGAGCTGGCGACGGCCCGGGCCGCGGGCTCGCTGGGAACGATCATGACCCTGAGCACCTTCTCGAACTGCTCCCTGGAGAGGGTCGCCGCCGTGGCCACTGCGCCCCTGTGGTTCCAGCTTTACGTGCACAGGGACCGGGCGGTCACCGAGTCGCTTGTCAAGCGCGCCGAGCAGGCCGGTTATTCGGCGCTGGTGGTGACCGTCGACGCCCCTTTTCTGGCCGGGCGAGAGCGCGACGCCCGCAACCGCTTTCGTCTACCGCCGGGCCTGACCGCGGAAAACCTTATGGTGGCTGAAGGCCGGGACCTGTCCGAGCAGGTCGATAGCTCCGCGCTGGTGGCCTATTTTGCGGCCCGGCTCGATCCGGCGCTCACCTGGAAGGACATCGAGTGGCTGCGCTCGCTGACCGGGTTGCCGGTCGTGCTGAAGGGCATCATGCGCGCCGACGATGCGCTGGCGGCTCTTCAGTGCGGGGCTTCGGCCATCGTCGTCTCCAACCACGGCGGGCGCCAGCTCGACTCGGTGCCGGCGACAATCGCCGTTTTGCCGGAGATCGTCGAGGCTGTGGACGGTCGCCTGGAGGTCCTCATCGATGGCGGCGTCCGGCGCGGCACCGATGTGGTGAAAGCGCTGGCCCTGGGCGCGCGCGCGGTGCTGTGCGGGCGCCCGGTGCTCTGGGGGCTGGCAGTGGCCGGTGAGCAGGGGGTGCGGGACGTGCTGTCGCTTTTGCGCGCCGAGCTCGATTGCGCCATGGCGCTCTGCGGCTGCAATAGCGTTGGCGGCATCGACCGGGGCGTGCTGTGGCGCCCGGCAGATTCCGGCGGCAAATCTTAAGAGGTTGTGGTTTGTTGACAACGACGCCGGTGCCGTCTGGTATGATCTTTCATTGCGTGTAAGTACCTGAATCCAGGATGCCAAGATGAAGGAAGGAATTCATCCCAAATATTTTGACGTGACCGCCACCTGCGTCTGTGGAAACAAGGTGGAACTGGGCTCGACGAAACAGCAGATCCGGGTAGAGATTTGCAGCAACTGCCATCCCTACTTTACCGGCACCCAGAAGATTGTCGACACCGAAGGACGGGTAGACCGCTTCGTCAAGCGCTACAAGCTGGACAAGGCCAGGCAGCCGAGCTAGGGCCGTGCAGCCGGTCAACGCGGGCATCTCTGCCAGGGACAGGCTGATCCTGCCGCTGGACACCGCTTCCCTGGAGGCGGCGCGGCAGCTGGTGGACGAGCTGCGTGACTGGGTGGGAATGTTCAAGGTGGGGCTGCAGTTGTTCTGCAACGAGGGCCCGTCGCTGTTCGAGACGCTCCACCGGGACGGGGTCTCGGTGTTTTTCGACGGCAAGTTCAAGGATATCCCCAACACCGTCGCCAGGGCGACCGAGGCGGTGGTGGCGCGCGGCCTTAGCATGTTCAACGTCCACGCCACCGGCGGCTCGGAGATGATGCGCCGGGCGGTGGCCGCCTGCGATGACACCTGCAGGAGGACAGGCATGCCCCGTCCGAAGGTGCTGGCCGTGACCGTGCTCACCAGCATCGGCCCGGCGATGCTCAAGGAGGAGCTCGGCGTTGCGGCGCCGATGGAGGAGCAGGTGTGCCGCCTGGCCGCGCTGGCCAAAGGCGCCGGCTGCGATGGCGTGGTGGCTTCGGGAGCCGAGGTGGCCGGGCTTAGAAAGGCCTTGGGTCCGGATTTCCTCCTGGTGACGCCGGGCGTGCGCCCGCATTGGGCCGCAGCGGACGACCAGAGCCGCATTGTCACGCCGGGCTCGGCGATCAAGGACGGCTCGGACTACCTGGTCATCGGCCGCCCGATCCTCGGGGCCGCCGACAGGCGCGAGGCGGCAAAGCGGATCGTCGCCGAGATCGAGCAGGCGCTGTAGAAGCGCCGCCCGCGCCCCGGGGGTGGACTGCTCCCTCCCGCTTCGGGTGCAGGTCCTGTGTATGGCCAACTTCCAGGCGCTCAAGTCCCGGTGCGTGCCCCGACTCGACGGCTGGGGGCGCGCGTGTCCCGCCCGCATCCGGGGCGAGCGACAGATCAGGTGCGGGCGCGAGCTAAGCCGTCGGCTCCGCTTCCGGTTCCGGGGCGACCGGTGGCTGGCCCGGAAGGCAGCGTGCGGAGGACGGCTCGACTTCCTGGTCTTGCCCGCCTGGCAGAGAAACCGCGGTGGCGATCTGCCCGGGGGTGGAGGCCGGGGTGGTGCCACCATCGGCGATGGCAGCTTCGGCTCTCGCCTTGTGGCTGAACAGGGCCAGGAAGGCGTGCAGCGGGGTCGGCGCCTTCGTGCCGCTTACCTGCTGGTAGATGTAAGACAGCGGGTCCGCCAGGTCGTCGGCGCTGTTGTATCGGACCAGCATACCGTGGCTGGCCGCCGAGATGGAGCCCGTCTCTTCGGATACGACTATGCACAGCCCGTCGTAGATCTCCGACAGCCCCACCGCGGCGCGATGGCGCGTCCCGTAACGATAGCTGAGGTTGGGATTGTCGCTCATCCGCAAGATGACGCCGGCAGCCACGATCTTGTCTTTACGGATGATGACGGCGCCGTCGTGCATCGGTGAATTGGGAAAAAATATGCTGAGCAGAAGCGTGCTGGAGATATCGGCGTTCACCGGTATGCCCGGGCTCAGATAGTCTCGCTCGCCCTCGAGCGGCTCCACCACTATCAGGGCGCCGATCTTGCTGCGCGCCAGCTCGCGAACGCCGTTGATTATCTGCTCCACCACGAATCGGGACCGATCGCGCTCCGTATTGGCCAGGGAAAGGTCGAACTTGTAAGTCGTGCTGCGCCCGAGGTAGCCGAGCGCCCGTCGGATCTCTGGCTGAAAGATGATAAGGATGGCCAGAACGGCAACCGGAATCACCTGCTGCAGGATCGAGGTGATGAGGGTGAAGCCGGCGAAAGCCGACAAGATGCAGATCAACGTGAGGACAAGGAGACCCTTGACCAGGCGTTCCGCCTGGGTGCCCCTGATTCTGCCCCAGATCCAGACCAGGGCGTAAAGAATAATCACTATCTCGGCGGCCGTCTTGAGCAGAGTGACGAAGCCGGCGTGCGAGGTCAACTGCCAGATTCGGTCGAAATTGAAGCCGAGCTTTGCCAGAGAGTCCATTTGCGCCGTGCTCCGTTGCCGCTGGTCGTCAGACGCACGATCCTTGCTCTCGCAGTCTCGAGGGGACGCGGTCTTGCCTCAGAAGATCGGCATAGGACTCCCGCTCGACGATGACCTCGGCTTGACCGTCGCTCACAAGGACGCATGCCGGGCGGCCGGTGCGATTGTAATTCGAAGCCATACTGTAGTTGTAGGCGCCGGTGCCGAATACGGCAATCACATCGCCCGCCGTCGCGGTCAGGTATGCATCCTTTACGATTATATCCCCTGACTCGCAATACTTGCCGACCAGCGTGATGGCCTTATCCGGCCTGGGACCGTGCATGCGGCTGGCCACGCATGCGGTGTAGCGGGCCTGATAGGTGACCGGACGAGGGTTGTCCGCCATGCCGCCGTCCACCGCCAGGTATTTCGGTCCACCGGGCAGATCCTTGGCGTGTCCCGCCGTATAGAGCGTGACGCCGGCAGTGCCGACTATCGACCTTCCCGGCTCGAGCACCAGCGTCGGCAGGTTGAGCCCGCGGCTCTCGAAGGAGGCGATTGTCTGAGCGGCGACCGCTTGCCCCCACTCGTAAATCGGCACCGGCCGGTCGGCTTGCGTGTAAGCGATGCCCAGACCGCCGCCGACGTCGAGCTCGCCGAGCTCGAGCCCCTGGGACTGTTTGATTTCCTGAAGGCAATCGGCGAGGATCTCGATGATCTCGCAATAGGGCTCGATCTCCTGCGACTGGCTGCCGATGTGGGCGTGGAGACCCGCAAGCTCGACCGAGTCACCCAGCCTGGCTATCTCGGCCACCACGCGCCCGAGATGCTCGAGCGGCAGCCCGAACTTGCTGTCCGCGTGTCCGGTGCGAATGTAGTGGTGGGTATCTGGCACCACCCCTGGGGTCACCCGGATGAGAATTCGCGCCTTCTTGCCCAGCTCACCGGCGACCCTGGCCACCATCTCAAGCTCGGACTCGCTGTCGACGACAATTTTTACGGATCCGTAAGACAGACCGTCGCGAATCTCCGACTCGCTTTTGTTGTTGCCGTGCATGTAAAGCAGATCGGCGGGAAACTCGGCCGCTGCCGCCGTGTAAAGCTCGCCGGGCGAGACCACATCCAGCCCCAGCCCGAGCCGCCGGATGATGTGGCAGATAGCCAGGCACAGAAAAGCCTTGCCCGCATAAAGGACCCGCCAGCGCGGATAGCCGGCCAGGGCGGATTGAATGGCCCGCGCCGCCTGCTCAATGGTCTTCTCGTCGACGACCCACAACGGCGTGCCGAAGCGCCGGGCGAGCTCGACCGTGTCGCAGCCGCCGACGACCAGGTGATCCCGATCATTGACGTTTGCCGTGAACGGCATGATGTTTACGTTGGGAGATTCCACGAAGATCACCGCGCCGGCTGGACAAGACGCTGACGATCGTAGCACGATCGGCGGCGATACCGGCGCCGCGACGCACGGTGTAACGGGTGAGGTCAGAAGCATTTGTGGCAGTCACCCAAGGTGAAGCACTGAACAAGTCCAGGGCGCAGCGGTGCAGCGCCCCGCGATCCCGGGGCCGGCAGCGCGTCTTCGAGGCCCGACGCGAAGCGAGGCGAAGGATTGAGATGACGCTTGAGAGCCTGTATCGGCGAGGCATGCCTGGCCCGCAGCGCAGCAACACAGGCGCGGCGCTGCGAGTTTCCCCGGGGATAGAAGCGCGCCGTGCTTATTACGGAGTGATGGAGTGCGCATGCTGTACGGAGCCGGCGAAGGACATCGCCCGCTGTCCGGCGGAGACAACCTGTCTTGGTTGCGGCCTTTCGTAGCGAGTGTACATCTTTGCCGTCTTTTCGTGGGCCGGGTTGTGATACCAGGCTTCCGGGCGCTCGAACCAGGTGTTCTTCTTCGATTCGCCTGTGCTCTCGTTGCGGACGTAATCGAGCTGCTGCTGGCGGATCATCTGATAGCGCCTGTCGCCGAGCCCGGTCAGGCTGAAGCCCAGGAAAGCCACGTCGTCGACGCTGCGCATGGGCAGGATGCTGGCCATCACCTGGGGATTGTCGACCTTGGAAAGGTAGGTCATGGCGGTTTCGAGATTGGCGGTCACCCAACCGTCGTGGCTGGAGTAGACGCCGATTATCCGGCCGTTGGCCATGTAGACCTGGCAGACCATCTCGTTGTCTTGCGTGTTGATGACGACGCACCCGGGCAGGGAATAGCTGGCGATCTGGTGAGCGGCGGACAGCATTACTTGATCCGGCTGTGCCGTCTGGCTGAACTCGAGCACCTGTCCGTGGAACAGCGAAGCTGCCGCCAGGACCAGCTCTTCGGGGAGCTGATAGGCGTCCAGAATATTGCCGGCCGTGGCTAGATCGGTGAGGGCGTGCATGTGCGCGTCCTGCTGCATCACCTGCATGGCCATATTCTTCTTGCCGTAGAGGCAGCCGACGATCCGTCCTCTGAAGATAAGGATGGCTGAGCGCGACTTCTGTTTTGGTGAGATGATCTTCAGGCAGCAGGTGCGCTGGTTGCCTTCGATGCTCACCAGCAGATGATGGAACTTCACGGTCTGCGTCTGGGCGATCTCGTGGCCCTCGGAGACCACGGGCAGCGGGATCAGGTTGATGGCGCGGCGGTTGGCGCCTGAGTACTGTTCGGATTGCCAGGTCAGCGCTCTCACGTGGTCTTCGAATCGCTTCCGCGTCTTCCAGAACGTCATTTTCTGTCCCCTGTCTAGCCAGTCTGTGGCGTTGATGCCACCGTGCCGCTCGTTTGCGTGATGAAAGGCTACAAAACGCCCGGGGTCCTGTCACTGGGGAGACTACGTACGCAAAAATGCCGTCGATGCGGGTTTCACGAGATCCGGCGGTCACTGCGCGAAGGCGTCCGGAATGTGGATAATGCGCGCCTGGTCTGGTTCGGCGCCTGGATTACCCCGGCGATGCCCGGCAAAGGAGATGATGAGCACGTCAAAACGGCATGGGAATTCTACTAACCTTTCATTTCGGGAGACATATATTCGGGCGGCTGTCAATATCTTTTGCTGCTTGCGCCGGTCCACGGAGGCAAAACCGGAGGCGAAGCTATCGTCGCCCCGATGCAGCCGGCGCCTGGTCTTAACCTCGGCGAACACCATCATTCCGTAAGGCTCCTCGACGATCAGGTCCACCTCGGCGAACCGGCCGGCTCGCCAGTTGCGGGCGACTATCCGGGCGCCGCGGGCGCGGTAGAAGGCCACGGCGGCGTCCTCGCCGCACCGGCCCAGAGTGATCCTCTTTGATGGGCGGCCGATTGGAAGGGCGGGCGCGGCATGCCCGGCCCGTACATTATTGATCCCCTGTTGGTCGTTCTCGCTCATAGGCGCGCTCGCTCCGTTAACATCTGTGAGCAGGCCTGGGTTGGCGGCCGCGGGCGCGCCCTGGCCCGGCTATAATTCTTACCCTGGATCATCCAATCTATAAGACGCTTGTGCGGGAAAATAGTTCAACGTCATGCTCGATTTGAAACTGGTGCGTGAAAAGGCCGAGGAAGTGGAAAAGGCGCTGGCAAGGCGCAACGGCGGCTTTTCCGTGAAGGAGCTGCTGGAGGTGGACGCCGAGTTCAGAAAAGCTCAGGGCGAGTGGGAGCGGCTCCGCCAGCGGGCCAACGAGATATCCGAGCTTTTCAAAACGGGCAAGGTGCCGAAGGAGCAGGTTGAGGCTCTCCGCCTGGAGACAAAGGATCTGAAGAGGCAAACCGAGGAGAGCGAGCGCTTGAAAGAGGAGCTCGAGGAGCGCCTCACGGCCCTGCGCATGTCTATCCCCAACGTCCCGGAGCCCAGCGTGCCTGACGGGGCCGACGAGACTGCCAATGTGGAGGTCAGCCGCTGGGGCGATATTCCCGGGATCGAGAATCCCAGGCACCACTTCGAGCTCGGGGCCGATCTGAACGTTTTTGATTTTGCGCGCGGGGTGAAGCTCGCCGAATCAAGGTTTACGGTCCTCATGGAGATGGGGGCGAAGATCGAGCGCGCGCTCATGAATTTCATGCTCGACTTCCATACGGAGAAGGGCTACCGCGAGGTTTTCCCGCCGATTCTGGTCAATCGCCAGTGCATGATCGGCACCGGGCAGCTTCCCAAGTTCGAGGGCGACTTTTACAAGTGCGCTGACGACGACCTCTATCTTGTCCCCACCGCCGAGGTTCCGGTGACGAGCCTGTACCGCGACGAGGTGCTGGAGGAGGAGGCCCTTCCTGTCTATCACTGCGCCTACACGCCGAACTTCAGGCGGGAAGCGGGAAGCGCCGGCAAGGATACGCGCGGCTACATCAGGCAGCATCAGTTCAACAAGGTCGAGCTGGTCAAGTTCTGCCTGCCCGAGAGATCCAAGGAGGAGCACGAGTCGCTGACCAGACAGGCCGAGCTTGTCCTCGAGGCGCTCGAGCTGCCCTATCGGCGGGTTCTGCTCTGCGCGGGGGATCTCGGCTTTTCGGCGCAGAAGTGTTACGACCTGGAGGTGTGGTTCCCGGCCCAGGACAAATACCGGGAGATCAGCTCCTGCAGCAACTTCGGCGACTTCCAGGCCAGGCGTGCCAACCTGCGCTATCGCCCCGCCGGCGGCGGCAAGCCCAGATATCTCCATACGTTGAACGGCTCCGGTCTGGCGATCGGCAGGACGCTGGCCGCTATCCTGGAGAACAATCAGCAGCCTGACGGCTCGGTGAAGCTGCCGAAGGTGCTCTGGCCTTACCTGAAGGGCATCACCGAGCTCACGCCGGCGCGGTGAGCGGACGGTTAGCAAGCAAGCAGCCAGGCATGCCTGGCCCTGCGGGCGGAACGCCCGCGCCCGCAGGGCTTTGGCAGCAACCGGCGCCCCCGGTCTGGAACATTGAGCCGCCGGCGCCGACTAGCTAATATATGGAGAGACCAGTGGCGGAGGGGTAGCTGTCCCTAATGGCTGCTGATAAGACCGCGCATAAGCAAGCAGCCGGCTTTCATGAGCTGGACGGCACGCAGTTGGCGTGGACCATAGTCGGGTTGCAGGTCACCCTGCTTCTGGCCGCGCTCGATCAAACAATCGTCGCCACGGCGATGCCGAAGATCGTCGCCCAGTTGAACGGCTTTGAGCGCTACGCCTGGGTAACCACCGCCTACATGCTCTCTTCCACGACAGCGGTGCCCATCTTCGGGAAGCTGTCGGACATCTTCGGGCGCAAGCAGCTGCTGCTGCTCGGGGTCGCGGGCTTCGTCCTTTCGTCGGCGCTGTGCGGCATGGCCGGCGGCATACCGTGGCTGTTCGGCGGGGGCATGAACCAGCTCATCATCTTTCGTGGCTTGCAGGGCATCGGCGGCGGTATCATCATGGCGCTGGTGTTCACGGTCATCGCCGACCTCTTTCCGCCGGCGGAGAGGGGCAAGTATCAAGGATATTTCACGGCCGTGTGGGCGGTGGCCTCGGTGGTGGGTCCCGCGCTTGGCGGCTGGATCACCGATCACTGGACCTGGCGCTGGGTGTTCTATGTGAACCTGCCGGTCGGCTTTGTCGCCACCATCGTCTTGTGGAGGGCTTTTCCCGCCTTCGCTCCGGCACGCAAAATCGCCGCCGTCGATTATCCCGGCGTCGGCGCGCTCATCGGGTTTATGATTCCGCTTCTCCTGGGCTTGACCCTGGTCGCCAACCAGGGAATCGCCTCGCCGTCCGTGGCTGCGATGTTTGTCGTGGCCGCAATTGTGTTCTGCCTCTTTCTTTATCTGGAGGCCAGGGCCGCCGAGCCCATTATCCCGCTGTCCATCTTCAAGGAACCGGTAATGGCTGTTTCCGCCACCTCGCTGTTCGTCATGACCATGTCCATGTTCGGCGCCACCTTGTTCATGCCGTTGTTTCTGCAGAGCGTGCTCGGCGTCTCTGCGACAAGGTCAGGTTCGCTCATGATGTCGATGATGCTGGCTGTGCCCGCGGGCGCCACGGTAAGCGGGCAGATCGTCACGCGGCTTGGCCGTTACAAGAAGGTCACGTTCAGCGGGCTGAGCTTGATCGTGGTGGCGAGCGGCTTGCTTGCCACCATAAACGGTGGCACATCGCAGCTCACCTGCTGCCTCTACTTGGCCCTGCTTGGAGTAGGGCTCGGTCTGCTGATGCCGACGTATACGGTCGCCGTCCAGAACGTGGCCGGACCAGGGCAGCTCGGCGTGGTCACCGCGGCCACGCAATTCTGCCGCTCCATCGGCGGCACGGTCGGCGCTGCCGTCTTCGGCTCCATCCTCCTGTCCAGGTACACCGCGCATTTCAAGGAGCTGGCGCCGGCGGGCGTTTCGGAGGCGGTGATGGCGCCTTTTGTCAATCCGCTGGCCCTGGCGCGCCTGCAGGCTCACCTGTCCACGGCGCTGGGGACATCCGTCGAGGCGAAGCGGCTGGCGGCGGTGCTTCTCTCCAACGTCAGGGAGTCGCTGGTCTACGCCAGCGACAGCATCTTTCTGTCCAGCTTCAGTCTGGCGGTGCTGGCTTTTCTGCTCAATTTCTTTCTCCGGGACGTACCGCTTCGCCGTCACCACCACGGTCAAGGGCCGGCAGCCGCTGAGGCGGCGGCGCCTGTCCTTGTTGAATAGCCTGCATATTGGCTGGATTGATCATCCTGCCAAGTCCTGGTAGTCTAGGCATTGATAAATGCCGTCAAGGCAATGCCAGACGGAGTTCTTGCTCCTTGGTACGGCGCCGGCGGCGGAATTGGCAGCATTAAGTCGGCTAAAAGTTAAGCAAATCTGATGAATTGGCTGGATATATTTGGCGACGTAAAGGGCTTGAAGAGGCCGAATCTGCCGATGTATGCGGTAATTGTTGGCCGGATTCGAGAATCCATCCAATTCGGGCAATTGGCCGACAATACCAGGCTCCCCGCCAACCGGGAGCTGGCCGAGCTTCTCGATGTGGACCGGTCTACCGTCTCTCGCGCCTACCTGGAGCTGGAGAAGCTCGGGCTGGTGCACAGCCACGTGGGCAGGGGGACGTTCGTCAGGGTCAGCGGCGCGGGCGCAGGCGGGTCAGCCCGGGCCAGCGCGGAGCACGGCTGCGACAGCATGGTCTGGCCCGCCAAGTATTCCCGGGCCAGTCAGGCCGCCTTCGCGATGTTGAGCCGGCAGCCCGGACCGATTCCTGCGGGCTCCGACGTGATCTCTTTTGCCGGCGGCATCCCGAGCCAGGAGTTCTACCCCTACGAGGAATTCCGGGCCATCGTCGCCCGGCTTCTGCGGACCGATCGTTCCGCGGATATGTTCGGCTACAGCCCGGCCGAGGGCAACGCGCAGCTGCGAGCGGAGGTGAGGCGGTATCTCAAGGGGCATGGGATCTCGGCCGGCGACGACGAGCTACTCATCGTCAGCGGCTCGCAGCAGGCCATCGACGTGGTTGCCAGCACGCTCGTCGATCCGGGCGATGTGGTCGTCGTCGAGGATCCGACCTATTTCTGGGCAATGTGCAACTTCAGCGCCGGGCAGGCGCGCTGCCTGCCGGTGCCGGTGGATGAGGATGGGCTGCAACTCGACGTGCTTGAGGCCATCTTGAGCCGGGAGAGAGCCAAGCTGCTTTACCTGATGCCAACTTTTCAGAACCCGACGGGGGCTACGCTGTCGCTCAAGCGCAGGCTGGCGCTCCTGGAGCTGGCCCGGCAGTATCAAATGCCCGTCCTTGAGGACAACTTCGTCGGCGACCTGCGCTACGACGGGCAGCCATTGCCGTCGTTGAGGGCGCTCGACCGCTCGGGCGAGGTGGTCATCCATCAGGGCACCTTCTCCAAGGCCCTTTGCCCGGGACTGCGCCTGGGATGGCTGCTTGCTCCGGCCGAGGTGATGTCCAGGCTGCGCCTGGCCAAGCGCGCAGGCGATCTTTCCACCAACTCGCTGTCGCAGGCTATCATGGCCGAGTACCTGCGCCGGGGCTATTATGACAAGCACCTGGCGCAAATCAGGGATGTCTACCGCTCCAGGCGCGACACCATGTGCGCCGCGCTGGCGCGGCACGCAGGCAACAGCATTCGCTGGTGGAAGCCCGAGGGCGGCATGTTCGTCTGGTGCAGGTTGCCGCAGGGCTGCTCGGCTCGAGAGCTGCTCGGTTATGCCGAGCGCGATGGGGTTAGTTTCAGCCCGGGCGACATGTTCTTCGTGAACGGTGACCGGGCGGAGTTTTTCCGGCTCTCGTTTATTCAAAACGACGAGCAGACAATCGAGCGCGGGATCGAGAAGCTGGGACAGGCGATAGCGGAGTATACGGCGACAAGGGCTCAGCGGGAGGACGCTGCGGTGGTAAGGGGCGGCGAGGCGACCCTCGTTTGAGGAGGTTGTTCAAAGAGGAGAGGTACTGCATATGGTGACGAAAGCTCAGACTGCTGGCGAAGGCAAGGCCCGCACCGGGACCGAGCTGGTGAAAAGGGCGCTGCCTCAGATGCTCAAGGGCGGCGTGATTATGGATGTGGTCACGGCCGACCAGGCCAAGATCGCCGAGGAGGCGGGCGCAGTGGCGGTGATGGCGCTTGAGAGGGTGCCGGCGGATATCCGCGCGGCAGGCGGCGTGGCCAGGATGAGCGATCCGGAGCTGATCATCGAGATCATCGAGGCGGTCACGATTCCGGTCATGGCCAAGGTGAGAATCGGCCACTTCGTCGAAGCACAGATCCTGGAGTCCATCGGCGTCGATTGCATCGACGAGAGCGAGGTTCTCACGCCGGCCGACGAAGAGTGCCACATCGACAAGCGGAAGTTCAGCATCCCCTTTGTCTGCGGGGCCAGGAATCTCGGTGAGGCGTTGCGGCGCATCGGCGAGGGGGCCGCTATGATCAGAACCAAAGGTGAGGCGGGCACAGGCGATGTCGTGGAAGCCGTGCGCCATGCGCGGTCGATCCTGGGTGAAATTCGGCGACTGTCGATAATGCCCGCGGAGGAGCGCATGACCTACGCCAAAGAGATCGGCGCGCCTTACGAGCTGGTCTGCGAAGTTGCGGAGAGTGGGCGGCTGCCGGTGGTCAACTTCGCCGCCGGCGGCATCGCGACTCCTGCGGATGCGGCGCTGATGATGCAGCTGGGGGTCGAGGGAGTCTTTGTCGGCTCCGGAATCTTCAAGTCGCAGGATCCGGCCAAGCGCGCAGCGGCGATCGTCAGGGCGACAACCTTCTACAACGACCCGCAGGTGCTCGCGGAGGTGAGCAGAAACCTGGGCGAGCCGATGTTCGGCCGGACGGCGCGCAGCCTCGAGCCCGCCGAATCGTTGGCGACCAGGGGGTGGTAAGCATGGGCATGACGATCGGCGTTCTCGCGCTGCAGGGTGACTTCGCCGAGCATGCCTGGATGGTTGGCGAGCTGGGCGCCCGGGCGGTGGAAGTGCGCCGGGCCGAAGAGCTGGAACTCGTGGATGCTTTGATCATTCCCGGTGGTGAATCGACAACCGTCGCCCGGTTGACGGTCGGGCAGAGCGACCGGCTGTTCGATGCCATTATCGAAAGGGCGAAAGAGGGAATGCCCGTCTATGGAACCTGCATGGGTTCCATCTTCCTTGCCCGGGAGATCGAGGGCTCAGCGCAGGGGCGCCTGGCGCTCATGGACATCAAGGTGAGGCGCAACGCCTTCGGACCGCAAAGGTTCAGCTGCGAGCGGGAGCTTGCTGTTCCCGAATTGGGCAGCGAGCCGTTTCCGGCTGTGTTCATTCGCGGGCCGGTCATCGTTTCCTGCGGTGAGACGGTGCAGGTCATGGCGTCGGTGCCGGAGGGGATCGTGATGGCCCGGCAGGGGAACCTCCTGGTAACGGCATTCCATCCGGAAATCACCGATGATACACGGGTGCACAGGTACTTCCTGTCGATGGTGGCGGAAGCTGGAGCCTCGAAGGAATCCCGCTTCCCACGCGCCAGGATCTCTGTCGAGGCACTTGCGGGGCGGTGAGCAACATCCTGATCGGCACCTCCGGCTGGACATACCCTGGCTGGAAGGGCAAATTTTATCCGAGGGATCTGCCAGGCAGGGCCTTTCTGGAGTATTACGCGCGCCAGTTCCCGACCGCCGAAGTCAATTATTCGTTCTATCACCTGCCGCGCGTCGAGACTTACGAGAAGTGGGCGGCCCAGGTGACAGAAGGGTTCGTCTTTGCGGTTAAGGCAAGCCGCTTCATTACTCACATCAAGCGTCTCAAAGAAGTCGATGATGCCTGGCGCCTGTTCGTGGAGAACGCGCGTGCGCTGGCAGAGCATTGGGGACCGATTCTCTTGCAGTTCCCCCCGAGCCTGAAGTGCGACGCGGAGCTTCTGGCCAATTTCTTGAAAATGGCGCTGAAGGGCGAGAAGCGGACGAAGAAGGGCCGCTTGCGCCTCGCCTTTGAATTTCGCCATGAGACATGGTTCACCGACGAAATCTATGAGTTGATGAAGCACGACAATGCAGCGCTGTGTATCGCTGATTCCCCGGACTACCCCCGCCGAGACCTGGTGACGGCGGACTTTGCCTACTTCCGCTATCATGGCCGGGAGCAGCTGTTTGCGTCGAACTATTCCGACGCCGAGCTGAAGAAGGAAGCCAGGCTAATCAGCGAGATAGCCGATCAAGGTACGGACGTCTACGCGTATTTCAACAATGACGCGCTCGGCTACGCCACAAGCAACGCGCTCCACCTCATGAAGTGTTGCCAGAAAATGAGGCCGCCTGCATGAGTCAAGAGACTATCTGGCGATCGCTGGCCGCCCGTATCGGCAAGGTACTCGACCTGTTCAGTGATGATGGGAATGTAAGTGGACTCTGCCTGGCTAACGACTTCGAGCCGTACACTAAAGAGTAAAGTTTCTTAACGCCTCCGCACGTGTGCCCGGATGCGCAGAAGGGTTTGTGAGCGTGCACAATGTGTTTTTCCTGTTGCTCCAAGGAGCTTTTCTCGTTTCCGGGCAACCGGGTCGGTAAAGATCCTGGTTCTGCCACTGCCGGCGGTGACTGTCAGTTGACAGGCAGTCTGGCCTGGTCTCATTGGCTGGGGAGAATTTTGACCAGGGCGGTCGAAATGCATGAGCGAATTTCATCATTGCGAATCGGCCCGAAGCGGAAACACGCTTCCAGCAGCGAGCCCGGATACCACCGCCCCCTGTCGATGTGGCACCAGTAAGCGGATAGATAATTCTGCAGATACTTGCGGCTTACGCCCTGATAGTGCTCGTGGACAAAGTTGATCACATTTTTCACCAGCGCTGCTGCTGCCGCTGAAAGCTCCTCCCAACCGCTAGAGCGCTGATTGCCGATCTTCTGGCTTGGCGCGTTCTTGTCATCGATCGTGCGGAGGTAGCGGTCGCCTGCCCGGCGACGGACGTGGCCTGCTAACTCCAGGAATGTCAAGAGCGAAGACACTTCACCGGCCGGCAAGCCAGTGCGCGCGCATATTGCATCGAAGTGAACTTCTTGCTCTTTTAGAACCTCATATACTTTCTCCTCCTGGGCGGACATAGGCTGGCAGTCTATCGATGATCCAGGCTGCGCGTTCTCAGGGCTGTCAACCGCTGACTTAGGCGCGGAATCGTTTGTACCTGCTGGCTGCCAGGCGAGGTCGCTTGGCGGTGCCCAGGTTTCCCTAGCTGCCCCGTGAGCAGGGAAGTTGGCATCGCCCGGCTGTGCCGGAAGGCTCCTGGCAATGTGCTCTTCCTCGGCGAGCGGGTGAGATCTAGCGGGGGTGTCCCGGCTGCGTTTGCAGATAACCGGCGAGAAGAGCGAAGAGGGGAGAGCGGAGGCAGTGTCGCCCATTTCGCTTTGAATCACTGTAGCCAGCTTATTGAAGATGTGCCAAGCTGTGGAATATGCGATCCCGGCAAGTTTGTGAAACTGACTTGAACTTATGTTGACGCCGCGCTCCATAAGCCAGATGGCTGCCAGCCAAGGCCGAGGCAGCCGGATGTGGTGAAAGAAAGTTCCTGCCGTCAGCCAGGTAGGCTGCCGGCAGTGTCTGCAAACCCCAACCCTGGCTGAGAAGGCTGTGTCTAAAGCCTGACTGCCGCAATGGCGGCATTTGATGGTGCCGTCCTGGCAGGCTCTTTTGCATAACTCCTCGAGACAGTCCTTGTTGGTGGGAAACCGGGTGTTGAACTGCTGCCACAGTTCGGCTAGCAGCGGCTGCGAGCTTGGCTGCAGTTGTGCTGGTGATTCTGGAAGAGTGGGGCGGGTATTCATAGACAGTCCTCCAGCGTCTACTGAATAAACGATCATCAGCGGCTAAAGGTTCAATTGAGGTTGATAAATTCTTGGAATAGCAAGCCAAATTTAAGCTCAACAAGCAGCCAGGGTTTTTCTCCGGGAACGTTAACCGATATCGGTATAATTTCATCCCGACTTGGCCAGCCGGGGCACCTGGGTTGCCTGGTGGTTGGCATCCTGATGACTAAAGGCTATACTCTGGCTTGAAATCTGACTTGGACCTGACTGTCTGCAGTCACGCGGCAACCGACTCACATCAAGGAGCACCCCATGGCGCGCTGCTCAATTAGGCTGGTTTGATCGCTACGAGATGGTGCCAGCCTAGTCTTGAGAGAAGGCTTATGGCGAAGCCTTGCGAGACGCTTCCTGCGACTGGTTCTTTGCAATCGAGGACCATCTCTCACCCGTAGTGATGGCTGAGTCCAAAACGTCGCCCACCCGATTCCGCGAAGACCCGTTGATTTCGACGTCGCCGGCGTGCGGAGCTCAGGTTGAGCTTGCCGGCTGGATCTACGTGCCGCTGTCGCGAACACCACCGTCAGCACCTCTGTAAGAACATGCGCTTGACGCGAAGGTTACTCTTTCTTCTCGCCCAACCCAACATTTTGTGACCCGTTTGGCAGGGCGAAGGCTGCGTGCCCGATCGCGCCGTCTTGCAGCTGGCTCAGCAACTGGTGATCGCGTGTGATCGTATTGAGCGGCTGTGGCCAGTTGCCGACGGTGACGACGCGGCGGCCGCCAGGCGCAAGCCGGTGGTAGCCGGATTCTCGATGAAGTTTTTGCGCTCCCGAACATATTACGAGATGGGACGGCCGGATCCGGCGAGCGCATTGCGGCATTCGGCCGGCAGTCCGCCAGGCTGTAGCATAGAAGAGGCAATCAGATGATAAATCCGACGATATTCCGAAAAAGGGGACTTGTATACCTATCCTGAGGTAACTGACAGCCTCCTGACTGAGATTGTGGCAAGCGTGCGGTCGGTCGGAGATCCCGCGCGTGTCGTCTTTTTCGGGTCGAGGGCGCGTGGAGATCATCGCCTGGACAGCGATATTGATTTGTTGATCGTTGAGGAGACGGCCAAGGATAACCGGGCGCGCTGCAGGAGATACGGCGATGCCCTGGCGTCATGCTATCCGGGGCGAACGGTTGTAGTGACGTCCTTAAGAGAAGTAGAGGAATGGATAGATGTGCTGGGGCATCTGCCGTGCACAGGGCTCAAGCAAGGGAGAGTGCTGTATGAGCGCCACGAGCGAGCATACGCGCCCACACCGGTGGATCAATTTATGGCCGAGGGGGAAGAGTTCGCATGCAAAACGTGCGCTGACCTTGCGCGGGAATGGTTCGAGGAGGGGAATGAAGATCTCATGATGTGCCGACTGGCGTTCGCTAGCGAGGGACCCTATGGCAAGGTATGTTTTCACGCCCACCAGGCGGCAGAAAGATATTTGACGGGTTTCCTTGCGTGTCATGGCGTGGAGATTCCTCGAAGTCACGTTCTAGAGGACCTGGCAAAGGACTGCCCCGGATTGGAGCCATTGTCCGAAGCGCTGGAAATCCCGCTCAGGGATCTGACCGGACCCGGCACGAGCGGCCGATGTTTTTGAAAGGATTTTGTCGAGAGTACCGCCGACAGGGCCTCCACGCCAATGACCATTCAGCCCGTCCAGACTGACCGGTTGCTGCCGCAAGCGCAAAGTCGGAGTCAATGCCGCCTGGAAGCTTCGCCGGTCATGGGAACGAAGCGGACCGGGAGCAGGGTTTCCCGTTTGATACCGGCGCCGGTGCGCGTGATTCTAATTAGCGACTGCGACCAGTCGCCGACGGGAATGATCAGGCGGCCGCCCGGGGCAAGCTGGTCGATGAGCGGCTGAGGCACCTGTGGGGCGGCGGCTGTCACGACGATGGCGTCAAAGGGGGCGGCCTCCGGCCATCCCTTATATCCGTCTCCAGTTCGGCAGTGAATGTTCTTGTAACCCAGGGTCTTCAGGCGGAGTCGGGCTACCCTGGCCAGCGGCTCTACTATCTCAATCGTATAGATCTCATGGCACAGCCTGGCAAGCACGGCTGCTTGATAGCCCGAGCCTGTGCCCACTTCCAGCGCGCGGTCGGTGGATTTTAGAGCCAGCGCCTCGGTCATGAACGCCACCACGTATGGCTGCGTGATGGTTTGACCGCATCCAATGGGGAGCGGAGAGTCCTCGTAGGCTTCCGGCTTTAGCAGCGGCGAAACGAAGAGATGGCGGGGGATCTCGCGCATCGCCTCCAGCACCCGATGGTCACGGATTCCCCGGGCGGTGAGCTGCGAGCCCACCATGCTTTCTCTGTCGGTTGCGGCGCGGTCGGCGGACGATTTTGAATCGGCATCGAGCTGCGACCCGCAGCCGACCAGCGGCAAGGACAGACCGGCGATGGCCAGCGGGCCGACTTTAAACATCGACAGCAGCCGGCTCCGGCAAGTGGATAGATGCTTGTCCATTTCCAGTCACGATTCGCTGCCTTCTATATAGATTCTATCGCTGCACGATCTTAGGATTTCCTGCACAAGCCAGTGGGCCGCCCGCCAATCGGAGCGGGCGGGCTGCCCGAGCGGCCGGGGGTCAGGCAAGGGGGAATTGTGCAGATCATATTGACCTGGGCATCCTGAGACTTCTGTCCGCTTTTTTCTGCAATTGTTATGATGCTGCGGTCGTTTTGGCGATCCGGTCAGGGAATTGTGGGGGACCCGGCATGGGATTCTTACCAGACCAAAGGTAATTTCCCCAATCGACTTGCCCTCTGCCCAAATCTATTATCCAGTCGTTCCCCCGACATCCCTACAGGGAGGCTGGCTAATGGTTGCTACACCAGAGATTTCTAGAGTCACCGACAAGACTCATGTCCAGACGCAGTCACACAACGACAGCACCGCCGGAAGCATCGCCGCGGGCGTGTGGAATGAAATGCGCTTGCTTGGGCAGGGTGCCCTCGTCGGCACGTTTAAGTCCGGCAAGGATGCGATTACGCAGCACACGGGCAACACGCTGATCAATTTTGCTGAGACGGTGGGAATCGGTGCTGGGATATCGATCGCGATTAAGTCTGGAAACCCGCTCCTGAAGCTGGCCGGGGCAGCCGCCGGTGCTTACTTTACATATAAGACATTCGACTGGGTCAAAAACGACGTATTTGATCCGCACCGGCTCACAGCCATTGGCTCCGCCATGAGCGACGCCTGGCATCCCGGGGCCAACATGAACAAAGATATCGCCACCATGCAAACCAACGCCGGGCAGCTCGGCTTCGACTCGGTGCTGATGCTGGGCGGTGGCGCGCTGGGCGCCAGGCTCGGCGGCAGGTTTGCCGACCGGATGAACAATACGGATTTCAGCAACGTGCTCAACCGCAGCGGGCTGCGCGCGCTCGATCTGCAGCCTGCTCGTGCATCCATAACAGATCTCGAGTCTCAGATGCGCACCATGCGCACCGACGTCAAAACCACCGATCCGTTCGGACGCGCCCAGGAGATTATTGAGCCGGGCAGGACGAGCTACGGGGCGAGAACGTACAGCGGCGGCAATCTGGGCGACATGATCAAGCGGGCCCAGATGGATAGTCTGGTCAGCCAGGACGCGCATGCGCTCGCGCTCAAAGGGCAGATGGAATCGCTGGTCGGTCAGGGCAACGAGCTGCAATCGAATATTAGCTCCCTCGACCGCGAAGTGGCTTCGTTGAGACAGCAGCTCAGCGCGGCTCAAGGGCTTGCCAGGGAGAATCAGGCCGTCAAGGACGCCAGAACAGAGGTTCAAAAGCTAGAGCAGCAGGAAAGCGGGCTCGCGCAGCAACGAGCCCAGAAGACCGATCTCGAGGCTCAGCTGGCGGCAGCCAAGCAGGCTGCCGGTCAGGGCAACGGCAAGGGCGAGGCCGCCGGCAAGGTGCAGACGTTGCAGGGACAGGTTGATGCGCTCACCAGCCAGATCGCCCAGACCGAAAAGGCGGTGGACAGGAACAACCAGAACTCGCCGATCAACCAGGCCATCGCCCGCCTGCAGGCTGCCGAGAGCGCCCTTGCTGAGGCCAAGCACGCTCAGACCGGCCGGGTCGAGGCGCTCAACGGTCAGATAACGGCAAAGCAAGCGCAGCTCGACGCCCTCAAGCAACAACATCAGGCCCTCGGTCAGCAGGTGAGCGATCTGGTCAGCCAGTATGAAGCCCGCCGCCAGGAGCTGTTCGGCGACCAGAGCAAGCTGGTGAAGGCCCAGACCACGGACAGCAAGCCGGCTCCCAAGGCCAAAGCGAAAGCCCCGAAGGCCGAGCAGACAAGAGTAGCCGCCACCGCCGCCGGAAGCGATACCGCAGCCGCCACTGCCAGGACGGAAGTGACGCGGAGCGAGCAAACGGCGCCCCAGGCTGTCAGAGACACACAGCCCGAGGTTTCGCCGGCGGAAAGAGCCAGGCTGGAAGCCACGGCCAGGGCGACCGCGGCACTCGACTCCGCTCGCCCGCTGGTTCAAGAGGTGAGGGAGAAGTTTGATTCGACCAAGAAGGTCGAAACGCAGAAGAAGGAAGCGATCAGGTCCCTGAATTCCGCCACCGAAGCGCTTCAGAAGATCGAGACCGGCAAGACGACGTTTGCCGACGAGGCTGCCAAACAGAAGGCGATAGAAGATCTTCAGGCCAGGCAAGCCAAGGCCAGAGCGGACATGCAGGCTGCTCAGGACGCGGTCAAGAACATGGACAGAGGGCCGTACTTCAAGGCTATGACCGCCGTCCGCAACTACGCGGCCGCCGCGGAAAATTACATCGCCACCGATTCGGACATGGCGAGCCAGAGCGCATTCGCCAAGCAGGCTGTGAAGAACCTGGAAGGGTTGCTGGACGAGCTGCCGAACTCGCGCAACGGCGTCAAGCCCCCGGCCGACAACCTGAGCCGCCGCGGCGGACAAAATGATCTGCAGCGGCTGAGCCAGATACGCGAGCACCTGGACAACCGCCTGTCGGACATGAACTCCAAGCACGAGGCGAGGAACCGTCGCGTCGTCGCCCAGCCGGCAGTCTCCGACGCGTTCAACCTGGTTCGCACGGGACAGCTGCGCGAGGCGTTGCCCGGACTCCTGCAGGATAACCTGGCCGCCTCGCAGGAGCGCATCGCCAGCGGCAGCAAGCCGAAGAGCATACCGGACAAGCCCTGGGCGGCAATCCAGCGCCGCGTGGCCGCCGTGGACACCAACGCGCTGGCCAGCGATCCGGCCAACCTGGATAAGGTGTTGCAGAACAGCACCGTGGTCTTCTTCGATCGTGAAGGCCGAGTCATCCAGGACAACCGGGGCGACGGCAAGGTGCGTGCCCGCTACTTCGACGTTCCGAAGATCTTGAACGGCGACGGACGCGGTGGCGCCGGTGTCGACAGACTGCAGGGCGAGAAGCCGGTCGGTTATGCCGTGATCGCGCCGAGAGTGCGTGTCAGCTTCGACGGCACCCTCGAGCTCGAGCAGATCGGTAAGAAGACCAACGGCGACCCGATCGTCGCCAAGGACGTGCTCACGACCGGCGGGACCGTTCCCGAAGGGATCGTGCGCGGGACGTCGCTGGGAAGAATCCTGGCCGACTACAAGAACGCCCGCGTAACCGGCACGACCGGCAACGGCGCCTCCGGTGATGCGACGGTGCAGAGCACCGAGCAACAGCCGCAAGGCTAATCCAAGGATGGTGACTCCGCGACAATAGAACTACTGGAGGTTCAAACAAAAAAGGCATCGCGGGCGACCACCCCCGCCCCGATCCCAAAAACAGCCCGTGACGGACCGCGGATTCGCTACAGGATAGCAAGCGCAGGCAGAGCCGGGTAAGGAGTCAAGAGAGAGACCGCTCAGCGGCCTCTCTCGTTTTTTGAAGTGCCGACGGTGCCGTTGAAGCCCCCAGGGCGCGGGCGTCCCGCCCGCCCTGAGCGCCCGCTCTCAGAGATTAGAGTTGACCTGATGACGGTGATCGCCCCTCTTACGGAGTAACCTGACTGTAAGCGCCACGGCGGGCGGTCACGGCCTGCAGGCAGGCGGCCATCTTGGTGATCTTGCCCACAAGCGCCTTGTCCTCTCTGTCTTCGCTGGCAAGCAGATGGGAAAGCATGGCGCTGTTCTGCAGGAGCGATACCAGGGAGACCTCGCTGCGAACCAGCCTGCCGGCAGTGGACATGTCGAATGTCCTGACACCGCGGCGGCTTACCCGATCGGCGTGGAGCGATCTGGCGACCTGCCCGCGGGTGGCTCCCACGACCACCTCCTGACCGCTCCTCAGCCGCACGCACTGCCCGTCCATGTACACCGTTACACCGTGATTGGCGCGGTCATAAAGGTTCCGGACCTTCAAAACACCGTCGAAGGAGCGAACCAGGGCAATCGCTCCGCCGTCAATCGTGACCGCGTGGCCGCCGACTTGAACGGTGGACAGGCGTTGCGCCACCACCAGGATCTCGCCACGATCCAGGGCCACCGCTCCCGAGCGCTCGTCCACGGAAACCTGCGCGCGTCCGGCATGCTTGATCGTTGCCGCAGCCGCCGGCAGTGTGCGGACACCAGCTTGAGCCTCAATGGCCGCCGCCGATGTCGGCGTAAAGCTTACCGGCTTGAATGCCGCCTCGTCGGACGTCTCATCGATGTCCTTGTCCGTGAGGTTAAGGTCAAAGCGGGCGCGCCCCTCGGCCGGCGCCGGCCTGCACGCTCGGCAGCAGGATCACGGCCGCAGGCGATGCACCCCCGGGGCCGGCTGGTGCCGGCGGATCGGCGGTTATGTTCACGCCGCTTTGCAGCGATATGGATGTTCCCGGCAGGGCGTTGAAGACGATATCGCTTCCCTTGGCATTGAGGGTAATCCCTTTCCCCGACGTCGTTATTCCAAGGGATCCGAAATAAACCTGCCCGCCGCGCTCGCTGTGGACCGACACGCCCGCAGGCGCTGTGCCCTGCACCCAGCCGGCTGAAGCCGGCATGGCGCCCGTGGAGACGTAGACATTGCCGAGTCCGGTGGAGGATGAATGCGTGTTGGCGGCAATCCGCGCTCCCTGCCCAATCGCTATGTTTCCGGAGCTGCCATTCAGGTCCTGCAGCGTGATGTTGCCCTCGTTGGCGGCGATCGTCGCTCCATTGGAGACGCTCAAGGTGCCGGTGCCCGCCACTACGGTAACGGAGCCGTTGCCGGCCGAGATGTCGCCGAAGTTCAGCCCGGTCTTTGTGGTGGCAAGCAGGAATGACGTGCCTGCATCACCGGTGACTGTTCCGCTTACGCCGCCCTGGATCGCGCTAATGGAGCCGGATTGGGAGTTCAGCTGAATCTGTCCGGGTCCGGCGCTCAGGCTGCCGGTCCCTGTAATCTGCAGGTTGCCCGCCCCCGATTGGATCGCAAGCGTGCTGCCGGCAATCGATCCGCTGTTGACGATGGTGGTGGCGCAGGAGCCGCTGTCGCAGTCTCCATCGTTGGCGACCTGTATCTGCTCCGCGGCGGTAATGGATCCGAGGTTGCTTAAGCCGAGCGACCCGCCGTGGTTGCTAATCTGGATCTGCTCGGTCTGGCTTTGAATCGTGCCGGAGTTGCTCACGCTCATATTGCCGTTGCTGTTGGATATCTGGATCTGTCCGCATTGTTTGTCGATTAGATACACTTCGCCCTTGATGCCTGGTAACCGCTGCCAGGCTCACATTTGGCCTTTCCGAAACATGCGCATGACCTCGAACCCTTTAATGGTGGCATACGCGGTCTTCATTGATTTGAGCCCGCGCACTGGATGAATCAAGCGCTTGAGCTTCCCGAGGTCAGCCTCTAAGCGATTGTTCAAGTATTTGACTTGCTTGATAGCCACCGAGATAATGCCTTCCTGTTCGATTCCCGGCTAAAACAACCATACACTTCCAGGCGCATCCAGCAGATTGTCCGTGAATACACCGACCAAGCCGGTCTGAAGCGAACGGTACATCCTCACCTGTTGCGGCATCATGTGCTTACGTTCCTGACCGCCCAGGGACTCTGCGATGCCAAAATCCAGCTCATCTCTGGTCATGAACGCCGAAAGACGCTTGAAGTCTACCAACACCTTTCTCTGGAAGCCGTTGAAGCTGACTATCAGAAAGCAGTTCGAAGCCTGGAAATTTAATCCGGAGTTTTTGGTCGATCCGGCAACCACATTTTTGCAAGAGAGCCCGCTGTCCAGCGGCCGGCTCCGCGTTTGCACTGGCGCTGTCAGACGGCGGATGTTTGCAAAGCCGCCAGTGGTTGAGGGTCTCTGCTGGAGTTCTCGTCAGGCGCAAAGGCGAGCGCCCGGGCAATTGCCTTTACGTCCGAGACGATCGCTCGCAAGGTGTCCGGTGACACCGCCTGGCTGCCGTCGCTGAGCGCTTGCGAGGGCGCGTCGTGCACCTCGATGAGCAGTCCGTCGGCACCACACGCGATGGCAGCACGGGACATCGGGCGGACGAGCTCCGGTCTGCCGGTCGCGTGACTGGGGTCCACGATTACGGGCAGTTGGGTCATTGTCTTGAGGGCTGCTACCGCGCTCAGGTCCAGGGTGTTGCGCGTGTGCGGCTCGAACGTCCGCACCCCCCGCTCGCAGAGCACGACTTGCTTGTTGCCTTCCAGCATGATGTATTCCGCCGCCTGCAGCAACTCATTGATGGTGGCTGAAAATGCCCGCTTGAGCAAAACAGGCAGCCTGGTTCTCCCCACCGCGGTCAGCAGCTCGTAGTTGTACATATTGCGGGCGCCGATCTGCAGCATGTCCACGTGAGGCTCCGCCACCGCGACCTGCTCCGGGGACATGACTTCGCTCACCACCGGAAGCCCGGTGGCTTCTCGGGCCTCCGCCAGGTAGCGCAGCGCCTCGGGACCCAGACCCCGGAAGTCGTATGGGCTCGTGCGGGGCTTATAGGCACCACCGCGCAAAAGGACTGCTCCTGCGGCCTTTACCTTATGAGCCAGGCGGTTTATCTGGTCCTGGCTTTCCACCGCGCATGGCCCGGCGATGACAATCGGTTGCCTGCCACCGCCGATAATGGCACCGTTGGCGAAGCGGATTTCCGGTTCACCGGCGTTGAGCGCAAGCGGGCACTGATCTTGCAATTTGATCACCTTATCCGCGTCCGTCACCTTTCCCTGCCTGCCAGAGCCTCTTGGCTTCCCTTAAAAAACATCAAACTCAAAGAACATCATCATCGCCAAATTTTGTCAAGAAGACGACCAGCGCAGCGCGGGCAGGTAAATCTGCAGTCCGGGCAGCTTTAATCAACGCAGCGCTTGCAAATTGATAAGCTAAGATTCAATTTCTTTGTAACTTAATTTCGCCCGGCATGGCAGACCTTGAAGGGCATTGCCTGCGGATGATAAATCTCCATTAAGGTGAGACGACCAGGGTGCCGCAGTTGGATTTGAAGAGACTCACCTTTCTGTTGCGGCTGGGTTGGTGGGGCGACGCGTTCGTGTCGGCCGTCGCCTTTGCTCCCCGGTGCCTTGTCCCTTCGCTGGCCCTGGCGACGGCAAACATCGCCGTTTTCACCGGCATTCGGGCGCTTGCTGCGGTGCTTGCGGGCGGCGAAGTGACGATGGAAGAGTTGAGCCGGGCGACGACCGCCGGCTGCTTGTCTGCTCTCACGGGTCTGATTCTAATGGCCTGGGGGTTCAGCGCCTGGATACTCAGACTGACCGCCTTTGCCCGAGCCTGCCTGGGCCATGAAAGGCCTCCCTCCTCGCGGGTGTTCGTGGAGTCGCTGGCCCAGGTGCGGAAGCGCAGGGGATATCTGACCGTTCTCTGGCTGGTCGCCTCCGCCTACCTGCTTATTCCGGTGGGGCTGTTGTGCCTGGTGATACTCGCGGATTCTTTTTCGTCGGCGTTTCCCGCGCTGGAGATGCCGGCTGCGATGCACGCCGTCCTCCAGGTGATGGGATTTGCCGTCGCCGTCCTGGCCATGGCTTACACATTTGCCGTGCTGATTGCCTCCTCCGTTTCCACGGCCGGCCCTGGCGCGACGGCCTGGCACGGCGCTCAGCTTTCAATCAGGAGGTGGTGCCCGGTCGTCGTGGTCACGGCAGCCGTGCTCGGATTGAACGCGCTGTTGCTCCTGCCCGCCAGCCCCGGTCAGGGCAGCTCGGTCGAGTCCATGCTCAAGCAGGATATGACCGCCTATGTGGCTGGCCAGCTTTGGTTCGGTATCATTAGTGCCGTGGCCTGGCCGCTGTCGCTGATGCCTTTCTGCGATATCCTGCGCGAAGATCTGGAGCATTGAGCGATGACTCGAGACGTAGTGGTGACTGTTCATGACGCCGGCGGGAAGCTGCGCCAGTTTCTCGCCGCCTTTGCCACCGCTTGCGCCGGCAGCGGCGGGTCGTCGGGGCGCTTCGTGCTGGCTCTCGGCAGCACCATGACCTCGGACATGCCGGGTATCTCCGCGGCCGGGGCGACGCCCCGGCTGCGCCGCTTGACGCCGCGGACCGACGCTGAGGCTCTGGTGCTGGGAAGAACCGCCGATGGTCATGAGCTTCCGGTATCACCGGCAGGAATAGTATCGCCGGTGGTGATAACCCGGGCGGTGACCGTGTCCATGAGCCTGCCGGTTGCCGTGGTCGACTGCGGCTCCTTCGAGCCGCCGCGAATCCCCTGCCTGACGGTCGGGCGGGAAGTCGCCGGTTGTGTGTCCAGTGGTCGGGCGCTGGAGCCGCGGACCGTCGAGACCCTGTTTCAAAGCGGGCTTGCCCTCGGACAGCAACTGTCCCTTCGCGACAGCTTCCTGATTGTCTCCGAGTGCACGCCCGGTGGCACGACGACGGCGCTCGGCGTCCTCACGGCGCTCGGTTATGACGCGCAGCGGCTTATGTCAAGCAGCCTGCCGCAGGGCGACCACGAGCTCAAGGCAAAGGTCGTCCGGCAGGGTCTCGAGCGGGCCGGACTGAGCCCCGGGGCGGCGGCCGACCGGCCGTTTCTGGCGGTGGCGGCGGCCGGGGATCCGATGCAGCCTTTTACCGCCGGGCTGGCCCTGTCAGCGTCCCGGAGGATCCCGGTGATGCTGGCCGGCGGCTCGCAGATGCTCTGCGTGTGGGCGCTCATGCGGGCGATCGCGGCAAAGGAAAGCCTTGGCATGTCTTGCGGAGCCGTCGGCGTGGTGACGACCGGATGGGTGGCCTTCGACCGCTCTGCGCGATGCCCGGAGCTGGCCAGGTTGGTTGATGCTCCCATGGCCGCTGCCTGTCCCGACTTCAACCGGTCACGGCATCCTGGTTTGAGGGCCTACGAGCAGGGCCACGTCAAAGAAGGGGTCGGGGCCGGCGGCGCCATGGCTGCGGCCGTCTTGAGCAATACGCTGGACGCCCGCGGGTTGATGGAGGCGATCGACGACATGTACGACGAGCTGGTCACCGTCAGGACAGCGGAATGCGCGGTGCCCTGGAACGGGAGGCCGGCCACCTGAAGCACCGCTGGCGGTGTCAGAGCGAAACCTGATTGCGCCCGCCTTCTTTGGCTCGCTTGAGGGCGAGCTTGGCGTCGCGCAGGATCGTCTCCGGGTTCAGGTCCTCCATGTTGAAGCCGGCGCAACCGATCGATACGGTGACGCGCGGGCCCTTTCTGCCGGGGCCCTTGACGAAGCTCATCTGCTCCACCTCCAGGCGGATTTTCTCAGCCAGGATCCTGGCACCGTTGGCGTCCGTATTGGGAAGAACCACGGCAAACTCGTCGCCGCCGTAGCGGGCGAGAAGGTCGCTCGAGCGCGTCAGGTTGAGCAGGCGGTTGCCGATTGTCGAAAGGACGAGGTCGCCTATCTCGAAGCCGTACTCGTCGTTAATCGCCTGCAGGTGGTCGATGTCGATGATCACGAGCCCCACCGGTGACCGCTGCCGGTACGAAAAGAGCAGCTGCTGCTGCAGGAAGCCCACCAGGAACTCCAGATTGTAAAGCCCGGTCAGCGCGTCGGTTGCCGCCCGGAAATCGCTCTGCTGGTGCAGCTCCTCGATCTGCTGGCTGGCCTGCAGCAAGCGCAGGACGGGCGCCATCTGCACCTGCAGCTCGGCCATGGCCGCGCGCGCGGCCATGTCGAATCCCTGCTTCTGCGTCGAGGAGAAGACAAGCGCCCCGAGGGTGACATTGGCAGCTTTCACCGTGAGGATCTCCGGCGTGCTGATTGCGGCGCCGCCCTGCTCCTCGAGCGCGCCCCTGATGTCAAGCGAGAGCTCCTTCGAGCCGCCGGTCTCACGCGACAGCTTCTTGACCAGCTCGTCGAAGGACATCTTGTTTATCGTCTCCGACAGGTGAAAGCTGGCCCAGGGCGCGGCCGTGCCGGCCACGACAAGACCGGCCGCCTGACAATTGAACAGCCTGGAGATGACGGCAAAATACGTGTCCAGAAATTTCTTGCGCGGGCTTGTCGCATCCATGAGCGACCGCGCTACCCGGCCCATCAAGCGCTCGATTAGGAGATTGCCCAGCAAAAGACGGAAGCTCTTTGCCGTGTCGGCGCTGGTAAACGAGCCGGGCGCCACCCCGCTCTCCTTGGCCATGGAGGTTTTCCAGCCCTGCTCCCTGGACCGCGCGACGAGGTCGGCAACCAGCTTCTGCAGCTTGTCCGCGCTCTTGGCCTCCTTGAGATCCATCTCCCTGTCGGCCATGGCTGCCGCCGCCCAGAAGGTCTCCCCGCCGTCGCCCGTCTTGACCAGCACGACAGGCAGCCCCTCCGTGCGCTCGTTGCTCTTGATCAGGCAGGAAAGCTGATAGCCGTCCATGTCCGGCAGTTTGGTGGAGGCGATGACCAGATCGGCGCCCTCGGCAGCCAGCCTGTCCAGCGCGTCGAATGCCGCCGCGCAGCTGGTTACGGTCAGGCCGCCCTTCTTCAAACTCTGCTGCAGCGGCGACAGCTGTGACTTCTCATCGTTGACCAGGATCACTTTGGCTTCAGTCATGCGCTTCATCCCCAGATGTGCTCGGGCGTCGACCTAATTATAAGCCCGCTGCCTGCTCAGCCGGGCTGGCGCTTGAGTATAATATGATCGAACTTGGGGCTTCCCCGGCCGGGCCGGTTGTTCCGGAATGCCAGCGAGCCGCCCGCGCTCGCAGGCGGCCCCGCGGGATACCGCCCTTGTGTTTGCGGGGGGACTCGATGATCGCCACTACCGGATTGAAGGACATGCCTTTAAGCTTCGCCCTGAGCGAGGAGCAGAGGCTGATTCAAGAGACCGTGCGCGAAATTGCCCAGAAGGAATTCGCGCCCAAGGCCGCCGAGATCGATCGCAATCATCGTTTCCCGCGGGAGAATTTCCAGCTGCTGGCCGCCTCCGATCTTTGCGGGATGATCTTTCCCGAGGAGTACGGCGGCGCCGGGCTGGATCATGTCTGCTATTCGATCGTGGTCGAGGAGCTGGCCAAGGCGTGTGCCACCACCTCGGTCATGTACTCGGCCCACGTCTCTTTGACCGCAGCCCCCGTCTACCAGTGGGGCAACGAGGAGCAGAAGCAGAGAATTCTCGCCCCGATGGCGCGCGGCGAGAAGCTGGGCGCCTTCGCTCTTTCCGAGCCGGGCTCGGGGTCGGACTCGGCCGCGGCCAGGTGCACGGCCGTCCTCAAGGGAGATCACTTCGTGGTCAACGGCGTGAAGAACTGGATCACCAACGGCGTGGAGGCCGACTGGTATCTTGTAATCGCCCAGACCGATCCGGCTCTGCGGCACAAGGGGCTGGTGGCGCTGATGATCGAGAAGGGCACGCCCGGCTTCACCTTCGGCAAGCTCGAGGACAAGCTGGGCATCAGGGGCTCGGCGACATGCCAGATTATCTTCGAGGACTCGCCGGTGCCGGTCACGAACATGCTCGGGCAGGCAGGCGACGGCTTCAAGGTGGCGATGAGCACCCTCGATGGTGGCAGGATCGGCATCGCCTCGCAGGCGGTGGGCATCGCCCAGGGCGCCTGGGATCACGCCTGGCGGTACGCCAAGGAACGCTCCGCGTTCGGGCAGACCATCAACAAATTGCAGGCGATTCAGTTCATGCTCGTGGAGATGCAAACGGAGATCGACGCCGCCCGCCTCATGACTCATCACGCCAGCGTCGTCCAGGACCGCGGCCAGCGCTTCACCAGGGAAGCGGCGATGGCCAAGCTTTACGCGGCGGAGGTGGCGATGAGATCCACTGTCAAGTGTGTGCAGATTTTCGGTGGTTATGGGTATGTTACGGATTATCCGGTGGAGCTCTACATGCGCGATGCCAAGATCACCGAGATTTACGAAGGAACATCGGAGATCCAACGGCTTGTTATCGCAAACAGTCTACTGAAGGGGCAATAAACTATGTCATGGCAACCACCGCCTCCGCCACCGAGACCGCAAGCGCCAGCCCAGCCGCAGGCGCAGCGGCCTGCGACCTTTTACGAGCTTCTGCAGGTCGATCCCAACGCGCACCCGACGATCATCCGCTATGCCTACCGGTTTCTGGCCGCCATGTACCACCCGGACAACGCGGAGACGGGCGACGCGGAGAAGTTCAAAACGCTGACCGAGGCCTGGCGTACCTTATCCGATTCGGCAAAGCGCGCGGCTTATGACGCCCAGATTGGCGTTCAGGCCGGCATGCCCGGCCAGCCGCCGCCGGTTGCCGGGGCTGCCGGGGCGGGCCGGACCATCCCGCAGTTCGCCAGGGGCGGCCTGGCCTGGAACGAGGTCGAGTTGCGCCTGGCCATCCTCCAGGTGCTGCTGGAGGCCAGGCGGAAACGCCCGCAGACAGGGGGCGCCTCGGCAAAGATGCTCATGGACTGCTTGAACATCGAGCTGGGCGACGTGGAGTTCCCGCTCTGGTATCTGCGGGAGAAGGGCTACATTAGCCGCTCCGAGGCGTCATTCTTGATTACGGTGCAGGGTGTCGACTACCTGATCGATCAGCTCTCCAAAACGCAGCCGCTCGACGCCGGCAAGTCCACCGCGCCGGTCAACGTCAACCTGCCGGCTGTTCTGGGCTAGATGGAAAAGCCGGCGGCGACCTCGGCGACGAGCCGGTCGAACAGGCGCGGGGAGGAGAAGCCGAGATCGTAGAAGGATCTCTTCTCGCTAGACAACTGGTTGAGCATCACCACCTCGCGGTCGATGAGGACGTGCGCCTCGTAGAGGTCGGCTATGCGGAGCTCCTGATCACCGCGCAGCAGGGCTTGAATCTTGGCGAAGGTCACCGCGCACAGAAAGTTGCCCACCAGGTTGTTGAAGCCCGATACCACGGAAAGCCCGCTCAGAGCAGGCCCGGCAAAGGTCTTGCTGAAGAGCTTGAGATAAAAATAGCGCTTGAAAAAGGCCGTCATCTCCGGCGATAGCCGCTTGACGCGCAGCCTGCGCGCGCCGGCCAGGCTCACCTTCCTGCCCGCGGTCGTCTCCACCCTGCCCAGCAGCACCGCGGCAAGCACGTGCCCGACGACCTGCGGATCCGTGAGCGGGTTTTTGCGGGCCGCGCCCCGGTGGTCGGCGATGCGCCGCCGGATCTTCGGCCACTCGAAACTCTTGAAATAAAGCGCGCGGAAGAGCAGCTCCTCGGCCACGGTCGCCCGCGCCGCCGCAGAGCCGGCCGGCAGCGCGGCAGACAGGGCCGGTTGAAGCTCTTTAAGCTGCCGGAGGTCGCCGCCTGATGATTTCAAACGCAGCGCCTCCGAGAGCAGCCGGCTGCAGGCAAGGAGGGCCCGGGTAAAATCGGCGTGCCCCTCGCAGTGAATGACGGACGTGAGCGCTTCTTCTACAGCCAGATATTCCTGCCAGGCAAGGGGAATGCCGGCTGTGAGATTGATCTTGAATTCGACGGCGGACAGGCTCTCGGCCGTCAGCGAGGAGGCTGCCCGGACGACCGCGTCCGGGACGTGGCCCTGCGATCTCTCATATTCGACCTGGACCTGCCACATCCGCTCCAGCATCGGGCGCTGCTCCGAAAGCAGGTTGCCCAGATTGCGCACCGCGGCCATGCTCCCGTAGACGAGGCCGACATAGATGCCCGATGGGGTCACCGTGAAGGTATAGGGAAAGAGTTTGCACATGCTCGGCTTGCTGTCTTCACCCAGTGTGCCGTGAATGAAGCAGAGGTTGTCGATCAGAAACGAGCAGCCGCCATCCTCACGCGCCGTGGTGTAATGCGGATAGAGCGAGTCGCCGCCGGCGAACTCTTTATCGCGATGACGGAAGAGCTCCTTGCCTGCCAGCTCCGGGTGAAGGGAGCCCCAGTCGACGTCCTTGACCCGCGCGTAGTCCTTTTCCGTCAGGCCGACGGGCCAGCCCGAGCAGCAGCGGCCGCACCCCTGGCAGTTGTATCTGATGCCTTCCGGGATCAGCATGGGAAGATGAAATTCCCGGGCTCCGCTCGGCGGGCTGGAGGCTGATTCGTGACTTGGTTCGGACATGGCGGTCGGCTCGTCTGCGTATCGCTCTTTCGGAAAGCGGGGCCGGGTGGGGCGGTATCCTTATAGTTTTACAGAAAATGACTTCCGGTGCCAGGGAGACAGGCCGATCTCCTTGATGGCATGCAGGTGCTCCCGGGAGCCGTAACCTTTGTTCTTGTGCCACTGATACTGCGGGTAGGCCTCGGCCAGCTTGCACATGAGCGCGTCCCGGTACACTTTGGCGATGATCGAGGCGGAGGCGATCGTGGCCGACCGGGAGTCTCCCCTGACAACGGTCATCTGGCGTTCCGCCAGACCGGGAATCTTCCTGTTGCCGTCGACAAGCAGCACCACATTCGATGTCACGCTCAAACGGCTGTAAGCCCTGCGCATGGCCAGGAGGCTGGCTTGCAATATGTTCATCTCGTCGATCTCCTCCACTGACGCCTCGGCGATCGCGCAGGTGGCGACCGAGTGAATCACGGCGGCAAGCGCGTTGCGCTCCCGCCCGGAGATGGCCTTCGAGTCATTGAGCCGGCTCAGGGAGGCGGCGAGATCGGAGCGTTTCTCGACGGGTGGCAGTGCCACCGCCGCCGCCACCACGGGGCCGGCCAGGCACCCGCGCCCGACCTCGTCGAGACCGATGACAACGAGATCTCCACCCCTGACGGGGATCCCGGAGCCGGCGGCGCTCGTGAGGGTAAGCGAAAGCTGGGCGGACTCCTGGCAAAGCAGCCGCATCTGGCGGTCGAATTGCAGGAGCCGCCCCAGGCGACTGGTGCGGGGCTTGCCGCCGGCCGCGCCTGCCGTCATGGGTGGTTGCCGGCGCCGGCCGGCGGCGGGTCGAGGGTGAAAAGACCGAGCTTGCCCTCCCTCAGGTCGCCGAGGAAAAGACTGGCTGCCCGTCTCCTGTCCGGAAGTCCGCCCGGGCCCAGGCAATTTCGCGCCCTGGCCAGATCCTCGAGCGAGGCCGGGGCCGGCGAGCCTTCCTTCCGGTAGCATTTCTCCAGCGTGCCCGGATAACGGCTTTCGAGAAGGGCCATCCCCCGCGCAGCCACCTCCTCCGGGTCGTAGGTCTTCTCGGGCAGGAGATTCAAGAGGGAAAGCCGCATTGCCGCCGCCTCCGGCAGCGCCGTGTGCGGCAATATGCCGGGCGTGTCCATTAGCTCGAGCTGTTCGTGCAGCCTCACCCACTGCGTGCCGCGCGTGACCCCGGGGCGGTCTCCCACCAGGGTTTTTCGCCGGCCGATAAGCCAGTTGACCAGGCTCGATTTGCCCACGTTGGGCATGCCGACCACGCAGGCCCGCATCGGACGGGGCAGCAAACCGCGGGCTTTGAGGGCATCGCGGCGGGCGACCGTCAGAGCCAGGGCCAGGTTTATCAGCCGCTCCCTGCCCTGCGCCTGCTTGAGCGAGAGGGCGAGCGCCTGCTGGTGCGGTCCTTCGCACAGGGCCTTGAGCCAGAGCTGGAGCAGCTGCTGGTCGGCGAGGTCCTTTTTCGCCAGAACGATCACGCGCGGCTTGCCGCCGAAGAGCTGGCGGGCGCGCGGGTGACCGCTCGATTCGGGCAGGCGGGCGTCGCGCACCTCGAAAACCAGATCAACCCACTTGAGTTGATCTTGAATTCTCTGAAACGGTGAGGTCGGCGCAGCCCTGAATGCTCCACCACGCCGCGCCGGCATTGCCGCCCAGCCTATTGTTCCGCCGGCGGCGTTTCTTGCTGCGCGGCCGCTGTCACCGGCGGCTCCGGCGCCGCCGCAGCCCCGGCTTCCCTCCTGGCGCCAATCCGCTCCTTGATCCGGGTCGCCTTGCCGGTGCGCTCGCGCAGGTAATAGAGCTTGGACCTGCGCACGTGTCCGCGGCGCTGCACGGTTATCTTCTCGATGCGCGGCGAGTGCACGAGGAACACCCGTTCGATGCCGATGCCCTGGAAAACGCGCCTGACCGTGAGAGTCTGGTTGACGCCGGCTCCGGCGCGCTTGATGATCACGCCCTCATAGCCCTGCGTGCGCTCCTTGCCCCCTTCCTTGATCTTGACGAACACCTTGACGGTGTCGCCAACGTCCATCTGCGGCAGGTTCTTCTTGATTAGCGGGGACTCAATTTCCTGAATAATCTGATTCATGGCTCGCCACTTGCACGAAATTCTCAATCACCGTCGGGCCTGCCCGGTCAGCCCGCACCTGCAGGCCCGCGGACAAGAGCGCAACGAACGCTCAATGTTACCACGGCGGAAGGAGGATCGTAAGCGCTGGTTTGTGGGGCGGCGGCCATCTTTATCATCCGTTTATAATATTGCCGGAGGAAGGATTGCTCGGCTTGAGACTGCGAAAAGACTTGTGGGCGCCCCTTGCGATCTGTCTTGTCTGGCCGCTGCTTATCTTTTCCGTCGACGCCTCGGGCAGCTTCCCGGTCAACGACGACTGGAGCTTCGGCCCGGCTGTTTTCCAGTTAATCAACACAGGCCATTACGATCGCAACGGCTTCTGGCCGATGATCCTGATCGGGCAGATTCTCTGGGCGGCGCCTTTCTGCCTGGTTCTGGGCAAGCAGTACTGGGTTTTGCGCCTGAGCACGGAGATTCTGGGCCTGGCCGGGGTTCTGGCCGTCTATGCGATCCTGCGCTTCTGCGGGGCGCGCCCCTGGCTGGCCTTTCTCGGCGCCCTGACCGTGATGGTCAATCCGCTCTATCTGGAGCTGTCCTGCTCGTACATGACGGACGTGCCCTTCTTCGCCGCGGCCACGCTTTCCTTCCTGGCCTGCCTGCACGCCCTGAGGAAGCCCACGGCCGGAGCCTATCTGCTGGTGGCGGTGGCGTCCGTGGTGGCTACCTCGATCCGGCAGTTCGGCGTCTTGCCCCCGGCGGCCTTTGCCATCGCCGACAACCTTCGCCCGGGCAGAACCGGGCGCCGTGTTCTTGTCTCGCTTTTGCCGCTTGCGCTTGCGGTGGCGACAATCGTCGTTTACAGTCTCTGCAAGGGCCCGGCCCTCAGCCTTCCGGATGAGTACGAGGAAGCAACCCACGCCCTGACGCCCTTCTTCTTCCAAGGGAAGTACGCCTACTGTCCCTATATTTTTCTTCACACGCTCACCTACGCCTTTGCCTTCGCGCTGCCCTTCTATATTGCCGTACCACCCTGGTCCGCCTGCCGCCGGCGCCTGATCCTGTTGTGGACGGCGGGCTCGTTTGCCCTAACCTGCCAGCTTGCGGCCTGGAACATGCTGGTAGGATCGAAGGGCAACGCCCTCACAACCTTCGGGGTAGGACCATGCTGGATGTTTGCGCGCGGCTTCGGGCTGCCGTCCTTGCCGCCGGCGGTCTGGTTCGCCGTCACATGCGCAGCGCTCATCGGCTCCGGCTGGTTTTTCCGGATCTGCCTGTCCGGCGCGCGGCGCCTGGCCCGCTTTCGCCTGCATCTGAGCGAGCGTGACCGGCGTTTCCACTTTGCCCTTTCTCTGTGCGTGCTTTTGCAGATGACCATATTCGCCTCGGTGACCCTGTACGATCGCTACTTTCTGCCTTTCCTGCCACCGCTGCTGGTCATCGCCGCCGATCGCTTTCGCCCGCGGGAGCCTTCGCCTCGCACGGCGCTGGCAGCCGTTGTGCTGTGCCTTTTCGCCTGGTATTCGGTGGCAGCCACCCATGATTATCTGGAGTGGAACCGCCAGCGGTGGCAGCTGGTGCGGGAGCTTACGGCAAAAGGGGTATCCCCGGACGACATCGCCCTCGAGCCCGAGTTCTGGGCGACGACCATGGTAAGAAGCGTAGAAGGCCTGCCAACCCTCCAGTATTACCGGCCCGCCACGCACCGCGATTACATCGACATCGCCTTCGCCGAGCTTCCTGGCGGGCAGGTCGTCGCGGCCCGCTCGTTCCAGCGCTGGCTCGTTCCCGGGCGCGCCTTCGTCTACGCCGTGCGCCGCCTGCAGCTTGTGCCCCGGACGAGGTGAGCGTGCCGGCGCCCGGCAGCCGGACGGCCGTTGCTTCCACAGGGCACCCGCCGTCAGTTAGGTATTGCCGCCCGGGGCGGCTCGTGGCTGCCAGGGGCGGCTTTCAGTGTCTCGAGCTCGGCTATGAAGTCCCTTATTGAGCGGAACTGCCGGTAGACGGAGGCAAAGCGGACATAAGCCACCTGATTGAGAGTGCGCAGCCTGGCCAGGGCCATCTCGCCGAGCTGGCTGGAGGCGACCTCCCGCTTACCCTCGGCTGCCAGCTCGTTTTCGACGGCATCGACGAGGTCGTCTATCTGCTCGGCGGTGACCATCGTTTTGGCGCAGGCGCGGGAGATGCCGGCCCGGAACTTCTCGCGGCTGTATGGCTCGCGGCTGCCCGAGCGCTTAACCACCAGCAGCTGAATGACCTCGACCCGCTCGTAGGTGGTGAAGCGGCGATCGCAGGCTTCGCACTGCCGGCGGCGGCGGACCGACGAGTTCTCGGCCGTCAGCCGTGATTCGAGGACCTTGCTGTCCTTGTGACCGCAGAAGGGGCAGTAAATGTTTCTTACCTCCGTGCAAACCTAATTATATAGGCGGGGCAGGCGAACCAGGCAACGGCGCCGGCGGGCGAGGTGCCGCCCGTACGACGTTTGCTGCCTTAGGGCATAATGGAGAGCAGGGCCGGACCGGCCGGTCTCTGAAAAATTAATCGGGAGCCATGGCGAAGAGAAGGGAGACACATTACGAGATGCTCGGCGTCGAGCCTGACGTGAGCCCGGCCGAGATCAAACGGGCTTACCGGAAGCTGGTGAAGACGATGCACCCCGACATCGGGCACAGCGACCACAGCGCCGAGGATCGCAACCATGCCAACGAGCGCATGATGCGGATCAACGAAGCCTACGAGACGCTCATGGACGGGTCCAAGCGTGCCGCCTACGACGACCGCCTGGGACTCTACCGGTCGAGGCGGGTTGTCGCCTTCACCTCGTCGATGGCCGATGAGGATCTGGCGCGCGAGCGTTATCTGCGCGTGGTATTTCATCCGGCCCGCCACGCTGTCACGCGGGTGCTGAGCCTGTACGCGCGCCAGCAAAGGCAGCTTTCCCTGGACATCTATGACGACGAGCTGGTCGCCGCCTTCGAACACTACGTGGACAGCTTCGAGGCGGCCTTGCGCCAGGCGTCCGACTCGTTTGCCCGGGAAGCATGGCCGCGGTCGCTGGATGCGGCCGTGCAGATGATGCGCCATTGCATTGCCCAGTCCGCCGACGCCCTCGATGAGATGCGCAATTTCTGTCTTAACTTTGACTACGACCACCTGTCCATGGCCCAGAACCTGGTCAAGATTGCCCAGGAGCTCTCGCGCCAGTCGCTCAGGCTCACGAAATACTCCTGATCCGCGCCGCCGGGAATATCGCCACCATTCAGAAAATGCGGTCCAGCGCCTTCTCGGTCAGAAAGCCGCGGTTGATCAAAGCCTGCCGCAGCGTGCAGCCTGTTTGCTGCTGCTCGATAAGGGCGACCTTCAGCTGGTCCTCGTCGATAAGACCGAGCGCCAGCAGGCTCTGTCCCCAGCGCTGCGGATGGTCGGCCGGCAGCTTGACAGCCTCCCTGAGGCGCAGGTAGTAATCCTTCTGCCTCTCGGTAATGTACTCCAGCTCCACCAGCAGCTCGCCGATGGGGATGTGCTCGTGCCCGGTGTTGCGCTGTATCTCGAGTACCGCATAGAGCTCCTCGAGCGAGAGCAGTCCGGCGGCAACCAGCAGCTGTCCCAGTTTAGGGCGGCAGTGCCCGCGGTCGAGGCTGTCCCAGCCGCTGTCCGCCTGCGGCATCTCCAGGTCGTGAGGCGGCGCGCACCGCTGCGCCTGCTGCCGCCACTGGCCCAGGCGCTCGCGGGCGCTCCGCATTGCCCGCGGCAGATCGCAGTCGTCACAAAGATCGTCCTCGGCCAGCGATTGCACGAGCCGCTCGTAGGCCGCCGCCACCTCCGACCAGGGCACGTCCGGCGGCAGCCCCAGAAGGAAATAGAGATCGTCCATGCCTTCCTCCATCTCTGAGGCCACAGGCGCTCGCCTCACGGGCTAGCTCTTTCTAGCTTGGCATCCGCCAGTCGGGCTGTCAAGAACGCCTGATTGCGGTTCAGGCAGGGATTTCCGGGCCCGGGAGGGTATCAGTCGGGCGCGTTCGCCAGGTCCCGACCGGAGCCGCGGGCGCCTGCTCCGCCGGCTCGGCGATCAGGTCGTAGGCTTTGGCTGCCACCACCCGCGCGCGCATAATGTCTCCGATAATCACCTCGTCTGCCCGCCCGGGCTTGATGTAGACCTGATTGTCGATCTGAGGGGCGTCCCACTGGCTGCGCCCGAAATAGAGCTTCTTGCCCTCGTCGAAGCCTTCCACCAGCACGTCAATCTCCCGGCCGACGAGGGCCAGGTTCCTTTCCACGGAGATGGCGTGCTGCAGCTCCATCACGCGGCGGCGCCGCTGCTTTTTCACCCGCTCTGGAACCTGGCCGTCCATGTGCCCGCTCGGCACCTCCGTCTGCCGCGAGTAGGTAAAGACGCCGAGCCGGTCGAACCTGTGCTCGCCGATGAAGTCGAGCAGGTGCTCGAGGTGCTCTTCCGTCTCGCCGGGGAAGCCGACGATGAAGGTCGAGCGAATGGCCACCCCCGGGATGAGCGCTCGAATGCGCTCCACCACGCGCCCCGGATTGAGCGGCCTGGCCATCGCCTGCAGGATGTCCGGATGGCTGTGCTGGAGCGGGATGTCCACATATTTGACCACCTTGGGCAGCCTGGCGATCGTGGCCAGCAGCTGGTCGCTGGCCTCGCTCGGGTAGAAGTACATGACGCGGATCCACTCAAGCTCCTCGATCTCGTGCAGCGCCTCCAGCAGCTCGCCCAGGGCCAGCCGCCCGTAGAGATCCAGACCGTAGTAGGTGGAGTCCTGCGAGATGAGGATGATCTCGCGTACCCCCGAAGCCACCAGGATGCGCGCCTCCCGGACCAGCGACTCGACCGGGCGTGAGCGAAAGTCGCCGCGCAGCATGGGGATTATGCAGAAGGTGCACCGGTGGTCGCAGCCCTCGGCAATCTTCAGGTACGCCGAGGCGCCAAAGCCCGTTTGCATGCGGGGCAGCGCCTCCTCTTGATGGTCGTTGGGGATGTCGCTCACCTCGACCACCCGCAGTGCCGAGTCCTCCGCGATCGCCTTTACGACCTCGACTATTTTGTGAATGTCCCCGGTTCCCACCACCGCCCGCGCTTCGGGCAGCTCGGCCAATAGCTCGCTTTTGAAGTGCTGGGCCAGGCAGCCGGCGATGATCAGCTCCTTGCCCTCGCTGGCCAGCTCGACCAGCGTCTTCACCGACTCCTGGCGGGCGTCGGCGATGAAGGAGCAGGTGTTGACCAGGCAGAGGTCCGCCTCATCGTTGTCGAACGTCACCGGAAAGCCGGCCTGGTTCAACAGGCCGAGCATGACCTCCGTGTCCGTGGTGTTCTTGGGGCATCCCAGGGATACGACCCCGATCTTCGGATTGCGCATATCTCAGTCGTTGTCCAGCCTTCCTTCGGAATAACGGTAGGGCACGTCGATCGAGCGCGTGCCGTCCAGCGATTCACCCGGTATGTACTGGCGGGAAGGGAGATCATCCACCCGGCGGTAATGCTTCTCCCGCGCCGCCGACAGCCGCTGGTCCTCCGACCTCCTTGCGGCGACCGGCTTTCTGAGCGCCGCTGCCGGCTTCGATTCGCTGCCTGCCGCCGCCGTCTTGCTCTCCGGGGAGCCGGCTGTCCCGGCCACCTCGCCGGAGGCCCTGGCCATGAAGGTGCGCTCGGCCGCCGAGCCTGCCGCACCGAAGGTCTCCAGCTTGCCCTGGTTATCAACGGTCAGGCTGCCGCCGTTGCGGGCACGCACGCGCAGCCCCTGCGGGTCCTGAAACTCCCGCCTGTCGCCCTGCTCCAGAAAGCCGGTGAATTTGCTCTCGCCGGTGGACACCGACTTCACGTCCACCCAAACGCGCTGGCTGGCCGAAAGCGTAATCCGCGCGTCCGCGGGCTGCTCGCCCCCGGCCGCGGTCGCGTTCTCGGTCTGCGGGGAGACGGCGGGGGCGGTGGCCTGGTTGCCGGTTTTCGAGGCCGCCTCGCGCAGGGCCATCACGGCCGGGTCCACCTGGTTCACCTGGCTGGTGAGCGCCAGCTTCCCCACGTATGAGATCAAACCGACAACGATGACGATAATGAGGGCGTTGAAATAAATTGTCTTGAAGGTGGGCGGGCCGCGATCGATTCTGGTGTGGCGGCTCATGTACTCGGGCGTGGAGTAGACCACCGCCGGCCCGCCGCGCTGCCCCTCGGCCAGGCTCTCTTCGGCAAGGCGGCGATACTCCTCGGACAGCGCCTGCCCGTCCAGCCCGACGCACTCTGCGTAACGCTTGATGTAGCCCGAGACATACACGGGCTCGGGCAGGTCGTCAGCCTGAGCGTTGTCTATGGACATCAGATGACCCATCGGGATCTTGGTGCGCTCGTAAATCTGCCTGAGCGTGAGACCCTGCGCTTCCCGAGCCGTCTTCAGTTTCTGACCGATCTCATCCAGCGAAGACATCTTATGCTATTCGGACCTCAACTTGCGGATTTCCGCCCCAGTCAGATAACGCCAGCTGCCCGGCGTCATCAGGCCCAATTGTAACCCGCCAATGGCAACCCTGAGCAAGCGTGTAACGTGATAGCCCAGGTGAGTACACATACGGCGAATCTGGCGATTTTTTCCCTCGGCGATGGTGAGCTCGAAGGTGGAGGTATCTGCCCGCCGGCTGATCAGGCGCGCCCCGGCCGGGGCCGTGCGCCCGTCGGGCAGCTCGACGCCGGCGGCCATTACCGCCAGGTCGCGGTCGTCCAGGCGGCCTGCCACCGTAACCAGATAACGTTTCGGCAGGTGATGGACCGGGTGCGTGATTCGCTGCGTAAGCGCGCCGTCGTTGGTGAAGAGGAGCAGCCCCTCGGAATCCATGTCCAGCCTTCCCACCGGGCGCAGGTGGCGGAGGCGTGCCGGCAGCAGCTCGAGCACCGTCTTTCTCCGGAACTGATCGGAGCAGGTGGTGACCAGTCCCCGCGGCTTGTACATGGCCAGGTAGACGTACGATTGCATCTCCACCTTGCGCCCGTCCACTTCCAGGACGTCGGCCGCCGGGTCGACGCTGGCGGAGAAGTCGCGCACCACCTTGCCGTTCAGGCGCACCCGCCCGGCGGCGATCAGCTTGTCCGCGTTGCGCCGCGAGCACAGCCCGGCTTTGGCGATGGCCTGATTGAGACGAAACGGCTCGTTGCCTGCTTCCATGCGCACCACATGTGGTGACCGCGCCTACAGCCTCGCCTCCGGCTCCTCGGTAAGCACGTGCGTGCCCTGGCCGGCCAGCTCGTCGATCTTTTGCGTGAGCTGCTCCCGGGCCCCGTGCATCGTGCCCGAGGCCTTCTTCAGGACCTCGCCGCCCTTGCTCTGCAGGTCGTGCACGGCGTGCCCGGTCTTCTCCTTGATGTCGGCCAGCGACTCGCTGGCCTGCTTGTACAGCTCCTCCGAGCTGTCCGCCAGCTGCCGCCTCATGTCCGCTCCCGACTTGGGAGCCGCCAGGATGCCGAAAAGATAACCCAGCAAGCCGCCGACCAGGAGCCCTTCGAAAAATCTACTGCCTGACATGTTGCTCTCCTCTTGGATTTTCTATGCGAGGCGGGGATTGCGGGGGCTCCAGGTCGCGCGCATCGCAGCCCCGGGGGCTGATGTAGGCCTTGATCCCGGCCAGGAGCCCCGCGCCCCAAACGCTGGATTGCTGCTTTGCCGCCACCGCCGCCTGCCCGATTGAGCCAGAGACCTCCTCCACCTTGTGCCCGACCTCGCTGACGCTCTTCGTGGTCGCGGAGCCCAGTTGATTGACGCGATCGGCCAGGTTCCTGAACTCGTGCAGGGTCGCCGGCACCTCGGCGTCCAGGGTGTCGGCCAGCTTCTCGTAGGCCATGAAGGTCCTGTGGGCCTGGGCGATGAGCGGGAGCACCGAGCTGATGAACAGCAAGGCCGCCACCGTCAGAAGCACGAGCGCAACCGATACCAGGACGTTGATCGTTTGCGGATCCACCTCAGATCCCTCTTGTCAGCGGTGCTGAAAAGGTAATACTGCCGAGCCGCCCATCTCCAGCTCCTCACGCTTCTTGGCCGCCGCCAGCTTGCCGGCTGCCACGGCCCGCTTGAGGCGCATCGTCTGCTCCTCAACGACGAGCTGCAGATAATTCAGACCGGACGCGTAGAGATCCAGCGAGTCGTCGATGAGCTCGTTTACACGGTCCGGGATAGTGCTGGCCGTGTCAGCCAGCTGCCCCCTCATCTCTTTGCCGGGCTTGGGCGCAGTCAGCAAGGCCACCGCGGCGCCGCCCAGCGCGCCCAGGACCAGTCCCGCCAGCCAGGAGCTGACCGAACCTAAGCCCTCACCGTGCTTGTCAGACATTCCGCAGCCTAACGAGTTTCTAGCCATGTTATCCTCTCCAATCCCGTCCGCCCGTGAGCGCTCCTGCCGTGCCTTTCCCTGCTGCCAAGCAGTTAAAGGCCTCCTTATGAAGTTTACACTAGATGGTGACCGTTCGACCGGTTTGGGCAAAGTTTTTTGCCATCGCCAGGGAGCCAGGGTGTTCCATCTGAGAGTCTTTTTCGGTTTTTGCCTCCTCTATGCCGTCTTTTTCTCCCCGGTCTGGCTGGCAGGCAGGCTCATCGCTCCTGACGACGGGGTGAGCCTTTTCATGGCCTCCTTCTGCCTGCCCAAGACGCTGTGGACCACGTCCGTTCTGGCCGGCTTCCCGGTGGGCGCCGATCCGGAGGTGCAGACGTTCTATCCGCTCAACGTCCTGTTTTCCCTTCTGCCTTTCGGCTGGAACTGGCTCACAATCTCCGCTTACGTGATCGCCAGCTTCACCTGCTACCTGCTCGCCTATCGCCTGACCGGGTCTCGCTTTCCGGCAATCGCAGCCGGGGTCGTCTGGGGGATGAGCGCCTTTTTCGTGAACGAGATATCGCACGTGATCGTCATCCACGCCTGCGCCTGGCTGCCCCTGCTGCTGCTGGCGGTGCTCGAGCTGAAAGCGGGCGGCGGCTTTCCCTGGGTGGTGGCCGGGGCGGCGGCGACGGCGCTGAGCGCGCTTTCCGGGCATCCCCAGATGACCTTCTACGGGCTGGCGATCGCCTGCGGCTACGCGATCTGGTCGAGCTTGCCGCTGGAATCCTGGCGAGCCAGGGCCGTCTTTCTGGCCTCCTGCGCCGTCATGCTGGTCCTGGGCGCCGGGCTGGCGGCGGTGCAATACGTTCCGACCCTGGAGCTGGCCATGCTGAGCAAGCGCCTGCACATGAGCTACCTTGTCTTCAGTTCCTACTGCATCTATCCGTTTCAACTGGTGCAGCTCTTTTACCCGATGGTCATGGGCGGCAGCCCGGGCACCGCATACGGTGTCGGATACTTCGGTCCGCCCGGTCTCGAGACCCCGGCGCACTTTGTCGGGCTGCTCCCCATTTTTCTCTCGGTGATAGCCTTTTTCGCCAAAAGCCACCGGCATGAGACGAGGTTCTGGATCCTGGCCGGCGCCCTCTCGCTCCTGCTCAGCATGGGCGATGCCACGCCGCTGGGCAGGCTGACCTATGCGTTGCCGGTCTACCAGCATCTGCGCTGCCCTTACCGCCACATCATCGCCTTTGTCCTGGCGGCCTCGCTGCTGTCCGCCTTCGCCCTGCGGGCGATCGAGTTGAAGCTCGTGAGCCGCAAGCTGGTGGTGCGCGTGATTGTGTTCGGCGCCGCGCTCGTCGTCTCGCTTCTCTTCCCGATCCTGCAATTCACGGATCTGGCCAACAAGCGGGCGCACGAGCTGGGCATGGCTCCGGTCGGCTTCTATCCCTGGGCCAACCCGGCCACCGGCGTCCCGCTCATCGTGCTGGCCTTGTCGGCGGCGGCGCTCCTTTTCTGGATGGGTCGGCCCGGGTCGCAGGCGGCGCGGGCTGCGCTTGCGGCCGCCCTGCTCATCGACCTGGGCAGCTACGGCTGGTTCTCCTTCTGGCGAACGGAGAGCTACTCGCCGGACCTTTTGACCGTGCCGGCGCCGCTTTTGCCTTACCGGGAGAAGCTCGTCACGGAGCTGCAACGCTGCCTGCCGGCGCGGGGGCGCTCGGGCGGCTGGTTAGAGTGCCCGCCGACCATCTCCCGCCTCTGGGGCGTGCCCAGCGTGAGCGGGCACGGACCGCTAATCACGCAGCGCATGCACGAATTGATGATGATGGCCGAGGGCGGCTTTGTCGAGCAGCCTTCGGTAGCCCCGCTCGGTTGCGCCCCCGATCTGACCGCGGTGCGGTTCGGCTTCGCGCCCGCGGACAGGGCAACCGGCTATGCAGGCTTTTTCGAGGATCCCTCCGACCCGGGTCACTGGGCGAAGGCCGGCGATCTTCCCGGCGCGGCCGCCTACGAGAACCGGCGCGCCATGCCCCGCTGCTGGCTCGTGCCCGCAATCGCCGTTCTGAGCCCCGATGAGATTCTGCAGGTGATTCACCGGCGCCTGATGCCCGACGGCAGCCGGTTCCACCCCGGCAAGATCGCTCTGGTGGAGGAGCCGGTGCCGCTCGCGGGCGCCGGGCATGCAGGGACAGGCCGGGCCCGGGTGACGTCCTTGAAGGATATGCAGGAGGAGATCGAGGTGGACTGCCCGCGGCCGGCATTCCTTGTGGCAAGCGACAGCTTTTATCCGGGCTGGACCGCCACCGTGGACGGTATCAAAACCCGCCTCTATCAGACGGACTACGTGCTGCGGGGGGTGGCTGTCCCCGCCGGCAGGCATGTCGTGCGCTTCCAGTTCGTGCCTCTCAGCTACTACTGGGGGCTGGGCGGAACCGCGCTGTCCTTGATCGTCCTGCGCCTTGGCTGGGCGCTTTCCAGAGCCAGGCGCCGGAGGGCGGGCGAGGAGCCGCTCCGTTAATTGGGCACCTTCGATTTGGGCTTTTCTAGGGCGGCAAAGCGCTCGGCCAGAAGGTCGCAGAGGTGCTCGGCGATGGCCCGCTTCGGCATCCTGGGCAGGTTCTCCCGCGAGCCGTCCTCGTTTAGGATGATCACCGCGTTGTCGTCGCTGCCGAAGCCGATGTCCGGCACGGTGATGTCGTTGGCGACGATGACGTCGAGATTCTTGCGCCGCAGCTTGTCGGTGGCATTGGTCAGCAGAGCCTCGGATTCGGCCGCAAAGCCGATGATGATCTGGTCCTTGCGCTTCACGCGCCCCAGGAGATCCAGGATGTCCGGGTTCTTGGTCAGCTCGAGCAGCAGATCTTCGGACTCGGTTTTCTTTATCTTGTGCTCCGAGACGGCCAGCGGGCGAAAGTCAGCGACGGCGGCGGTCATCACGAGCGCCTGGCAGTTGTCGAACTCGGTCTCCACAGCCTCCTGCATGTCCTGGGCGGTCTCCACCAGCAACACCGGGTAGGGGCGATCCACCTCCACCGTGGAGATGAGGGTGACCTCGGCCCCGCGGGCATAGGCGGCATCAGCCATGGCGATCCCCATCTTGCCCGAGGAGCGGTTGCCGATGAAGCGAACCGGATCGATCGGCTCGCGGGTACCGCCGGCGGTGACCAGGATCTCCCGGCCGGCCAGCGTGCGATGGGAAAGCAGGCGCGCGCCCACGGTGGCCATGATTGTTTCCAGCGAGGCCATCTTGCCGGCGCCAAAGTCGCCGCAGGCGACCTCGCCGACCTCCGGCGGGATGATCTCGTAGCGATAGCGGTTCTGCAGCACAGACAGGTTGTGCTGCGTGGCCGGATGCTCCAGCATGCGCGGGTTCATGGCCGGAGCCACCATCACCTGCGCCCGGCTGGCCAGGATCATGGTCGTCAACAGATCGTCACAGATGCCGCACGCCAGCCTGGCGATTAGATCGGCGGTGGCCGGGGCGATCAGGACCAGATCGGCTTTCTGGGCCAGATCGATGTGTTCGGGGCGCCATTCGCCGTCGCCGGAGAACTGCTCGCAATGCACGGCGTTGCGGGTGATTGTCTTCAGGCTGAGCGGGGTGACGAACTCCCTGGCGTTGGCGGTGAGCACCGCGTGAACCTCCGCGCCGGCGCGCCTGAGCATCGAGGCCAGATCACAAGCCTTGTAGGCGGCGATGCCGCCGCTGACGCCGAGAAGAATAGTTTTGCTCTTGAGCGGGTTGAGCGACTCCGCATTGGGTTCTCTGCTTTTGGCTTTCTTCATGACGGCTTATCTTGCGTGTGGGTTCTTGCGCCTTTCAATTGTATCTCATACGGCGCCAGCGCCTGCACTGCGCTGGTAGAATTGCTGATCGGCTTGTTTTCACGGAAAGCGCAACGCGGGCGCTCGGCCTGCCGGGCTGAGGCAACCCCGAAGGGAAGATGATGGATAAATACTACGTGACCACCGCCATAGACTATGTGAACGCATCGCCGCATATTGGTCATGCATACGAAAAGATAGCGGCGGATATACTGGCGCGATACAACAGGCTCAAGGGCAAGGACGTCTTTTTTCTCACCGGCGTCGACGAGCACGGCTCCAAGGTGGAGAAGGCGGCCCGCGAGGCGGGGCTGGCGCCGCAGCAGTTCTGCGACGAGATGGCGGCCAGGTTCCAGCAGAGCTGGCAGAAGCTCAACCTCTCCTACAACCGTTTCATCCGCACCACCGAGGACGTGCACACCAGGGTGGTTCAGGAGCTGTTCAAGAGATTTCAGGGCAACGGGGACGTCTACAAGGGCACATACACGGGTCTTTATTGCGAGGGGTGCGAGGACTTCCTGCGGGAGCGGGATCTCGACGGCCAGGGCAACTGCCCCAATCACCGGAAGCCGCCCCGGCAGACCAGGGAGGACAACTATTTCTTTCGCTTGACCAAGTACAAGAGCCGGTTGCGCGAGTGGCTGACATCAGAGGATGCGCCGGTGATGCCGGAAGGGCGGCGGAAAGAGGTGCTCAATCAGCTGGACGACGAGGAGCTGGGGGACTTCAGCGTCTCGCGCTCCCGGCAGTCGCTGACCTGGGGGATCCCCGTTCCCGGCGAGCAGGATCAGGTCATCTACGTCTGGATCGACGCCCTCTCAAATTACCTCACCGGAGTGGGTTTCCTCGCCGATCAGGCTGCGGCCGAGCGCTACTGGCCTGCCGACCTGCACCTGATCGGCAAGGACATAACCAAGTTCCACGCCATCTACTGGCCGGCCATGCTGATGTCGGCCGGCGTGCCCCTGCCCAGGCGAATATTCGGTCACGGCTTCATCACCGTCGAGGGCCAGAAGATAAGCAAGTCGCTGGGCAATGTCATCGATCCCAATGCCCTTGCCGAACAGTACGGCCCTGATGCCGTGCGCTTTTTCCTGTTTGCGGCGACGCCTTTCGATCAGGACGGCGACTTTTCAAAGAAGGACTTCATCGCCAAGGTCAACGCGGAGCTGGCCAACAACCTTGGCAACCTGCTGAACCGCACGCTGGCCCTGGTGGAAAAGAACTGCGACGGCAGGGTGCCTGCCGCAGAGATGAACCTCGATCTGCGCGAGGAGGCCAACGAGGTGCACGTCGCGGTGGATAAGTACATGGAGAAGCTGGAGTTCGCCAGGGCGATCGAGGCTATCTTCGCGCTTGTCGACCAGGCGAACAAGTACTTGAACGATGAGAAACCGTGGGCGCTTTTTAAAGAAAGCAAATCGGATGCGGGCAAGCAGGTTCTTTACAGCGTGCTGGACGTCCTGCGCCGGGTGGCCTTGCATCTTTATCCGTTCACGCCGAGCCTGGCCAGCGATATCTGGTATCAGATCGGCTACGACGGCAGGCTGGAAGAACTGGGCGCAAACGGGCAGGGCTTCTGGGAGTTGATACCCGCTGGTCAGGCGATAAGGAACAGGGGCCCGATCTTCAAGCGGATCGAGGAGTGAGGCGGCGAAGGCCGCGCGCCGGCAGGTTCGCCTGTTAAGCTCGCCTTATCCCACGCGGCGGTAGGCGACCACGCTCACGTACTGGCGGCTGTTGAATTTCGAGACGCTGTCGATGGCAATGCGGCGCTGATAGCTGCTGTTGTTGGCCACCATGCCGTTGCCCACATAGATTGCCGCGTGCCCGGGTTGACCGGGGTGGCGATGGGCGATGATCACGTCGCCGGGCTGGACCTGGCTGAGCGGAACCGGCACGTAGTGGAAGCGGCGGAGGTCGGCCTCGAGAGCGTCCACGCCCGCGTCGGCGATCGGCAACCCGGTTGCCCTGTGCAGCGCCTCGCTCACGAAGCGCGCGCAGCCCAGGGTCTCGGGGACTCTCGGGTCATACTCTCTGATTGAATGCCCTATCATCGTTCTGATCACGGCCGCCTCGCGGGGCCAGTCAGGATTCGCGCTTCCGTAGGCGCCGGTTGGCGGGCCGTACTGCTGCCAGGTCGGGTAGCGGCTCTGGTAGGGATTCTGCTGATACTGGTAGGGGTTGCCCCAGTTGCCGTACTGGCTCTGGTAGGGGTTCTGCTGGTACTGGTAGGGGTTGCCCCAGTTGCCGTACTGGCTCTGGTAGGGGTTCTGCTG
>JAJPGY010000006.1 GCA_021325555.1 Pseudomonadota bacterium | reverse complement strand
TGCGGATTCCTCCTCGGAATCCTTCGCTGCGCTTCTTGTCGGCGCCCAGGAAATCATGGCTTCTGGCGGGCGGGGCATGCGGCCTGCCGCGGGGGAAGGTTGGCTCCCCGGGCTGGTATATTGGTTTTGAACCCTTGGCAACTTTTGGGCGTCTATTACATTGAGATGTGGTTATGCCAGCGACCGTAATCGAAGTGGACAGCAAGCGGATTGAATCACTACTTCTGCGCCTGAGCGAAGAGGTTACGAGCATTCGGACTGAACTGGCCGGCTTCCGGTCAGAGTTCAACCAGTTCCGAAATGCTACCATCGCTGAGTTCGACCAGCTGCGTTCCGATATGCGTGCTGAGTTTGAGCTGGTGCATGCTCGCATAGATTTTACAAATGCCCGAGTCTTGCGACTGGAAGAGCAGGCGGAGCTGACAAATGCGCGCCTGCAGGAGCTGGAGCGCCATGCGGGGCTGACAAATGCGCGCCTGCAGGAGCTGGAGCGCCATGCGGGGCTGACAAATGCGCGCCTGCTCAGGGTAGAGGATCGCTTGTTTGGCTCCGAGGGAAACGGCGACCTGCGGTGAGGGCCGGGCTGGCGTGCTCACCTTGGCGCGCCTGCGCCATGACGTAAAAACTGTTCCCGTCAGGCGTGCGTGTCGTCGGGTGGCGGTGCGCCCTCGCGGTCTCGGGACTCGGCGGTGGTGGGCGCGCCTGCCGGGCTTCCGTTGCCGGAGCCGTTGCCTGAGACGGCGCCCAGGTTGACCACCGGGGGCTTGCCTACCAGGCGGCGGGCGGCCATCTGCTGCATTTCAAGCTCGACCTCCTCCGGTGTGCGGGCGGGGTCCAGAATCGCCACGATGTCCTTGTAATAGAGCGTCTCCTTCTCCAGAAGCGCGTGAGAGAGGCGATCGAGCTCGGGGCGTTTCGAGCGCAGGAGATTACGCACCGTCTCCATGCAGGCATCGACGATCTGCTTGATCTGCAGCTCGCACTCGCGCTGGGTCTCCTGCGAAGGACCGGAGCGCTGGTCGGCATACGCCTGATTGACGTTGAACTTGAAGTCGCCCATCCCGAACTCCATGATCATCGCCCGGGCAAGGGCGGATACTTTCTGGAGATCCGAGGCGACACCATTGGTGGTGGCCTCCAGCACCAGCTCTTCGGCGCAGTAGCCGCCGAGCAAGCCTTCAATGTCAGCCATCAGGTGGAACTTGTTGTGATCGTTGTACTCTTCCTTGTCGACCCCGACCGTGTAACCGAGCGCCGATCCGCGCGGGATGATCGTCACGAGCTGCAAGCGCTTGCGGTTGTTTCGATAGTAGTTGACCAGCGCGTGACCGGCCTCGTGGTAGGCGGTGGCGGTGAGCTCCTCCACCAGAATCTGGCGGCTTTGCGGCATCCCTATCTGCACCCGCTCGATCGCCTGGATCAGGTCCTCCTGGCGGACCGTGTCCCGGCCGTCGCGCGCGGCGCCGAGCGCCGCCTCGTTGACGATGCTGTACAAGCCGGCGCCGCTGAAAAATACGGTCATCCGGGCTACGTCCAGCGGGTTTACCTTTTCATCCGTCTTTACCCTGGACAGGTAGTGCTTCAGGATCGCCTCCCGGCCTTCCAGGTTGGGGAGCGGAATCTCGATGCGCCTGTCGAACCGGCCCGGGCGCAGAAGCGCCTCGTCGAGCAGCTCCGGATGGTTGGTGGCGCCGATGGTGAGCACCTTGTGTTTCCCGAAGCCGTCCAGCTCCACGAGGAACTGGTTGAGCGTGCGGTTGGCGTCCATGACCGCGCCGCCGCCCAGGTCCTGCCCGCGCTTGCCGCCGATCGCGTCAATCTCATCGATAAACACGATGGCCGGTTTGCCGCCGCGCCGCGCCTGCTCGTAAACGGCGCGCACGCGCCCGGCGCCCACGCCCGCCCACCAGGAGTTGAAATCGGCGCCGGACAGAGCATAGAAGGGCACACCGGCCTCATTGGCGATCGCCTTGGCCAGCATCGTCTTGCCGGTGCCGGGACGGCCGACCAGGAGAACGCCTTTCACCGGCTTGACGCCGGTCTCAATTATCTTGTCGGCGTTCTTGAGCAAGGCCACGACCTCCGCCGCCTCGGCCTTGGCCTCCTCGCAACCCTTCACGTCATCGAGCTTGACGTCGAGGTCGGGAACGCGCGAGAGGTTTATGCCCTGGGTGTTGAACTTGTGGCTGGCCGTCACGGAGACCCGGTCGACAGCCTCCTCCAGGTGGGCTTGCTCCACGTGGGCCTTGCCGTGCCGGACGGCCAGGATGGCCGCCTCGTTTACCGTCGCCGCTATATCGGCGCCGGAGAAGTTGGTCGTCAACTTGGAGAGCTTGTCGAGATCCGGCTCGCATGCCAGTTTGATGTTCTTCAGGTACTTGCCGAAAATTTTCTTGCGCGCCTCGGCATCGGGCAGGCCGACGTAGCACTTGCGATCGAAGCGCCCCGAGCGCGTGAAGGCGGGATCGAGCGTCTCCTCCACGTTGGTGGCGCCGATGGTGATTACATTGCTGTGCGAGAACCCGTCGAGCTCGATGAGGATCTGGTTGAGCTCCTCCGAGCGCATGCCGCTGGTGCCGCCGCCGCGGTCCTGATTGCCGCCGATCGAGTCTATCTCGTCGATGAAGACGACCGCCGCCGGGCTCTTCCGCGCCTGAGCATAGAGAGCCTTGATGCGGCCCGCCCCTTCGCGCGACCAGGCTCCCTTGAGGTAGCTCGCCGACATTCCGTAAAAAGGCACGCCGGCCTCATTGGCCATGGCCTTGGCCAGCATCGTCTTGCCGACCCCGGGCGGCCCTACGAGAAGCACGCCCCTGGGGATCTTGGCGCCGATACGGCGAAGCTCGTCTCCCCGCCGCAGGAAATCTATGATCTCGAGGACGTCCTGTTTGACCTCGTCTATTCCTATGACGTCATCCAGCCGGATCGAGGAGTCGGTGGTGCCGATCTCTATTCCGGAGCCGACCATTGTGCGCTCCAGCCCGACCGAGATGCGATCGAGCGCCTGCTCGATCGTGTTCATCGTCACCTTGCCCGGGCCGCCGGGGCGCATCGAGACAAGCGCGGCCTCGTTCACCACGTTGGCGATCTCGGCCGGGGAATAGTTGACCGTCAGCTTGGCCAGCTCGTCATAATCGATGTCCGTGTCGCAGACCACCTTGCCGAGATAGTAACGAAAGAGAGCCTGGCGCTCTTCGGGATTGGGTGTCTGGAAGTAGATGCGGCGGTCCATCCGTCCGGCGCGCATCAGCGCCGGGTCGAGGATGCCATCATTGTTGGTGGCGCCGATCACCAGGATATTGCTGTTGGTGAAACCGTCCATCTCCGTTAGCAGGCAGTTGAGGGTCATGTTGAGATCCGATTGCCCGCCGAAGCCCCTGTCGCCCTGGCGCCGGGCGGCCATCGAATCGATCTCGTCGATGAACAGAATCGCCCGCTCGTGGCGGCGCAGCTTGCGAAATAGGGTCTTCAGCTTGAGCACGCCCAGGCCCATGATGAGCCCGGACAGCCCCGATCCCTCGACGACGTAAAAGGGGATGCCTACCTCGTTGGCTATCGCCCTGGCGAAGAGCGTCTTGCCGACCCCCGGCGGCCCGACGAAGAGCATGCCCTTGGGAACCTGGGCGCCGGAGGCGGAATATTTGGCGGGATTGGAGATCATGTCTATGACCTCCCGAATCTCCTGTTTGGCCTGCTCGTTGCCGATGAGCTCGGCGAGCGTCTTGGGGGCCTTGGGGTTGATCGCCGGCGTCTTGAAGAGGAAGGGGAACATGCGCCGCCAGATGCTCCTGGGCGCCTTGGAATCCGCGCGCGGCGGCAGCGGAAAGATGATCGATATGAGCAGGTAGTACTGGATGAGGATGACCAGGGCGCCGAATAGCGCGCTGGAGATGATGGAGACGACCGAATATTTCATGAGCGCCGGGAACGAGGTGAACGGGTTCCACTGCTGGGCGGTCAAAAGAAGGATGATCGTCCAGCCGATCAGGAGCGTCCATTTTGCCCACGGTTTCATGTTTTTCGTTCTCTCCTCAAGTGCGGCCGGCCCGGCCGCCAATTGCTTTGGGCTAGTTGGCCGCGCCCAGCGGGAAATCGCTGTTCCGCTCGTCGGACCGCTCGTCGATGCCGCTCATTATTTTGGCCGGTCTAGACCCGTTGACGTAATCCATCTCCCCGATGGCCATGTCGTCGCGCTTGAGACCATACTGGATCTGGTTCACGTCATTTATGCCAACCGGCCATGGTGACGGTGGGGCCGAGCCCTGCAGGCTGTTGAGAAGGCAGCTGACGACAAGGGCCAGGATAAACGTGGCAATCAATTCCTTCATGGTCCTGCCTTCGTGCCGAAAGAGCTTGCCGGCGCGGGCTGAAGCCCGCTTACTTGTAATCATAGCGAGATTTTACGCCCGGCGCAGCCGGCTCAGCCCGGTCGCCGGACAAGGATTTACCCGAGGTGCGGCTTGACCAGCGCCAGCAGCCCTTGCTCCGGCATATAGCCGGAGGTCATCTCCCGGGCGCGCCCGCCCTGGAAAATCACGAAGGTGGGCAGCCCGCTCTGGGTGTACTGGTCGGCCAGGTTGTGGTTCTCGTCCACATCGACGGAGACCACCTTCAGCCTTCCCTGGTATTCCGAGGCCAGCTTCTCCAGAATGGGGGCCATCTTCTTGCAGGGAACGCACCATTTGGCTCCGAACTCGACCAGAACCGGGGTGGGCGAGGAGAGAACCTCCTGGTTGAAGTTAGCCTCCGTCACCTCCTGGACCGGCGAGGCTCCCGGCTCGCCTGCCTGGGGGCCGGGACCCTCTCCAGACTGCCCGCCCTCTCTGGTTGCCTGCTGGTCGGCTGGCATCTCCGCCGCCGGCGGCTGCCCCTGCGAGCAGCTGTTAATGAAGCTGCCGGCCACCAGCGCGATCAGAAAGGAGATGAGTAATTCTTTCATGGCCTTCCGCACCCTCCGGCTACACACATCTTAGCCCAACCGGCAGTCAACAAACACCGCCCGGCCGCGGGTGCCGGAGGGGCAGTAGGGTAAGACAGAACACCGGCCGCTAGATGTGCTTGTTGATGGCGCTGGCCAGGGTGGATTTCGGGACGGCGCCTACCACCTGCTCCACGACCTGCCCTGACTTGAAGAGATAAAGACTGGGAATGCCGCGGATAGTGTAAGCCTGGGCTGTCTTGGGGTTCTCATCCGTGTTCAGTTTTACAACCTTCAGGCGCCCTTCGAACTCTTTGGACAGATCTTCGACAACCGGGGCGACCGCTTTGCAGGGGCCGCACCAGGGAGCCCAGAAGTCGACCAGAACGGGGACGTCTGATTTCAGAACTTCTTGGTCGAAGGTAGCGTCGGTAACGTTTGCCACACCAGACATTGAATAGGACCTCCCCTTACGCTGGCATTTATTGACAATTCAGGAACCAGCTCGGACATTATAGAAACCAACTGATAGTTTCGCACACAAAGATCAAATTGTCTTTATGCCCGGAGCGCCTGCGGCGCAGCCGGGCCGGTATCCAGCCGGTAACCGTGCGCCGCGGCGGCGGCCGCCGGGGCGTTGAGCAGGGGCGCCGCGCTGCCGGGGATACGAGGAGCTTTGCAGGCTCGAGCGTTAATATAAAGATGAACCAGGAGGCGCGACCGCCATGCGCTTTTTCGAGCAGATTCACCGCTGGCTGTCCAGGAGCCTTGCCAACCAGCTGCTGTTCACGTACCTGCTGGTGCTCACGGTGGCGCTGTCGATCGTGAGCATCTGGGCGCATTCCATTATAAAGACCGAGTCGCTGACCGACCTGCGGAAGGCGCTCGAGGTGGAAGGCGTCAACCTGGGCCTCGAGATCGACAACGATCTGGCGCTCGACTCGCCGGCGGCCCGCCGCAGGATAAAGGCAGCGGCCGACCGGCACGCGGAAAAGCTGGGAGTGGCCATTACCGTTGTCGACGATGACGGGCACGTGGTTGCCGACTCCGGTCCGAAGCCGCAGCGCGAGGGGGAGAACATCTCCAACCAGCCCGAGATCAACGACGCCCTGGCCGGGATCGTGGCCATGTACACGCGCAGCTCCGCTCAAACGAAGACCGAGTGGCTTTTCGTCGCCGTCCCTATCCGCGCCGCCGGGCAGACCGCCGGGGTAATCCGGCTCGGGCTGCCGCTCAACGACCTGAACCTCCGGCTCAACAAGGACTTCATCAACTTCCTCGAGTTCATGCTCACCACCGGCTTTGTCACCATCCTGATAAGCCTTCTCCTGGCCCGGCGGGTGACGAGGCCAATCAGCGAGATGAGCGCCATGTCCAAGCAGATTGCAAGGTCCGGCGATTTTTCGGTTTTCGTGCCGGTGCGCCGCAACGACGAGATAGGCGAGCTCGGCCTGTCCTTCAATCAAATGATCGGGCGGCTGCGCGAGCAGGAGCGCTTGCGGCAGGAGTTCATCGCCAATGCCTCGCACGAGCTGAAGACGCCGACCATGGCCATCGGCTCCGTGGTGGAGGCCTTGCAGGCGGGCGCGGCCGGGGATCCGGAGCTGCGCGAGCAGTTTCTCTCCTCGCTGGAGAAGCTCGTCGATCGCCAGAGGCAGCTGATTCAGGATCTGCTGGACATCACGCGGCTGGACGGCGGGCTGGAGAAGGACTGGCATGAGGAGGTCAGCCTCAAGCAGGTAATCTCCGAGGCCGTGGCCGAGATCCAGCCGCAGGCCGAGAAGAAGCAGATCGACCTGCAAAACCGGGCGGACACCGACGGGCTGTGCGTCCACGGCAGCGGCAGCCAGCTGCACCGCGCCCTGGTCAATCTTCTCACCAACGCCGTCAACTACACGCCGCCGCAGGGACGGGTGACGGTCAGCTCGCGCTCGCCCGGCCCCGGGCACATCGAGGTGCGCATCAGCGACACCGGGCCGGGAATCGAGCCCGGCGACCTGCCGCACATATTCGACCGCTTCTATCGCGGCGACAAAGCGCGCACCCGAGTCGGGGGCGGCACCGGGCTCGGGCTTGCCATTACCCGCGAGATCATCGCCCGGCATCACGGGGTCGTGGAGGTGGAGTCAGAGGTCGGGCGCGGCTCGGTGTTCACGGTCAGGTTGCCGGTTCTGCCCCGGGCGCGGTCATGATCTCTAAGGGGCCAGACGCTGATGGTTGACCGGAGACCGGCAGGAGGTTTGCCAGGCCCCCTGGCCGCGCTGACCGCTAAACTCGCCGCCCTTGTCCGGAGCCGGCGGGCGGCCCGCGAGCCGGCTGCGGGCCTGCAGGCCGATGAGGAGACGGCGGTCTGCTGCCGGGGCGCGGTGCACATCGCCTATCGCGGGGCCAGCGATGATCGCCTGTATGTCGCCTACGGGCGCAAGTGGATAGATGTCAAATTTTTCAAGCCGCGAGGCCTGCGGGTCTTCTGCGCCGGCTGCCGGCGCCGGCTCCTTTGATCAGGAGACGGGCGCTGATTCCAGGGCGCGGCGCAGCGAGCCTTCGCACCGGGCGAGAAGAGCCTCGGCCTGGGCCCGGCCCAGCTTTCGCTTGACCATGAGGATTGCCGTCTTGGCGCTGTCGTGCGAGGCGACCAGCGCCCCCTCGGCGACGTGGCGGGGCACACCGGATATGGTGCTGATGATCGAGACGGCGCGCTCCCTCAACTTGTAGTTCGTCGGCTTGAGATCCACCATCAGATTTTCGTAGACCTTGCCGAGGCGCACCATGGTGCAGGTCGACAGCAGGTTCAGGATCATCTTTTGCGCCGTGCCGGCCTTCATCCTTGTCGAGCCGGACAGCGCCTCCGGTCCGACGACGGCGGCGATGGTCACATCGGCCATGCGGGCAAGTTCCGTGTCGTGGTTGTTCACGACGGCGATGATCTTCGCCCCGCACTCCCGGGCCCTGTCGCAGGCCCCGATGACATAAGGGGTGCGGCCGCTGGCCGTGATGCCGACGACGACGTCCCCGTCGGTGATACCGGCGGCGGTGGCATCAGCGATGCCCGCGTCTTTGTTGTCCTCGGCGTTCTCGAAGGCGTGGAACATCGCCTCCTTGCCGCCGGCGATGTAGGCCTGGATCTTGCCGGCGTCTATTCCGAAGGTTGGCGGGCACTCGCTGGCATCCAGCACGCCCAGGCGCCCGCTCGTGCCCGCGCCGAAGTAGATCAGGCGCCCGCCGGCGCGAAGCGCCTGCACGATCAGATCGACGGCGCGGGCGATTTCGGGGACGCATTGCTGGACCACGCCGGCAATCTCCAGATCCTCCTCTTGCACCTTGCGCACGAGATTGACGGTGTCGAGAACGTCGAGATCCATGGTCCTGGGATTGCGATCCTCGGTGACGTTCCTGTTGAACTCTGTCGTGTAAGCCATTAAGGATTCTGCCGTTTTGCTCGTAGTCACTTTGATTGATGCCCTGCTACTTGAGTGTTACCGTCGATCGCTTGAGGAACTGGCCGTCTCCGGCTTTGCCCGTGTATTTGCCGTTTTCCACCACCACCCTGCCGCGGGAGAGGACGGTCTCCGCCACGCCGGTCACCTCCATGCCCTCGTAGCAATTGTAGTCTACGTTCATGTGATGCGTCCTGGCGCTGATAGTCATCTTCTTTTTCGGATCGAAGATTACGATGTCGGCGTCGGACCCGACGGCGATGGTTCCCTTGCGGGGGAAGAGTCCGAAGATCTTCGCCGCCGCCGTGGAGGTCAGCTCGACGAAACGATTGAGCGAGATGCGCCCCTGCCCGACTCCGCCGTTGAAGATAAGGCTCATCCGGTTCTCCACGCCCGGCCCGCCGTTGGGGATCTTGCTGAAGTCATCCCTGCCCAGCTCCTTCTGCTCCTTGAAGCAGAACGGACAGTGGTCGGTGGAGACGACCTGCAGGTCGTTCATGCGCAGTCCCGTCCACAGCTCCTCCTGGTTCCACTTCTCGCGCAAGGGGGGCGTCATCACGTATTTCGCCCCCTCGAATTCCGGCTTCTCGTAGTCCGTGTAGTCCAGGAAGAGATACTGCGGGCAGGTCTCGGCGAAGGCGGGAATGCCGGCGTCGCGAGCCTCTTTCACCTTCTTCAGGGCGTCATAGCAGCTCAGGTGCACGATGTAGACCGGCGACCCGGCCATCTCGGCCAGGGCTATCGATCGATTGACGCCCTCGGCTTCCGCGGCGGTCGGGCGGGTCAGCGCGTGGAACTTCGGCGCCGTCTTCCCCTCCGCCAGCGCCCGGGCGACGATTTCGTTGATGACCACGCCGTTTTCAGCGTGCATGCAGATGAGCCCGCCACGCGAGCCGGCCAGCGACATGGCGCGAAAGATCGTCGCGTCATCGACCAGCAGCACGCCCGGGTAAGCCATGAACAGCTTGAAGCTGGTCACGCCCTCATGGTCGATCAACTTCTTCATCTCGGCCAGGTGCTCGGCCGCGGAGAGATCGGTGACGATCATGTGGAAGCTGTAGTCGATCGCCGCCTTGCCGTCCGCTTTCTTGTGCCATGTCTCCAGCGCCTGCATGATTGCGGTGCCCTTGGGCTGAATGGCGAAGTCGATGATGGTCGTCGTTCCGCCGTGGGCGGCTGCCAGGGTGCCGGTTCTGAAGTCGTCGGCGGAGGTGGTGCCGCCGAACGGCATGTCCATGTGCGTGTGCGCGTCGATGCCGCCGGGAATCACCAGTTTGTCACGGGCGTCGATCACCTTGTCCGCGCTCATGTCCAGGCTCTTGCCGATAAGCGTTATAAACTGGCCTTCGATGAGGATGTCGCCGTAGTAGTCATCGACTGCCGTGACCACCCGACCGTTCTTTATCAAGGTTTTCATGAGCGCTTTGTCAGGAGCCTCCGGATATGTGGCGGACATAAACCGCATAAATAGTATCCGAAAGTGGATATTTATTGATGGACATGTGAAAAATGTTTTTAAGTCACCGTTCCTGCGATTTCCTGGCTAAGGGCTCTGGAGTCCGCGCCGCCTTCGCCTTGCCCCTAGAGGACTTGTGTGAGGATGATAAGCCCGAGGCCGATGCAGAACCAGGCGGCGAAAATGACCGCCCAGTTCTGCGCGATCTGACCGCGGTACCTCTGGCCGGCCAGGGAAGCCAGGTACGCCAGAGCGAAGTCGCGGGCGGCGCGCCCGATGGCGGCGCAGATGAAGACGGGGACCATGGGCATCCTTATCTGCGAGGACACGAACATGAAGGACTTGAGCGGCAGCAGGCTGAAGGGCTGAGCGAAAAGGGCGAAAAGCCCCATCCTGGAAAGCATGTTGGCCGAGCGCGTGATCCTGTCCGGGCTCAGCCAGGCGACGCTGGTCATGATGTGCAAGCCCATAGAAGGGGCGAGCTGCCCCACGAACCAGGGAACCAGCGACCCCAGGAGCGCTCCCAGCAGGCAAGCGGTGGCCAGCCGCCAGCGTGCGCCCGGATGCAGCAGCACAAGCGGGATCATAAGCAGATCGGCCATGACGAAGAAGAACGCTCCCTCGGCGACCGCCCAGAAAAAGAGGAGCTGCAGCACCCAGCGCCGTGAGGTCCAGTAGTAGAGCTGTTCGATCGAGCCTGAGCGCACCGGCGCCGCCTCCGCTGACCCACCTAATTTAACCTGTCCCGTCTTCGTTACGTGCTATAAAACAGGATACGCCAGAAGTTGGAAATAACCTACCGGCGACGCATGCTGCTTGGAGCACCACTGCCGTTTCCTCTGGCGCTCGCTCAAGAGGGCACGAGGCTTTGAAGGGCGTTACCTCGGAAGTGATAGCGGAAGTCCGCGGCCGTGCCAGCCTGCTCGAGGTGGTCTCGGAGCACGTCGTCCTGAAAAGGGCCGGCAAAGAGCACAGGGGGCTGTGCCCGTTCCACAGCGAGAAGACTCCCTCCTTCCACGTCAACCCTGAGAAGGGTATTTTCAAGTGCTTCGGCTGCGGCGAGGGCGGCGACGTCTTCACCTTTCTGCAGAAGGTGAAGGGTCTCGACTTCCTGGACACGGTAAGGGATCTGGCGCATCGCTACGGGATAGCGCTTATCGAGTCGCCCGAGGAGAAGCAGGAGTACAACCGCCGCACCGCCATTCTCATGCTTTACCAGCAAGCGGCGGAATACTACGCGCGACTGCTCAAGGACCCGCGCGAGGGGATGCCGGCCCGCGACTACCTGCACGCGCGCGGGCTGGACGAGGAGACGATCGAGAAGTTCAAGCTCGGCTACGCCCCCAATGTCTGGGACGGCCTTCTGCGCTATCTCACGGCCGGAGCCCGGGTGGCGCCGGCGACGCTCGAGGAGGCCGGTCTGGTCCGGCGGCGGCCGGACAGCAGCAGCTATTACGATCTTTTCCGCCACCGGCTGATCATCCCGATCTTCGATGAGCAGGGGCGGGTCATCGCCTTTGGTGGCAGAACGCTGGGCGACGATCAGGTGAAGTATCTGAACTCGCCGGAAAGCCCGATCTACACGAAGGGGCAGCACCTTTTCGCCCTGCATCTGGCCAGGGACGCGATCAAGCAGCTGGATCAGGTGATCGTGGTGGAAGGATATTTCGACGCCATTACCGCCCACCAGTACGGGTTCCCGCAGACCGTGGCCACGCTGGGCACCGCGCTCACCGAGCGGCAGGCGAAACTGCTCGTGCGCCACACGGAATCCAAACGCGTCTACCTGGCCTTCGACAGCGACACCGCCGGTGAGCGGGCGCTGGAGCGCGGCGTGGAGACGCTCAATCAGATCGCCGAGGGGGTCGGCATCGAGCTGCGGGCGCTGCGGGTGCCCGGCGGCAAGGACCCTGACGAGTGCTTGCGCGGCTCCGGCGAGCACGGCGGGAAAGAGGCGTTTGCCGCGGCCATCGAGGGGGCGCCGCTGCTGGTCGATTACCAGCTCGAGCTGGCGGTGGAGAAGGTGGATCTCAAGACGCATGTCGGGCGCATCGAGGCCGCCCGGCTGATTGTGCCGGTTCTGTCCCAGATTAAGAACGCGGTCGCCCGGGGCGAGTACATAAGGCAATGGGCGCTGCGCCTCGGGGTCCGGGAGGAGGAGCTGCTTTCCGAGGTCCGGCAGCACATGCGGCGCGAGCGCATGGGCTTGCCGCCCCGGCCGCCTTCCCCCTCGCCCGCCGGACGGGCAGGCGGTGTCAAGTCCGGTCTCATCGAGGCCGAGCGCAATCTGCTGGCGCTTTATCTCATGTCGCGGGACGACCACAAGCAGGTGGCGGAGGCGCTTGCCGAGCAGAGCTTCTTCGAGCCGGTTCACCAGCGCATCAAACAGGAGCTGGACGGCATAGGCAGCGGCTTCGACACCGCCGAGGACCTGCAGTGGAAGCTCATGGACAGGCTGGCGCCCGATGGCGAGGCGAAAAAGGTGCTTGTCGATCTTATCCTGAAGGTGGAGGAGCTGCGCAAGCAGAAGGCTCCGCTCGAGGTTATGCTTAATGAAGGGCGCGCTCGCATCCTGCGCGAGCGCCTGGCCAGGGAGAAGAGCCGTTTGAGGTCGCTTATGGGTTTAGCCGGCAGCGAAAATGAGCAAAACAGTCTTGGCAGTAAAATAATTCAACTGACCCAGGTCGAGACCATGCTTCTGCCCGCTGCCAAGACTGAAGATGAAATCACGGTGCTGAAGCGGAAAGTTGATGAAATACTAGGGGACAGCGGTCAATTACAGCCATTGGAGACGACGGCGTGAGCGGCAAAGACAAGGAAGACAGCTTCATAGAGAAGTTAGACAGGCTGGAGGAGTCCGGCAAGCGCCGGGACAGAACGGGCCTGGAGGCCTTCCTGGGCGACGACGAGTCGGAGGTAGAAGTCGAGCTGCCGGGGATGGCCGGCTCTGAAGACCCGGTATTCATTGAGGTCGAGGAGGAGAAGGTCGAGGAGGACCCGCAGGAGTTCGAGGCGGAGGTTTCCCGCGGCCTGTCGTCTGACGACCCGGTGCGCATGTACCTGCGCGAGATAGGCAGGATCCCCCTTCTGACCGCCGACCAGGAGATCGACCTGGCCCGCCGGATCGAGCAGGGCGGGGCCGACGGGGCGATCGCCAAGCGCAAGCTGGTTCAGGCCAACCTCAGGCTCGTGGTTTCGATCGCCAAGAAATATATCGGGCGCGGCATGCTTTTCCTGGACCTGATCCAGGAAGGCAACCTCGGTCTTATCCGGGCCGCGGAGAAGTTCGACTACGAGCGAGGTTACAAATTCTCCACCTACGCGACCTGGTGGATCCGGCAGGCGATAACCAGGGCGATCGCCGACCAGGCTCGCACCATCCGCATTCCGGTGCACATGGTCGAGACGATCAACAAGCTGAAGAAGATCACGCGCAAGCTGGCCCAGGACAAAGGGCGCAAGCCGAGCGAGGAGGAGATCGCGCAGGCCATGGAGATCTCGCTGGTGAAGTTGCGCGAGATAGTCAAGGTCGCCCAGGAGCCGATATCGCTCGAGACCCCGATCGGCAAGGAAGAGGACAGCCGGCTTGGCGATTTCATCGAGGACCGCGAGGCGGAGACCCCGGCTTCCTCGGTCACCCAGGAGCTTTTGCGCGAGGATATCATCGAGGTGATGGCGGGGCTTTCGCCGCGCGAGCGCGACGTGCTGCGCCTGCGCTTCGGGCTCGATGACGGCAGGCAGCGGACTCTGGAAGAGGTCGGGCAGCTTTTCGGGGTTACCCGCGAGCGAATCAGGCAGATCGAAGCCAAAGCGCTGCGCAAGCTGCGGCATCCTAATCGCAGCCGCCGCTTGAGAGAGTATATCGATTGATCTCGGCACCACACGTCAGGCACCGCCGGCGGTGTGCCGCCCGCGCGCTCGCCGCTCTCTTGCTGGCGGCGTCCGCACCGGCAGCGGCGAAGGCTCAGGGCACGGCTCAAACCAAGGCCGGGCCCCCGACGTTGTCGCCCTCTGTGGGAGCCATGATTCAGGATCTCAAATCAAAGAGGCAGATGACGCTCGGGCAGAGGCTTCATTATTCTCAGGCGATTCCGAAAAACTTCCCCGTGCCCCCTTATCCGAGCAACGTGGTGAAGACGACCTTCATCAACTCGACCAAGGGCAGCCCGCGGGCCGTGCTCAGCATCGTCACCAGGGATCCCCCGCAGACCGCCTTCCAGTGGTATCTCGCCGCCTTAAAGAAGGACAACTGGCTGGTGCGCACCCCCAGCGCCAAACTGACGAACCTGATGGCAAAAGGCAGGCAGTTCTACATGATGAAAGCCACGAAGAGCAACCAGCAACTCGACATCAGCTGCGTGCAGGCGCCCAGGACGGCTAACACAAACATCGGCATCACTTTCACATTGAAGCAATGACGAATCCGGCGGACCCCAGAGCGGGATGCCGTTAGACCAGCGTGTTCGCTCCGCCTTTGGCTGTCTTAGGATCGACAGCCCGATGGCGCCAACAGTTGCAGAGGAGGCCTGGCGCGCGGGCGGCTGGCCATCGCTTGTAAACATCCGTGTTCAGGTACTTCAGCCAGGCGTCTGCCATAAGGCTGTGTGGGCAATTGTGACTTTCGGCACTACATGGCACGAGTTCTTCCGGATCATTTGGCAGAGTCTATTGAGCAACGACGACTCCGCCTGCCAGTAGCAATGCCACCGCAGCCAGGTCTCGGTGACCAGCATGCTGGCCAACGGCAGCAAGGCGGGCGCCTGTGAAATCGCGGACAAGGCAGGGATCATCTCCGTTGCGGGCGCCGGTGACAGCAATCCTTCCCCGGGTTGTCCAGGCCAGCCTGTTTTCGATTTAATGTTTTGAACCTTCTTTGCCAAAACTCTGCAATCAGTCTGCAAATATCTCCGGCTATCGTATCGGCAAGGTGAAGGAAGGTTCTTTGCAGGACAAGCGAGCCTTTACAAAAGCCGCTCACCTCATCCCGCTCCCTGATAGCAAACAGTTACTAGAACCACCTATGTCCTGGTTAAACCCCATAGAAGATCTGAAACTCACCGCCAAGGATGTCCACGGCCTGGCAGCAAGCATGGAGCAGGCGGGTAGGAAGCTATTTCAAGATGCTGCCGCAACGGAGAAGGAGATTTCCACAGCCGCCGCGCGCGTGGCCGGCAGCGCTGCCCAGTCCGCCCGCGCTGCCGGCCGAGACCTTGCCGGCGGGCACCTGGCTGCCGCAGCCAGGGATGCAGGCAAAGGAATCTGGCATGCCGACAAGCAGGCAGCCAAAACCATGATCAAGGTGACGGGCGATGTCGCCCGCACAGTTGGCGATCAAGGCAAAGGAGCATGGCAGAGCGTCAAAGAGCTCAACAAGATCGTCATTGACGGATCAAATGCGGCAATTCCGGGGCAAGGCGAAAGCCTGGCCCTGGCCGAAGTGTTTGGCGAATCGGCAATTAACACCGCCATCTTCAAGCCTTTGGACGGGCTGTCCCAGCTTGCCAGCTGGGGGGTCAAGGAGACCACCGGCTATAAGCTGCCGAGCCTGCAGCTCTGCATCACCCCCGATACTACAGGTCTCGGCGTTGCCGGAAAGGTGGCGGAGTTTACAGGCAGCGCCGTGGGCTTTGCTGCACCAGTCCTTTTAACCGGCGGATTAACCACAGTGCTCGGGATTGGCGCCGAGGCAACCGAGGGCGTCGCAGCAGCCGCCGATGCGGGTGAGGCTGCTGAAACGGCCTGCGCGACCTCCCGCGTCGGGGAGTTCCTGTCGGCCGCCAAAGCGATTGTCAGCAAAGGCACAACCTGGAAGCCGCTTTTGGACGGGGCAATTTCCGGTTTCCTGTTTACCCCTTCCTCCGGCAAGGGCAGCTTTCTCTCGCAGCGAATGGAGGCTGCCGCTGTAAACGGCATTACTTTTGGCGCTCAAGCCTGGACCGCAAACGCATTCGACTCGGCAGCAAAGCAATTTATCGGCAAGGTATTGGAGGAGCGCGGCGGGCAATTTGCGGAGAACTTGCTGGCAAATGGCGTCGGGGGACTTGCCGGCGGCGCGGCCAACGCTGAAGCTTCCGCGCTTACGGAAGAGCACCGGGTGGCGAGCGTTAAGGAGCTGCTCTCTGCAAGCGGACAATTTGGTCTGGTTGGCCTGGCGATGGAGCTTATCCCGGGCATGCTGCGCTTCAACGGCGCAAACGTAGAGAGCCTGAAGGATGGCCGGGTGAGCACCACAACCGGTTCCCGGCCGCGTGAGTTTGTGGTCGTGGACGGAAAAGATTCGCTCGAGGCCTTCCGCAAATCGGAAAGCAAGGGCGCGCCTCTGACAGTGCGCGAGATTCTCGGCAAGGCAGCAGGCGACAAGGATGCCCTTGGCCCGGAGAAAAAGCTATTTGTTCAGCACTTCGCCAAAGGCGCCGTGGTCGATCAAGAAGAAGCTTCCAGCGCCAACATCATGGCTTTCTGCCACCCGGAAGAGGCGGAGCCGGCTGTTCGCGCCAAGCACCTGTTTGCCGCCCAGGAAGGACCCGTCTGGTTGGCAATGGACAAGGAGGCGGGCAAACTGCTGTTTTCGGTTGGTGAGCGCCCGGCGCCGGCCAGCAAAGAATATCTGGACGTGCCGCCATTGAGGCTTGAGCCTGCGGCCGCGGTGGCACCGCCGGATGCGGTGAAGTCCAAAACTGTCGACCGTCCTCTGCCGAACGGAGGAGCTCACCTGCCGGCGCACCGACGCTGGGAAATTTTAATGGACAGAACACCGGCAGAATCTCGCGAGCTCTTCGGAATAAAAATGCAGCATGCCGCAACGATCGCATTGCAGGACATATTGCTCGAGAAGTGCAAAGGACGTTTGATCTTCATACCCACGGATGTTTATGGCATCGAAGACCGAAAGGGAGTCGATGGCTATCTGGTTGCTCCCGAAAAGAATCTGTGCTGGCCCATCGATTTCTCGTTCAATGACAAAGGCGGCATCTCTCGCGTAGTCAAGCTGCAAAATAAGTGGTTCCGCAAAGGTGCGAACAACGGGCAGGAATGGGAATTCAATGCAACAGCCAAAAACGAGCAAGAGTTTTTAAGCGAGATAATTGAAATTGCCAATGACCGGAAGAATGCCCTGCCGTGGAATTCCGGAAATCCGCTTCGGCTCTTCCCCTGACTGTTTTGAGCTTTCGCCTCATGCGCCCGGCAGCCGCAATGTCTTTCGATTTGCCTGTCTTGGTTCTTTCCCTTCTTTCTTCAGGCGCGCTTGTTCCTCTACTTCGGCAGGCATTCGCGTCTCTTCCTTCAAGGCAGCCCTGGCTTTCTGGATTGTTGCCAACCTGCTTTGACGTCGGGCAAGCTCTTTCGGCAGCTCAGCTACGGGCTTATCGAAACCATATTTCGGCGGCAGGAGTAGGAGTTGTCCAGGCACATACGGTCGAAATTTGATCATGGCGATTCTCTGGCGGGAACGGGCCATTATCCGCCAGAGGGCTGCATAAGTCGATCCTTGGCACCGGCTTTACTGATACACACACCTAGAGCCTCGCCGGCAGTGCGAGGCTCTAGGTGCAATGCCGGTTGTGCGGCAAGGACTTACTTGTTCGCCCGAGCTGTTACATCGAGCTGTGTTAAGACCGGCGGGTGGGCGGCCCCAGTAATCGTGCCGTCGGGGCGTCCGATTATGTAGTTGCCGTCAGACCATGCCTGTCCGGGCAGGCTCCGCCCAAGACCAAAATAGTGCTCCACCCTGCGCATCGCACGCTCCAGCTCCTCGAACCTCCTTACATTCGCTAGCTGTCCGTCGAGTGCGTTCCCGGCCTTGTCGATTAGCTGGTAGTTGGATCTCCGTCCGCGCTCGACATCTTGCCCGGCCGCAGGATTGGTACTGACACCGCCGGTGGCGAAAAGGACATCCGAGTTAGCCGGCAGCGAAATGACGTCGGAATTGGAAGGAATAACACCCCTACTAACCAGCTCGTCGGTAGCCGCTCTCAGAGCATCGGTCTGGAGCCCCGGGGACTCGTGCCCCAGCTTAACGAGCTCGTCGTGGAAGGTTGTCGCCGCCTTCATATTGTGCTCGCTTATCGCGTCGGCAAATTCCTTTCCGAGCAGATTCGCATTTTCTATCTGATTTTTGTCCATGATCAATCATTCTCCCGAGTGTCAACGTGCCGACGCCAGGAAGCCTGACATCTGCTGCCTTAAGGCTCCTGTTCTCCATTTCCGTTATCCTCCGGCCGTGTGCCGTCGATGCATTGCATCGTAGGACGGCGCGATTACAGTCTCGGCCCAGTCAGATGACAGATTCGGCTCAACGGATTAAATCCACGCCGGCCCTAAGGGCATTATTGTTGTGGTCTGGATTGCGAACCGGAAGATCGAAGCGCTTCGGGCACCCACCCGCGGCTTTGCCGGTAAGTTGCCAAAATTATTATGGCGCTCTGCGGCGCAACGATCCCGATCCCGCAGTACCGCTCGTCAGCGAAGGCTAATCATAGATGTCGAAGTTGGGCGGCAGGTCACCAAAGCCTCTGTCCGGAGCCAATACCCCTGCATAATTGGGGAGCGTGAAGCGTCTGTGCCCGTGTGTGAGCGGGTGGCCCATTCGGCCATAGCGCGGCTGCTTCACCGCGTGTAGACGATACTGGACATGGGGGGCCGCACCGTCTCCTTTGCGCTCGTAGATGTAAATTTCGTCGTCCGCTCGCGCGCGGTGAAGACTGGCGGACAAGCCAATCAACAGTCCGATGATGACCGCGAGCAATGTCCTCGCTCTCATGATTGTGTCACCTCTTTGTCTCTATTTTGGATCGTTTTTACGCAACCGGCTGCGCTCACGCGGCGCGGATGAAGACAGGTATCCGATGCTTCGAAGCGGCGGCGCTTACAAGCAGGGCGGCGTGTATTCGCAGTAAGCCCACGAATAGACCTGTGTCCATCTGGTTACCCGGACGGTGCCGAGACAACCGTTGTAGCCGGTACCCGGCGTCCAGTTGAGGTCCTTGTCCCAGCTGAACCAGCCGAACTCGACGCCTATGTCCGTGAAACACGGCAGCGGCGTGGCGGTCGGGGTGAAGACGGGGGGGATCTCAGCGGCCGGCTCGTCGTGCGCGTCGTCGACCAGCTTGGTTTCGCTGCCGTCCGGGTCGTTGCCGATTATCGTGGCCAGCCAGGGGGCGTCCGCTACGGCCAGCGACTGCGGGTTTACCTTGATGGTCTTGCCGTCGGTGCTGTAGATGTAAAAGTCACGCTCTCCGGCTACCAGCTCGGCAACCGTCGCCGCCCCGGTTGATGAGCTGAAGCCGAGGGCGTTATGAAGGTCGGAGGCGGTGAGGGTGACGGTGGGATCGCTTACCATCTGATTGATTCTGGCTACCATCTCCGATTCGAGCCTGGTCTGGCCGGACCCTCCGTCAGGGGCACCGAATATGATGTCATCCAGCGGCCGGCCCACCACGTCGGCTCCCACCGTCTGAGAGCCCGCATCCACGGTGGCGCAGCCGATGCCGCCGAAGGGGGCCGGAGCGCAGCTGACGCTATCGGTGGTGTAACCGTAGGTTCCCTCGGTGTAAAACTTCACCGGCGGGTAGCCGGTGGGGAAGAAGTACCACTTCACGTTCATGTCGTCGAGGTGAATCTTCACGAACGAGTGCGGCATCGAAAGGGAATAGTTTTGACGCGGGTTTGTCAGAACCCACGACATGGCCTTCTCGGAAGCCGTCGAGGTTTTTATGGCCCGTCCCAGGGCCGAATAGGCGTTCGGCACCGCCTTATCCCAGCCGGGTGAAGGCAGCGAGTTGGGCGGCTGCGTGTTCGCGGCGAAAACGGTCTCGGAGACCAGGTGCGGCTTCTCGTCGTACTGGAAGGGAACCTGCCAGAATGTTCGGTTGTTGATGGAGATGGGGAAATAACCCTTCAAAAATGTCAGCCCGGACGCCGATGAGGGAGCCGGATTGCGTGTGCAGGGTGTGGTGGAGCCGCCGGGCATCGTGTAGCCGGGCGGCAGGTCGCCGCCGGTGACGACAAGGTTGCTTTCGGCGTTGCGGTCCATAAGCGAGGTCTGCCAGCCCGAAGTATCCTGCAGCGCACTCACCGAGCTGTTCTTGCCAAGCATGCGCACCGAGTTCTTCCCCGCAAAGGCGTCGAAGAATGTGTACAGGTTGGACGCGTTGGTGAGCTGCGCGCTCAACGCGTCGCTGATAGCTTGAGCCCCTTGCCGGGCTTGATCCACGTTGCCATCCATGGAGGAGCCCGCGGTTCCCTCATTGTTAGCCGCGTCCGCGTTGATCGCTATGAGCAGCGCTTTTGCCCAGACACGGTTGATCCGGCGCAGGTCGACTTTACCGTCGGGGCTGCCGCCGGGGGTGTCTGTGGTGACGTCCATGAAGAGCTGCTGGTTGGGATCCCCGGTAAGCTGCACCGAGATCTTGTCCATGAGCTGCTTGCCGGTGTAAAGCGTGGCGGCGTCGACGGCGTTTTTCGTCTCGTTGGCCGCGCCCATGTACATGGATATGAGCGCGAACGCCACCCCGAGAATCACCAGGATGACGGCGAGCGCGGCGCCGAATACTATTGCGCTTCCTTTCAGCCTGTTGCGCGGCTTTATCATCGGATGAGGTCTCCTAGTTGGAAACGACCGGCTCGACGTCC
>JAJPGY010000002.1 GCA_021325555.1 Pseudomonadota bacterium | reverse complement strand
GAAGTTCTTGCTGGAGCGCGTTACGTCGACGGGATCAGGAGAAAGGAGGAGAAACGCACAGAGGATGCCGCCTGACAGTTTTTACACAGGACTTGACGAAACCTCAAATCGTGTCCGTTAGCTGATAACGTGACTGCGATGCCGCGGCGTTCATGGGTGCAAGCGGCATTGCTCAGTATTTGGTTCCACATCAGTATTATTCTCGCGGTTTGCCTGTTGTGCTTTTCCCGTGCGCTTAACCATTATTTTCTCGCTGATGACTTCGGACACATCTGGTATGCCTGGAAATGTCTGCATGGTTCGGGACAGTGGCTGTGGGCGACTGTTTTCGGAAACTTCATGCATCAGCCGTTCACTTCGTTTTATCGACCCTGGTTCCTTGTTTCGCTTGTACTGGACAGCTTCTTGTGGAACACGAACCCGGCTGGCTTCTATTTGACAAACCTGGCGCATTACTGCGGAGTGAGCATCCTCATATACCTATTCGTGCGCGTTTTATTCGGCTCTTGGACAACATGGCGCAGATGTTTAGCGGCACTTTTAGCGGCTCTTTTGTTCGCCACCAACCCGCTGCATTGCGAAACGTTATTCTGGGTTGTAGGGCGTGTTGACGTAATTTGCTGCTTTTACTACATGCTTGCTCTGCTTCTGCTCTATATTGCGAGGCCCTGCTGTGTAATCTGGGCATTGATTGCCTTTCTTATTGCTTTACTTACAAAAGAAATGGCGATCGGATTACCGATAGCAGCATTAGGGCTGGAGTTCGTGCGAGATACAGGTGGAGGGCAACTACCCGAGCCCGCATGGTACAGGCGACTGACTTTTGCGGCGCGGAGGACCTGGCCTGTGTGGGTTGTCGTCTTTGCATATTTCACCCTGCGTTTCGTGGCCCTGGGCAAGTTAGTCGGAGGCTACGAGGGATCGTTCGGCGATGCGTTGACCCACACGATGTTTGATCGATGGACGGATTGGGGCAACATCTACCGTCTGTTCTTTCCGTTCGGTCCTGCAGCTACTCCCTATCACGCGCCTGAGAAGCTGCTGGCATTGCTGTATTTTATTATGGTCGCTCTGGGTTTATTCAGATGCTCGCGAACCGCCTGCAAGAAGATGCTCGTGTTTCTTGAGCTATGGCTGCTTTCCACCATATTGCCTGTGTATCAAGTTTGGGGTACGGGGACTGGGCTGGAGAACAGCCGGTATTTGTTCTTCCTGACAGTCCCGATGAGTATTTCCTGGGCCTGGCTGGTACAGCAACCAATTGGCTCGCCGAGCAACGCCAGGAAATATTGGCCGCTCGATGTGATTGGGGCTGTGGCGATAATACTTGTCGTTTGCATCCAGATGTTCGCTGATTTCAGGATAGAGCGTGTCTGGATTGACGGTGGTGCCGAGGTAAAGGCAGTTGCGGAAGAATGCAAGAGATTGGCTGCTGCCGAACCGGGCGCGAAATTTGTTCTTCTTGGTCTGCCTTGCGCTCGCAATCAGATTCATTTGTTTTACTCTGGCGAACAATTCCAGTCAATGATGGGCCCACCATTTGGCAAACGGCAGTTTGCCGGAGAGTTTCTGAGCTTCGGGCCTAATCCAATTGCTCCGAGCCAGTACATGAATGCCACGCGGTTGAAGGAGGCTCTCAGTGATCCGACGGTTCGCGGCCCGTACGTGTGGCTGCCGAACGAGCGACGTTTCTCGCGTCGAGTTCTCAGGCCCGCAGCCAGAGAGGGCTGCGCTTTGCCGGTATCTCTTATCGGATGCCGGTTGCAAAATTCGGCAATAGAATTTCAAGCCAAAGGGGCGAATGAAAGAAAGTTCGAGATAAGTCCGCTGGAGTACGATTTTCTGGAACTGCAGGCACGGTGGAAGGGGCTTGCGGCTAAATCACTGGTAATAACTTGGCGCGGCGAGTATGGAAGCAGCAGGCAAGTTTACGAAAACATGCCGCCGAGCGACCTGTTAGTCCCTGTTCACCGGGAAGGCAATGCCGGATTTTGCCCAATTCGAGTTCGGCTGTCAGATTATTGGTCCTGGTTCGCAGTAGGAAGGATAAAAGCAATAACGATTGCCGCGCCAGGCTGTCTTACACTCGAGGCGAAGGAGGCTCGCTTAATCAGCGGGCGTGACCAGTTTCCTGAGGTAGATTGTGCCGGCTTGCTGGCGGCAAACAGCGGTTTTTATTGGCTGGGACGTGACTCGGTACCGCTTCTGGTGCATGCTCGGGTACCAGGAGCGAGGATGATTGAGTTAGAGGTGACCAAACCGGATTGCTTCTTCTACAACCCTTTGCCTGGCGACCTTCATCAACGCTTGCAGTGCATACTTCGCGACAGTATCGTAGACGGTGTCATGACCATTAATCATGGGTACTTTGAAAAGCCTGGAGATTATCAGGTGCGCGCGCGTGCGTTAGCAAGCGATGGCCGTCCGATCGGGGACTATTCTGACCCGTTGACATTCTTCAGGGTGCCCGACGTATATTTGCGGTGATGGCGCGCCTGAATTGCCGTGCCCTGGCCGGACATGGGTAAACCAACCAGCCAGGCCTGACGGTGAGCACTCGCATCATGGGCAAGGGCGCCGGCTAAACCGGGCTGGATTTGCGACTTGCTTGGCTCGAGTATTCCGCATGTAGCCTTGACCCTCTTTTGCCACGCGCGTGCGCTGAAAATGCCCGCAAAGGTTCTCATACTAGTGGCGGAATGAAACCGGAGACTCTGCATACGGAGAAAGAAAGGTGCGTCCTTTCGATAGCGTACGGGCAGCGAATAACGAGGGGCCGGGAGCCGCATTCGGTGGTGATGGCATTGCAAGCATCGCCGGTGCGGAAGGCCTCTTGCCTCCTATTGATGAGGCAGGCACGTTGCGCTTCCCGCAATGTGGGCAATCTGTCCTGCTCAACGAGCGTCTGAAGGACAAGGGCCTTGAACTGGCATGGGTTGTCCTGGCAAAGATCTCCGAGGCAAGCGAGCAGGAACGATTTCTCGATGACATAAAGCGGCTGGAAAAGCGAGCCGCTAGAGGCGACCTCGAGCCGGAAGAGGTGTCACGCACCTTTACCGAGATAGCCCGATTGATGGATGATGATACTTATGCGGTGCTTGAAATGCCGGATCGCATCAGGCTCGCCGAGCAAGTCTTGCACCAGTCCGCCGATCCGACTTCCATAAGTCAAGGTAAGCACGGGACATGCAGTGTCAGTGCGGTAGAAGCCCGCATCTACAGAAGGTGCCCGTCGGCAGCAGCGCGCCTTGTCGCAGACGTCGCCTTGAACGGTCTATATAGGGACAGGTTCGGGCGAGCAGTTCGACTTGATGCGGAGAGCCTGAAGCCAGACATGGAAGCTCAAGATAGTCCTCCGCAAGATGGAGAACGCAGCTTTGCCAGCCAGCTTTTCCAGGTCACTGCTGTCAATCTTTACTGGCAGAGGCGCAATCAGGACGAAAGCCCGGGGGCAAAGAGCATCATCACCTACAAGCAGCTTCCTGACTTTCCCCGGCTGCAAGATGACGGCACGTATGACAGTGGAGAAAGGCTGATAGACAGCACGACAGGAGCTGAGGTCCTGACCGGCGGCGACAGCGGGCAGCCGGTTAGATGCCCCTGGATCGAGACCTGGGGGCTTCAAGAGGTTTATGACCGCGTAAGCGGCCAGACGGACTCGGACTTTGTGCTGGCGAATTATGCCGCTGTGCCCGATGGTATAAGTCCTGCCGATAAGCCCGGGCGTATTACGTTTCGCTCAGAGGAAGAATTGGGCACCAGCCTGGCCGGACTGCAAAAGGCGGGCGAAATGCCGATTGTAATAAAGGTCTTCACCGGCAACGAGCCGCTGAAAACAGACTCTGGGACAATGCCGCCGCAATGGCACTATGTAACCATCAGATCGTATGATCCCGTAAGCAAAACGGCCATGCTGGACAATCAGCGTGGACGCGCCAGCCACCATACAATATCACTTCGCGATCTCTATCGCTGCACGCTCAGGACCGCGGATCGCTGAGACGCAGTCTGTCTCGCCCTTGTTCAAAAAGAGATTGATAGCCTTTGTTAAAGGGCCAAGAGGCTGAGCAGTGCTTCCCAGGAGGCGCCGAGCGCTTCGGACGCCTCGAGGGCCGTGGACGTGGCTTCGACGCCTTCTTCGGCCGCCAATAGCTCGCCGCCTGCACCTGCTCCCTGCGAGGTCTCCGCCAGCAGTTGCTCGCTGAAGGTGACGCTGTCTTCTCCAAAGACACTCGCCTGCTCGCCGGGCGTCACCTCTTGCGCTACTTCTCCTTCCTGGTTCAGGCGGAAGAACCGGTAGCCTCTGCCTCGCGGGTCGCCGAAGCCGCCTCCCAGAGATCCGCCGATGCCGGTTATCGAGGCTCCCATAAAGATGTTGCCGGTGTTGCCGTCGATGGCGGCTATGCGGTCTCCCCTGGTGTCCGAGAGTATAAGCTTGTTTGTCCTGGCATCGAGTCCCAGAACCTGCATGCCTTGAAGCTGGCCGCGGAGCATGCCGTTTTCCTTGAGCACACTGGTAATTGCTTCCATGGCGCCGTCGACTTCGGCTCTGGTATGGCGCCCGTCTTTTCGCCAGCGATCGACGGTTGCGAGCGCTTGTTGGAACGCGGCGGCATCGTGATTCTTGATGCCTCGCTCCAGCTCATTGGAAAGCCTTTCCATCGCATGCAGGTCGAAGCCGGCTTTCAGCCCGCTTGCTGTCGTGAACCTCAAGGTGCCGTCGTCGGTCAGCTTGAGATCGCCCAGAACAGCGGACATGTCTTTGTAGTCATGCATGGACTGCTCGATCGACTTGAAGGCCCCGGGAGGCAGGTTGTCGAGGTATTGGCGGAGATTGCCGGCCTGCTCGTGTTCTCGAAGGTCCGAGATGAGATGCATCTCCTCAGTGAGCTGCGAGAGCCTGTCGTCCCCACTCATAACATTTCCTCCCTCATTTCCCGATTGCCATGCACCGCGGTGTTCATCCCCTGATCGGTGGTGCTTCTTTGACCGGATTGCGATCCTGCTCTATTGACGCGTCAACTTGTTTGGCGGTCAGCTCCGGAGCGTTGGATTTGGCCTCGACAAACCGCTTGCCGCCCTCGGTGTGGAACTCCCCCTGCCGGAACTTGCCGTCTGCGCCCATTACGAAAAGCTCTTCATGCTTGCGGCCGCTCTTGTCCACGACTTCTCCTTCGAGCACGAGCCCGTTCTTGCCGCCGGTGAGGCCCACCACATTGAGGTGGTGCCTGGGATTGCCGTCCAGGGATACGCCGGGAAGGACGCCTTTGTTTACCAGATCGTGGGTTAGCTCCCTCAGCTCCTGGTTGGCTGCCATGGTACGCGTGCGTTGGGTGATTATCTTTCCCTGGTTCAACTCGTTCAGGTCGCTAAACAGCTCCTTGAACGCTTCCGCCAGATGATTCCCTTCGACCTGCTTAGCAACGTTGTCGCCCTTGATTTCAAATTGGTTGTGATGCATTTGTCTTTCTCCCTCGCCGCTGTGGTTTCATCATATGGGCGGGGAAGGACAGAATCGGACCATGTTTGTGACAAAATCGGGTCAAATATGCGGCGCCTGCCCTGCACAGCCTGTGGTCATGACACAGGAGGTGACACACGGGCGAAGCCTGCCCCTGCCGTCCAAATCAAAAAGCGGGATGGGGAGTCGTTTTTGATGGATTGAAGGTAAAGTGGGCCAGACGATGGGACTCGAACCCACGAATACCGGAACCACAATCCGGGGCCTTAACCGCTTGGCGACGCCTGGCAAAGCTAACGCAGAGCGTCTTTCGCTCAGCGCAGTTATTATAACATGCGGGTTGTGACGGGATTCAAACGTGACTTCGCCTTGAGGGGGCGAAGCGCCGGAAGCCGCCCCTCGAGGCGGTGGTCGATAGAGGAGTGCCGGCCAGTCCAATTTATAAGATTAACGGGAGCACCTGCGCCAGGACGCCGCCGATGGCGAAGGCGGAGAGCCAGGAGCCGACCCAGATGGCCAGGGCCACTTTCGGGCCGCGCTCCTTCATCATGACGCCGACGGAGGCGATGCAGGGGACGAAGAGGGTAATCACGACCATGGCGGTGACAGCTTGAGCGCTCGTCATCGCCACGTCGGTCAGGCCGAAGGCGGCAAAATCGCGGCGGACAATGCCGAGGATGAAGGTGGTGGCGATGCGCGGATCGGCGGGGAGCTTGAGCCAGGCCACGGTAATCGGTTGCAGCGCTTTGATGAACATCTCGAGCAGCCCGGTGGCCTGGGCGATCGTGACGACGAACCCGGCCAGGGCGAACATCGGGATCGACTCTTCCAGGAAGTGCAGCGACTTGGACCACGTTTTTTTGAGCACGTTGTTCCAGCGGGGAAGGCGCATGGGCGGGAGGTCGATGATAAGCGAGCCTGATTTGCCGGGCAGGATCATGTTCAGCAGCAGGCCGGTGGCCGCCAGTATGCCGCCGACCACCACCCCGTAGACCGCCCAGGAGGCGAGCCCGCCCGCGCGCGCCAGCGTCCCGGAGACCACGCCGAGCTGCGCCGAGCATGGAATGGCCACGCCAAGAAGCGCGGTGGCAATCAGCTTTTCGCGCCGCGTGGCAAGCAAGCGCGTGGTTATTGTCGCCATCGTCACGCAACCGAGACCAAGGATAAGTGGAATGATCGCCCGCCCGTTGAGCCCGATCTTGCTCATCAGGCGATCGACGAGAACGGCCAGGCGAGGCAGGTAGCCGGAATCCTCAAGGAGCGCCAGCCCGAAGTAAAAGCCGATGACCAGCGGCATCAGCAAGGCGAAGAGGTAAGTTACCGTCAGCGTCAGCAGCCCGTATTCTCCGGCGACGATGTCGCCCGCCAGCGTCCAGGCGCCGGCGGCAGGCCAGAAATTGAAGCGGACCGCCTGGGGCGGCGCGTGAGCCAGACCGCGATCGAGCCTGGCAGCCTGCGCCGGCGCCGCCAGGGTTCCGGAGGGGAATTCGTAGCGCGTGCCGTTGACGCTGATCGCGCAGGGAAAGACGTTGGCACACAACCTGCGCACGGCGGGCTCGTAATAGATGCGCATGCACTTCTTCTCCGTGAGGTCGACGACCGTGCCCGCCACGAAGATGCCCAGCAATTGATAGAAGATCAAATAACAAACCGCGGCTGCTATTGCGGTTCCGTACACCGGGTGCAGCAGCAGGCGCCCGAGCTTGATCGAAAACCCTTCCTTACGCCCGTCCTGAGTTACGGTCTGCGCAACGATCTCGTTGACCTTCTGCCGGCGGAACCTGTAGATGTCGGCCCGCCTGTTCTCGTAGCTGATACCAAAGGCAGTGGCGCTCGGCTCATCTCCCTCGGCGATCAGGAGGGCGTGCGCCTGGTCGATGCCGGCATCGACCAGCGGCGCCAGCATGGCGGCGACCCACTGGCTGACGTTGCCTGTCCGCGCCAGGGCGAGATTCTGCTTGATCTCCTCGATGCCCTTTCCCTCAACGGCGACGCAGGTCACAACCGGGACGCCGAGAAGCTCCGACAGCAGGGTTGTGTCGATGCTGAGCCCTCGATGCAGCGCCTCGTCCCACTGGTTGATCACCAGCAGCATCGACTTGCCCATGTCGATCAGCTGCTGGGTAAAGAAGAGGTCCCGGTCCAGGCTGAGCGCCGAGACCACGTTCACCACCACATCCGCCTGCAGGATGCCGGCGCGGGCGACCCGCTCCTCATCCGTAAAACTGGACACGCCATAGGCTCCCGGGGTGTCGACCAGGTCGTGGCTCCCCAGCTTGCCCCTGGAGACGCCAATCGTCGTGCCCGGATAATTGGAGACATCCACGTTCATGCCGGTAAGCGCGTTGAAAATGACCGACTTTCCGACGTTGGGATTGCCGGCCAGAGCCACGTTCAGGCAACGAGCGGCGCGCTCCGCTCGCGGAAAGATACTGGATGTGGCTGTTGCCGGCACCGAGCCCCTCGTTCGACGCTATTGAGAAATTTTATCAATAAGTCCCGGGATCGTGCCGCGTACTTAAAAATTGTTGTCAATTAGCATTGTTACATGAACGATTGGCTTGAGCCAGGATGGGGCGTCGGGCGTGTTAAAGTCTGGCTTGTTCGTTGAGCCGCTATCCAGCAAGGCGGTCGCCAGATGTCCTTGAGCGCAATGCCCAGCGTGGGGGTCGGGGAGTCCGTTCGCAATTGCGCGGCGGGTTTCTTGCTGTCCGTGCTGCTTCTGGTTGCTGCTTTGGCCGGCCTGCGCGCGGCAGAGGCGGCGGAGCCGGGGGGGGCGCCCCTGCCCGAGCAGTTCGTGTTGCCCAACGGGCTCAAGGTTATTTTGCTGGAGGACCATTCGTTTCCGGTCGTCTCCTCCGCGGTCTGGTACCGCACCGGCGCCCGCAACGAAACGATGGGCGGTACCGGGGTAAGCCATCTGGTCGAGCACCTGCTCTTCCGCCGGGCCGGAAACATGCGCCCCGGCGAGCTCGGTGCCATGATCGCCCGGGTCGGCGGGCAGTTCAACGGCTACACCAGCGATGATTTCATGACCTTCTTCGAGGTCCTGTCGCCCTCCAAGCTGGAGACCGGTCTGCAGGTCGAGGCCGAGCGCATGCGGTCGGCCCCCTTTACAGAGAAGGACGTGCAGAACGAGGTCGCCAACATCAAGCGCGAGTTTCAGGCGGAAGCCGCGGACGCGGCCCAAGTGCTGGCGCGCGAGGTGCGGGCGGCGGCCTTCCAGCAGCATCCCTATCACAACCCGACGATGGGCTGGCAGGGCGATGTGGAGAATCTGACCGTCGCTCAGGCCAGAGCCTACTATGAGCGCTTCATCCGTACCGACAACGCCACGCTGGTGCTCGTCGGCGACTTCAAGCCGGCGGCCGTCATGCCATTAATAAGGAAGCACTTTGCAGCCCTGCCCAAGCCCTCCGGCCGCCAGCACACGCAGTATGCGGCGGAGCCGCCGCAAAAAGGGGAACGCCGCGTGGTTGTGAAATCGTCGGGCAACCGAGAGCTGCTGGAGGTTGCCTATCACGCGCCGGCCATCCAGGAGCCGGACGCGGCGGCGCTTGCCGTCATGGAGAAGGTTTTCAACTCGGCCTATAGCGGCCGCCTGAAGAGCAAGCTGGTGGACACGAAGATCTGCTCATCGGCCGCGGCCAGGTTCGAGGCGAAGAAAGACCCCGGGCTGTTCGAGATCATGTGCGTGGCCGCCGCCGGAACCGGAGAGCAGAAGCTTGGCGAGGCGCTCGATTCCTTGGTCAACCAGTTGCGCGACCAGCCGATCTCCGATGCCGAGCTGAGACAGGCGCGCAACCAGGCCGAGTTCGCCTACTGCGCCGTGCGCGACGGTCCCTACCATGCGGGCTTTCAACTGGGGTTCTTCGACAGCTTGAGCAACTGGCAGAACGCCTTTACCTGGACGGAGCGGCTGCGCGCGGTCACCGCCGCGGACATTCAGCGGGCGGCCAGGCGCTATTTCAATCCCGACAACCGGGTGATCGGCTGGGTGAGCTCGCCCAACGCTCCGAAGATTCCTCAGGCGAAAAGCGATCCGGCGCCGGAGCCGTCCCCGCCCGCCGAGAAGAAGGCCCCGCCGCGCGGACGGCAGGGCGAGCACGTCCGCATGACCGGCTACAAGCGCGACGACTTCGCCGTCGGCCCGGAGCAGGCCAGGCAGGCGGGTACGACCCGCCTCATCGGGCAGCTGCCTTCCCAGATGGCGCCGCTTCCCGGCATCGCCGAGGGCGTCTCGGACCCCGCGCCGGGCGGCGGTCCGGCGCCAGGAGCACCGCAAGCCCAGGCGCCGGCGCAGCCGGAGACAAAGGCGGCGCCGGCGAGCGCGGCTGCCGCGGCCGGGACTTCGCCGGCGGCGGCTCAATCCCAGCAATCGATCGCCGCGCCCTCGCTGCCGCCGCTGCCGAAGTTGCCGCAGGAGCGTGCCTCCCGCGCCATCCACCGGAAGGTCTTGAAGAACGGCTTGACACTGGTTGTCTACGAGAGTCACTTGAGCCCGATTGTGGAGATTGCCGGGGCCGTCAAAGCCGGTGACGCCTTTGATCCGCCGGGCAAAAAGGGCTTGAGCGCCGTCACGGCGAGCGCGCTCAATTTCGGCTCGGGGAAACACAACAGATCCCAGATGCTGGCTTTGCAGGAAGCCCTGGGGTTGCCACCGCCGGCGATGCTGAAGTTCGACGACGGCATGGAGACGATCGACTTCGGCGGCAAGTGCCTGTCACGGGATCTGCCGGCGGTGCTCGCCCTGCTCGGCGAGTCGCTCGCCTCGCCCGCCTTTCAGGAGGGGGATGTCGAGAAAGCGAAGCTGGACGTCATCTCCAGCATCAGGCGTCAGCAGGACTCGGTGGGCGCGAAAGTGGATCGCGCGCTCAGGCGCAGCCTGGTGGCAGGCAGCTCGCCGTATGCCCCGCCGGATCCGGTCGAGCGGGTAAAGTCCGTCTCCGGACTGAAGCCTGAAGACGTGAGGGATTTTCATGCCAATTTCATAACGCCGGCGGACACCTGCATCGTGCTGGTAGGCGACGTCAGCATGGAGCAGGCGACGCAGATGGCCGAGAAAGCGCTGGGAGCCTGGAGCGGCTCGTCCAGGCACCAGATTCCCGCCGTGCAGGCAAACGCCAGGCACATCCTCAAGACATCCGTTCCGATCAAGGACAGGGGACAGGCCATCGTCAGCTTCGGGCAGCTCGTCCCGCTGTCGCGCGCGCACCAGGATTACGGCGCGCTTTTGCTCGCCGACTGCGCGCTCACCAACCATCCCATATTCTCCCGGCTGGGACAGGTGGTCAGCGCCGAGCCGAAACTGGCCGCTGCTGTGGGCTCGGAGGCGTTGGAGTCGCGGGTGTCCGCGCTCGCCGACTCGCTCGAGTGGTCGCTTACGGTTTCTCCGGAGGCGAGCGCGGTGCCGTATGTGGTGCGCAGGCTGCAGGACGAGCTGAGGAATTTCTCCAGGAACGGGGTCACGCCGCAGGAGGTCGCGGAGGCCAAGCTCTATCTGAGCGGCGCCATCCCGGTGCGCTCGATGTCGACGATCGACGCGGTGGCGGATAACGTTCTGGCGTCGGTGCTGCAGGACGGAGAGCCCGACTATCTCTTCCGTATGCTCGCCAGCGTCAGAACCGCCAGTGTGGAGTCCATAAACCGGATCATTCGCAGCATCTTCAAGCCGGATCAGGCTTCCCTGGTCGTCGCGGGCAGCAGCCAGACAATCAGCGCCCTGCGCGATCAGACGGCCAAACCGCCTGCCAAGAGCTCGGGGAAGAGTTAATACCCTGGCTAGAAGTCAAGGAAAAGTCTCACTTAATCTGAATTCCCGATAATGGCGGCGCCGGCCTATCGGTGTGCCCGTCGCAGGCCGGTATGTCCGCCCGCTATTGAATAGGGAGGTGGTTATCAGCAGCATCGATAGCTGTCAACAGGATCGCCGGGATGTCAGGCGACGGGGCGTCCCGTCGCTGCCGCTTCCCCAGCCGTTCGTCGATGATGCCCGTCACAGAGATCCTGCGCGGTTTAACCTTGATTTGTAAAATGGACAGAAGTTGTCAGCTAATTAATATAACCCGCATATATGCCCGTTTTCAGGGGATCCGCGGCTCCATCGCGTCCGGCTCCATATACAGGGAATCCAACTCCCGTGGTGCTTTCCAGGGACGGTTAAGGAGTTTGACTTTCTAGTGACAATTCAGATAATATCCTGCGGTGGCTGATGCAAGCGCATTAGCCGGGGCTCACCGGACATGAGCATCCCAAGATTCGGTAGGGTTCATGGGGGACCTGTCAGTGATAAGCGAGCGGGAAAAATTGGAATTCGAGTCCTTACCTGAGTTTATAAGAGAGCCTTACACCGCCAGGCGGGAGTCATTCATGCCGCCGCCTCCGTCGAAGGCGCAAAGGCCCGAGGAAAAGCTGCATGCCCTCGAGGAGAAGCTCGGACCCGTCTGGCACAAGCACCAGTCGTTCGAGCCCAACTTTGCTGACGTCGAAGATGATCTGGTGGAGATCTCCCGACCGCGTAAGCACGAGGCGCTGGATACGCTCTGGGCCGGCGTCGACCGGGAGATGCTCGAGCATCCAAGCCGCAGCCCCAGCTTTTATCTCACCATCGGCTTCATGGCCGGCGCGATCATCTCATTGGTCGGGGTGTGGGGATATTCGCTGGTAAGCCACGCGGTCACCGCGGGTGGAACGGGAGATGGTGGCAAGAAGATTGTGGTCGCCGGCGCCGGCTCCGCGGCCCAGAAGGCACCGGCCGTGGACAATGCCGCTCACACGACGGTGGTCAACGGCCGCGAGGTGATCGCCCCGGCGTTCTCCACCTACGAGGTCAAGGCCGGAGACACGCTCGCCGGCATCGCGCTCAAAGCCTACCACCGGGTCAGCCCGCGCCTGCTCGACACGATCTGCCAGGTCAACAACTTGCGCAGCGCGCACGTGCTCAGTCTGGGTCAGAAGCTCGCGCTTCCCGAGTACCATCCGCAGTCCAGCGGCATAGCTTCCGGGGCTGCCTCCCCCGCGATGTAGGCGCAGGTGCTCGTTGACAGAGGCCAGCTGAGCGTCGAGGATGTCTTTGCCCGGCTGGCGGACAGGCTCGAGACATACGAGCATCGTCCCCAGCAGCTTGAGCTTGCGCTGGCCATCGACCAGTCGTTCCGGCGCCGCGAGGCGGGCGTCTTCGAGGCCGGCACCGGCACCGGCAAGAGCCTTGCCGCGCTGATTCCCGCCGCCCTGTCCGGCAAGCGCGTGGTGGTCTCCAGCGCCACCATCGCCCTGCAGGAGCAGTACATTCACAAGGACATCCCGCTACTGCAGTCGATCCTTCCCTTCGAGGTGGACGCTCAGGTGATGAAGGGGCGGTCGAATTACATCGGGCTCAGGCGCTGGAACGAGTTTCTGCTGGAGCAGGAGGCGGACGAGCGGCTGGTCGAGTGGGTGTGTGACACCGCCAGCGGTGACGTGTCCGAGCTGGACTTCATGCCGCCCCCGGACGTGTGGATGGAGATCGACTCGGACTCCGATGACTGCTTGCGGAACCGCTGCCCTCACTTCAACGACTGTTTTTATTTTGATGCGCGCAGGAGAGCGGAAAAGGCCGACATCCTGATCGTCAACCACGCGCTGTTGCTTGCCGACGCGGCCTCGCACGGCAATATTCTTCCCGCCTACGATCTGTTGATCGTCGACGAGGCGCAGCACCTGCCGTCCATAGCCAGGGACGCCTTCAGCGCCGCTGTCAGCGTGCGCGGCTTGCGGATGCTCGCCTCGAAGGCGGTAAAAAAGGTGAGCGCGCCGGCGGCAATGGTGCGGGAAATCGAGATGGAGGCCGATCGCTTCTTCAGCAGGCTCAACGCCCGCTTCCCGGCGATGAAGACCAGGCTGCGCGAGGCCATCGAAGAAGGCGAGCCGTTGCGATCGAGCCTGGAGACCCTGAAGTCCTGGCTCGAGGCACAGCAGTTCGACCATGTGCTCGACGTGGACATGGCCAGGGAGAAGCTCAAGCTCAAGGCAAAAGCCTTGCTGGCCACGGCCACCAACTACATCAACTGCCTGGACCGGTTGGCCAACCCCAATAACGACTGGGTGGTCTGGGCGGAAAGAGGCGATCCTTCGGGAGCGCGCTTCGAGGTGGTGGCGGCACCGCTCGATGTGTCGGGATTCCTGCAGGATTTGATTTTCGATCGAACGGGCCTCGAGTCTTCAATCTGGATGTCGGCCACGCTGGCTACAGGCGGCGAGGATCCTTTCCAGTACTTCAAGCGCGAGGTGGGCGCGCCCAGGCACGTCATCCAGTTGAAGGTGTCCAGCCCGTTCGATTTCCGGCGGCAGGCGCTGCTTTATCTTCCGCGCGACCTGCCGGACCCCAACCATCAGGACTACATCTGGGAGTGCTGCAAGGAGATCGAGCGCCTGGTCAGGCTGAGCGAGGGGCGAGCGTTCGTGCTGTTCACCAGCTATTCGGCCATGAACCGGTGCTTCGACGTGCTTTCCGGCGTGCTTCCCTTCGAGTGCAGGCGTCAGGGCGAGATGCCGAGGAAGCGGCTGATCGACTGGTTCCGGGGCACACCATCGGCGGTGCTCTTCGGGACTTCGAGCTTCTGGGAGGGGGTCTCCGTCGAGGGCGAGCAGTTGAGCTGCGTGATCATCGACCGCATTCCTTTTCAGGTGCCGGACGATCCGGTGTACGAGGCGCGGTGCGAGGCCATCAAAGAATCGGGTGAGGGCGACTGGTTCAAGGATCTCGCCCTGCCGCACGCGATCATGCGCTTGAAGCAAGGCGTGGGCCGCCTTGTGAGAACGAGGGCGGACCGCGGTATCGTGGCCATCCTCGACCCGCGGCTGACGCGCAAGTACTACGGGCGGGTGATCCTCGAGTGCCTGCCGCCGATGACCATTCTGCGCAGCCTGGATGGCATGGTGTCGATCGAGGACAAGCTGGACACGCTGGTGTAATCTCACGCGGCTTCGCAACGTGCATCGTGATTGGAGCGGGCGGGACGCCCGCGCCCCCGGGGACTTGGCGCCCGGCCGTGCGGGGGGATGCCCGGTTTCGAACGGGCAAGCTGCTTTTGCGCAGGGGCTACGAGTCGTTCTGATTAAGCGACGGGTCGGGGTCGGCGGCGGAGCCGTCGTGGCGGACCAGGCAGAGCGGGATCGGGCAGTGGTCGACCAGGTAGTGGACGATTGGATCTTTTTCCATGAGGAAGAAGGGACGGCGGGCGATGTTGGTGGTGCCCACGAAGAGGAGATCGACCTGCTCTTCCCTGGCTACCTTGATGATGCCGGGAGCCACCTCACCGATCGCCACTATGCCGCGGGCGTTGACGCCCTGCTCGGCCAGTTGCCTGGCGGCCTCGTCCACCTGCTCGCGGCCTTTCTCGGCGGGGCGATCGGTGGCGATTAGCTGGGCGACGACGCCCACCTTTCCCGGGTCGGGGATCACCCGCAGCACGATAAGCTCCGCGCCCAGGGCCTTGGCATGCTGCGCGGCCATCTCCAGCGTTCGGGCGCTGCGTTTCGGGCTGCTGAATGCCACCATGAATTTCATAAGAACCTCCAGGGATATTTTATCCGCGCGGCGGAGCGCCTGATGCTGCCGGCTCAGGGATGCCAGATTGCCCGCAAGATGACGTAGTTGAGGGCCGACAGTGTAGAGGCGACCGGCAGCGTGAGGATCCACGCCAGAAGAATGAGCTTGACCGTCCGGAAATTGAGCTTCTCGTGTCCGTGCACCGGGATGGTGCCGCCGGCGACAGCCGAGCTCAGGGTGTGCGTGGTGCTCACCGGGGCGCCGATCCGCGAGGCGACGAAAATGATAAGCGCGGTGCTCATGGAAGCGCCGAAGCCCTGCGAGTGGCTGAGCCGCTCGCGGCTGATCTTCGTCCCCACCGTCCTTATCACGCGCCAGCCGCCGATTGTCGTTCCAAGCGCGATGGCCGTGGCGGCCGATGCCATCACCCACAGCGGGACGTGATCGTACCGGTAGCCATACGTGGCGAAATGGCTGGCCAGAATGAGCGTGATCACGCCCATGGTCTTTTGCCCGTCATTGCTGCCGTGGCTGAAACTGACGGACGCGCTTGACAGGATATGCAACCAGCGCATGAGCGTCGGGTGCTTCTGGTGGCGGCTGCCCGGCCTCTCCTTCTCGCCCGAGGTGTTCCAGACGATGCCGGTCAATATAGCCCCGACCACGAACCCGAGCAGCGGCGAAACCAGAAGAGCGATGAGCACCTTCTCCAGCTCGTGCCAGCTGACCCCGGCTAAGCCGTTGGCGGCGACGCCGGCGCCGAACAGGCTGCCTATGAGGCAGTGCGACGAGCTGATCGGCAAGCCGTGCCACCAGGTGAAAAGGTTCCAGATGAGCGCGGCCAGCAGGACGCTGACGATCATCGGCAGCGTGGCCGTGGAGTGCGGAATTATTCTCGTGATCACCAGGGCGACGGCGGTGCCGGCCATGACCGCCCCCATGAAGTTGAGCACGCCGCTCATCATGATGGCGACGCCGGGCTTGAGCGCCTTGGTGTAGATGACCGTGGCTACGGCGTTGGCGGTGTCTTGAAAACCGTTTACGAAGTCGAAGCCGAGCGCGAGAAGGATGGCAAGGACGGCGATAGTTGTGTCGAGGCTCATCGCTGGTGCGCGGCGTCGCGGCTTCCTTCCAGGTACTCCGGAAGTATAGATGCTTTGTATTAACGGCCAGTTAAGGACCGGCTAAGGCGAAGATATTTTAAGGCTGCCGCCCCGGTCAGAAATCGCGCGCCTCGACCGGCTCCAGGGAGCCCGGGTCGATGTAGACCCAGAGGTCGCCGGGACGCCAGGGCAGGGGATGGCTCATAAGATACTTGTAAACGAGCAGCTGTCGTATGATGCGCCGGGCCGCCGGATTCTGCTCGCCGCGCCGGTCGTTGGCCAGGCGGGTGCGCAGCTGGATGGCCTCTCGTTTGGACCAGCAGTAGGCGGGACCTGGATTCATGCCGCGTGACCGGCAAAGCACGGCGACTTTTCCCGAGGCCTGCGGCCAACCTAGGACATAGTAAGCTTCTTCGGGCATCATCTGCACAGGCCGAATCGGGGACCTTCTCTATCATAATTCATGTGACAGATAAGTCCAGCGCCAGCTAACTTAGAGTTCATCTGCTATCGCGCGGGTGGTGCATGACTCCCTTCAAAAGAATCGTCGTTTTCCATCCCGGAGCAATCGGCGATGTGACGCTGGCTACGCCGGTCGCCGGGGCGCTCAAAGCCGCCTTTCCGGGCTCGCAACTGATTTACTGGACCCATCGGAGCCTCGGCGACCTCCTCGGGCTGTGCCGATCCATTGATCGGGTGGTCGGTTATGACAGGGAGAAAGGGGTGTGGCAGTTGCGGCGGGAGCTGGCCGGCATGGGCCCGGACCTGGTCGTCGACCTGGCCGGCTCGCCTCGCAGCCGATGGCTCACCTTCATGTCCCGGGTCAAGGTCGTTCGCTACGCCAAGCAAGCGGCGGAGGTCGTCCCTGTCCAGCACGCGGTGGAGAACTTTCTGGCCACCCTGGCGCCGCTGGGCATCAAGGCGCCGGACAAGCTGTTCCCTACGCTGTCCGTGCCCGATGAGACACTGGAGAGCGTCAGGCGGCAGATCGGCGCCGGCGCCCCGGACGGCAGGGCGCTGGTCGGGCTGGTGCCCGGGGTCGGCAGGCTCCGCCCCCACAGGGCGTGGATCGAGGAAGGATGGGTATATGCAGCCCGCATCCTCTTGCGCTCGGGGCGATATACCCCGGTGCTGATCGGCGGGGAGGACGAGACCGGGCTGTGCGAGGAGATCTCGAGCCAGGTCGCCGCGGTGGCGGACGGTTGCCTCAACGCCGCCGGCAGGCTCTCGCTTGCCGAGACGGCCGCTGTCTGCAAGCTGTGTCGCGTGGTCGTATCCGGCGACACCGGGCCGGCGCACATCTGTGTTGCCGCAGGCACGCCGGTGGTCGGACTCTACGGCCCGACGCTGCCGGAGCGCAGCGGCCCTTACGGCTGCGAGGCGCTGACTATAGACGAGAGTCATCACTGCCGGTGCAGGCAATCGAAAATATGCACCGTACCCGGTATCACCGGGCCTGGCGAATGCATGCGGCGCATCAGCCTCGAAGAGGTTTTCGTGAAGCTCAGGCTTGCCCTTGCTGACGAAGCCCTGTAGGAGGCTCGGACGGGCGCGGCGCGGCCTGCTGGAAGGAGCGGCAATAGTCCCGCCAGTTGCGTTTGAAGTCCTCGAACGCCATCATCCTCACCACCATAGTCGGCAGGTCCATGCGCAGCGCCTCGACCGAGCCTCCCGGCGCGGGCACTTTGCGCAGGGAGCCGCCGTCGAGGGATTCGTAGGAGGCGATCGTCTTCCACTGCCCGTTTACGGCCGCCTGCAGGCGGGCCATGAACGCGTCGCGATCCGGAGCCGGCTCGGTGACCACCATGCGGCAGCCGGCGGAGAATCGGCTGACCGACATCCGCGCTTCCACCGCTACGGCCCGCCCGGCGCCTTCTGTCCCCGGGGTCGTCTTGTCGCCGGCGCCTGCCGCCAGGGCCAGCGACTCCATCAGCTTGTGCCTGGCGATCTCGTCGCGGCTGGGCAGCATTATTTCCTGTCCGGGGATGAGGCGCGCCAGGGGCGAGCCGCAGGCGTCCACGAACTCGGCAAGACCGTTGACGCGGGCGATAAGCTTCCACAAACCGGCATCGTTAATGAGCGCGTCGCGAGCGGCAATCGAGGCGAGAGAATCGCCCTCGCGCGCGCGGCAGCAACGCCTGAGCCGGCCCATCGCCGGCGCCGGAGCGGAGATGTCCAGCGGCACCGCCCGCCTGTTGCCGGAATGCCTGATGCGCAGAAGAACCAGGGAAAGCGGGGGAGTTTCGCTAATCACCAGCGGTGGTGGCGTGAAGACAAGATCCTCGGCCGGTGGCCGGGGCGGCGCCGGGTCAACTGGGGCTGAAAAGATCCGGCGAGCCGGCGCCGGCTTCCTGGAAGCGACGAAGAAGTGCTTCCTGTGCGTCTCCTGCTCGCTCAGGCTCGGCAGCCAGAGCACCTGCCCGGGGCGCAGGTCCGGCACCCTGATCGCCCCCTGATTCTTGAACCGTATGATGGCACGGTTGATGGTCAGAATCAAGGTGGCAAAGCGAGAGTCGCCCAGTCTCCTGACCGCGATGAGCTCGAGCGTGTCGCCAAGCTGGACGATATAACGCACGCGCCGATCCGGCGATCGCGCCTCATTATCCTTCTTGCCTGCGAGGATTCGCACCTTCTTATCGCCCCGGCGGCTCCCTGGTTTGGCTATGCCGCCCAGCCCGATGAAGCCGCCGCCTATCCAGGGGTCGGGCCCGTCGGAGTCGTGCTTGTGCTTGCCGGCGCCGTCGTCGATCTTCTCGGCCGTCTCCCTCCTGCTCGTGTGGCGTCTGTGAGGACCCTCTTCACCGCTCGGGCTGCCCCCGGCCTCGTGCTTCCCGTGCACCCGGTGCGCGCCGGCCACGCCATGCGCCGGCTTGCCGGGCGGGCTGTGCGCCGGGTCTGCCGGCGCCCGCACCGGCTGCCCCTTATCGCCGGCGGTGCCGTCCTGGCGCAATCCGGTCGGCGGTGAATCCGTTCTCGGTCCGGCTGCATCGACCCTCGGTCCGATAGCATCCGGCCGGGCCGCCGCCGGCGTCAGGGCCTGGTCCTGCTGCTTCATAGACGCCGGCAGGCTCCCGGCGGCGGGATCGATCGTCTGCCCCTGCGTGACCATGGCGCCGGCCGGCGAGGCGGGCGAGCCAGGTACTCGTGCGCCCGTGACCAATGTGTCGGCGGCAAAGGGCTGGGCGCCGGGCCGGCCCTGGCGTTGCCAGTCCGAAGCAGGCCCGGAAGGCGGCTGCTCCCTTGATGTGAGCAGGAAGCGCAGCACCTCCTGAGCCCGCTCACCGGAGACGCCGTTGGGACCGCCCACCATACCGAGCAGCGCGAGCCGGCGAATGAGCTCGATAATGATCGTCTCCTTGGGCAGGAGGCGGATGTCCGGATGCCGTTCCAAAATTTGGTTGACGGCCGGGGCGACCCTGGCGGCGTCGCCGTCTTTGGGCTCACCGGCGACGCTCCTTGTCCCGCCGGCGATCGCTTTGATAGCGGATACGGTGCCTGCCGCCGGCGCGGCCGTGCTTCTGTCCAGGACCGGCATACGGGATCCGTCCGGCATGGCGGTCGTTCCGGTTGCCGCCGTGCTGTCGCCGGGCAAGCGTGATGTGCCCCCAACGGGCTGCCTTGCCTTGAGATCAACGGCGGTCGCGCCCGGCCGTACGCTTCCGCCCGAGCGATCCAGCGTCCCGGCCGGCTGCCCGATCGTCGGTGCCCGCCCGGTAGCGTCAGGCTGCCGGATCGCCGGTAATTGCCCGGTCGCCTCAGGTTGCCCGACCGCAGGAGCCCGTCTGGTCAAATCAGGCAGCCCGATTGCCGGCCCGCGGGTGGTGCCGTCCGGCTGGACGCTCACCGGGACGCGCGTGGTGCCGTCGGGACTGATGATCGGGCTGCCGCTCACCGGCGCGGACGGATCGGCGGGTCTGACGACCGGTCCCTGAGGGAGCGGATCTCCCGGTGCCCCGGCGCCGGCGCCCGAGCGCCGGAGCACGCTGCCGCCCGGTGCTGCTATTGTCCCCGGTGCTCCAACCGTGGTTGTGGGGGAGATGGTATCCGTCGGGCCGGTGCGCCGCAGATCGCCTCCCGGCGACGGAACCAGCGTCGGGCCCGCCGGCGCTCCGGAAGCTCCGGCTGCCGGCGGCAGATCGCCCGCGCGCCCCGGGACTGCCGGCTGCCCAGTCGCGCCTGAGCCGGGTCCGGTCAGGGATCCTTTCACGGGAATGCTGGTGTCGGTGCTTAAGGTCGGGCCGCGCAGCAGGCTATCGGTGACGGCTTGTCCCGCCGGTCTCGGGGCGTCGCTCGAGGCCCTGGCGACCGTGGTTGGGGCAGCGCCACGGAAACCCCTGACGCTGCCGGCGGCAAGGGCCGGCTGACCCGAGCCGGTGGAGCCCGGCACGGCGGACGGGAGAACCTCACCGCCGGCGCCACCACCGGTATTGCCGATTGTGCCGCCGGGGGTTCTGATCGGTGAGCCGGCGGGGCCGGCGTTGCCTGACGCCATTTCCCTCACCGCAGCCGGAACGCCCGCCGCCGGCTGAAGGCTTCCCCCCGCCGCCGCGGCGCTGGCTGCCTCTCCGGATTGCCCCGCGGCCGGCGCCTGCCGGTGTTCGGGCGGCGGCAGAGCGCCGCCGGGAGTAGCTTCGACTGAAGATGCGCCATGGCTGCCCGTTCGGCTGGGCTCCTCAGAGCGCGCGGATTCCTGTGGGGCGGCCCTTCCGTCAGGGGCAGCTAGAGGCACCACCGTGGGAACGGGGCTGGCGGTGGTGACAGGCGCCGGGTCAATCTCCGCGGTAGCGCCGGTGGTGCCGAGGGCGGATCCGCCCGCCGCCCCGCTGACGGAAATCGAGTCTGTGGCCGGGACGTTCCGGTAATCAATATATTGGGAATCGCTCGTGCCGCCGCCGCTGGTGCCGGCCCCATCTAAAGCGCTAACGCCGGAATCGGGGTTGCCGGTGCCGCCTGTGCTGGACCCGGACGTACTGTGTTGGTCGCCCGAGTCTTGATCGCTGGACGTGCTGGAGGGAGACTGATCACCGGCGTTCAGGAGCTGCCAGAAGACGCCGGGGTCTTGAACCGGCGCATTGAAAACGGAGGAGAATAACAAGCCGGTGTCGAATTCCGGCGGTGATCCGGTCGCGGCCGAGTCGGTCCCGACGGCGGGAAGGGGCTCGCTTCGTGCTGGTGTTGTTGGCGACGTCTTCTCCGGTGCGGGGGGCTTTGCGTCATGGGCTGGCGCTGCCGCCCGAGGCTCTTGCACTGACTGATTCTTTTGCTCGGCCGCCGCCGTTTGATTCTTTTGCTCGGGGCGATTAAGCGATTCGCCTTTGCCCGCATTCGTCATGGTGTCTGCGACGGCTTTGCCGGCCTGCATGGTTCCCTGGTAGGCCGAGTCGAAAAGCTTCTGCAGCGCCGATTGCTCCGGCGTCGCGTTCAGGAGCTTGGGAGCGTCGGCGGGCTTGCTCGAGCCGGCCACGTAATCGGCTACCGCGGTCCCGGCGGCCACCGCCGCTCCGACCGCTCCGCCCGCAACGGTGGCGATCAGTCCGGTCGGGCTGGTCAGCGAGTCCGCGGCCGCGCTCAGGGCGCCTGTGACGCTCCAGCCTTCCTGTTTTTGTTGTGGTCCGGTCGAGGTTGGCTTGTCCAATGCCACACTCCTTCTCCATAAGAAAGAAGGTGCAGGCTGGTGTTGGACATACTCAGGCCGAGCCTGTAAGTCTTCGCTTTGCGCGTGACGTAGTACCGAGAGGTTCCAGTGCGCCCTTCCCCAGGCGCCGTCCAGCCGTGGACGTTTCTATCCGGCACAAAGGTTGAATTCGACAGTCACGACATTAACTGTCGGAAGGTTGTCCTGCGGTCATTTAATCTTCGCCTACGTAATTTCCCCACTGACAGGGCGGGCCGCCAGGGTTTAGAATCCGGCTGCTCGGATCGAAAAGCTCGAACGCCGGGGTTCGCTCCGGACCGCTTGAGCAGCCGGTACTATCCCTTAGCCTTACCAGACAAGACAGCGACAACTTGAAAGAGGGCCTGATCTCCGACTGCATTTGCTGCAGCCGACAAAAGGGCGGACCCGCGGTGGTTGAAGCCTTTTGATCTTACGCTCAGGTGAGGCTTACCAGAGGCAAATCTTACTATGGGCTCCCTTGATCAGACTACGCAGCAGCAGAATAGTGCTGACGCGCCCGCGCACAATTTCATTGCGAACCTCTTTCACAATTCGATAAAGCAGGATTTGGAGACGCTGCGCGCCCTGGTTCAGCCGACCCGGGGCGCACAGGGGCTGCACGACGTGCAATTCTTTGATTCCAGCGCGGGCGGTGCCGGGCAGCAGGCGGCGGCCGGCGCGGAAAAGGGGTTGCAGCAGGCGTCAGGCGCTTCGGGCGGGGACACGAGCGGACAGCTCGCGGGACGGGGCCTGGGCGCGGCGGTGGGAGCGCTGCTGCGGGGCGGCTCCGACGGCTCCGGGACCGGAACAGCCGGCCAACCTCCGGCACCGGATGGTCCGGTCACGGGCGCAGGCGGCGGCGACAAGCCTTATCCGGGCAAGTTCGAATCACCGACCCTGAAGCAGGTGGGACAGCCTGATCTGTATGGCGACAAGGGCCCGCAACAAGACATCAGCGCCAGCGGCGTGGATCAGGGTTACTACGACGACTGCTTCTTCGAGTCCACGCTCGCCTCGGTGGCCAGCACGCCGGGCGGTCAGCAGCTGATCCAGAACATGATCAAGGAGAACAAGGACGGTTCTTATACAGTCACATTCCCCGGCGACAAGGACCATCCCGTTAATATCTCCCAGGACGAGCTCCGCAACCCGCAGATCCGCAACAGCGCCACCTGGGCCAATGTCCTCGAGTGCGCCTTCATCAAGTACGAGAATAATGGCAACCTGCCGAAAAGCGGCAGTGGGGTGGGCGCGTTCAGCCCCATCTCTCAAGCGTCCGGGGCGATGAAGCTGCTCACCGGGCAAGACGGCGCCAGAGATCAGTTTGGCGTAACCGATATGGGGTCGCAGCAGTTGACCCTGTTTGGGACCTCCGAGTCCAATGTAGAACAAGACCTGATGACGGCGCTGGCGAACGGCGAGCCTGTGACCGCCGGTGCGAGCTTCCCCTGGAGCAAGTGGATCGGCGGGCACGACCCGGGGCCCCTGCCGGACGGCCACGAATACAGCGTGCTGAGTTATGACCCCTCCACAAAGACAGTCGTCGTGCGCAATCCGTGGGGCGATATGAGCGGCACCCCGCTGGCGAAGGACGGTAGCACCGTTGATGGTATCACCAATGAGGGCGACGGCAAGCTCAAGATGTCCATGGATACTTTCATGAAGTATTTCTCCGACATGTCTGTGGGCGGGCAGAATCAGTATCTCAATGATCTTTACCACGTCGGTGCTGATGAGTTCAAAGCCGCCGGCCAGTACGGTGAGGCTGCCAGCGCGTTGTTCCACGGCGACTTCGGCAAGGCCGGAAGCGACTTCGTAAACGCCCTTGGCACCTCGGGCGATGCCCTGGGCGAAGACGTCAACACGCTCACGCAGGGCGTCTCTGATGTCCTCATGGGTGCCGTCCACGACGCCGGGCAACTCATAACCGACCCGAAAGGCACCCTCTCCAGCTGGGCTGATTCCGCCGGCAACCTGGTAAGCGACGCCGGCAACGCAGTTACCTCCGGACTGAGCGACGCCGGCAACGCCATTTCCAGCGGCTGGCACGACATAACCAGTTTCCTCTAAAATCCGATCAACAAGATCCGAAATCCGCAAAGCCCCCTGGGAGACGGGTGTGACGCCCGCCTCCCGGAGCGCGCCGTGAGAATTGCGAATCTCTGCGCAATTCCACAGTGATCCCCGATCTCTCCCACCTTAAGATCTGAGCGCCCACCGGGCTGAGAGGGCAAGGCAATGAGAGAGATGGAAGAATTTGAGAACCACAAGCGATCGAGCCCGGATGCACAACCGCTGTCGCTCCTGGAGCTCTATGACGGCAAGGGCTGGCGCAAGGACATCTCGCCGAGCGGCATCGACCAGAGCGACTACGGCGACTGCGGTTTCCTGGCGGCCCTGGGCGCGGTAGCGGGCACTGCCGGGGGACAAACGACGATCAAGGATATGATCAAGCCCAACAGCGATGGATCTTGCACCGTCACCTTCCCGGGAGATCCGGGGCATCCTGTCACGGTGGACAGGTCCGAGTATCGCAATTACCATCTTTCCAATTCGGCTAAGTGGGCGAACGTCGTCGAATGTGCGTACTTGAAATACCTCAATGATGGTGAGTTTCCTGCCGAGCCCGGCTACCGGAGTGATCATGGGGTTCCCAAATACGCGCCAGGCGCCGGAGCGAAGCTGGGGCTTTCCCTGCTTACGGGCAAGAACGTGACAATCGACCAGTTCGCCTGGACCGACGCCGGTTCAGGGCAGGTTACCGCCGGCGCCACCTCGATGGACAACGTAGCCGAAGACCTGGCAAAGGCTCTCGCGCAAGGAGAGCCGGTCGTGGCCAACGCAAGCTATGAAGGGTCGCGTTTCTTCCTTGGCCACGAGCCGGGTCAGATGGTGGGTGGACATGGCTACACCGTCCTCAGCTTTGATCGCGGTACCGACACCGTGGTCGTGCGAAACCCCTGGGGAAACGCCGGACTGACCACGGTAAGCGCCGAGGAGCGCCGCGCGTGCCCGGTCAAGGAGCTGCCGGACGGACAGATCAGCATGAAGTTTTCCACCTTTTCCCGCTACTTCTCCGACATAATGATCGCCGGCCCTCAGCCCTACGCCAACGATTTCACGCATACCCTGAAGGACCTCGGCCGTTCCTTTACCCACCGCGGCGACGCGATCGAGTCCTTACTTCAAGACCGACCCTCCCAGGCCGTCCAAAACTTCGGTGCCGCCCTCACCTCCGACCTCTCCTTCCTTGGCGACTTAACGCACACTATTTCTCAACCGATATCGGATATCCTGACCGCCAGCGTCCGCGGTGTCTACCAGTTTGGCAACACAGTCAGCCGCACCGCCGGAAAGCACTTTAAATAGAACGCTTTCCTGATGTCACCCTTTTGAGCCAGGGGGCAAATTTCGCGCCGTGGCGCGATGCTAGAGGTAAATGACATAGCCGCCGGAGAATCAGGCGTCGCATATGGCATTTCAAGCCCAGGTCTGTTTGACTTTCTCGATAGCTGTCATCATGTACTGAATTTCCTGGTCATCTGGAGAGATGAACTCAAGTCCAGCCAATACCCATGCCGCAAGCTCCGGATTTCTAAGATGATAGAAGACGTTTCGTCCTTCTCTTCGTTCAACAACGATGCGATTTGTTCGAAGGACGGCGAGCTGTTGTGAAACAGCCGCATGAGTTATTCCCAGAAGTTCCTGAAGATCGTTTACGGATAGCTCGCCGTGCCTTAGCTCTTCGACAATGCGAACGCGGTTCGGGTTGGATAACACCGAAAACAGTTTTGCAAGTTCTGTGCTTATAACAACCCTATGGGTCATATACGCATCCTCCTATGCAAAGGTTAGCATATTTGCAGATTTATTAGCCATCAGCCGGCAGCAGCCAGGTGTGATCCCCCTTAAATTCCGGTAAGGGCATAAGATACGGAATTCATCCCAATATGCTAATATATTCGTATGCAAAGATATGCATATGAGCACAAATAATGCGCGAACGAAAAACGGAATCACGTTCATGAGGAGCAGGCAAACAGTGTCAAATTCAGCTAATACCATTTGTGGTATTGCGCATCAAATCTCCGAATCCGCCGGTATAACTTACCTTGATGACGTACAGCTGTCGGATGGCTTGCTCTCAGGTTCTATAAAAACTGCCGCTGTTGTTGCATGTTCAGACATGGGGGCATGGGTACCGTTCGTTTGCAGTTCCCCAAACGTCCAACTATTCTTATTCCAAAATTTTGGACATCATTTTGATACTGCTGGCGTGGTCGAAACCCTTGTACGGGCGAGGATTGAGAATGTTGTTGTGTATGGACATTCAGACTGTGAATACACGAAGTTCCTAGCAAAATCAGAACAATGCTTGAGTACTGACAAAGAAGAGCGACGGCGGTTGTATGAAGGTGCTCTTCAGTCAGACAGTGAAGCAGTCTGGAAAACAGTCGGTCAATACAACGTTCTCAACGAACTTAAAAAAATGCTTGCGGATCCGGTTGTCGCACCGCTAACCGCGAGTGGAAGACTGTGCATTCACGGCTGGTTTTACGACGCAACGATAAGGCAGCTGGAAGTCTTTGATCCAGAACAAAGAGCGTTCATGGTGGTGAAGAAATGACGTCTAGCCTTTACCCGGTGCTTGTTCCACTGGCGCCGCTAATAGCGGCACTCCTCACGGCGGTTCCCCGCCGCTATTTAAGCTACAGGAACTACCAGATCGGCTTTTGGATACTTCTTGCAGGTTTGGCAACTTCCGTCGTGATGCTCTGGCAAGCGATTCACAGCCAGGAACCAACCCGGTTTGTTCTATTTGCTGCGCCCTGGAAAATCCTGCCCGTGGTGGAGCTATCCATCGACCGCCTGGCCGCAGTAATGATGGTGGTCATCTCCGGATTCGGCGCACTGCTCTATCGCTATTCGACGCGGTATCTGCAGCAAGACGGCGGACAACGCCGATATCAGACGCTTTTGGCGCTATCGATTTCAACACTTCTGTTCATGGTGTCGAGTAGCGATCTTTTGATGCTCTTTATTTCATGGCAACTCTTGAGCTGGTTCCTCTGCTTGCTGTCGCACAACTATGCCCATGTCCCCACGGCGCAAAGCTCTTTTCGCACCTTTATCATGCTGCGGGCCGGAGACTGCGCATTCCTTGCTGGCATCGCCCTTGCCTATCACCTCTATGGAACCGTCCAATTCGCACACCTGTTTGAGCGGGCCGCCGCCGATCAGACGCGGCTTGCGTTGTTCGGCACCGGCTTGGGCGTAACGGGCGCAACGGCAGTCACGTTATTGATTTTCATCGGTGCAATGAGCAAATCAGCCCAGTTTCCGCTGCACATGTGGTTGCCGGATTCGCTCTTTGCTCCGACGCCTATCCATGCGCTGCTGCACGCAGGCATCATCAATGCCGGAGGCTTTCTGTTGAATCGGCTGGCTCCGCTGTATGCTCTCAGCCCCACGACGCTGCACGTTGTTCTGCTGATCGGGCTGTCCACCGCAATATTGGGCACGTGCATGATGTTGGTGCAAAACGACATCAAAAAGACGCTCGGGTACTCGACCATCGGGCAGATGGGCTACATGATCATGGAGTGCGGGCTCGGGGCGTTCTCACTGGCCGTGTTTCACCTCATCGCGCACGGCCTGTTCAAGGCCGACGTCTTTCTCAACTGCGGCAAGGGAATTCATGAAGCTCGTCTGCATCCCAAGCAACCAATGGACGCTTCGATGGAGCCGGCGCCAGGCATGCTTGGGTGGGCTGCGGCCTTCGTGCTGTCGTTCCTTGTCCCGCTGGTTATCACCGCCGGGGCACACTATGCGCTTGGAATTTCGTTGTTGACTAACCAGGGGTTGTTGATACTACTCCTCTTTAGTTGGGTGACCGCGTCACAGGCGATGCTCACACTCTTCCGGCTGAATAGGGCTTTGCTCACGAAAGGCGGCATGTTAGTCGTGGTTGCGTTGGTGGCGACGGCTTATTTCTTTGCCGCCGAGCAGTTTACGCATTTTCTGATCCCGGACCGGAGCGTCGTAGCGGCGTACTTCCAGGCCGCGGCGCTGCCGGATGGTCAATTCCTTACACTGGCAGCATTGCTCGTCTTGTCAATCGTTGTCGGTTGGTTCTTCTCGGTGTACCGCCAGCGCAACGGCCAACGCGCACCCTGGCCGGTATGGCTGAAAGTCAATGCGTATCTTTTCTTCCTGAACCGCCTCTATCTGGACGGGATTGCCCTGAGGCTGTTAGGCACCCTCAAGAGGGCCGGACGAGTCGCCGATCAGTCGCAGGTCCTGTTCACGATTATTGCAGTGCTCAGCTTGTCCATGGCGTTGGGACAAACGTCGTGGCTATCGGGAGTGCCTTCGAAGGCTTTCGTGAAATTGTTGCTCTCGGGTTTGCTTATTCCCCTGTTCCCGCTCCATGCCGTCTATGTAGCCGCGCTGACGCGGCTGCCGAGGGCATTGGCGACAGCTCTAGGTGTGTTGCTTCCGATGATGGGAATGTGCGCGATGATCTGGTTGCTGCCGGATATCCCGAAGGGGCTTTTCTCAGTCATCAGTGTCCTGGCTGTCTTTGGTGCTTTGTGGGGATCAGTCAAGGCGCTCGTGCAGGTTCGAGTTTCTCAGTTGTTAGCGTATGGGGGGCTGGCGCTGTACTCCATACTTTGGTGGCATTTCGCGCAGGCCGGTAAGCTCAGTGTACCCGCCATTTTGTGTGGCTGGACAGTGACGCTGGCCTGGGCCGGACTGTCTCTGGCGTGGGATCGGATCTGCGTCCGCTATGGCGAACTGGATTTGAACCGCATCGGTGGGCTCTTTCAACCAATGCCGCGTTTCGCTCTGTGCGTAACCCTGCTGGTGATGGCAGCTGCGGGACTGCCGCCATTTGGTCTTTTCTTTGGTTACCTGGGAATCTTGCTCAGCGGCCCAACAGGTATCTCGATTGGCCTCGCAGCAATGGTGGCCACCTGGTTTGCCGCTTCCTGGTACCTGTTCAGGCTTATGCAGCAGCTTCTTTTCGGGCCGTACCGGAGCGATCTTCACTACGAGGATCTTCGGCCACTTGAAATTGCAGCATTCGTAATCGTAATTGTTCTGCTCGTCATTCCGAGCGGCATCTCACAAGGCTGGTTGAGCGCAGGCATTTCCAAGGTGACCTGGGCAAGCGAGGCAACTCGATGGATTCAGTAAAAGCGAAAGAGCTTCGGGAGTTGGTGCGTCGCGCCAGCGTGGTGATCGCCCGCAACTGGCCGATGACGACATTTGTTTATAACAATCCAATGCGCGACCTGGAGACGCTGCCTTTCCAAAGTGCAGTGCGAGTTGCCCGGCGCTTCGTTGGAGGTCGCGGCTATCTGCCGAATGAAATGTACAGGCAGCTTGTAAAGTCTGGACGGATTAAGTTTCAGCATCTTGAAGCAGCGATTCGATCGTTCGCGCAAGACAAGGAAGTGGAGCTTGCCGGACGAACCGTCAGCCACTTCGATGTCGTTCTGGCCCACCTGTTGGAAGGGATCACCGCACCTTCCGAGGAGACAATCTCAGCCCTCGTCAAGCGTACACCGACCAGCGCTGCGATCCATGCGCTGGCGAGGCGGTTGAAGAGCAGAATTGAACCGCGTGATGATGTGCGTGAGATTGGCAGAGATCTAACCCTTTCCGCCTGGTGCGACCAGACGTTTTATACGCAGCTTGGCTGGCAGATTGATCGCGAACTCATCAAATGGTGTGAAGCCTTTCTGGATGAGGGCCATGCCGCCTGGCCCATGCCGGACAGGGAGAAAGGGTTTTATGCCGCCTGGAAATCCCTGGCGGTCTACGAATGGTCGCCCTGCGGAATCGCTAACAGCGGCAGGAAGATTAAGGCCCTGCCGGCAGCGGCGGAGGAAGCTCTCCTGACCCATCTCGACGCGCTCGGTATTCCGCCGGAATTCACTCAGGACTATCTTTCTCTTCAGTTGACCGCCTTGTACGGCTGGGCAAGCTTCATCAATTGGCGCTCCGAGCAGAGAAACTACAAATGGCAGGTGGCGCATCCGATAGATTTAGTTGAGTACCTTGCGGTGCGGATGTTTTACGAACGCGAGCTCGTCGATCAAACTTGTCGAGCGGAGCTTGGCATTGAAGGTAAGCTCAAGGCGATTGTGTCATGTGTGCGCGACAAAAAGGATGCTACTTGTAGTGCCGGAGACAACGCGTGCCTTGCAGCGGCCTGGCGACTCAAGAGGCTGGCGGACGCTCTTCAAGTTTCGCAGAAAAATCTCGAAGCTGCCGATGTCGATCAACTGCAACGGCTCTTAGATTGGCTGGACGATTTTCCGGAGTCCGAACACGGGCCTGTATGGCTCGATGCCTACGAAGCGGGATATCAGGAAGATTTGGTCCACAAGCTTCGGACCGCCATCTCCCAGCCAGATTTTGGCAGCATCCAAGTAAATCGCCCTCTGGCTCAGGTTATGTTTTGCATTGATGTACGGTCGGAACCGTTCCGGCGTAACCTTGAGGCAGTCGGAAACTATGAAACACTGGGCTTCGCAGGTTTCTTCGGAATCCCAATGCGCTGTCGCGCAGTAGACCAGCATCACGAAACGGATCAGTGCCCCGCTATTGTTGAGCCGAGGTACACTGTCCACGAAGTGGTGAGAGAGGGACAAAAGGAGCGACAGTCCATACATGATGCACGCAAGAACTTTGTGCACATGCTTCACGAAATGCTCCACGACTTGAAGAGTCATGTGCTAACGCCGTACATCATGGTCGAGGCGCTCGGGTGGTTCTTCGGCCTGCAGATGGTCGAACGCACACTGTTTCCCGGGACTTATCGTAGATGGCGTGAAAAGCTTCAAAACGCAGTTGTCGCGCCCCTGGCCACGAGGATGACCAGCGATAGGAACAGCGCCGGTCTTGGCCTGACTGCCGAAGAGCAGAACACCAGTGTCGAGACAGTTCTCCGAATGGCGGGACTGACAAGGAATTTCGGCCGGCTGGTGGTGGTGTGCGGACACACCAGCATCTCGGACAACAATCCATACGAGGCGGCCCTCAACTGCGGCGCGTGTGGGGGCAATTCTGGCGAGCCCAACGCTCGTCTTTTCGCCACCATAGCCAACAAGCCGCAGGTTCGCGAGCATGTCGCAAAGAATGGCATTGTCATTCCTGAAGACACCCATTTTATTGCCGCCGTGCACAACACTACGACCGATGCGGTAACCTTGTTCGATCTCGAAGATGTCCCAGACAGCCATCGCCAGGATATCGAGCAGTTGAAGGCAGACCTGCAAGTGGCAGCTGTTCGGAACAACCGCGAGCGGTGCATTCGACTGCCTGGGGTCGGCACAGACCCGTCACCTGCCCGCGTAGCGCAGGAGGTCCGCCGCAGGGCGGGTGATTGGAGCGAAACCCGCCCGGAATGGGGACTGTCTGGTAACGCGTCATTCATTATTGGCAGGCGGGAGCTGACTCGCGATCTCAACCTTGAGGGCAGAGCCTTTCTCAACTCTCACGATTACCGGCTTGATCCGACGGGCGCTCTGCTTGAGGGCATTTTGACGGGCCCAATGGTCGTCGGACAATGGATCAATGCCCAATACTACTTCTCGGCAACCGATCCGGAAATCTATGGAAGTGGTAGTAAGATATACCACAACGTGGTTGGGCGTCTCGGCATAATGTCTGGTCCTCAGAGCGACTTACGGACTGGCCTTCCATGGCAATCGGTGAGCAACGGCGATCGGACGTATCACGAGCCTTTAAGGTTATTCGTCGCTATTGAAGCGCCGCGGCAACGTATCCTGGAAATCCTCGACCGGCAGCCAATTCTGAAGCAACTTTGCGATAACGAATGGATTCGCCTGCTGGCGATCGATCACGAGAGCGACAAGAAGCTCTATCTTTATCGAGCCAACGAGGGATGGATTGACGTTGAGGAATCTAGCCCAATTGGCAGCAGGCTTGTAGTGCCTGCGAGAAGCGCAATGAATAGCGTGTTGTGCAGTGAATGCTGACAATCGCGCCTGAGAGCTCGTTGCAGTGGTTTTGTCAATTCCATGGACAGCCGATGTAAACCGGCGCCTGCTGAAGGAAATCGCCGGTTCCGCGCAGGCAGTATTGGGATTGCACGATGGATTGATATGCTAATGTTTGCAAAGGGTAGACCTCTAGCTCAATCCATCTCAAATGATGAGGTTTACCAGATAGAATTCGTGCAGGAGATGCTCTCAACTTCTGACATGCAAATGAATCCTCCGGAAAGGTCCCTAATTATGCGCGCTGCGAAAGTTCTTAGAGAGGGCCGCCTGGTAGCCTTTCCAACGGAGACGGTCTACGGACTGGGAGCAGATGCAACCAATGTCGATGCGTTGAAGTTGCTTTACAGGGTGAAGGGGCGACCACACAATCATCCGGTAATCGTCCATCTAGCTGGAGCGGATGAAATTCGCCACTGGGCGGAACGAGTGCCTGACGCTGCCCTTGCGCTGGCGGAGCGCTTCTGGCCTGGTCCTCTCACCTTGATCTTGCCGGCGGCTTCGCACGTGCTCAGGCAGGTCACCGGCGGGCAGGACACAATAGGGCTGCGCGTACCGAATCACCCGCTGGCGCTTGCCCTGCTCAAAGAGTTCGGCAAAGGTGTAGCCGCCCCATCAGCTAACAGGTTTGGTAGAATCAGCCCAACCACTGCTGATGACGTGATTGCTGAATTCGGCAACGAAATTTCTTGCGTACTGGACGGAGGCCCGTGCGATATCGGCATCGAGTCCACTATTGTCGATTGCAGTGGTTCCTCCATAAGGGTACTGCGACCGGGAATGATCCTGCTTGCGCAGATCGAATCCGTGGTGGGTCACGCGGCACTCTCTAAGGATACCACCAATGGTGCTATTGCTGAAGCACAAATGCGAGCGCCGGGCGGCTTGCCGGCACATTATGCACCAACAACGCCACTGCGTATAGTCGAAGGAAACAATCTAAGGGCCGAGCTTGCTGCCATTGAAGGACCTGTCGGCGTGTTGTCGTTTCAGGAACCAGTGGAGCAGACAAAGTTATGGATTGTCGCGACAAACGACCCCCGGATGTATGCCCGGCACTTATATAACAATTTGCGCAAGCTGGATCAGTCGGGCAGCGCAGCCATTCTTGTTGAACAGGTGCCGCCGGGCACAGAATGGCTGGCTATCCGCGACCGCCTGAGCAGAGCTGCTTCCTCGCAGACGCACAAATGAGGTGAGACATGAGCGCTGAGAAAAAGCTGGTGGCAGTGGTGATGGGCAGCAAGTCCGATTGGGAAACGATGAGGCATGCTGCGGAGATTTTAGCCGACTTTGAAGTTCCTCATGTCTGCAAAATCGTGTCTGCACATAGAACACCGGTACTCATGGCTGAATTTGCGAGCAGGTGCGAGGAGCAAGGATTGGAGGTTATCATCGCCGGTGCCGGTGGAGCAGCTCATTTGCCAGGCATGATATCAGCTCACACGCTGGTACCGGTGTTGGGTGTGCCCGTGGAGAGCCATGCATTGAGGGGAATTGACTCGCTTCTCTCGATTGTGCAGATGCCGGCGGGTATACCGACCGGAACACTCGCAATCGGACGGGCCGGCGCTATAAATGCGGCTTTGCTGGCGATTGCGATTCTGTCGAATCACCGTCCGGAGCTGCGGGAGAAACTCAGGCAGTATCGCCAGAAACAATCGGACAACGTGCTGCAGGAGACGCTGCCTTGACGAGCCCAATCCTTCCTGGAGCGACGCTCGGAGTTCTGGGCGGAGGACAGCTCGGCCGTATGTTCGCGCTGGCTGCAGCCAGCATGGGTTATCGGGTTATCGCCTACACGGATGAGCCTGACTCACCAGTCAGCTCAGTTTGTGCTTCCACGTATCATGGCTCCTTTGATGATACAAATCGCCTCAAGCTTTTTGCAAAGGAAGCGCAAGTCGTCACAATTGAGTTCGAGAACATCCCGGTAGAAGCTCTGCGCGTGGTCGAGGAATTTACTCACGTGCGTCCCGGAGCGATGGTGCTTCATACGGCTCAAAACAGGCTGAGAGAAAAGACTTTCCTTTCCGCAAACGGGTATCCGGTAGTACCTTTCAAGGCAGTCAATTCTTTCGAAGGGATTCAGATCGAACAATTTGGAATACCGGCAGTATTGAAATCGGTCGGCTTTGGTTATGACGGTAAGGGACAACGTGTGATTGAGGCTGCGGTTGAGACTGAACAGGCCTGGGTGTCGCTTGGCGAAGCCGAGGCCATTCTGGAAAAATTTGTGCCGTTTGAGAAGGAGGTGTCAGTAATTGGCGCGCGCAGCCCAGCCGGGGAGTTCGCTGCTTATGGACCGATTGAAAACCAGCACAAAAATCACATCTTGGATGTCTCCATCGTACCCGGGCAAATTTCGGATGCGCTTGCAAACGAGGCGATCGCATTGACGAGATCGCTGATGGATGCGCTGGATGTCATAGGCTTGTTGTGCGTTGAATTTTTCGTGATGCAAGACGAGAAGTTGCTGATGAACGAGCTTGCGCCGCGCCCGCACAACTCCGGACACTACAGCATGGAAGGATGTCCAACCAGCCAGTTTGAACAACTGGTAAGGGCGATTTGCGGGTTGCCCTTGGGAACAACCAGTAACCACAGTTGCGCCGCGATGGTGAATTTGATGGGCGATCTCTGGGAGCATGGAGAGCCCGACTGGGCCGCTGCTCTTGCTGTGCCGCATGTTTATCTCCACCTCTACGGTAAGAGGACGGCACGGCCTGGCCGCAAGATGGGTCACTTGACGGCATGCTGCCGGACCGTCGACGAGGCCGTGACCAGAGCAAAGAAAGCTCGTGAACTCCTTTCGCGCACCCGCGCCTGAAGTGTAAACGTTTCAGTCCGTGCATTTTGCGACGGTACAGTCAAACAGCTTGTCCACAGTCATGCCCGGACAGACGCACCGAGCGGCGATTCGGGAGCTTCTTCGTTTGGTCGGTGGCATGTTCGTCGGGCATCACAATACGAATGACGCTCGCCGGACGCAAAAAGTTCAATCGGTGTCGAAAGAGGCGGGCGGGGCATGCCCCGCCCCTACGGCCGTGCACTCATCGCGACAGTTGTGGTTCTGCGGATTCACGGGGCCCGCCCCGGTTGTCCCGGTTGTCCCGGTTGTCGCGGCCGTCCCGGTTGTCCCGGTTGTCCCGGTTGTCCCGGTTGTCCCGGTTGTCCCGGTTGTCCCGGTTGTCCCGGTTGTCCCGGTTGTCGCGGCCGTCCCGGTCGTCGCGGCCATCCCGGTCGTAGGGGCGAGGCATGCCTCGCCCGTGTTGGTTAGCCGGTCGTTTCAAATTGCGGATTCAGCCGGTGCACATGCCACTGGATCGGGTTATCGACTATGTATTGTCTTATCTGAAACAGCGCTTTCTCTGTCCGAATAATATGCTCGAAGAACCCACGCTGCCAGACCATGAGTGCTGGTGCATCAAGGTTGCGATGCACAGCTTTGGTAGATGCTGACTTGAACGATCCGATGATCGAGGACAAGGAGGTGGGTGCGTTAGGTTCGACGATCTGGATTATCGCGTGAATGTGATTCGGCATAATCACATAAGTGTCGATGTTAACGCCAGGCATGTGCATTGGAATGTTAGTCAAGCAACGGTCTATGATTTCCCCAATCGCCGATAGTTGCACGCGATCGCGTTCAACGCGTCCGAAAATGCAACGCTTGTCCGCCGCACAGATGGTGACGAAATAGAAGCCAGCTTGTCCATAGTCATGCCCGGTCAAACGGACCGAGCGGCGATTTGGGAGCTTCTTCGTTTGGTCGGTGGCATGTTCGTCGGGCATCACAATACGAATGACGTTCGCCGGACGCAAAAAGTTCAATCGCTGTCCAAAGAGGCGGGCGGGGCATGCCCCGCCCCTACGGCCGTGCACTCATCGCGACAGTTGTGGTTCTGCGGATTCACGGGGCCCGCCCCGGTTGTCCCGGCCGTAGGCGGGCGAGGCATGCCTCGCCTGTCCGGATGGCAAAAACCTGGGCGAAGGGGGCCCGCCTGTGTTCGCGGATCCGTGTCTAACATTGAGCTTTTTGGGGTAGAACTTTAGGAGGTAGGACCCTCACGAGCGTGGACGATGAGACACAAGATATGTGTTGACAAGCGGGCATTAGCGGCGTATTATTCTGCCCGTCCCCTTTCCGGGGTTTTGCGAGTGCAGGTTAAGGACCGGATGCGTCTGTTGCCTGTTTTACTAATGTTTTTGGTTTTGGGGATGTGGGCGACTGCTTGCCCATCGGAGCTGGGCGGGCAATTTCCAGGAAAAGGTGACTACCAGACGTGGCTGCGTGCGAACTTACTTTACAACGAGGGCAACCACCTGGCTAAGGCGGGTGACCTTACCGGGGCAATCTCAAAATACAAAGAGGCCATCAGAATTTACCCTTTCGACTATCAGTACTCTTACAATTTGGCGAATACATACGTTACCCGGAAGGAATTTAAGGAAGCTGAAAGCGAATACAGAAGGGCGGCGGGCCTGAATCCGTCTGCCTGGGAGGTTTGGAACAACTTGGGCTATTTGCTATTGCAGGTCGGCAGGGCCCAAGAAGCGAAAATTGTTTTCTCGAAGGCACTTGCACTCGATCCACCGCCTCAAGACAAGAAAGACATCCTAATGATTCTAAGCGAAAGAACCAAATAGCGCGCAACAGCTTGCTTGCCAGTATGCGGTTAACCTTTTGCCAATCTAAGATCGTAGTAAGGGAAATTAGTCTATGGGATTTCAATCCAATGATGGGGATAAACCAACTCCGCAGCCAGATTCGAATAAGCAGCGTCTGCTCCAAGGAAATAGCAACGATACGCAGTTGTTGCAGCCAGCGAGCGGTGGGGTGCCTGCCTCGGGCAATATTACTCTAGCTCAGCAAACGTACGAAGCTCCCCCGCCACAATCGAGCCAATCGCCGCCAAATTTCAGCGCGTTGACGCAGGACCTGCAATCGCAGATGGCGGCGCCGCAGCAGCCTGTGACGCAGATGGATTATTACCATATGACGAACGCGGGTGCGGCGGACCGTCCGACCAGTGCTCCGACCGAATGGTTTCCTCCGTCACAAAGTCCTTTCAACAACGTGCCGGAGAACTATGCAGCGGCACAGACTCAGGCGTATCAGTATTGGGCGTCGGTGCAGCAGGCGACGGGCATTCAGCAGCCGATGACCTATATGGGCACGGCGCCGGATGGGACGATGATGCAGGGTGTGGTGACTGCCAACCCGGATTCGGGTCAGCTACAGATGACCACCATGCAAGGGCAGACATACCCGATGGAGGTTAATCCGCAGACGGGGCGGCTGCAGGTGGCGGGGAGCGGCGGAGACGTGGGCGGGCAGGGGGCGTATGGGGCGCCCGGGAGCGGCGGCTTTGCCGTCGGCGGCGACGGTTCGGCAGGTGGCGGCACTGGAGGGGGGCGCGGGGGATACGCCGGCGATGGCGCGATAACGTCAACCCAGACGCCGGGCGGCACGCCAGGAGGCGGGTCGGACAGCGTCGCCGGGAAGGTTCCGAACGTGCAGGAGTGGTACCACCAGTTTAGCTCAGCGACGCCCGAGCAGCAGCAGCAGATGGTGAACGATCTGCGCGCGAGCGGGATGAGCCGGGCTGACGCGAACAATTTTGTGGTCAACGTTGCCCAGATGGCGAAAGCCGACCCGGTAAACGGTCAGGCCACGCTGCAGGCGTTCAAGACGGAGGTCACGCGCACGGAAGCGCAGTTGCAGCCGTCGTCCACGCCGTCGGTGCGGACGGATGTGACACTGAGCCCGTCCAGCAATTCCACCAAGCCGGTGGGTGCGGACGGAGCGGCAATCCAGCAGAGCCAGACCACGCAGGCAGGGAAGCCGCTTACCAGTCCCGCAGGTCCGACTCCCGGCGGTACCCCGCCCAGAGAGGTCTCGACTCCCACGCCGCCTTCGCCGTCGGTAATCGTCAACCCGGGCGGTGGCGTCGGCGGAGGAGGTTCCGGCATAGATATCAGCCCGCCCAAGGGGAAAGGCGGACCGGCACCAGCCGGCGGGAGCCCGGAGGTTCCGCCAAGTCCGACCCCGCCGAGAGCAGGCGCCCAGGGAATGCCGGTTGCCACTCCGGGCGGCCCGGCAGGTGGCGGCAACCCGTCGCCGGGCGGAGATGTTCGCGTCACCGGCGACAGGGGAGTGACCCCAACGACGGCACCAGTACAAGCCGGAACGTTCGCGCCGGGCGGGCCACAGGGTCCGGCTGGCCAGCGACAGCAGTCGGATGGGACAACAGCTACCAACATCGGTGGGGCCGGGGCGCCGGGCGGGAGTGGTGCCTTCAGACCGGATGGAACCAGGGTCACGCAGACGGGTCAAGGCGACCAGACGACCGCCGCGAACACCGTAGCCCAACCGCCTAAACCCGGACAGATTGCCCAGCCCGGACAGACCGTCGCCGGCGCTCAGGGCGACCAGACTACCGCCACCGCCGCCAGCACGGTCGGTCAGCCTGTCAAACCCGGGCAGATTGCCCAGCCCGGGCAGATTGCCCAGCCTGGACAAACCATACCGGGCGCCCAGGGCGACCAGACTACCGCCGCCGCTGCCAGCACGGTCGGTCAGCCGGTCAAGCCCGGGCAGTTAGCGCAACCCGGGCAACCCGGCCAGCCGGGACAGCCTGGTCAGCCGGGAGACGTGAGCTTGCAAGGCAAAGGCGGAATGACGCCGGGGCAGGGCGGCGATCAGTTGACCGCCAAAGCCCTGCAACTGGCGGGGCAACCTGGCGATCAAACGCTCGCCGGCAAGGGTGGGCAAATACCCGGTCAGTCCGGCGATCAAACGCTCGCCGGAAAGGGCGGGCGGATCCCCGGGCAGCCCGGGGACCAGGGCCCGAGCGGCATACCGGATGCCGGGGCGCTCGCTCGCAATGCCATCGCCGATGCCACCAGGGCCGTCGGCACCAACCTTGGCGATCCCCAGGTGCGCCAGAACGTTCTTGCGATGCTTGCGGACTTCCAGAACGGCAAGCCGCTCGACGGCCGGGCGCTCGGTCTGGACGACAAGGGCTGCGCCCGCCTGCAGGACTACCTGAGCAGCCTCAGCCCGGACAGGCTCGATGCCCTGCGGCAGCTTCTCGCCGGGCAAACCGCCGACAGGACCGGCTCACTGTTGAAGCTGGACGATCCGCTTCTCATCGGGCTCCGGAACGCTCTGGATGCGGGGCGCGACGCGGGCGACCGCAGCCGCATCATCGGTCTCGATCCGCAAGGGTTGCAGCGTTCCGCGGCTGACAGGCTGGCCGAGTTCCTCACCTCCAACAGGATGACGACCGACAAAGCCGGCGAGCCGCAGGTTACGTCCCTTGCCGCCCTGAGGGAATTGAACGGCATCCTGCGAGACTTCAACAAGGAAATGGGTCTCGAGCCGGGCAAAGGCGCGCTTACGCTCAAGGACATCCTTGGGCGCGATCTGGCGCTTGCCGGGACGAAGGCCGAGCCGGGCGCTTTCACGGTCAAGCTGCCGCCCGGACAGGAAGAGGCGTTCCGTTCCCTGGTCGACCGCCTGCTCAATCAAGGCGCAATCGCCACAATACAGCGCGGTCTTGCTGCCGAGGGGCGCGGCGAGCTGGGAGCCGGCAAGGTCGAGGCGGCCGGCAAGCTGGAAGGGGCGGGCAGGGAGACGGGCGGTCACGTCGATCCGATGATCCAGAAAGCGATGGAGCTGGCTGCCGGCAGCCAGGCTGCCAGCGCCAAGGCGCGCGAGGACAGCGTTGGTATGACCGACGCGCAGGGACGGCTGCAGGGTCGCCTGGATGCGGCGGAGAAGATGCACGACGAGGACAAGAAGCCGAAGGGCATGGATGCCAAAGACAAGGAGCGCGCGGAGCACGAAGCCGAGGAAAGGCGGCTGCAGGAGCTGGCGCTCATCGCCTTGCGCGAGCAGCAGATCAAGGCGCAGAGGGAGCAGGCCGAAAAGGAAGAGGAAAAAGTCGTCGAGCAGGACAAGAAGAAGGACGACGACCGCCGGCGCAAGTACAAGGTCAGAGAGAAGGACACTCTCGAGTCGATCGCGTCGAGGCAGCTGGGCGACGTTAAGCTCGCCGGGCTCATCTACGAGCTGAACAAGGACGCCATTCCGGTCAAGAACGTCAAGGGCAAGAAGCTTCTAGACCTGCAGCCGAAGATGGTTATCTGGCTGCCGTCGCAGGTTGACATCAAAGCGTATCGCTCGCGCATGTTCGGGGGCGCGTCGAAATTCGGGTACACCAGCAAGCAGGAATTCGAGACGCCCGAAGAGGAGCTTGCCCACCGCTTCGGCGAGTGGGAGGGCGTGAAGGCCGGCGATAATGCGGAAGTGGAATCGGGCACCGCCGGCAGTGCGAATGAATTGCAGGCGGAGTATGTCGCCGAAGTGCTTACGGTCGCGGACGATCAGCGTCGGGCAAACGTGGAGAAGGCGCTGGGTCCCGTGGCTTCACCGGTCGAGGAACATGAGAAGGGGCGCGTCAAGTACGTGGTCCGCCTCGGGGATACGCTCAAATCAATCGCGATCAAGCATCCTGCGCTGGGCGATGTGAATTTCTGGAAGCTCATTGCCGAGGTCAACAATCTGCCGACCACGGCCGATTCGAAAGGCGTGCCGACAGCCAGCGTCAGACGCGGATTGTCTTTGTGGATTCCCGGGCCGGAGGAGGTCGAGGAGTTCCGGCAGCGGAATAAGATCTCGCCGCCGTCGCCTACAAGCAAGCTCAAGGGCGCCGGCAGAGTCGCGACCGAGATCGTGAGCCAGCCCTGCCCAGCGTGCGGCCGGTTGACCACTCTAAGCGCGACGATCTGTCCGGCGTGCGCGACTCCGTTGAAGGAAGCGGAGGATGCGCCACGGTCGAAAGCCAAAGAAGGTGACCGCGGCGACACCGTGGTCGCCAGGGATTCCGGCGCCACCGGCAGTGTCAGGAAGAGCCGCGATCCGTTCGATGACGATGAGGATGTGACGCGGGCTGTTCTGGCGGCCGCTGGCTTTTTGCCCGTTTCCAAGCCTGAAGAGGTTCCCGAGCGCCGAAGCCAGAGGACTGTTGAGGGAGAGCCGGCCGGGCTGATCGAGAAGCTCGCCGAAACCGTCCGGCTGGTCAAGACCGAGCCAGGCAAGCAGGCAGACGTCCAGTTCAGTTCCAGACTGGAGGTTCTCAGCGGCGACACGTGGCGTCCGGTGGTCTCGTATGAGATCTTTGACGATGTGGCCCTGCGCCATGAGTTCACCATCGACGGCAAGCGGCGAACGATCCGGATCGACCTGCCGCCGTCCGCGGTGCAAGAGCTGGCCGAGAATGATGTCTCGAACAACTGGCGGAACTACTCGGAGAAATTCCTCGCCGGCAAGAGCATCGGAGACCTCTAGAGCGCCGGTCGTATTCCCAGGGAGAAACCCGGTGAAGCGGGCGGGACGCCCGCGCCCCCAGGGGGCTGCGATTCAATTTCGCGGGCGATATACGCGAAATTGCTGATTGACGCGGCGGCGATCAGGAAGATAGGATGGAACCCACTCCTGCGGGAGCAATCTGCCAGTAATCCGTCAAGCCTGGCGGTGCTGTCCCTTCCACATACAGCATGTCTTACCGGACATCGGGCAGCGTAAATCTGATGGGCTGTTGCCTTGCCTGAACAAAGGGGTTATCCCCCGGGGCAAGGCGTTTGTCAATTTCACGGCACCAGGGTTTACGGAGCGGCTCGCACGATGGCGGAAATTGAATATTTCACGGGCAGTACCACGGGTGATGGCGCGCTGGCGGATGGGTCCGGCGGCGAGACGCGGTTCCGGGCGCCGGAGGCTGGTGACAGCAGGCTTCCGGTAAGCAGCCTGTCCGACTCCGAGTCTCGTCTGGTTGGGCAGGAGGGGATCGGCGCCGGTAATGTCGGACGCGCCGTCAACAGCGCGGCAGCCGAATTCAACAGGACGGCAACCACGACCATGGGTGTCGGTGATAGCGGCACACCGGTGACGGCGGAGATTGGCGGCGTACGGGTGGCAGCGCGCAGGGTTGTCGATGCTCAGGGGAGAGAAGAACTGGTGACGGGCAACGGCAGGTATCAAAGAGAGGGGGAAACGGGGGATTGGAGACGGATAACCGATGTTCCCAGAACAGGCGGCGCGGTTTCCGTGCTTCAAGAGGTAGCGGCGACGCGAAACGTGATTCAGGAGCAGGCGCCGGGCACCTATATTAGAGAGGCTGCCTCCGGCGTTTCTGTAGGGGCGCTCAAGGAGATTGTTAACCAGCAGAATCAGGGGGCGGTTGAGAGTAACGGCGGGCGGGGCATGCCGCGCCCCTACAGCGAGGAGGCATGCCCATTGGGCTGGCAGCGGCCTGACGTGGCAAATTATCCCGCTTCGGCCCGACAGACGGATGGCGGACAGAATGGGCAATGGCAGACGGCTCCTGGTGGGGATGCACCGCTTGTTGTTTCGCAGCGTTCCTACCCGGTTGACATCGTAAGCCAACGGTCGGGTGCGGACGTGCCGTTCGCACAGGATGTGGGCGGGACGCCCGCGCCGCCGGGGGTGGAGGGCTCAACGCCGCCGCGCCAGGCGGAAGCGGGAAGGGTCACCGCGCCGCCGGGGGTGGAGGGCTCACCGCCGCCGCGCCAGGCGGAAGCGGGAAGGGTCACCGCGCCGCCGGGG